>CAMNRM010000005.1 GCA_946553025.1 uncultured Clostridium sp.
CATAAATCCATACAAAAGGGCTATTCTTTTTGTTGAAAACTTTTAACTCACAAGATATTTTTAATTTTCATTTTTATTTCCATGCTTTATCATCTCCATAAAATACTTTATACTATTGACTTTAATAAACAAGGTGCTAACACCATACAAATTTTTTCTATACAAAAAGAAAATCTTGAAACAGTATTACCTCCCCCCTATGCTTCTCTTTCCTTTTCTGCTGTAATTTCTAAGCCTGTTGCGATTTTATTGTTATTCTGATATTCTGTACTTATTTCTGCACTTTTCGCTGTACCCATTTAGGATTGCGGCCTGCTTCTTTTACATCAGTTACTACAGCCGGACTAAATCTTAACTAACAATAATTTTTCAGAACAAACTCATAAATCTCATAGTCTTTTAATTTTGCCCCAAACGTAACCTTACATATAGATAGATTTTCATCCAATACCCATTCAAACACTCCCCCCAAAAAGTTCTTCAAAAAATACCATTAGCTTTTCCGAAACTTTATCCATAACAATTTCTCCTTAAATTAATTATAATGAACAAAAAACAGATGACCCTAAGAATGGAGGGTTACTTACACCAAAATAGTGCGACCGGACTATCTACAAGTTCTGCAGGATGATATTCTTTGTTGTATTTTTATTTTTGCCCTTTTATTCTATCATATACTTTAGCATTTTTCCACAAAAATATTGGGCATGGCTACCGCCACGCCCAATATTTTTACCGCCCTAATACCTTCTCTATCTTCCACTTCTCCCCTCTCAAATCATTTTGCTTCTCATACAAGATATTCCTTTCTCTGCAAAGCTCCTTCATTCGTGCCAGTTGTTCCTTCACTCCTTCCCGGCATCCAGGCTCAATCTTCTTATATTCTGCTATAAGATTGCGTATCTCATTGTTATTGATTTTCATTTGCTCCGACACACATATCCAGTCAATTAAATTATGTACTTCTACATCCGTATCATATAAATCGGTTTCTGTTACTATCTTTGCACACAAGCGAACCATAACTCTTTTTTCCATATCTGTCATTCAACTTCCCCCTTTCTATCTTCCCATTTCAAAGATACGTTTTCGATGTCTACTCGCCCTTTCTTCCTGCTCCTTTTGCTTTGACTGTTCAATCATTGCCCGTATCTGTTCTCTTCCCAAAGAACGCTCCAAATGTTTTAAATCTAACACGATTTCCTGCAGTTCATCTAAATTGTTCTTTTGCATCACAATTTTATTCGTCAAACGCTTAATCTGCATTCCTTGTACATAAACCTGTGTGTCTAGTTTCTTTTTTTCTTCCACAAGCTGTATACATTTAAACATCAAAGCTTTTGCCTCTTCTTTCAGCTTTTTTACAAGTGGCTGCGCCTTTTTATCATAGTATGCTTTCGCGCTCATCAACTTTCCTGGCTCCGGCAACTGCCACTCTATGCTTTCATCATAAATATAGCACCTCCGTTCTACGCTTTCCTTAGACTGTGCCATCCGGTTAATCTCTTGTAGTAATTTTTTCTGCTGATTCTCTAATTTCTCTTTGTCTGCCAATAACTTCTTATTATTTTCATCCAGCTTTTCTTTTTGCTCCTTCAGCAATGTATTCCTATCTGAAAATTCAGCCACTTCCTGCTGAACCTTTTTACCTTCACACCGGATCTGTTCAATTTCCTGTTCCGCATTAACCTGCTGATTAAGAATCTCTGACAGTTCTTCTTTACCAACAAAAATTTCTTTTTCTAATTCAGCAACTTCTTTTACCCTCTCATTTTTCTCAAAATCCAAAACCGATAAATGCTTCTCATGTGTACCTTTCTTCTCCCACTCAATACCATGCTGCAGCATAACTTCTGCAAGCTGTTCCTTTTCATATGCCACCCACTGGTTCCACTCGGTATCACTCCTTGTTCCTCCTTTAAATCCAAGTGCCGACAATGCCTGTTTTAATGACACTCTTGTATCCAGCCCACGTTTGCTTCCTGTAGTAAATGGCACAAAGTCAATATGCAGATGTGGGGTCGATTCATCCATATGTAAATACGCTCCAAATACTTTAAATGTTGAATGTCGTTTCTGAAAATTTCTCATATACGCATCCAATACCTTTGCCGCAAGCTGTCCATTCTCTGTTTTTGCTCCCATATTATCTACATTTCCTACTTGCACGATAATTTCATGAAATGGCTTCTCCTGCTTTCCCGATACAATCTTATTATAATAATCATCAATCCTGCGATCACTTCTGGTCTGCTTTGCATTATACCTGGCCAGGGCTTCGTCGAACAATTCATGATACACCTGCTGGATATTCTCATTACAATAGACCACATTCCATTGACTTCGTTCAGGATCGGTATTCTTTGCATGAAATTTTCTGCTGTTATGATTGACCGATCCTTTTCCTGTCATAAAGCTGATGGTTCGCTTCAATATGCTGCCTCCCTCCTCCCTAATCTTTTTGCGCTGCCAAGCGCAGGCTTTGTTACTTTCCCGAAAGTAACGCAAAAGCGCTTTTGTCAGCTTCGCTAACAAAAACGCAACCTGCAAGCAGGTTTTGCGCCCTGCCGGGGGCAAGTTGTCCTTCTGACAGCTACTTTCCTGCATATAGTCAATTTCCCAACACACACTCTTTTTAGCACTCGCTCCCGGCATTACTTCAACAATGCAACAATACAATCTTTATACCTCTTACCACCTTACAATCTATAAGTCTGCAATTTCAAGCCTGCAAAATCCTCATACCCTGCATTGTTGCATTGTTTGCTTTCTTCACCTGTCACTGTCCCTGACATCCATTTTCTCAGTATATAGAACTGCTCATTCACCTATTTTGTTCCAATCTTATCCAATTCCCAATACCATGAATTATTTACCCGTTTTGCCCTAATCCCCAACTCTTTTTTGGCATTTTCCAAAGTCCTTTTTGATATTCCCTGTTGTTCTGCAAGACGGATAATTTCATTGCTTTGTATAATATTGTTTTCTTCTGCTATTTC
Organism: uncultured Clostridium sp.; assembly: GCA_946553025.1. Classification (GTDB taxonomy): domain Bacteria; phylum Bacillota; class Clostridia; order Lachnospirales; family Lachnospiraceae; genus Caccovicinus. The sequence continues at coordinate 3,000 of CAMNRM010000005.1, forward strand.
CCGAAGCAATCGTTTTGCTTGTTCCATTTTATTCGCTTTTGGAACAATGCCACCCAGAACTTCGTCTGCAGTAATCTTATAATCTCCTAGCCAATGAAACCCCTCCTCTGACAGTTCAAACGCCTTTGGATGTCCAAATACCGCAAGGTTATTTTTAATCTGTACCACAGCCCTTATATTTGCTTCACCTTCTACTCTACCAACCAGTAAAACACTTCTTGCAACTGCAAAGAAATCTATGGAGCCCATTCCACGGTATGCTGCTTTATTTCCCACCGCTTTATTCATATGCCCTACAAGTACAATAGCACATTGATATTTCTCTGCTAAAGCAGCCAATTTCTTTGTCATATCTCTTGCCTCATTTGCCCGGTTCATATCCATATTTCCGCCCAAATAAGCCTGTATCGGATCTAAAATCAACAACCGTGCTTTCGTCCTAATCACTGCTTCTTCCAGCCGTTCATCTACCATTGACAAGGACTTTATCCGCTCATCAATAACAGAAATATTCTCACATACCGCCCCTGCTGATTCCAGTCGGGGCTTTACTGTATCAGCAAGCCCGTCTTCTGCACTCTGATAGATTACGTTTAATGGTTCCTGTACATTCATTTCACTATCTAATCCTTCTCCTCTTGACAACTTCGCTGCTATATTCAGCACAAACGTTGTCTTTCCATCTCCTGGATCGCCTTGAACAATCGTCAGCTTTCCATAAGGAATGAACGGATACCATAACCAGGCAACTTCCTGCGACTGTATTTCTGACAGTTTAATTATCTGTAATTCTGCTTTTGGTCCTTCCATGACATCCTCCTTTTTGAAAGTATTTCCTTTTCAAAATAAATAAACTTATTGCCAACGGAAAAAACCTCTGCTATACTTATATTGCAATTATAGATAACAGAGATTTTCCAGTTATCACAAGCCTTAACAGTTGCCGCTGTTAGGGCTTTTTTCTTCATTTTGCCATAGATATTTTGCGCCGTCTAACATCCAGAGAATTGCCTTCAACATATCCAAGCAATCATTTCTCATATCTTCTATTCCCTCTACAGTTAATATAAATTCTGTCTGTTCAAACTGTTCTGTCAGTTCTTTAATATTGGTCTGCATCACTTTTAATTCTTCTACCAGTTGAACAATTAACTCTTTTTTACCAACCACACATACATGATTATAAATACAGGATCGGACAAAATAATCCTTTTTTGACAATCCGCTTGCTATAATTTTAGCCTCAATTTCTTCTCTTTCCCTGGGTGAAATACGAAAACTTATTGTCGGATACTTATGTGTTCCACTCATTATTTTCCTCCTTACTATTTTCCATTTCTAACTTATCTGCAAGTTCTACCTGTTTATTAGGATATAAATGAGAATACGTATTTAAAGTTGTTTCAATCTTTTCATGTCCCAAACGTTCAGCAATCGCAAGCGGAGTAAAACCCATTTCTACAAGTAATGAGGCGTGCGAATGTCTGATATCGTGCAAGCGTATTCTCTTCACTCCCGAAAGCTTAATGCCACGAAGAATTTCATGTTCCATATAAGATTTCGTAAAACGAAACATTCTCTCATCTTCCATAATTCCGTATAAATGAGAAATATATTCTTTTAATTCTTCTACAAGAAATAACGGTATAGTAATCATCCTCTTGCTCTTTGGTGTTTTCGGTGGCGTAATAATATCTTTTCCATCTATCCGCTGATAAGATTTATTGACTGAAATAACACGCTTTTCCAGATCTATATCTTTATAGGTAAGAGCAAGTAATTCCCCTATTCTCATTCCCGTCCAATAAAGCAAAAGAAATGCTATTTTTGTTTCTGTCTTATCCTCAACTGTTACAAGAAATTGCTTAAACTCATGTTTCGTCCAAAATTCTTTTTCTCCGGCATGACTTTTTCCAATACTCCCAGCTTTTCTGCATGGATTATCTTTTAAATCATAATAGCGGACAGCATAATTAAAAATAGCTGACAATTGATTATTCACAGTTTTTAAATAAGTTTCCGAATAACCTTTTTTCATCAGTGCATTTTGCCACGCCCGAATATCGGAAGCCTTAATTTCATTCATCCTTTTTTTCTTAAAATATGGAACAATTTTCAAATCAATAATAAACTTTTTTGTCCGCATAGTATTTTCACGCAAACGATGTTCCATATCCTCATAATAAATTTGAACAAAGTTTTCAAAATTGATGTCCAAATCCTTCTGTTGTTGCTGCAGGAAATCCCGTTCCCATTGCTCCGCTTCTGATTTTGTTTTAAAGCCACGTTTATTCTTTTTATGACTCATTCCTTGCCAGTCCTTATAATAAAACTGGCAACGCCACATTTTACCATCCCTTGTTGCCGACATTTATACGCACTCCTTCCTTTTCATTTTACGAAAAATGTTCCCTTTCCTTTTTTATGTCAACAAACTTACCATTTTACCGTCACAAAGCAAACGTAAAACTTTTCCTCACATAGCTACAGTTAGACCATAAAATTTTTCTTCAAAATATTTTGTTGGAACTTTACCGCAGATTGTCCGATAGCCTTTTGCTTTTAACTCCTCATTTAATCCGCGGATAATCTTATATGCATATCCTGTTGACACCCCAAGGATTTCTGCCGCCTCCTCTGCAGTTACATACATTTTCTTTGTTGTTTCCATTCTTCATCCTCCTTATTTTCAATAGATACTTTTGTGCCTTGTTTATGTTTTCATTATATAGGCTCTTTTGTGCCTTGTCAATATAAATTTATCAAATTAATTTGATTATTCTCTTGAACTATGTTAGAATACAAATGTCCCTATTATTGATATTAACAATGAACAAAGGAGCCATGCTATGACTATAGGAGAAAAAATCAAGACTTTCCGAACAATGAGAGGACTTTCACAGAATATGCTAGGCGAACTCGCAGGAATAAACGGAACTACCATTCGCAAATACGAATTGGGTGCAAGAAACCCGAAACCTGACCAACTATTGAAGATCACCAATGCCTTAGGTATCAGCATTAATGTTTTTATGGATTTCGATATAGAAACGGCTTCCGATGTCCTAACTCTGCTTTTTAAGATGGATGAACAGATTGATATGAAGATTGATGGAAAAAAGGACAATGACGGAAATCTTATTCCCGACACAATATATATTCACTTTAATCACCCAGAAATCAATGAGCGTCTTGCTAAATTTGCTAAGGCAAAGAAACTTCAGGAAAATCTTATTGCTTCAAAAGATGCGTTTCCTAGTGAAGAATCATTCCAACAAGAACTTGCAAAAATGAATGACACTTGTGAGAAAATCAAACAGCACTTGGTTGATACAAATATTGTCGTGACAAAAGAAATGAGAGAAGAAAATGCTGTACGAATTTATTCTAACTCCAAATAATAAGGCTAAAAACACAAAAAATTTAGGCAACACCCATCTAAAGCACTGAAAAACCAATTTGACGAAAGGATTTACCAATGCAAAAACAATTTAAGATGCCAAAACCGGTTAAAATTGCCAACGCCACATCTATCATTACAAAGACATTTGTTAATGGCATTATTCCTGTTATACCACCTGCTGAAGAAGAAATTGAAGATGTTCTGAATACTTTAGGCATGGATAAAGAGCATATTGTCTGTGCCTATTGCGGCGATAAATGCACCGAATGGGAACATTTTCATCCCCTGGTAAAAGATAAACGTCCAACAGGCTATATCTCGGAAATCCACAACTTAGTCCCTTCCTGTGGCCCCTGCAATCAAAGCAAAGGCAATAAACACTGGAAGACATGGATGCTCAGCCAGGCGCCCCATTCACCTAAAACGCGAAACATCCCGGACATTGAAGATCGGATCGCCAAATTAGAAGATTTTGAAAACAAATATACACTCGTCAAACTTGATTTTGAGAAGATTGTTGGAAAAGAAATATGGGAGCAGCATTGGCTCAACTGCCAGGCCCTGCATGACTTAATGCAAGAAAGCCAAGAACATTCAGATAAGCTGCGAAATATCATTCTGGAATTTATCAAGAAATGACACTAACCAAATATGAATACCAATTCATTCCATTTTAGAACCAACCACGATAAGACAATCCTGGAAGTGCCCACTTTATCGCATTTCTGGGATTTCATTGCCATTTATCCTTGTCTACTTTACTTACATGGTGCTAACACCATGTAAGTATCGCAATCAAAAAAACTTATCCCTTCAGACGCAGCTTTCCTAATATTGACATAACATCTGGCTGTGTTGGCGTAAATTTCACTCCATGTTTTAACATTCCCATGACCTTTCTTGCTTTCTGTTCAACTTCTTTAACAACATGCTCACTGGTCAACATCAAATGATTTCCAGCAATTGTATACTCCCGGTCTATATATCTTTCGCTTATCGGAAACATATCCTGTATCAAAAAAGCACTTTCCCGGCTGTCATCTAATCGCACAATATGGATAATATCACAAGGCTTTCCTGCTTTTTCTTTCTTTTTCATTATTTGCTTATACTTATCAATCTGGCTGGACAAAGGTATCATCCAGTATATCCCTGTTTTCGCATCTTCAAAACAATAAAAATGCGGCCTATTCCCTGCTTTATTCCCTTTCAGATACGGATCAGCCATATCTTCAAAAAATGTGTCCTTAATAATATAAAATCCGTTCTTCTTCATTTGTCCTATCCCCATGATGTAAAAAGTCCTCCACCTTGCGGCGAAGGACTAAACTTTCAACCCAACCATTTATATACCGCATATTGGTCAGCGGTAAACTTTCAACCCGACCATTTATATACCACATATCGGTCAGTGGTAAACTTTCCTTACGCTTACATTTTAGCAAGCCCAAAGAGAAAAGTCAATAAAACTCTTCTTAACATTTTATGATATTATTTTATCCGCTATTCACGCCAAAAATAACAAGAACCGGATAACCCAATATAAAAACTCAATATTCATCAAATAAATTAGAGCCATTTTAGAGCCAACCGCCATAAAGTAACGCCAAAAATGCCCATTTTATCAGTATTTCCGGCGTTCTGTCCGTTACTCAAATTCAATCGTAGCCGGCGGCTTAGGACTCATATCAAAGCACACCCTGTTCACATTCCCAACTTCCGCAAGTATCCTGTCTGTAATTTTCTGCAGTACATCCCAGTCCACCCGCTCTATGGTTGCGCTCATCGCGTCAATGGTATTTATCGCCCGGATAATCACCATATAGTCAAAGCATCTTGCATTATTCTTCACGCCCACGGACTTAAAATCCGGCACTACGGTAAAGTACTGCCAAACCTTCTTATCCAGCCCGGCCTTTGCAAATTCTTCCCTTAATATCGCATCCGACTCCCGAACGGCCTCCAGTCTGTCCCTGGTAATCGCCCCCAGGCAGCGCACGCCAAGCCCCGGGCCCGGGAACGGCTGGCGGTAAACCATCTCGGGGGGAAGCCCCAGTTCCACGCCGCAGGCCCGAACTTCGTCTTTAAACAGCTGCTTTAACGGCTCTACCAATGCAAACTGCAGATCCTCCGGCAGTCCGCCCACGTTATGATGCGATTTTACCATCTTCGCCGTTTTCGTCCCGCTTTCAATAATATCGGGATAAATCGTCCCCTGGCCTAAAAAGTCAATGCCTTCCAGCTTCCTTGCCTCTTCTTCAAATACCCGGATAAATTCCCCGCCGATTATCTTTCTCTTCTGCTCCGGATCAGCCACACCTTCCAGCTTACCTAAAAACCGCTCCACCGCGTCCACATAAATTAAATTTGCATGAAGCTGGTTTTTAAACACTTCAACTACACTTTCCGACTCATTCTTACGCATTAGTCCATGATTGACATGCACACAGACTAACTGCTTTCCAATCGCCTTTATCAGCATTGCCGCAACGACCGAAGAGTCCACACCGCCGGAAAGCGCCAGAAGCACCTTCTTATCTCCCACCTGCTGCCGGATCAGTTCCACCTGATCCTCGATAAAGTTTTTCATATTCCAGTTTGCCTGCGCCTGGCACACATCAAAGACAAATTCCTTAAGTTCCGCCTTTTCCGGAAGCCGATCCATCTTCCTCTCCCCTTTTGCCGAAGGATGGTCAATGGAAAGCACCGGAAAACCGCAGGCATACAGCGCCGGATCAACATCAACGGCAATCCCGTCCACAACCCGGTTTTCCCCGCCGTTAAGCACCACCCCTTTTACATTGGGCAATGCCTTTAACTCCTCCGGGGTAATATCATGGGGATGAATCTCACTGTAAACCCCCAGTTCACGAATCTGGCGGGCTAATGCCGCATTTTCCGTACTTCCCAAATCCAAAATTACAATCATATCCTGTTTCATCTGTTTCCTCCTTTTCTTCCTTTCGCGCTTTTTTTCGTGCTTTCTTCCTTTCGCGCTTTTAACGTACTCCCATCCCTTTACTTTTCCCGGATTTACTTTTCCCGAATCACACCCAGTTCATCAACCGAAGCATTCGCCGATATCGATTCTAAAAACCGGAACACCCTCTGCTGCTGCGCCGGGTCGGTAACCAGGCTTGTCCGGCAGTTCTGCTGAAGGCAGGGCACGAAGCGCAGTTCCAAAAGACCGTCCCTGCAGATATCGGCTTCCACCAGGCCGGTATCTAATGTCCTGCTGTTAAACCAGTAATTGCCCAAGCTGTAAAAAATCGGAACGCCCTTATAATACTCCACACCCTGCAGGCAGTGCGGATGATCTCCAATCACCAGATCCGCCCCCGCGTCAATGTACTGATGCCCCAAAAGCTGCTGATCCCCTTCAAACTGATTCACCCCTTCCGTTCCCCAGTGCACATAAACCACGACAAAATCACTGGTTTCTTCTGCCCTTCGGATAACCTCTAAAAAAGCCTCGGGAGAAAAGGTCCGAAGAACACCGGCCGAGGAGTCCGTCGCCTCCTTCGTAAACACATAGGAGCGCTCTACCTGCGTTGCGCTGACAAAGGCAATCCTCATCCCGCCCTTTTCCATGTAGACAATCTTCTTTGCCTCCTCTAAGTTCCTCCCTGCGCCCACATAGGGAATTTCATAGTGATCCAAGGTATCTAAGGTATCAATCAACGCCGTTTCCCCATAGTCAAACACATGATTATTAGCCAGGGAAACGATATCCACGGACAATTTCAGCAAATTTTCTGCCATCTCAGGTTTTGCCCGAAAGGTAAAGGTCTTTCTGGAAAGCGGTGCCCCGCGGTTGCTGTAGGTAAACTCATTATTCACCATCATAATATCCGCCGAATCCATCCGGGCAATTAAATCCGGGGTAATGCACTGGGCAATATCATTTCCCCGGCTGTGATAGCTGACCATGTTCGCATAGCCTTCGGCAAAGCTGATATCCCCGGCAAAAGAAAGCGTAACCCGTTCAAATGCCTGCTTCCCTTCTGCCATCTCTTCGGATATTTCTTCTCCAGACATTTTTTCTTCGGAGATTCCTTCTTCAGCGCCTTCCTTTTTAGACATTTCTTCCCCAAAGCTTCCTTCTTCGGATATCTCTTTTTCCGATCCAAAGCTTCTTTCTTCGGATACCTCTTTTTCCAATCCAAAGTTTCCCTCTTCGGATACATTCTCTGTCGAAATATAAATTTCCGTCTTTTCCGGAACGGTCACTTTCCCCCAAAGAATAAAAGAAGCACATAACACTGCCAGATAACGCACCACTTTACATACCCTCCCCTGTTCGGACTCTTTCTGTGTTATTGTTCACACGTTCACAGCAGCAGGTGCGCAGACCTGCGTGAACAGTAACCTTTCTGCCCTGCCAGCCATTTGCCAAAAGCTTAACACAAAAATGCCGCCGTGGCAAGCCTTCTGTTTCATTTGTTTTTTCTTTCAGTTTATATGTTTACAAACACAGGACATTTTTACCGCCTCATCCAACATTTCATGCTTGTTTTTTCTTATTCTTTTCTTTATAATTAGTCCGAAAAGAAAAAAACCTGATAACATTTTGCCATTCCTGAAAGGCTGTTGCTGTGAACGTATGAACAGTAACAAAACAAACAGCCATAATCAGCCAACAAAGGAGAATCTGGAGGTTTCCATGGATTTACATTTAATTGAAAATATTCTTATGATCAGTGAAGAAAAAAGCATTGCCCGTGCAGCGGAAAAGCTTTTTATTACCCAATCTGCCCTAAACCAGCAGCTGCAAAAACTGGAATCTGAACTGGGGACTTCGCTTTTTGTGCGCACCCGTTCCGACTGGCAGCCCACACCGGCAGGGGAAATTTATCTCCAGACCGCAAAAACCATACTGGCGCTGAAAAAAGATACTTACAGTAAAATTCACGATATCGCTGAATTTGACCAGCGGCATTTTACCATTGGACTGATTCCCGAACGGGGTGTGGATATGTTTACTTCCATTTATCCCCAGTTCCATCATTCGTTTCCGGAGATTATCCTTGAGCCTGTGGAATGCAATGTGCGCACCATGCAGAAAAGAATAAGCCGGGGAGAGATTGACCTTGGGCTGATGACGCTGACCCGGCACCAGCGCGATGAAAATACCTATATGCACATGGCCTATGAAGAAATCGTTCTGGCTGTGCCCTCTGCCCATCCTCTGGCAGAAAAAGGAAGCCGGGACATTAAAAATGCCCCGGAAATTGCCCTGGAATCCTTTGCCCAGGACCCCTTTATCCTGATTTACCCTGCCTCTACGATGTATCAGCTGGTCAGGGAATTATTCACCTATGCGGGTTTTGAACCCAAAGTACTTTTTTCCACCAGCAGCAATATCAGCAAATACCGCATGGTTGACGCCGGTGTCGGCTGTGCCCTTCTCCCTGCTGTATTTGCCCTTCCGTCGGAACACATGGTGTTTTTCCGTCTGCCCCAGCACCCGCACTGGGAAATTAACATGTGCTGCAGAAAGGACGCTTACTTAAGCAAGGCCGAAAAGGCTTTCCTTAACCTCTGTCACACTTACTGGAGCCGGGTTCTTCCTTAAAAATGTGTTTGAACATGCCCCTGACATCCATGATATCCTGCACCGGACACATCGATTTTGTCCACTTCTAATCAAAAAACGAAACCGCCCTGCACGCCGTCCGGTAATCTGCGGGGCTGATGATAATTCCTGTTTTAGCGCTGGCGGCATGGATGACCTGACCGCCGCCGATATAAATCGCCACATGGTTAATGGTATCGCCGCTGGCATAAAACAGCAAATCTCCCGGCTTAACCGCTTCTATGGCAATCTGCCTTCCGTTTGCCGCCTGCTCCCGCGAATTTCTCCCTGTATTTATGCCAAAATGTTCAAATATCCGCATCACAAACCCGGAACAGTCCGTCCCGTTCGTCAGGCTGTCGCCCCCATAGACATAAGGATAACCCAAAAACTGCTTTGCATAGGCCACTAATGCTGTTCTGGCGGCGGATACCAGTTCCTGGGAAGCGCTTCCTCCCGGCCCGTAAAGCGAGGTTGTACCCTCTGAATAAATGTTTTCTGCACTGCCGGGACCGTAAGGACTGACCACCGCAGCCGCAGCCAGCGTCGGCGTCGTTCCCGGCGGTGCTACCTGCGGGTTATCTCCCTGCCCTAAAGGATTGGCGGCAATCGTCACCGGAACACTCTCCATTCCCGAAGACGGTGGCTTCTGTCCGGGAAGTCCTGCCAGCGTACCCTGCACCGCTTCTGTCTGTCCCGGAATCACCTGCACCGGGGCAAAGAAACTTCCGCCTCCGCCGGAATCACCCTTTGCCTCCACCAGCTTTACTTCCTCAAGCTTCTGCAGAGCCGCCTGTGCTTCCTGCTGCCGTCTGGCCTCCTCAGCCTGCTGTGCGGCTTCCTCCGCCAGAGAAACCGCCTGCGGATAAACCATCCTGGTCTTTATGTAATCCATCGACACATAGCCGGTCAGAGTTTCATCTACGGCAAGCCGGGCAAAATGATTTTCCTCCCCCAGCATAATATATTCTGATCCCTGCCGCAGGGTCGTCAGCGCCGGGCTGGATACATCCGGTCTTTCCCGAAGCCGCAGTGCGGCAGTATTAATCATTGCATAGCAGATCCCAACCTCTCTTGCCGCGGCCTCGGCCTGGGCTCCCGTCAGAAAATAACTGGCCTTTACATAACCGTTCACCGTTCCGGACTGAATCTGATACCAGCTTCCGCCCTCGCCGTTTACGGTCGCCAGAATATCGGCGGCTGCATTGCGATGGATTTTTCCCACCACTGCACTGGCTGTTGTGGCCTGCTGGCGGATGTTGACATAGTCGGCAGCCTGACAGACTGCCAGGTTTTGAATATTCTCCGGTGCCTGCACCTTCTCCCGCAAAGTCCTGCTTGTCCGAAAGCAAACTTCCTCCTGCATAACGGTTCCGGCACTTGTAATATATTCCGGACCCGACCAGCCAACAGCACAGTAACTGCCCATAACCCCCAAAAGACAGCATCCTGCCGCCGCCAAAACTACGCTTCTGCCTCCCAATCTCCTGCACCTCCTATGCCCTCTGCCCTAACTCCGGTTCGTAAACACTTAATGCTTTTCGTTCAAATACCTTTCCACGCTTGTCACCGCATTTGCACCGTCGGCGGCAGCCGTAATAATCTGGCGAAGCGCCTTCGTCCGCACATCGCCTGCGGCAAAGATTCCCGGCGCAGAGGTCTTACCGTCCTCACCGGCACGGATGTAACCGTTTTCCATCTCCACCACGCCTTCAAATGCGCTGCTTAACGGCTTAATCCCCACCGCAATAAACACACCGTTTACCGCAAGATGCCGGGCCTGTCCGGACTTTACGTTCTTCAGGCAAAGCCCTTCTACCTTCTCTGTCCCTTCAATCTTTTCCACCACAGAGTCCCAGATTACCTCCACATTTTCCAGCGCAAACAGACGCTCCTGCAAAACCTTCGCGCCCCGGAGTTCGTCCCTGCGGTGAATCAGATAAACCTTTTCACACATCCTGGACAAAAAAATCGCATCCTCAATCGCCACATCGCCGCCGCCCACAACCGCCACGGTTTTCTTCCGGAAAAATGCGCCGTCACAGGTTGCACAGTAAGAAACGCCCATACCTGCAAGTTCTTCTTCACCGAAAACCCCCAGCTTCTGATGCATGGCTCCCGTGGCAATAATCACCGTTTTTGTCTTATAGCTTTTTTCCCTGCCTTCAACCTCGATAACGTCCTCCAGCCTGGAAATTTTTACCACTTCATCTTCAGCAAAAACAGCCCCCAGGGCGTCTGCATGTTCCCTGAACTTTGTTCCCAGTTCAAAGCCGTTCATCCCCGGAAGTCCCGGATAATTATCCACCTCTTCTGTAGTCAGCACCTGTCCGCCGCTAATCATCTCTTTTTCCAGCACCAACGCATGAAGTCTTGCCCTGCGTGCGTAAATTGCCGCCGAAAGCCCTGCCGGGCCTGAACCGATAATCACTAAATCATAGCATTCATTCATTGTTCTTTGTCTTCTCCATAATATTCTTGCAAAAAGTGTCAAAAAGTCTATTCCCGCTTCTTGCAATTTTCTGTTTTTTAGTATATCATATTTCCACAAAATTAATCCAGCTTTATTTCTTACGATTATGTTACAGGAATAAGCCTGTTACTGTTCACACAGTCACAGCAACAGGCATGTCACGAATCACCCATCCCGGCAAAGGAGTCTTTATGCTAAAAAAACACATTGACGAACCACCATTAAATCATCCGTCCGAAAGGCCAACCGTCCTGATCACCGGCGCTTCCCGCGGAATCGGGAAAGCGGCTGCCCTTCGCTTTGCCCGGGAGGGCTGGCAGGTTGCCGTTACCTGCCGTACCCGCACAGAGGAACTCTTAACGGTTCAGAAAGAAATTCTTTCCATGGGCATCCCCTGTCTGGCCTTCACCGGAAATATGGGCGATATGGACGACTGCTCACGCCTTTTTTCTCAGATCCATCAGGAACTGGGCCCTCTCGACGCCCTGGTCAATAACGCCGGCGTTTCCCATATCGGGCTCTTCCAGGATATGCGCATAGAGGAATGGGACAACCTTATCCGGTCGGACTTAACCTCGGTTTTCTGCTGCTGCAAGCTGGCGCTTCCCTCCATGATCCGCCGCCGCCGCGGTAAAATCGTCAATATCTCTTCGGTCTGGGGAATCTGCGGCGCTTCCTGCGAAGTCGCCTATTCTGCTGCCAAGGGGGGCGTAAATGCCCTGACCAAAGCCCTTGCCAAAGAACTTGCCCCCAGCAATATCCAGGTCAATGCCATTGCCTTAGGAGCCATCGATACCGAGATGAATGCCTGGATGAATGAAGACGAAAAAAACGCCCTGCTGGAAGAAATCCCCGCAGGACGCATGGGACAGCCCGAAGAAGCTGCCGATTTAATTATGCAGTTATGTTCTTCCTCCTCCTACCTAACCGGACAAATCATCGCTCTGGATGGCGGATGGATCTAAGCTGGACGGCAGATGGATTTAGACTGAACACCGGATGGATCTAGGCTGAACGGCAGATGGATTTAAGATTAGAAGGATTTTTTCTCCTCTGCCAAAACCTGCTCTTCCACCAGTCCCATCCTGCTCCATCTTCCGGTCTTGTACCAGCTGTAGGACATCAGGAAATTGACAATCCAGCCGACGGGGATCGCGTACCACACCGCCTGTATCCCAAAAACCGGCGCACAGAGGTTGGCAATCGTTACCCGGATGCCCAGGTTGACCAGATTGGCTACCATGTAGACCATCACGTCCCCGGAACCTCTAAGCACACCGTCGGTTGTCGCCTTAAAGCCGATAAAGACAAAAAACCAGGCGATAAACATCAGATAAGCGTTTCCCGTGGCAAAGGCGTTCCCGCTCACATGCTCATTGATAAACATCCGCATAATGGAATCGTGGTAAATGCCCAAAACAGCACAGATCACTACGGCAAAGCCGATAACAATAAGAAAACTGCTGCGAAGCCCCTGTTTTACCCTCTCGGGCTTTTTTGCCCCCAGATTCTGTGCGGTAAAGGTCGAAACCGCATTGCCCATGGCGATCATCGGGACAATGCAGATAGATTCCACCCGGGTTCCCGCCGAGTACCCGGCGATTGCTTCCGTGCCAAAGAAATTCACCACGGACTGCACCAGAAGCATACCGATGCTGACAATCGACTGCTGGATAATGGAGGGAATGGCAATCTTTGTCCCGCTAAAAAACATTTTCCAGTCAAAAAGCTTTACCTTTTCTCCTTCCGAAACCGGATATCCCCTAAGAATCAGCAGGAGAACGAGGAAGGACAGCACCGCTGAAAGCCCCTGGGCAATCACCGTGGCAATGGCTACCCCGGCAACCCCCAGCCTGCAATCCACCACCATCCAGATATCCAGAATAATATTCAAAACCGAAGAGCAAAACAAAAAAATCAGCGGAATATAGGATTTCCCCAGGGCGTTAAATGTGGCGGTAATAACATTGTACATAAATAAAAAAGGGATGCCCACAAAGTAAATCTGGAGATATAAAACCGCGTCCGAAAACACGTCCTGCGGAGTTCTTAACAGCCACATCAGCAGCGGATTTAACGCAAAACCCAGGATTGCCAGACACACACTGATCAGCAAAAAGCTAATCAGCGCAGTGAATACCGAAGTTCTCATTTTACCATATTCTTCCGCCCCGAGATACTGGCTGGTAAGCACCGAGGCACCGATTCCTCCGCCTATGGCAATCATAATAAAAACATTGGTAAACGCATAAGAAGCCCCTACGGCCGCCAGAGCCTGCGTACCGATGAAGCGCCCCACAATAATCGTATCCACCGTGTTATAAAACTGCTGAAACAGGTTGCCGATAATCATGGGCAGGGCAAAAACAAACAAAACCGCCCCCGGATTTTTCGTTACCATATAATTTTCTTTCATCAGTGATTTATCCATGTTTCACACACTTTCTTTATCGATTCATGCTGTATGCACATCTTTTCACCCATTACATTTCCTGCAACAGACCCTTATCCAGTCAAACTTCTGCCGCAAAATCTTCATCAATCATAGCCCGGCACAAGCTGTACCGTCATCGTAAGGTACTTGACTACACTTCCTTCATCCAGTTTTAAATCCTCTTCATGGCTTAATTCGGGCAGATCAAGGCCCTCCTCCATCTCCACAAGAATCCAGTCGGTTGCCGCTTCCCTGGCCCGATCCGCGGTATCCTCCAGATCGGTTCCTTCGGCCACACAGCCTTCAAGATCCGGAAAATATGCTCTATAGCCGCTGCTGTCTTCCTTCTTTGTAAATACTGCCGGATACACGATTTTCATTGCAATTTTCTCTCCTTTTTTCTCTGCCTTTTCTTATTTTCCATATTTTCCCATATTTTATATTTCTCCACAGCTTTTCACTGCTGCAATCCCTTTTTCCTCTTCTTCTTTCCGGAAACCGGCTGTTCCTGCTCCCTTACTTTTTCCAGATAGGCAGACGTTTCTTCGTTCACATTTGCAAACAAAAGATTGGTCTTTTTCGGAACATGTTCTAAATATTCTTCCCGGATCGTCTGGTTCGTCGCCTCGATTTCTTCTTTTAATTCCTTTGCCGACAGCCGCAGTCCGCCCTGCCCTAAGATAATCACCTGTTCCAGGCCGTCGGATGTAGCCACCCTGACCCGGTGCTTCTTTCCCAGTTCATGCACGGTCTTTTCGATATACTGATCCGCGGTTTCGGCCTCCTTGGTATACACGACGTAAATATTGTGGTATTTCTGCACCTCACAGACATGACCTTCCACCTTGTAGGCGTCAAAAACCAAAATCACATGGCAGGCTTTAAATCCCTGATAATTGCATAAGATATCCATCAGCCGCACCCTGGCACCGTCCATGCTGACCTTTGACAAGTCCTTTAATTCTTCCCAGGAAAAAATAATATTATAGCCGTCCACCAGGAGATATTCCTCCATCGGCTCCGGTTTTTCCCAGGTTCTCTCCCTGATCACAGGGTTTCCCAAAGACGCTCTTCCTATTCTTTTCCTTTCGGACAATGCCTTTTCGCGCTTGCTCTTCCCAAAGGTTCTGCGGAAAATTTCCTCCAGTTCCTTATCGCTTTCCAGGGAACCGGAGTATTCCTTCACCCCTTTTGCCGTTTTTTTTTCATTCCCTGCCGCCCCAAAAGCACCGGAAGTTGTCATCCGCCCCGATTCCCGGCCCAGATCACCGGTCCATCCCGGTTCTTCTTTATCCGCCTGCTGCTCTTCCTGCCCCTCTTCCGTTTTCAGACCGCTTTCCAGATGCATATAGTTTTCCACTTCATACCAGGGAACCACAAAACCGGCACCGTGGGAGCAGAACACCGAACCGGAAGGGTTGTCCAAATCGCTTTCGTCATCATAGGCGGCGGCTTCGATAACCTCTTCGGCATTATGACAGGGTTCATAGCCCTGCATTGTACAAAATAATCTTCCCCTGCCCTTTGCGTAGGCCGCCACCTGGGTCTGGTAATTCTGCATCTTCGCTACGGGGGCAGATCCGGTTAAAACAGCGCTGTCCCCGTCGATCTGCGGCGGGTCAAAGCTTCCGTTCATCTTCTGCACATCCGTCATTGCCCGGCCAATCAAATCTGCCGGAAGTTCCAGGCGGAAATGATAATAGGGTTCCAGCAAAAGGCTTCTTGCTTTTTTCAGCCCCTGACGCACAGCCCGGTAAGTTGCCTGGCGGAAATCCCCGCCCTCGGTATGTTTGATATGGGCACGCCCGGCCACCAGCGTTATCCGCACATCGGTGAGCGGCGCTCCGGTTAAAACCCCCAGATGTTCCTTTTCCTCCAGATGGGTTAAAATTAACCTCTGCCAGTTCCGGTCAAGAAGATCCTCACTGCAGGCGGATTCTGCGAAAATCCCGCTTCCCCGCTCCCCGGGCGACAATAAGAGATGAACCTCGGCATAGTGGCGAAGGGGTTCAAAATGCCCCACCCCCTCCACCGGAGCTTCTATGGTTTCCTTATAGACAATATTTCCTGTGCCAAAACTTACCTCGATGCCAAACCTTTCCTGAATCATCTGCCGCAGCACATCCGTCTGAACCTCGCCCATGAGCTGGACATGAATTTCATTCAGCTTTTCCCTCCAGACAATGTGAAGCAGAGGTTCTTCCTCCTCCAAAAGCCGCAGCTTTCCAAGCACCGTGTGCACATCGCACTCTTCGGGAAATTCCACCCGGTAAGAAAGCACCGGCTCCAGCACCGGAAGCCAAAGCCCCGCATCCTTTCCCAGCCCTTCCCCGGCACAGGTTTTTGTAAGCCCCGTCACCGCACAGACCGTCCCCGCCTCTGCCTCTCCCTGCGCTTCATACTTTATCCCGGAATAGATGCGGATCTGGTTCACCTTTTCCTCCCAGCCTTCTCCGTCTTTTTCCCCGGACAAGACATCCTTGACCTTAAGCCGCCCCCCAGTAAGCTTCATCCAGGTCAGGCGGTTTCCCTGTTCATCCCGGGAAATCTTAAACACCCGTGCGCCAAAATCCTTTGCCCCGGTTGGATAATCCGGCATCTTTCCATAAGTACTTATCCCGCCGAGAAGTTCCTCCACCCCTTCCAGCTTCAGCGCAGAACCAAAATAGCAGGGAAATAGCTTTCTCTCCCGGATAAGCGCCTGGATTTCCTCCTTCCGGATCTTCCCGGTTTCCAGATACCGTTCTAAAATTTCCTCATCGCACATTGCCAGATTCTCAAAAAAGGCCGATTCCTCCCCGGTGGCCGAAAAATCCACACAGCGGCTGTCCAGGCGTTTTTGCAGTTCCTCAAGGATTCTCTCCCGATCGGTTCCCGGCTGATCCATCTTATTGATGAATAAAAATACAGGGATGGAGTAGCGGGCCAGAAGATTCCAGAGGGTAAGGCTGTGCCCCTGGACACCGTCTGCGCCGCTGATCACCAGAACCGCATAATCCAAAACCTGCAAAGTTCTCTCCATCTCCGCCGAAAAATCCACATGCCCCGGCGTATCTAAAAGGGTGAGTTCACATTCATCAAACTGCAGCACTGCCTGTTTAGAAAAAATTGTAATTCCCCGGGCACGTTCCATAGCATAATTATCCAGGAACGTATTTTTATAATCCACACGCCCCAGATTCCGGATACTGCCGCTTACATAGAGCATCCCCTCGGACAGGGTAGTCTTTCCGGCATCTACATGGGCAAGCAGACCAATGGTAAGTTTTTTCATTCTATGTTTTCTCATTTCCTAAATTATTTCAGTATCATCTTATGATAGAAGCGTCAAAAGGTCTTTTGCCGCTTCTTATGATACAGATTGCTCCGCACTTCGTGCTCCCGCAATCCTAAAAACATTCAAAATCCGCCCTGTCGGGCTGCTTTTTCATGTTTTTGGCGGGTCCCAAGGTCAAAAATTCTCCTGAAAGCAAGCTTTCGTCGAATTTTCGACCTTTTGACCCTGGTATCATCTTATCACCTTTGTATTCCCGGCGCAAGCAATATGGCTTAATCCTGACATCAATTATCCTGGCATCATTACTGTTCATCCGTTCACAGAAGCCGCTGAAATTTTGCAGAAAACCATTTACCCGCATCGCCATCCCGGATAATACTTATTCTTCAGGCGCTTTCCTTCTCCTTTCGCCCACCCGAAAGGAAAACCGCCTTCTAAGCAGACAAGGCACCACCCCCGGATCTCTTCCTCATCATCTTCTAAGACAATCGTTTCCCCCTTCCGATAGCGCAGCACCCGCAAATCTTCGCAGGAAAGCGTAATCGACGGAGAAAAATCATCTGCCCGCAGAGTCATGGCGAGAGCCTGTCCGGGTTCAAAACGCCCGTGGTTTAACTTTCCAAGCAGCAGCCCCGTGCGAAGATAGCGAAGGTTCGCCCATGAAGGAAAATCCTCAGGCAGATAATACACCTTATCCTGGAGCACCCGGATTCCTGACGCTTCAACCGCAAAAGGAAGCTTCTTTAAAAACAGACGGAAATCTTCGGGAAGGTTTTTCAGATCGCCTGCCTTTGGGTTTTTTAAAGCATTGCGATTGAAGTTCAAATTACTTTTGTCCCCATACTCCCCCTTCGCCTTCTGACCGCCTGCATGATCGCCTGCATCTTCCTCCACCTTTCTTTCCCGTTTCCGAAGGAGTGCGATAAAATGCCCTTCCCCGCGTATCTTATGCGGAAAAAGACGGAGAACACCCGAAAGTCCAAAACCATCCGACGCACCGGGAAACAGTGAAAGGGGCACAAGTTCCATCTCCGGCGCATCGGCAAGAACGGACGCAATAACATCCTCATCTTCTGCTTTTGAAAATGTACAGGTAGAATACAGCAAAAAACCGCCGGGCTTTAACATCCTCACCGCCTGCCCGACAATCTCTTTCTGAATGGGCTGATAATAAGCCGGGCCACGTTCCTTCCAGTCCTTTACCATCGCCGGTTCCCTGAAAAACATCCCCTCACCGGAACACGGCGCATCCACAAGAATCTTATCAAAAAATTCCGGCAGGGCCTCCGCAAGCCTTCCCGGAGATTCACTGGAAACACAGATATTGGGAATGCCGAAAAGTTCCAGGTTTTTTAACAATGCCATGGCGCGGGAATTGCTGATATCATTGGCAAACAGCAGTCCCTCCCCTTTTAACTTCACCCCAAGTTCCGTCGCCTTGCCGCCGGGAGCTGCGCATAAATCCAGCACCCGATCCCCGGGGCTGACCGGAAGAAGGCTTGCCGGAGTCATCGCACTGGCTTCCTGGAGATAATAAAGACCTGCGGCATAATCCGGATCTTTTGCTGCTTCCCAGCCTTCCTCGTAGAAAAATCCATTAGAAATCCATGGAACCGGCGTCAGCTTCTGACGGCAGCGCTGTATAAATGCCTGCGGGGAAAGTTTGGCATCATTGACCCGAAGGGCATGACTCCTTTCTTTCTTAAACGAATCCAGATACTCCGTAAATTCCTCGTGTCCCAGAAGTTCTTCCATCTCCCGCAAAAACTCCAGCGGCAAAAATCCGGTATTACTCTCCATCCGTTTCACCCTCCCCTATATTCGCTGCTTCTTCACCCTCCCCTATATTCGCTGCTTCCTCCCCCTCCCTTATAACCGCTGCTTCCGGTTTCGGGTTTTCTGCTGCCTGCTCCTTCAGCCATAATTTCTGCCGGATAATCCGCTGCAGGGACTGATCAATCCTCTCCCTGGACAGCCTTCCCTCATTTACAGCCTTAAGCACGCCCTGGTAAGCAAGTTCAAAATCCTCCGGCAAAAGCAGGATATCCGCCCCGGCTTCTAACGCCCGCACTGCTGCTTCATCCGAAGAATATTCATCGATAACCGCTTTCATGGCAAGGGCGTCGGTAATAATGATTCCCTTATAGCCCAACTCCTCCCGCAGAAGAACCGTCATGATATAAGACGATAGCGACGCCGGTGTATCATCCCCTATCACCTTGGGCAGAGAAATGTGCCCCACCATAATCATCGGGATATCCCGCGAAATCCCATCTATAAAAGGAAGAAGTTCACACGCCTTTAACTCCTCAAGTGTCTTATCCGTATAGGAATAACCCTTGTGTGTATCCCCTGCCGTGGCACCGTGTCCCGGAAAATGCTTGTAGCTGCCCAAAATTCCTTTGCTCTGTAATCCTTCGGCAAATGCTGCCGTCATCGCCGTTACCAGTTTTGGGTCTGCACCGAACGACCGCTTCTTTACCACGGTGTTTTCAGGATTGCTCAAGACATCGGCTACCGGGGCAAAATCCACGTTAAATCCCAGTTCCGAAAGATAGCCGCCGATAAATTCGCCCTTCTGGTACGCTTCCTCCGGACGATTTCGCGCACCGATATCCGCCATATCCTCCCCCCGTGGGATAGCCAGCGCTTCCGTTCCGCCCACCGAAGTCACTTTTCCGCCCTCTTCGTCCACACATAAAAATGCCGGAAGTCCCATCCGTGAAAGGCTGATCTCCTGGAAATCCGAAAGCATGGTCTGCACCTGTTCCTTTGATTCCAGATTCTGGCGCATATAGATGAGTCCGCCCACCGGCCGACGGTCAAATGCCTCCCGGGTCATCTCCCCCGCGGCCATAACCCGATTCACGCCGCTGACCAGCGTTTCCGGGTAAAGGATGAAAAGCTGGGCAATCTTATCCTCCAGCGTCATATTGTCCAAAATGGTCTGCACTTCATTATCCAGGAGAGGGTCGGATTCCGGGGAGTCTGAAGTTTTTGAGGAGCCGGGATCTTTTGGGGACTCCGATGCTTTTAGAGATTCTGGATCTTTGGAGGATTCAGAAGAAACTCTTTCTTCGGCTGCTTCCGGAGAAGAACCTTCTTTAGAACTTTCTTTGGCGCTTTCTTCACTGTTTTTTTCTGTATTTTCTGACAAATTAGGTGATTCAGGTTCCTCCGAAGAAGAATTCACTTTCGTTTCCCCAACATCTTCTGAAAAAGTCTGATCTTCGACTGTATTTTTATCTGTTTCAATTCTTTCGTTTGCCGACGTTAAATCCGGATTCTGGCTCTTTGCATAAAAAAGACTGCATCCGCTTAATACAGCCGCTATGCATCCGGCAAATACAAGTAAACGATATTTATTTTTCATCGCATCCACCATCCTATTTTTTTATTTCTGCCGTTTATGGGCATGTTTGAATATTTATTCCAGCTATCTTCCAGCTACATTCCTTCTATCTATGTTTCCTATTATATTTTTTACTATATTTCTGCTACGTTCCTGCTATTCCAGGCACACTCTAAAGTATACTACACAAGGCGCATAAATGACAAGAGTTACGTTACATCTGCGTTGCCATTCACTTATTTACATTACTGTTTACTTATTCATGTTGCTGTTCACCTATTCATGTTGCTGTTCACCTATTCACGTTGCTGTTCACCTATTCACGTTGCTGTCCACATGCATTCACTGTAACTGGCAAAATTCATATTAAAAAAGGATTGAAGAACATCATATTTTGTGTTATTTTTGTTACAAGAAATGAAGAATTTTCCATTTTATCCATTTTTTGTAACGTTTTTACTTATAATCCCGGATGAAACTGACGATTTTATAATTAATAATCTCGTTTTAAAGCATGAATATTCAGAAAACATTGTATAAATTAAGAAAATTTAAACAATAGCCAGATGAGCACAGGTTGAGTGTAACATAATATAGAATTGTGTTACACTCAGCAGGAATGGACAAATGATAAAAACATTGCATTTTACAGGGTTTTCTGCCGATTTGGCTAGAGATTTACAGATAAGATTTTTAATTGTTTATAATTGTCTATTTTAGGTGTTCATTTGTTCTTTTTACTGCTTTTTTCCTTGGTTTTCCTGAAAAAACCTTGAACAAAAACAGAAAGGGGTTATATTTCCTGAAAAATTTGAGTGTAACACAATTCTATATTATGTTACACTGGGCCAACCGTTTTTTATGATTTTTTAACTTTATGTAAACTATCTCTGTAAAAAGCACAGTGATTATGACTGCATACAGTTTTAAACTTTATACAATTACATGCATAAATACACTTCAAATACCGATTACATACGCTTACAAAAAGGAGAGGCGACATGGCAAAACGCATTGAACAACTATCCGATTCTCTGCTCGACCACTATCTTGTTGTAAGCCTGCTGCTCGCCCTGATTATCCTGACCCAGGTGGGCGTGGGGAATATAAAAATTGTAAGTCTGCTCGGACTGCTTCTCTGCGCGATTGGAATTCTTCAGAGAAGCATATCCGTAGATCTTTGGATCTTTATACCGCTTGTTTTATATACCTTGATTGGCATGGTATCTTCCTGGCGGGTTTATGGAAATATCACCGACGGCTATGCATCGACACAGGCACTTTTTCCCGTGCTTTATCTGATTATAGCCTGTCTTGACAAGCATGAGCGGCACTTGCTGAAATACCTTTGTTCTGCATGGGTGGGATTTACTGCACTTATCGGTATAGGTCAATTTGTCGCCCGCGCATTATTTCAGCAGCGGGCATGGAGGGCAAGCGGCTTTTTGGGAAATCCTAATGCCTTGGGTATTTTTCTTGTTATCGGCTGGTTTTCCCTGCTCTGCTGCTTGGCGATCCAGGAAGAATCCGGGAATGCCGATGTACAGTGCTGCAAAATGCCTTTTCTTCCTTACCTCGAACCCATTCTCCTGATTTGCCTGGCTCTGACCCTTTCCATGGGCAGCTTTCTTGCCATGGCAGCGGGGATTTTCATGCTGGTGTGGAAAAAAGGACAGAATTTTTCCCGGACAGAAACGTTTCAATACGGCTGCTGCCTTCTTGCCAAAGCCAGTTTAGGTCTGGGAACCGGCATATTGATTTATCTTGCTGCGGCCCGGACAAGTGTTCCTCTAAGCTGTATTCCCCTTCTGTTCTATGCAGCCGCCGTGGTTTACTGCTGGAGGACTTATACCATTTTCCTCGCCCAAAAACCACGGACAGCAGGATTTATAGCCCTTATGGGTATCCTTGTCGCTGCCGCGGCCATCGCTGTACGGCCAAGTTCTTTTGCCACCTTCGCCGAACGGCTGGAGATGATGAAGAACGGACTGCATTATTTTACTAAAAATCCTCTCCTGGGGATCGGGCCATACCAGTGGAGGCTTTTCAACCTCTATGATAGCAGTAAATATTTTAATACCTGGCACATCCACAACGTGCTTATCCATATCGGCGCAGAACTTGGCTGGATTGCCCTTGCCATGCTGGTGCTTATTGCCGTTTGTGTTTACCGGAAGAAAAACACACCCGAAGAAAAAGCCGGATTCACTGCTTTTTGCTTCCACAATATGATCGATACCAGTTTCTTTTACCTGGCTGTCTTTTCCCTGACCATGCTGACTGTGGGAAATCCCGGCAGGAACGGACAAAAACTGGGGACTGCTGCTGTCAGAGTATTCTTTTCCCTGTCCGCAGTAATCTTTGCCTGCCACCTCGGCTACAGTCTATGGATGGGTTAGGGAATCAGGAGATATGCTGGGAAGGAGGGGAGATTGCATTGAACAGAAAACCAAATTCTTTAACAATAGAAAAAAGACAAACCAGAAATGATTTTTTACGCATCAGATTCCTGCTGTTTGGCTTCTGTGCTTCTGCCCTGTTTGTTCTTATCTTATATATTCACTATTCTTCAACCCTTCCGGATACCGTGGGAAGGGCATTGACCGAACAGGAAAGGACGGAAATCAAAGGCAGAAACAGTCCGCTGATTGACTATATCTTCCTCTCGCCCAATGCAAATTTTCCGAGGGAAAATGACGTACAGAAAATTACGATACACCATATGGGCGGCAATCTCAGCCTGGAAGCCCTGGGCGAATCTTTTTCCCAGCAGGATCGAAGGGCTTCGTCAAACTATGCCATTGACAGCAACGGAAGGATTGCCCTCTATGTCGAAGAAGCCAACCGCGCATGGACATCCAGCAGCAGGGAAAACGACCATCAGGCCGTGACTATCGAAGTCGCCAACGATGAAACCGGCGGCGACTGGCATGTGAGCGATGAAGCGTATAAGGCTTTGATTGCACTGTGTGTTGATATCTGTCAGCGCAATGGGATAGAGGAATTAAACTTTACCGGGGATGCCAATGGAAATTTGACAATTCATAAAATGTTCTCCGACCAGACCGAATGCCCGGGGGCTTATCTGGAAGGGAAGATGGGGGAAATTGCGCGGGCGGTGAATGAAGGACTGCTGCGTTAAATATAGATGATCATTTTATTATGAATGGGAATTGACGGAAAGGAGTGAGAATACAGCAAATGTTAAAAAAAATGATTATGCACAAAAAAGAACGGCGGAAAAAATATTTTGTAGGGATGCTTCTCCTTTTAATGGTGCTGCTGACGGTAGGTACTATAGGACTGGCTGCCAGTGGCGATTGGGATGCCGATGGCAGTTACAGTCTGGTTATTATAAAGAAATTTGATGAGAACGATACCCCAAATGAAGTCATAGGTGCAGCAAAAGGAAAGAAATATACCTTCCAAATAACAGGCACCCGAAAAAAATCCATTAGCGATGGAGGATATGAAGATGTCAATGTAGATACAATCGTTACACTTCCCCGGGATAACGTAGGAGAAGGCGAAGATCCCTGGACATCTGAAACGTTTAAGTCCAGCGGACCATTTTATGTCACAGTAACTGAAATTACTGACAATATCGATATCAATATTCAGGATGATGAAGGCAATTACTATAATATGTCGGATTCAAAATCGGACGCCGCCATATCCGTAAACACAAGAACTCGTGAACTGGAACTGAAAAATAATTCCCGCCTCACGATAAGCCGGCCAGCAGCAGACAGTAATGGAACTTCTGTTTACCCCTGCTGGTACCATATCCATAACAGGCAGGAAGATGAACATACTTCCCCCGATTTCAAGAAAATCGATGAGTACTTTCCCCTTAACCCAGGGGAGGAAAAACTCTTTGAAGGTCTTCGGGCAGGCATTTATACTATCGAACAGATTGCGGCTCCTGACGGATATCAGCTTCAGATGGGAACCAGAAAAGAAACCGTTAATCCAGGAGAAGTCGGCCGATTCCACATCAATGGAACCCCCGGAAGCCTGACCCTGACTGCCGGAGGAAACGAAAGCAACAATGTAAGTTATTATTATATTGTGGATCGAACAGAAACAGAGGAAGGCGACACTTCCACATTCCAGCCGCGAACAGTAAGTATTCAATCCGGAAAATCTGTTATATTGGATAATCTGCCAAAAGGCGGATATACAGTAACCGAGTTCACGGTCAGCGCCAGTGAAAAATCTATAGTAACGACGCCAACGACAGCTACGCGGACAAGAAACGGAAAAAGCAGTGGACTCAGCAGTGAAACGGAGAACACGGCAAGGAACTGGAAATACATGGATCTTAATGATAAAAATTTTGATGTGGATTACATCGAAATGATAAGCTTTGGACCGCTTTATAACAGCAGTGGAAAATCATTAAATTCGTCTACCTCTTACACTTATTTTCGTTATGGAGTTAGTACTGAAAGCGATCCAACTTTTATCACAAATATTAAAGTCTTTAATAGAACAACAGGATTTAAAGGACATATACCTATTACCATATCCAATCCATCAAAGATGGCAGTAAAACCTCATAAACAGTTATGGTTTACTGCTACAGGTGTAAAAAGCACTACAGCCAAAACAATCGGCGTAAGCTGGATAGAATATGACGAAAAAGAAACCATAAAAACCTTCAAAAATGTCGCTACAGAAGAATCTGTAACTGTGGATGAACGCGGATGGATAAAGATTGAGGCTCCTGCTTTGCAGAATCCGGACGCAGATGGTGCAGATAAAATTTCCTATTATTATACAATCAAAGATAAAGATGGAAACCTGATTCCCGGCGGTGAAAAAACAGATGACCCCGAAACGACCATAAAACTACAGCCAGGAAGCAATATGACACTGGAAGGGCTGAATAAAGGAACTTATACAATTACCGAAATGATTAAGGGAAACGCTCCCGCAGGGTTTACAATGGAAATCTCGGGAATGCCCTTTGGTACTACAGAAAACGGTAAAGAAATAAAAGTAAACATTGGCGGCAAACGTGACCTTATGATCACGAAGCTTGCTCCTGTCAATCTTTCGGGTAATGCAGCAGATAACCGTACATATCAATTTAATATTCGTGGAAGATCAGGTTTTAATCAAAATGTCACCATTGAAGCCGGAAAAAGCAGCACAGTCACCCTTCCAGACGCAGGTGTATATACGATACAGCCAATTAGTGATCAGCTTGAAACATATAACCTGAACTATACAGACAGCGGTGCGATTTATGGCACTATGGTTGGAAGTACATCTGAAATTACCTTTACCAATCACTTTGCTTCCGGCACATATGGCTATCGTTATATCCATGAATATTATGTCAAAACACCGGACGGCACCTATATATATGAGGGACAAAGCCCGATTACCACCCGACTCGGCCGCCCTAAAGAAGAAACATACTTTGCGAGTTCGATCGATAAGGTGACTGACTTCAATAACGAACAATATACACATTTCGACGAAGCCTATGGCATTGTAGACGGCCTCGAACAGAAAAACCAGACGGATTCTGATGGTTCTTCCAGGACATACAGCACAACACGTTCCGTAGCATCGCCATCATCCACAGCATCACCATCATCCGCCAGGGAACGTCAAAACCATGATTCTGACAAAACATACCATCAGACCGATTCTGCCGCATCGCCGTCACGGGCTCGTTCCAGGCTGAATAATACAGCCTCGAAAACTCTTGGCAGCGGGAGTATTGCTGTTGATGACCAAGGTATCATCCGTCAGGGTAAAGGCACAGATTCATGGGAAAAGACTCTTAACTACGCACCTGTTGACGGAAAAGAATACATTGATGTAACCGAAGATGCCAGCCAGATCATTATCCTGCGCTACTGTCGTGAGCAGCGTCCTATGGGAAAATATAACATCATCCATGTATATTACTGCCGGGATGATGAGGGCAGCCACTGGGAGGGCGTCAGCTCCGTTCAGGTTGAAGAAGCTGAACTAGAATCAAAGCATGTTGGAGAAAATGTTCCAAAAGAGTGCAGTTTTACTCCTGAGCCTGACAACGACTTCACTCCTGAAATTACCAAAAAGCCTTACAACTATACTTGGGATACAAGGCCGCAATACGGTGAATTGGATCGAATCACAGATTCTGACAGCAGCTATCAGCCAGGTTTAAATGGCGAATATGCGGGTGATAACATGCGCTATCGGCCAAACAATGATTGGACATTTGCAAAGGCCACAAAGGAAGGAAACCATATCATCATCCTGTGTTACTATCGTGAACCTGCAAAGGAAGGAAGCTACAACATTGTCCATGAATATTATCTCCGCAAAAAGAGCGAAAGCCACAAAGACGAGGAAATTTCTTCCAAGTATAGCAGAATGATTCAGCCTCAAAATGACGATGCAGCGCCTGGCGAAGATGATGAGGTCAGTTCAGAAACCGAAGATAAAGAAGACAGCTCCGGTGATTTTACCGGTACACTGAATGTAAATGACGGCTATGTCTATACCTTTGAAGGAAGCGTAGGGGACGACCGCAATCCTATCATTGCTCCCCTGGAAACTACCCGTAAGGCAGCAGAAAGTGATTGGAAGATAAACTATAACAATCACAACTATACACATTTAAATGATGGCTATGGATCAGACTACACAAATAATAAAGTCTACCGTTTCACGCCCAGCCAGCAATGGGCCGCTTCTACAGAAAACGAAAATCAGGTTATCATCCTGCGCTATTACCGGGATGAACCTGATAAGCCAGATCCCACACCAGAAGTCAGCTACAATTACGTCCATGAGTACTACCTGAAGCACCCGGACGGTTCACTGACTCTGGAAGGCAAAAGCGATATCGGCACAGTTCCCAATGCTGATGCTGATAAAGAATACACTGGTGAAGACGTAAGCCGGATTCCTGACTACAAGGGAACAACCTATACCTATTACGAGTGCGGCTACGGAAACATATCCGACAGCAGTTACAAAGAAGACGAAGGAAAGAAATTTGTTAAAGCAACCGAATCCGGCGACCAGATTATCATTCTGCGCTATTACCGGGAAGAATCAACCAAAGATCCCGATCCTTCACCAAAAGTCAGCTACAAATACATCCACGAGTACTATTTTAAGCACCCGGACGGATCGCTGACCCTGGAAGGTAAAAGCGACATCGGCACAGTTCCTGATGCCAAAGCCGGTGTAGAATACAATGACAAGAATGTCACCCAGGTTCCCGACTATGAAGGAAAAACCTACAACTACTTCAACTGCGGTTATGGAGCAATGTTCTCTGATAAGGATTACAGTGAACTTCCCGACAAAACATTTATTTATGCCACAGAATCCGGTGAACAGATTATTATTCTGCGCTATTACCGGGAAGAAAAACCAGAAGATCCAAAGCCCAGCGGCGGAGGCGGCAGAAAACATTCCGATCCCGACCCGAAGCCAACGCCTGCACCAACCACGGTTCCTGAACCTGTACCAGAAGCACCAACCGTTCCCGTAGTGGAATCTGTACCGGAAACTTCTCCTGTTCCCGAACCGGATACTCCCGTGCTTCCAGATCCCAACCTTCCAGGCAGCCCGGAAAGAATTACGATTATGGACGGCGGTGTACCAAAAACTTATATTAAAGT
Organism: uncultured Clostridium sp.; assembly: GCA_946553025.1. Classification (GTDB taxonomy): domain Bacteria; phylum Bacillota; class Clostridia; order Lachnospirales; family Lachnospiraceae; genus Caccovicinus. Next base: position 31,157 of record CAMNRM010000005.1, read on the forward strand.
ATGGAATCCAACAACGGAAGAATATGTTTACCTTGAGGAAGATGACGTCCCCTTAACGGGACTAAATGATCCTTCCCTCCCCAGAACCAGTGACAATACAAATTTCTTCCTATGGATATCTCTGGTCAGTGCTTCCCTTGGCGGAATTATTATCATAGGATATCGCCGTTTCCGAAAGGAGCACTAATCAGCAACCGCACACCATCTAAAACAACTGCGGATAAAAACAATTAGAAATCGTCTAAACACAAAGAAATCCCGAATGGCATTATCCTGCCACTCGGGATTTCCTGCTTTATTTTCTGCTGTCCACGCCAAAGTTCCTCTTCAATTTTCTTCTTTTACCGGCAATCCTCTAAACCTCTTCCCATATTCTGCCCACTAAGCATTCATATAACCGCCGTCCACCACAAGAAGATGTCCATTTACATAAGCGGCCTCATCCGAAGCCAAAAACACAACTGGCCCCATCAGATCGGAGGGCTGTCCCCAGCGCCCTGCCGGAATACGGGCAGTTATCGCTTCTGCTTTCTCTTTTTGTGCCCGCAACTTATCGGTATTATCTGTCACCATGTAGCCGGGCGCAATACCGTTTACCGTGATTCCATACTTTCCCCACTCATTTGCAAATGCTCTTGTAATACCGGCTACCGCATGTTTGCTTGCCGCATATGCAGAAACACCGTTTCCGCCCTGCATGGACTGAATGGAACATACATTGATAATCCTGCCCCAGCGGCGTGTTTTCATATAGCCGCCAATTTCCCTGCTAAGGAGAAACAGAGCCTTTACATTCAAATTCATTACAAAGTCAAATCCGTCTTCCGGGTATTCTTCTGCCGGGCTTCTGTAAATTACGCCTGCATTATTCACCAGAATATCTACCTTTCCATAAACGGCTTCTAATTTTTTTGCAAGTTCCGGAATTTCGTCGGTTTTGCTTAAATCGGCCGAAACTGGTGTAAAGCTCCCGCCATCTTTTTCTATAATTTCCGCTGTTTTGGTCATATCTCCAATATCCACGCCTATAATGTCTGCGCCGGCCCGTGCCAGTGCAGCAGACATTGCCTGTCCCAGTCCTTTTCCTGCCCCTGTAACAACGGCTGTCTTTCCCTCAAACATAAGTTCCTCTCCTCTTTCCGCTAAAATAAAGGCTCCGGCAAATAGCAGTCCTCCTCCAAAAAGGCCGGAGATACGATGCAGGACACCAGGGCAAATCCATGCTTCCTCTTTGTATCCAGCCTTGTCGTCTGCCATATTCCCCCAGGCACGACAAACTGAAATGCATCACCCTGATCCAGCCTGTTTCCAATCCTTATCTGCTGTTCTTGTTCCGGCGTTCCCCCGGCCCCGCCCAGTGTCATAATCAGAGAATCCCCGCAGTGCCAGGTCCAGATCTCCGGGGATTTCAGCTGATGCCATCGGGATATCTCCTCTCCCCAAAGCAGATAATAGATTAAGCTGCAGAGAGCACGCTCCCCTGTATATGCATCGCCTAATGTACTTTTTGCTGCCATTTTCTCATGCCTCCACATAAAGCGGTACCATCCGCCTTCTCTGTGAGGCTGCATTTCCAGATGCCTGATTATCTGAGCCGCTTTATATTCGGTCATGCAAAACCCCCTTTTCCTCTACCTGCAGTCTAATTTTCTCAGACTTTGATCATATGGCGCTCTTAATATCCCCTTTTCTGTAATAATTCCTGCAATCAGCGCATGGGGGGTAACATCAAACGCAGGATTAAAAACCTTTGCACCTTTAGGGCCGGTCCATTTTCCCATACCGCACAGCACTTCCTCTGCCGCCCGTTCCTCAATTACAATATCCTCTCCTGAAGGTGTCTTCGTATCCACGGTGGAATAGGGACAGGCGACATAAAACGGAATATGGTGAGCCTTTGCAAGAAGCGCCACGCCATAGGTTCCTATTTTATTTGCCGTATCTCCGTTTGCCGCGATGCGATCCGCCCCTACAATCACGGCATCTACCCATCCCTTTTTCATAACAACCGCAGCCATGCTGTCAGTAATCACCGTTGTATCGATTCCCGCCTTCATAAGCTCATAAGCCGTCAGCCGGCTTCCCTGCAGCAGGGGGCGGGTTTCATCCGCAAATACACGCACATGAAGACCGTTTTCCCTGGCGACATAAATAGGTGAAAGTGCGGTTCCGTACCGTGAAGTAGCCAGAGCACCTGCATTACAGTGGGTCAGAATTCCCATTTTGTCCTTTATTATCTCCTGTCCTGCCTCGCCAATCTTTCTGCACATTCTTACATCTTCTTCATAAATCGCCTTCGCCTCTGCCCTTAATACCTCTTTCAGTTCCGCAACCGTCGTTTTATCACTTGAATACAGCCTGCTTTCCATACGGTTAAGCGCCCAGGATAAGTTTACGGCTGTTGGCCTTGAACAGTTTAAATACTCCTTGATTCGATGAATTTCCTCACAAAAAGCAGAAACCGTTTCCATCGCCAAGCGGTCTGCACAAACGCTCAGCGCATAAGCCGCCCCGACACCGATAGCCGGCGCTCCTCTTAAAACCAGACGTTTAATGGCCGTCCACGCCTCTGTTTCATTTGTGATTTCCACATATACTTCCTTTTCAGGCAGTAATGTCTGGTCCAAAAAAAACAGTCTTCCGTCCTCATATTTTACTGCTAATGCAATCTCTTTATCCATTTCCCGCTTCCTTTCCCGCTTCAATAAGCCGGATTCCCTTTTGAAAAATAAACTCTTTCCATTTGGATGAATCCAATCGGTCGATTACCATGGTATTTATCAGATCAAATGTGCCGATCTGATAAAAATTAGTCAAATCTATTTTTGTGCTGTCCACCACAAGATACCTTTGTTTTGCATGATCCAGCATAATGCGGCGGATTCTTCCATTACTTTCGCTTCCGTCCGTTATGCCCGTCTGCATATGAATACCTCTGCAGGACACAAAACATTTATCCACAAAATAGCTGGCTAACAGCTCCTCGCTTCTGTGATTGACAAAACACTGTATTTCCTGGTTTAACTCGCCGCCAGATAAAATCAGACGAATCTTAGGGCATTCTGAAAACACCTCTGCAATTCTTAATGAGTTTGTAAGCACTGTCACATCGGTATGTTCCGTCAGATTTTTTGCAATATGCAGACAGGTTGTGCTGCCGTCCAGACTGACCGTATCACCATTCTGAACCAGGGATGCACAGACAGCGCCTATGGCCTTTTTTTCATCGGTGTACAGGCTCTCTCTCAATGTAATCGGTATCTCGTTCTGAACTCCGTCACATACATAGGCTCCGCCATAGGTCTTTAAGATTTTCCCTTCTTTTTCCAGAATCGCCAAATCCTTTCGGATGGTTTCCCCGGTCACGTCAAACATAACGCTCAGGTCTTTGACTAATACGCTTTTCTTTTGGATCACTAAATTTAATATCTGATTTCTTCTTTCGGGAGCTAACATAATTTTTTATTCTCTTCTTTCTCCAGCTAATTTTTTATAATATCCGCTTAAATGATAAAGTTCCTCCAGCTCCTTTTCGGACAGTTCCCAGCCATTGCCTATCATCTTTACATTTATGTAAATCCTGGCTGTATGTTCTACGGTTTCCATACGGTGGAATGCGCCCCATAAATCCCGGGCCCAGACAATAACCCCATGGTTTGCAATCAGCGCACCGTTGCCGTGAACAAAAGGCTTTAATGAGTCCGGCACGGCCTGGGTTGACGGAAGGGCATACTCCGTTACCGGTATGGGGCCCAGATTTAATACGGTTTCCGGCATATACATACGATCCAGAGGCTTCCGGCAGACAGCAAATGCTGTAGATACCGGAGGATGGGCATGAATAACCGAATAAATATCCGGTCTTTCCCTGTATACGGCCAAATGCATCTTCATTTCTGAGGAGGGGTAGCGGTTTCCTTCTAAAATATTGCCGTTCCCGTCTACCTTAACCATCATGTCTGGTGTCATTCTGCCTTTGCTTACGCCTGAAGGAGTGATAATAATCTCATTCTCGCTTACCTTAACAGAGATATTTCCATCATTGCTTACTACATATCCCCTGTCATACATCAGTTTTCCTATTTCGCATATTTCTTCTTTTATGTTAAAGTTTTCTCTGCCCATATTTTGCTAAACACTTCTTTCATTATTTTATATGATTTCAACGATTTTTTCCAGCAGTTCTGTAAATTTCCGTCCTGCTTTTCCTGCAGTTTCAATCACTTCCTCACCGGAAAGAGGCTGATCCAGAATTCCGGCTGCCAGATTGGTAATGCAGGACAGCGCCAAAACTTCTAAACCGCAGTGGGACGCCGCAATTACCTCAGGAACAGTGGACATTCCTACTGCGCTGCCGCCAAGCATCTGAAACATCCGGATTTCTGCCGGCGTTTCAAAACTCGGGCCGCCATATCCCACATAGACTCCCTCTTTTAAATCTATGGAAAGCGTCTTTGCACAGGCTCTGGCTTTTCCTGCTAACTCCTGATTGTATGCCTTTGTCATATCGGGAAATCTGCATCCAAGCCAATCCTCATTCGGGCCAGTCAAAGGATTTGCTCCCATAAAATTAATATGGTCTGTAATCAGCATAAAGTCCCCTGGTTTAAAGTTTGGATTCAGGCCGCCGCAGGAATTGGTCAAAATCAGCTTTGGCGTGCCCAGAGCCTTTATGACACGTACTGGATATACGATTTGTGCCATGGTATAGCCCTCATAATAATGAAATCTTCCCTGCAGACACAGCACATATCTTCCTTTCTTTTTTCCAAGAACCATCTGCCCCTTATGGCCCGGAGCCGTTGAAACTGCAAAGCCCGGAATTTCTTCATAGGGAAGAATAACCGCATCCTCCAGGCTGTCCGCAAATCCTCCCAGCCCTGAGCCTAACACTATCGCCGCCTCCGGCAGAATGCCTGTTTTTCCCTTAATATATTTCACCGTTTCTCTTATCTGCTTTTCCAACATTGCATTACTCCCTTTCTTCAATTATTTTCCCCATGCTTGCCGGGGGTCTTACATCCTTTACCGCCAGTACCACAGCCAGAAGCGTTACCAGATACGGCAGCATCTGAAGAAGCTGACCGGGAACCTTATCGCTTTGTATCACCAGCTGCAGCGCATCCACAATGCCGAAAAACAGGCTTCCGACCAAAATACCGCCCGGAGTATATCTTCCCAAAATATCAATGGACAACGCAATAAAACCTCTGCCTGCAACCATATCACGCACAAACATATTTAAATGGTCAATGGATAAATACGCCCCCGCCAGCCCAGAAAGCACGCCAACAATAATCAGACTCTGAAACCGGACACGGTTTACGTAAATGCCCAGGGTTTTTGCTGCTGCAGGATTCTCTCCCACCATACGCAGATGAAGCCCGAAAACCGTTTGATACAGCACATATACGGAAGAAAATACCGCAGTAAAAGCCACCAGAAGCAGTGGTGATACCTTCCCCAGAACAGGAATCTGCACATATCCTATGGTATTCAGCATTTCCGATTTTCCCCGGTTTCCCCATACCATTTGTAAAAAAACCGTTGTAAGACCCGTCGCAAACAGATTCAGGCCAATCCCTCCGATTACCTGATCCAGACGGAATTTAATCACCAGAATCCCATGAAGCACAGACATGGCAACACCGGCCAAAATCCCCCCTAAGATTCCAAGGTAAGGATTTCCTGTAAGCCATGTCACATATGCCGCTGCAAACGATCCGCTGAGCATCATGCCCTCAAGCCCCATAGCGACAATACCTGCCCTGGCAGAGAATACACCGGCCAGGGAAGCCAGGATAACCGGGATACTCATCCGCAGAGCCGTCGTTACTAACGACGAGATAACTGATACCATCTCACCCGACATAATGCTCTCCTCCCTTCCTGTTCCATTTTATTTTTCCGCCAAGAACACGCCACATATAAGGCGCAGCGATCAGGACAATAATCAGCGCCTGAATGACAATAGCAAAATCATAGGGAATTTTTGCAACACGGTTCACATACATGGCTCCCGCCCTTAATGCGCCGAAAAAGGCACCGGAGAGCAAAACCCCTATAAAGTTTCCATTAGCCAGTGAAGCTACAGCGATTCCATCGAAGCCATAACCAGAAGAAAATCCGTCAATCAGCCTGTAAGAGCTGCCCAAAATCATAACCGAACCACACAAACCCGCAGTTGCCCCACTGATAAACATGGTACGAATCATGATCTTATCGACATAAATCCCGGCGGTTCTGGCTGCTGCCTTGCTTTTGCCTGTAATCGACATCTCATACCCGGTCAGTGTCCTTTTATATAAAAAAGTCATAACCACGGCAATGAAAACTGCCAGCAAAATCCCGGAAGAAAGCTGATATCTGGCAGAAAGCAGGGGAAGCTTTGCACTGTCTGCAATTTCCACGGTCTGCGAGATCGAACCCTCCTCCTTTAAGGGATAATTTACTAGAAAGCTTACAAAATACTGCATAATATAATTGAGCATAATCGCTGTGATAATTTCCTGCGCTCCAAAATAAACCTTCAAAACCGCAATCAGGCTTCCCCAGCATCCGGCAAAGAAAACACCTGCCAAAATACAAATTGGAACATGCATATATCCTGGTATTCCCTTTAAATAAATCCCCGCCAAAACAGAACCCAGGGCACCTGCATATAACTGCCCTTCACCTCCAATATTGGCCACGCCGCCTTTCATCGCAATCACAAAGGCCAGTCCTGTAAAAAGCAAAGGGGTTGCCTGCACCAGGGAATTCAAAACAGATCCCGGTGTTCCTGCCGCGCCGTAGATAATCTCGCCATAAACACTAAAAGGGTTATATCCAACCGCCATAAAGAGAAAGGAACCGAAAAACAGTGCCGCCCCTAAGGAAAGAAAGGCAGGAATCATTTTTTCTATTCTTTTTTTCATCGCTCTGCCCCCTTTTTAGAACCGGTCATATATAACCCCAGCTGTGTATCGTCAAATGCATCCGTCTGGCCCTCGGCAACAATTCTTCCCTTGTAAATCACTGCAATCCGGTCACTCATTGCCTTCACTTCCTCTAAATCTGCCGAAATCAGCAGCATCGCATATTCTGTACCCACAAATTCCCGCATTCTCTGGTGAATATACTCAATCGAGCCAATATCCACACCCCGGGTAGGCTGTGCACAGATAACCACCTTTGGATTTTCGCTGAATACCCTTGCAATAACTACCTTCTGCTGGTTTCCTCCGGACATCTCTGCAATGGTTGTCCTTGCAGACGGCGCTTTAATCGAATACTTTTTCATACATTCATTTCCAAAAGCTTCCGCCTTTTTATAGTCCATCCATCTGCCCCGCCGGAACCACTCCTTAAAATGATACCCCAGCATCAGGTTTATGCTGATGGATTCGCTTTCAACGACCGCTGTTCCAAGGCGATCCTCCGGCACATGTCCGATTCCCCGGGAGATAAAATCACTGGCGTTTCCCGTCACAGCCTCCCCGTCCAGAAAAAGCTCCATTTCATCCGGCTTTTGAAGGCCGGTAAGACAGCGTATCAGCTCCGTCTGCCCATTGCCCTCCACTCCTGCAATCCCAAAGATCTCTCCTTTATGGATTTTTAAATGAATTCGATCCAGTACCATCTTTCCCGCTGCTGTAAGGGTCAGATTTTTCACTTCAAAATATACATCCGACCCGATATGGCCTGCCCTCATGCGCTGATTTACCTTTATCTCACGCTTTACCATCATGGCCGCCAGATCATTAATGCTTACATCCTCAGGCTCGCAATGACCGGTAACCGCCCCATCCCGCATTACAGTAATACGATCTGCGATCGCCATTACCTCCTGAAGTTTATGGGTTATAATGACAATGCTTTTTCCCTGCTCCTTAAATTTCCTTAAAACCGTAAAAAAAGCTTCCGTTTCCAGCGGCGTCAAAACAGCAGTAGGTTCGTCAAAAATCAATATCTTGCCCCCGCGGTACAGCACCTTTAATATTTCCACTCTCTGGCGTTCTCCCACAGAAAGTTCCTCTATCCTGCTGTCCGGATCAAGGTCAAAGGCGAACTGCTGAATCATTTCCTGTACATTCCTGCGGGCCTGCCTGTAATTAATTCTTCCCCTGACCGACACTTCTGCGCCTGCAATCACATTTTCAAGCACGGTCAGCATATCGGCCTGCATAAAATGCTGATGCACCATCCCGATTCCGGCAGCGATCGCTTCTATTGGCGAAGAGAATCTTACCTGCTTCTGGCGGATATAGATTTCGCCTTCATCAGGAACAGTCATTCCATAAAGCACCTTCATAAGCGTAGTTTTCCCTGCTCCGTTTTCTCCCAGAAGAGCGTGTATTTCCCCTGAACGGATCACTAAATCCGCATGGTTAAGAGCCAGCACTCCCGGATACTGCTTTGTAATATTTTCCAAACGAACTACTTCCACTTTCCGATTCACCTCGCCAATCTTATCATTCATAACACCTGCCATCGCCTTTGTGCCCGTCGTCAGTTTACGATCCTGACGGCTTCCTCCAGCCATCCGTCTATTTCTTCAGCAGAGGAGGGCAGGATAAGCTCTTCCTTTTCCATCAAAACCCTGACATGATCTATTTTCTTTATTATTTCATCCGGAACAGCAACTTTTGTACCTTCAAAGGTAATATTTACTCCGCCGTTTGCGATTATTCCCATATCTATTCCGGCCTTCCAGGTTCCGTCCAGCACCGACTGCACATCATTGTACACTCTGTCGCCCAGAAGCTCCACAGCGGAAGCAGCGATTACATCGGGAGCCGTTGCGTTTACGTTGGAAGTTCCGCCAATTACCAGACCTTCCGATTCCTTGGCCTGGTTTGTAAGACCAAGACCGGAGCCTCCTGCAAAATTCATAATAATATCTGCACCCTTATCATACATAACCTTTGCTGTGTCCTTTCCTTTTGCCGGATCGCCGTATGAACCTACGATACCCGTCAGAACCTCCGTATCCGGATTCGCCAGCTTAGCCCCTGCCGTAAAACCTAAAACGCCATTCTGCATATTTGGATTGTCAACGCCAATCATAATGCCAACACATGCGTCTTCATTTACCTTATCCACGGAAGTATCCGTTGTAAGAAGCCCGGCAAAATATCCCGGCAAAAATGCAAGCTGGGAAAAATCTTTTTTGATTACCTTCACATTATCCGCCTGAATGTCCATATCAACAGCGGAAAACTTCTGATCCGGGAATAATTTTGCAATTTTTTCCAATGCAGACTGGGACTGCTGATCCAGCGATAAAATCAAATCATAGCTTCCGTCCTGGGCAAACTGGCTGATTAATGGTTCAAAGTCAGATACTGACTGGGGTTCTGCATACTCCAGCTCGATCCCAAGTTCCTCTTCTGCCCGCTTCAGCCCCTCATACGCAATATCATTAAAGCCCTGATCTCCAAGCCCTCCTGTTCCTACAATAAATCCTACCTTTATCGTTTCCTCCGGACGGCTCTCCTCGGCCTTTGCAGCTTCAGTTCTTTCTGGTTCACGGGTAATGGTTTTTCCTGTGCATCCTGTGACACTCACCGCCGCCCCTATCAGCAGTAATTTAGCCATGATTTTTTTCATCTGTTTTCTCCTTTCTTTTCCAACATAATCCAACATTTTACAACAAATAATAACCGAATCAATAAATTGCCGCCGACAGCAGGTGTACAATGTACAACCAGATTCTGGAGTAATTATACCATAAATCACATTTATGTCAACCCTTTTTTGTTTGTTTTTATTTGATTTTATTTGTATTTATTTTATTTATTCGTGTAAATATCCAATATTATTTTATTTTCCTAATATTTTCCAAAAAACAAATTAAAACCAACAAAAAAAGTCAGGATATACCAGATAAAACAAGAACATCCGGAATACCCTGAAATGAATTTCCTTTTCTATTTATTCATCGATTTTTACGGAAAATCGTCAAACCGCTGTTTTACAGGAAATCGTCAAGCCTCACAATATTTCTGTGTAATATTCACACTTTCCCTTTTCTTTAAAAATAATACAAACAGAAAGGAATAAATATGAGCGAAAAAACAGCTTCTAAAAATATGAGCGAAAAAATAGCTTCTAACATTAAAAAACAATATGGGGCGGTTAGTCATCTTAACCACTGCCGGATCGCTGATTTACGGGCTTCCCTATTTCCGTTCTTACTACTATGATGCCTATCTGGAAGTATATCATCTGACCAACACGCAGATGGGTACATTCGGCTCTATTTTTGGAGTTCTGGGCGCAATTTCCTACCTGTTCGGCGGCATAGTCGCGGATATGATTTCTCCAAGAATGATTATGTCCGTTTCCCTGATCCTGACCGGAGCGGCCGGATTGCTGCACCTGACCAACCCAAGTTACGGCATGTTGGTGCTGATTTATCTTATCTGGGGCTTTACCTCGCTGTTTGCCTTCTGGCCCGCACTGCTGAAGGGACTTCGCGGCCTTGCTGCGGAAAATGAGCAGAGCAAAGCCTTCGGCTTCATGGAAGGCGGACGTGGGATCGTCAACGCACTGCATCTGGCGATTACCCTGGCAATCTTCAATTTCTTCAGCAAAACCGCCGGAAATCTGGCCGGTTTAAACGGTGTAATTACCTTTTATTCGATTGTCGTTATTCTTTTAGGCATCCTGACTTTCCTGCTTATGAAAAATGACAAAGAACAAACGAAAAAAGGCGAAAAACTCAGCTTCCGGCAGGTCATTGATGTTTTAAAAATGCCGGCCGTATGGATCTTGTCACTCATCTTATGCTGTACTTACACCATGAACATTTCCATGTTCTATTTTACGCCCTATGCAACAGCTTCTTTTGGTATAACCGCGACGGCTGCCGCTGTCGTAACGATGATGGCCCAGTATATCCGGCCGATTTCTTCCATAGGCGGCGGAATTCTGGCCGACCGGCTGGGAAGAAGCAAAATGATGTTTATCGGTTTTATCTTCATGGGAATCAGCACCGCGGTTCTCGTCCTGTTTAAAAATGTAAGTATTCCGCTTTTTATCGGCTTATGTATCATCATCTATCTGGCCATGTACCTGAATTACGGCGTGGTATTCTCCATGATGGAAGAAGGCGGTGTACCTGCCCATGTAGCCGGTACGGCTATCGGTGTTGTGTGTACACTGGGATATCTCCCTGAGGTTGTCTGCCCGGTTCTGGCAGGGCATGTGCTGGATACTTACACAGAATTAGGTTATAAGTATTACTTCATGGGAGTTGCCGCAGTTATGTTCATCGGCATTATTGCCCTGATTCTCTGGAACCGATATCTTAAAACCGGCAGAAAATAAGAAAATAGCAAGTATGTACAGTATGGAGGAAATCATGATTATTTTAAGAAATGCAAGACTGCTCCCTGCGTTGACGGAAGGTTTTGAAGGCAATTTCGCCGATATCATTCTGGAAGATGGCATTATCCAGGAAATCAAAGACACAAAAACCGCAAAAATCACTTCCGGGGCCAATGTCATTGACCTGACCGGAAAAACACTGCTTCCCGGCCTGATTGAAGCGCATCTTCATCTGGACTTGTGCGGAATGAATGTCTATGAAGAAAATGTACAGCAGGAGAGCTACCGGGTGATGCGTGCACTGCGCCTGGCACAGGATAACCTGAAAATGGGCTATACAACGGTACGGGATCTGGGAGATCGGAACAACCTTGTGATCGGCATTGCCCGTGCCGTAAAAGACGGCCTTATTATGGGGCCGGACATCCTTGCCAGCGGTCAAATCCTCTCCCCGACCGAGGCAGGCAATGATTATTTTGAGGGAATGTACGCAGAGGCAGATTGCCCGGACGCTTATACCCGTGCGGTACGCCGTCAGTATCAGTTAGGTGCTGATTGGATAAAAATTATGGGAACCGGAGCCGTTATGAATCCCGGCGGCGAACCTGGAAAACCCATTATCTATGAAAAGGAATTATGCGCCGCCTGTGAAGCTGCCAGCTATGCGGGGCTTCCGGTAGCCGTCCATTGCCACGGCACAGAGGGAATTAAAATGTGTATTCGCTGCGGTGTTCGGACGGTAGAACACTCTACCCTGATGGATGAGGAATGTATCCGTATGTATAAAGCATCGGATCAATCCTTCCCGATTCCGACAATGTCCCCTATGGTAGCCTTTACCGAACATCCGGAAGGCAAACCAATCCATTATGTAGAAAAAGGAAGGCAGAGCGCCGCAAAACTCATCGAGGGGCTGCGGGCCTGCCGGGAAGCCGGTATCAAGATGGGCTGGGGATCGGATGCGGGTGTGTATGAAAACAGTCACGGAAACGGGTTATACGAATTCCGAGCCAGAGTCGAGCGCGTGGGCTTTACACCGCTGGAATGTCTGCTGCAGGCGACAAAAAACAATGCGGAAATTTTAGGCATTTCCGATACAGTCGGTACAATCGCCTGCGGAAAGAAAGCAAATCTGGTCGCTTTTGATGGCAATCCTGATGAAAATATCGAGGTGCTAAGTCAGGTTTCTCTGGTATTAAAAGCCGGTGTGGTCGTGAACGTGTAAACGGCAACATTCGATTCTTATGCTGGCGGCTTAGAAAAAGCAGAAAATTTCCTGTCCACCGGGTTGATTTAAGGGCTGTTCTGTCCTTTTGCGAAAAGCAATTTCAGGCTTTAGCTGCTTTCGTAAAAAGAACAGCCCTGCTCCGCTCAGCCTTACTTCTTCCATCCATCCTTTTTCCCCGCCCCATACAGCCAGGAAAGCCCCATAATCAAAAATACCACTATCGTTATCCCAGGCCCGACAAGCAGCCAGAACATAATAAAAATCAGGAAAACAACACCTGCGACAAAAACAACAGCCCTTATCTTTCCTTTTTTCTCATCGTTCATTTTTGCCTTATTCAACAGTGTAAATACAATCACCGACAAAAAAATCACCGCACTGAAAAGACAAAAAATCACGCCCAGACGATATTGAACCTTTAAATCATAACCCTGAATATAAAATTCCTCCGGGTTTTCAGGCCGGTAGCAAATGGTCACATATTCGCGGTTTCTCAATGGCTTAGGGCTTGACCAGGTATTCGACTCGCCGATGATCCATTCATCTCCCGCCTGATATTCCACCACAGGGCTGTACGTCCTGCTGCCATGCCGCCGATGCGTCCGATAATCAATAATCCTTCCTTCCGTCACCTCGCTGCAGCTTTCTTCCCGTGCATGGGCAAAATAAAGCAGACCGGCACCAACCGCCCCAAATCCCAGGACAAAAATCAAAAAGAACAGAACCAGAATCACTTTTCCTCCGCTCTGCTTTTTTCTTTGCTCTTCTGTTTGCTTCTTTATCTGCGCTTCTGTTTGCTTCTTTATCTGCGCTTCTGTTTGCTTCTTTATTTGTGGTTCTGTTTGCTTTTCCATTTACCTTATCCCATTCCCCTTCATCTCTTCCAGCAAAGCAGCCGTAATATCCCTGGCTATCCCGGAAGCTTTCTGGCAATTTTCTTCAAAACATTCCACCCCGCTGTGCTCAGCTGTATCGGTAATACATCGAACAGCGATAAAGGGAATATGATTTACATAGCACACATGGGCAATCGCGGCAGTTTCCATATCTACGGTTAAAGGCGCATAGATATCCATAATTCTCTGCCGATCTTCATCGACAATAAATGCCTCACCGGTAACCATCCTCCCCCAAAAAACCTTATCTTTCATCTTAAGCTTTGATATAGCTTCCCTTGACAACTCTAATAAACGGCTATCTGCCTGAAAATAAATGCTTTCCATCCATGGATGAAATTCCGTTAAAATATCTTCGGCAACATCATGATATGCTATTTCGGTGGAAATTACGGTGTCGAATATATGTAACCGGGAATCCATCCCCCCGGCACATCCCGCATTAATTACCGCATCAACACCGTACACTTCAATCAGTAATTCTGCCGCAATCGCAGCATTCACTTTTCCTACGCCCGAAAACAAAACAACCACATCCACGCCGCCTATCTTTCCTTCATAAAATTTCAGCATGGCTTTTTCACTTACCTTACATTCATCTATCTGTGAAAGAAAAGGAGCAAATTCATCATCACCTGCACACAGGATTCCTGCCTTCTTCACTTTCAGCATGAGAACACCTCTTTTCTTCTCCTTATTCTGTTATTTTTACCGGAAATCATCAAGCCTTACAATATCTTTATAAAGAATCCTGTGTTTTTCATCGAGCCAGTGATTGACATGATAATGACCGCAAAACCAGCATTGATACTGCAGTTTCTCCTCCAGTTCATCAAAATATTGATTTAACACATCTTTTTCACAAGTGCTGTCATCATGTTCCCACACAGCGCTGTCAAATAGCTGATCCTGCATAGAACCAGCCATACAATGGGTAATTACATAATCGACCAAATAGCCAACTTTTTCAAGATTATCACGCCCCTCCTGAAGTTCTGCCTGGGTCGGAAGTTCCTGCTCCCACCAGGATACATTTCTGACTCGATAAGGCAGACCGCTCCGAATGGCTCTTTTTTTCTCTTTATCATAGGTCGGAGAATCCCTGTCCAATATACCACCCTGGATATCATGGCTGGATGCCCCGCCAAATGTAAAAAAGCGATTTCCTTCTATCGTAAACACCTGCCCACGTTCCAAAAGGATAATCTTATCCCTTGCAATATGGCGTACCTTGCCCCCATTCCACCATTCCAGCGGATACTCGGCAATCATCGCATAATTCTCGTGATTTCCCTGTACCCAGAGAAGCTTAAACGGAAGCGCCAAAAGCCACTTTAAATCATAGGCAAATGTTTTATCCTTTGCCCATAACAGACCCAAATCACCGCATACAATCACATAATCCTCCGGCTGCAGAAAGTACGGCAGACGCATACGCTCCCGCTTTGCAAAACGCCCAAAATCACCATGACAATCACCGGTCAAATAAATCATTTAAGCCGCCCCCTATCCCTAATACCCGTTTAACATGCAGTCAGCGCAGCAAGTGCGCAGACCTGTGTGAACAGTAACCTTATACCGTTTTACAGCCTCTATTTTTATTTAAGACTTGAACATTCCTGATAAATGTGTTATATTTTAAGCATAAAAGGAGCAACCGCCCACAAAGTGGTTGACCTCCGGGATAAGTTTTTAAGCCTACCTGTACCGGCCAAGTAACAAGGTAGGCTTATTTATTTTCGCTTGTACAACATTTCTTTATAAAACTTACTTAAATGGATAAATAAAGCAATTATCTTCTTTTATCAATGTACCCATCAATTATTATAAGCCCTTACAACTTCCTAACCGCCTCCTCAAACTCCTGCTCTGTTTCCAGGAAATGATACGGCTCATACTCCCCATAGGCGGATGGGCGGCTGATCGTTACTAACTGAATCTTATCATATCCAACTGCCCGCATTAATCTCTCCTCAAAATCTGCCAGATGCTGACCATGCTCTGTCTGCAGAGCCACACAGCCTGTATCACCGAATTTTTTTGCAATCAGATAGCACATTTCCAAGTACCTCCCTAAACTCACTCTCATTTTTTATCTTACCACATTCATATTTCTGGCGCAAGCGATACCCGACTTGATTTTTGTACCCCCTCTTATATACATATTTATGAAGCCAGTTATTGAGCTGGCGGTCATAATAAGTATTGTACTGGATCTCGATAGGATAATGAAAGCTGCTTAACTGAAAATACACATGAACTCCCCGATATCCATCATCCTTTGCCTTACCAGAAGACATATCTGCCACCCGGATATTCTCATACCCAGCCATCCGCAGGACATCCTCATAATTATCACAAAGGGTACGGAAACCCAGCACAAACGACAATCCCTCCTTCTTCAGTATATCCTCCAAACAATCACCTTCCTGATAAAAATGATGGCCAGTCAGACCAACTCTCAGCCTGACCAGCCTCAATCAAACTAAAACCATTCTACAATTACTAAAGCACCATGTCAAGTAGCATGTCAAGTAATGTCAAGTAGCACAAAAAATCAGGGCATACCAGACAAAATTGATAAGTCCGGAATGCCCTGAAATCAAGGGTTTTTCAATGTTTACTTAGAATTTTCCAGCCTCAGCCGCTTCCTGAATGCTAACCGCAACCGCTACAGTCATTCCGACCATAGGGTTGTTGCCTGCGCCGATCAGACCCATCATTTCTACGTGAGCCGGAACGGAGGAGGAACCTGCAAACTGTGCGTCGGAGTGCATACGTCCTAAGGTATCGGTCATACCGTAGGAAGCCGGGCCTGCTGCCATGTTATCCGGGTGCAGGGTACGTCCGGTGCCGCCGCCGGAAGCTACGGAGAAGTACTTCTTTCCTGCTTCGTTTCTTTCCTTCTTATAGGTACCTGCTACCGGGTGCTGGAAACGGGTCGGGTTGGTGGAGTTTCCGGTGATGGAAACATCTACATTTTCCTTCCACATAATGGCAACGCCCTCAGGAACGCTGTTTGCGCCGTAGCAGTTTACCTTTGCACGAAGTCCCTCGGAGTAAGCGATTCTCTCTACTTCCTTTACGGTGTTCGTGTAAGGATCATATTCGGTTTCCACAAAGGTAAAGCCGTTAATACGGGAAATAATCTTTGCTGCGTCCTTGCCAAGACCGTTTAAGATAACGCGCAGAGGTTTCTGACGAACCTTGTTGGCCTTTTCAGCGATACCGATAGCACCCTCTGCTGCGGCAAAGGACTCATGTCCTGCCAGGAAGCAGAAACAGTCGGTGTCCTCTTCCAGAAGCATTTTTCCTAAATTACCATGTCCTAAACCAACCTTACGGGTATCGGCTACAGAACCTGGGATACAGAAAGCCTGTAAGCCCTCGCCAATGGCTGCTGCTGCGTCAGCGGCCTTTTTGCAGCCCTTCTTGATGGCAATTGCCGCGCCTACCGTGTAAGCCCAGCAGGCATTCTCAAAACAAATCGGCTGGATTTTCTTTACCTGGTCGTAAACATTCAGGCCGGCATCCTTCGTAATTTTCTCTGCTTCTTCCAGGGAAGCAATGCCATAGCTATTTAATACGTCATTGATTTTATCAATACGTCTTTCAAATGATTCAAATAAAGCCATCTTTTACGTCCTCCTCCTCTTATTCTTTCCGTGGGTCGATAATCTTAACTGCATCATCAACACGGCCGTACTGTCCACATGCTTTTTCATAAGCCGTATTCGGATCGTCGCCCTTCTTAATGAAATCAGTCATCTTGCCAAGGCTTACGAATTTGTAGCCGATAATCTGATCATCTTTGTCAAGAGCAATACCGGTAACATAGCCTTCTGCCATTTCCAGATAACGAGGACCTTTCTTTAATGTACCGTACATTGTACCAACCTGGCTTCTGAGGCCCTTGCCCAGATCTTCAAGACCTGCGCCGATCGGCAGACCATCCTCAGAAAATGCACTCTGGGTACGTCCATAAACGATCTGTAAGAACAGTTCTCTCATCGCGGTATTGATTGCATCGCAAACCAGGTCCGTGTTTAACGCTTCCATCACGGTTAAACCGGGAAGAATCTCTGCTGCCATCGCTGCGGAGTGAGTCATACCAGAACATCCAATGGTTTCAACTAGCGCTTCCTGAATAATACCTTCCTTAACATTCAGCGTCAGCTTACAGGCACCCTGCTGAGGAGCACACCAGCCTATACCGTGTGTCAGACCGGAAATATCTTTAACTTCTTTTGCCTGAACCCATTTTGCTTCTTCTGGGATCGGAGCACAGCCATGATGTACACCCTGCGCTACGGTACACATTTCTTCAACTTCTTTTGAATAAATCATGTGTTAAAACTCCTTTCAATTATGTAGTTTTCAATGCTCTTGCCCGTAAGAAAGTGATAATCGTTAAACCATTCACAATCCTACCCTGTACCTCAAGTGCTTACTACATTTTCTCACAAAATTCTTATTTCGTCTATATGTTTTTTGCACAAATTAAGCATTTTTTTATTCTCACAAATTTCCAATTGACAGAAAAATAACAGCAATCCCTAACCTGCCGCCCCCGGCTCCCGCAAAAGCCGCCGCAAAACGCCCAGGTAATAGACAAAGAAAAGCACGCCTTTTAACATACTGGACACGGTAAAGGCCCACCAGATTCCGTTTAACCCCAGCATTTTCCCAAAGACCATGGCAAAGGGAATCCGCGCAGTCGTCAGGACAATGGTAATCACGGAACACTGGAGGGTCTTTCCCTGCCCGGACAATGCGCCCACCGTCATCAGTTCGATGCACATAAACATCTGGCTGTAGCCGAGCACGCGCAGGTATTCCATGCCAAGCAAGACAACCTCCGGTTCATGGATAAACACCGACATCACCGGGCGGCGTCCAAACACCAGCACGGCGGTCGTAAGGCAGCCCCAAATAAAGACAATCGCCGCGGCGGTCATATAGCCGTTTTTTACCCGCTTATACTGCTTTCCGCCGAAATTTTGCCCGACAAAGGCATTAATCGCCGTGCCAAAGCCCTCTGCCGTCGTCCAGGAGATGGATTCAATCTGGCTTCCCACACGCAGTACGGCAACTGCGGCATCGCCCCACACAGCGACAAAACGGGTTAAAATCATGGATATCGAACAGTAAACCATGGACTGAAACCCTGAGGGAAGCCCGATCTTAACTATCGTAGCCAAAAACCGCGCCGGAACCCGCCTTATCAGGCGCACAAAGGGAAAGAGCACCGGGTCGTTTTTCCTGAAATACAAAAGCACCAGCATAACCATCCCCTGTGCCGAAACGGTTGCAATCGCCGCGCCGACCGCTTCCAGCCGCGGAAAAGGTCCCAGACCCAAAATCAGCACCGGGTCCAGCACCATATTTGCCCCCATGCCAATACAGTTTGCCAAAAAAGGCGTCCTGCTGTTCCCCGCCGCCGTGTACAGCCCGGTCAGGGTCTGGTTCATAAAAGAAAAGATAATCAGCCCGCAGGTAATCCGCAGATAGCGCACGGCGTCGGCGATAATCGCAGGACTGGAAAGCCCCAGAAAGCCAATCAGTTCCCAGGCAAACAGATTTACCATAAGGGCAAACAAAACCGCCAGAAAAAGGGTAAGCTGCAAAGCACCGCCGGCATAAAAACCGGCGGCCTCCTTATTTCCTTCTCCTATGGCGTGTGCTGCTTTAATCTGTCCTCCCATCCTGGCAATCGTGACCAGCCCGGAGGACAGCCACATATACATCCCGGCTGCCCCCACTGCCGCCACCGCATCGCTCCCCACTTGCCCTATCCAGGCCATATCGGTGAGATTATACGCCGTCTGCACCAGCGAAGTTGCCATAATCGGCAGGGCAAGCGCAGTCAGCGAAGGAAGAATTTTCCCATGGAGCAAGTCAATATTTTGATTCATTTTATCATCCTAGTCTTTTCTTTCCAAAATTCTTTTATCCCGATGGAATACAGCCATCCCATCCCGTCCTTAAATGTCCGCTTCTTCCATTCCATCTTGTCTTCAAGCATCCGCTTCTTCCGAACGCACAATGTCAATGCCCAGTTCCTCAAGCTGCTTTGCATCCACCGGTGCCGGGGCCTCGCTCATCAAGCAGGAAGCGTCCTTAACCTTCGGGAAGGCGATAACGTCGCGGATACTCTCTGCACCGACCATCCACATCACTACGCGGTCAAGGCCGTAGGCAAGACCTGCGTGCGGCGGTACACCGTAGCGGAAAGCATCTAACAGGAAACCGAACTGCTCCTGTGCCTTCTCCTCGGTAAAGCCCAGGATCTTAAACATCTTCGACTGAATATCCGCCTGATGGATACGCACCGAACCGCCGCCAAGCTCCGTGCCATTTAAGACAATATCATAGGCTTTCGCCCGCACTGCCCCCGGATCGGAGTCCAGAAGCGCCAGATCCTCTTCCATCGGCATGGTAAACGGATGGTGCATTGCCACAAAGCGATCTTCTTCCTCTGAATACTCTAACAATGGAAACTCGGTAATCCACACAAACTTCCAGGTATTTTCCGGGATTAACTGAAGCTGCTTTCCTAATTCCAGACGAAGCGCACCCAGTACATTCCAGACCAGGGAAGTCTTATCCGCCGCAAATAACAGCAGATCCCCCGGCTTTCCTCCCATTGCCCCAACCAGTGCCGAAAGTTCTTCTTCGGTCATAAACTTGGCAAAGGAGGACTTATAGCTGCCGTCCTCAAGCACGGAGAGATAGGCCAGACCCTTTGCCCCGTAGCCCTTGGCAAAGTCCACCAGAGCGTCAATCTTCTTTCTGGGCATTGCCGCCTGTTCCTCGACGCGAAGTCCCTTGACCGATCCGCCGTTGTCCAGGGCACTCTTAAATACGGCAAAGCTGCACCCGGAAACCACATCCGACACATCCTGAAGCTCCATGCCAAACCGCATATCCGGCTTATCCGAACCAAAGCGCTCCATCGCCTCTTTCCAAGTCATCCTCTGGAGCGGAAGTTCCACATCGACGTTGCAGATCTCCTTAAACAGCCGCTTTAACAGACGTTCATTCACATCCAGAACATCTTCCACATCCACAAAAGAAAGTTCCATATCGATCTGGGTGAACTCCGGCTGGCGGTCTGCGCGGAGATCCTCGTCCCGGTAGCAGCGGGCAAGCTGGAAATAGCGGTCATAGCCGGAACACATTAAAAGCTGTTTAAAAATCTGCGGGGACTGCGGCAGGGCGTAAAATGACCCCGGATGCACACGGCTGGGCACAAGGTAATCCCTGGCACCCTCCGGCGTACTCTTAATTAAGGTCGGAGTTTCAATCTCCAAAAACCCTTCCTCGGCAAGAAACTGCCGGGTTAAAATCGCTACCTGGCTTCTGGTCATAATATTCCTCTGGATATCCGGTCTGCGCAGATCCAGGAAACGGTATTTTAAGCGCAGTTCTTCTTTGGTCTTGGAATTTTCCTCAATCGGAAACGGAGGCGTGTCCGACTCCGCCAGAATCCGAAGGCTCTTGGCACGAACTTCGATCGTTCCCGTCTTTAAACTGGTATTTGCCGCCCCGGAACGGATCTCCACCATGCCGGTCACGGCGATCACAAACTCACTTCTTAACTTCTCTGCCTTTGCAAAGCTTTCCGCGCCGCAGTCGCTCTCCTCAAAGATAATCTGCAAAAGCCCGGAGCGATCCCGCAGATCCACGAAGATAATTCCTCCCTTATTCCGGCTCTTCTGCACCCAGCCCATTACCACAACTTCCTGCCCGATATTCGACTCGGAAACCTCTGTACAGCGATGTGTACGCTTCAGTCCTGCCATTGACTCTGCCATAACTGTTTACTCCTTTTCTTCATTTACTTTTCTTTTTGTTTAACCGTTCTCTACTTTTTTAACGCCTCTTTATAAAACTCCTTAAATTCCGTATAGCCTTCTTTGGTAAGCTGTTCTTTCTGGAATTTTTTATTCTTATTCATCTGCGCCACCAGCACCTGGACGCCCGTTTTTCTCTCGGCAGCGGCTTCGCGGATAACCTGGGCAAAGATCTCCTGATTCACGCCCTTTTCAAATAGATACGCCTTCTTCTGCGCCTGACTTGGAACCGTAAAGTCATTTTCCAGCAAAATCGTGACAATCCGCTCAAAGCCAATCGAAAAGCCGCAGGCCGGAGTTTCCTTGCCGGTAAACTTCCCAATCATCTTGTCATAGCGCCCGCCCCCGGCTACCGAACCGCCAAAGCCTTCCATCGCCACTTCAAAGATCGTTCCGGTATAATAGGACATCCCGCGGACAAGGGTGGGGTCAAACACCAAAGAAAACTCAGCTTCCGCCCCCGCCTTCACCGTTTCCATAATGTAGGCCAGGTTTTCAAAAATTTCTTTATCTGCCCCGTCCGCCGGCACAGATTTTCCGTCTGCCGCCGAATCCTCCTTTGCCGCCATTTCCTCCTTCATGGCAGCAAGCCTTTCGCCCATCTGCCGCACCCCGGCTGCATCGGTGGAAATGCCGGAGAAGAGTTCCAGATAGTTTTCCACCTTTTCCCTGGCATGACCCGCGCTCAGAAGTTCTTCCTTTACGCCGTCCACACCAATCTTATCCATCTTATCCAGGGTAATAAACAAAGCTTCATAATCCTCTTCGGCAAATCCGCAGCACGCCGCCATTCCCCGCAGCACGCCCCGGTCATTGATCCGCACGGTAAAGGAATTATCAGGACAAATCTTTCCCAGTGCCGCCGTCGTCGCCAGAATCAGTTCAATTTCTGCCAGGCATGTCCCGTCCCCCAGGATATCGATATCGCACTGGACAAACTGTCGGAAACGCCCTTTCTGCGGATGTTCTGCCCTCCACACGCTGCCCATCTGCAATGCCTTAAAGGGAGAAGGCAGTTCTGCCGCATGGTTGGCATAGTAGCGGGAAAGCGGAAGGGTTAAATCATAGCGCAGCCCTTCGTCCACAATCTCGGCCTCCGCCTGCGCCCCGGCCACATCCAGCTTATTTCCCCGCTTTAAAATCTTAAAAATCAGCTTTTCATTATCCCCGCCCTGCTTGCTGGTCAGGTTTTCAATATGCTCCACACAGGGCGTTTCAATCTGCGAAAAGCCAAACTGCCGATAAGTTTCCTTAATCTGATTCATTACATAGTCCCGGATCTGCATCTCCGCAGGCAGGACATCCTTCATGCCGCTAACCGGCTTTTTCTTTAATGCCATATTTCCTAAACTCCATTCTCTGTTTTCACCATATCCAAATGATGTAGCTTCTATTAGTTTAACCTACTTTAGTAAATTTGCAAGTAGTTTGTAGTCTTTTTTTGTAGTCTTTTTTATTGCAGAAATCTTTTTCAAATCATTTTCACTTGCAGACAGCGGAAATTCGTTTACACATCCCAGTGAATTGAAACTACGGCTTTACACTGCAGATTTTCAGCATAAAAAAAGACTTCCCGAAGATCCACAATCTCCAGAAAGTCTTTTTCTTCTGCTGTCCGCATACGTTCACGATATTTTTTTCTTCTATCATCCCGGCTACATCATCGTATCATCTTTTAACACTTCCGCCAGATCCACCCTGCCCATAACTCTCCAGCCCAGATAATAGGCCAGTGCCACAAAACCGGAAATAGCCAGAATAAACACGGCTATCGGCAAAACCGGAGCCTCGGATAAAAATTCCTCTGTTCCAAGATAACTCATCTTTAGCATATACCACACGGCAATCATTCCAGGGGGCAGAGTAAGCACAAGGGGACGCCCTGCAATTACCAGTGCTTCAACACAAAACATCTTCCTCAGTTCCTTAAAGGTCATTCCAATTGACAGATATCTTGCAAACTCTCTTCTTCTCTGACGCACAAAGCCCAGGGTATAGGAAAACACATTGCCCACTCCTATCATGGCAAGCAGGACACAAAATCCCCCGAAAATCACCTTCATCCCCCAAATTATCCGCGCATTCGCTTCAAATTCCCGAATCCGGTTCTCACTCTCCGTCCGGTAATCCGGCCCAATAATTTCTTCTATCCGGTTCTGCAGCAAGTCCAGTTCTTTAAGGCTTTCATGATTCTTTCCCAGAACACGGATATAGCTGTCCTCCTCCCAGCCTCCGATTTTCTCCTTAATCTCCTTCCATAAGGATGCCGGAAGAAAATGCACCAGTTCATAAGCGTCCAGACTTGCATATTCCTCCCGCAGCACAGGAACCTGGTTTGTGTAAGCGAGAACGGGAATCTCTGCCGCCTGCTTTTCATCGCCGGACTTGTGCAGAATACAGATATCCTTTTCCCCCTTGACATAAGGCATTTCCACAGGATGACGGAAATCCGGGTTTGTCACATCCCGAATCTGGTTTCGTACCACCGCCCCGCAAAGCTGCACAGGAATATGAATTTGTTCACAATAGGCAAGAAAACTTTCATCATCCAAAATAACCAATGGGGCATTCACCATCCACCCGACGTCGGTTTTCACGGCCTGCTGCACCGAAGCATGGGAAAATCCGCCGAAGGCTTTCATCTCTTCGCTGATCTCCTCCTCCAAAACCACGGTTTTTGCCGCTGCTTTCTGATAGACTGCGGCGCTCTCCACTTCAGAAAGGCCCTGAATTTCTCTTATTTGTGCAAAATTCTCCACATCCGCATCCTTCACCTCAACCATAATATCCCAGGCATCCTGATATCGTGCAAAATAGGTTTCTCTCGTGCTGATTTCACTGAGGGTAAAAAAGCACTGCATTATGGTAAAAGCCAGCAGGGAAAAAACCAGGGACAGGGAAGCCGTGCCCAGAGCCTTTCTCTGCGCCTTGAGAGTATTTCCAGCCAGTTCCCCTTCCACGCCGAAGAATAACCGCAGAATCCGGGAATTTTTCTTTCGCTTTAAATGTACTTCTCCTGTATTTTTTATTGCTTCCAGAGGAGATAGGCGGCTTAACTTTCTTGCCGGAAGCCAGGCAGAAACCCACAGAGTAATCACCACGGCAGCCAGAGAAATCCCGAAAACCAGGGGATGATAGCCAAATACCGACGCATGCCTGCCCGGCACATCCTTTCCCAGTAAGATATTCAGCAGTTGGATTAACCCCATGCTAAAGGCAATGCCCAGCAGCTTACCTGCCAGCACCGGCACAGCGCATAATACCGCAGCTTCCTGTAAAAGAAAGCTTTTGATTTGCCGCGGAGCAGCACCAATACTGGAAAAAATCCCCAGTTGATGAATCCTCATCTTCATCGTGATGGCAAAAGCATTGTGAATAACCATAATCAGCGAAAAAGAAGCCATTGCCATAATCAGGACGAACAGGGGAAACAAGAGCCTTGGCTCCAGATCGGAAGAATCACGCACCAGATACATTGCCAGAAGTTCATAATGATAGCTTATTTTTTCCGGTGCAATATTCATACTTTCCGCAATCTTTGGCATATCCGAAAAAACTGCCCGATAACGGGAAAAATAAATATCCACGACAACTTCTTCGCCTTCCCCGTCCTGCCTGCCTTCTTTCTTTTCTCCGCCATCTTTATTGTATCTGCCTTTTTTGCTGTCCTTGCTATTTATCTTCTCATTGACCACCACATCCTTTACATGGGCAAAGCTTCGGATATGTTCAAGATCTTCTTCATCAAATTCCCCAACTATCCTGCTCTGCCAATCGCCTTCTTCCAGAATAATCCGTTCAACCTCATATTTCCACAGATTATAAAATACCCCGGTCAAAAGGGATAAAAGCAGAGCAGAAATAAATGCCGCAATCCTGACGGACATCCCCGATGACGGATTATTTTTCACCATATCAAATGCATACGTTCTCCACATCTCTACCGCCTCCGTTCGTCGCTGATAATACGCCCGTCTTCAATCGTTATCACACGCTCTGCTTTCATAGCCACCTTCTCGTCATGCGTAATCAGAAGAATGGTCTGTTTCAGATTACGGTTTGAAAGCTTCAGCATATCCATAATCTCCCCGGAATTTTTCCGATCCAGATTTCCCGTAGGTTCATCCGCCAGCAGAAGAGCCGGGCGGTAAAGCAGTGCGCGGGCAATGGCAGTCCTCTGCTGCTGTCCGCCGGAAAGCTGACCTGGCAGAGCGTCAAGCTTATCCTTAATCCCAAGAGAAGTTACAATTTTCTCAAACCACTCCGCATCTGGCCTTTTCTTATCTAAAGCCATGGGCAGAAGAATATTTTTCTCTACCGTAAGGGTGGGAATCAAGTTATAAAACTGATACACCAGCCCCACCTTTCTGCGCCGAAAAATTGCAGCCTGCGTTGGATTTAACCGGGAAAGTTCCGTCCCGTCAATGATCACCTTCCCTTCCGTGGGCTTGTCCACTGTGCCGAGAATGTGCAGCAGGGTCGATTTTCCCGATCCGGAAGCCCCAACAATAGCCACAAACTCCCCCCTAAGAACAGATAAATTAATCCCGTCCAATGCTGTCACGCATTCATTCCCGGAGCCATAAATTTTTTTCACCCCTTCACAGTTTAAAATTTCCATCCGTTTTCTCCTCTGCTTTCCTAAAATTACAACCACTTGCCCGGTTTCTCAGGGCCTAAAGATATATCCAGCTTCAGTATAGCAAATTAAAGTTACAACTCAGTGACAGTAGAAGTGAATCTCAAACAAAGCGCCTCCTTCCGGTCGGTTTCTTGCCTGAATGGTTCCGTTTTGGCTTTCAATAATCTCTTTTGCCAAAGCCAGTCCTATGCCCAGACTTCCCTCTCCTGCATTTTTACCGCAGTAAAAGCGGTGAAAAAGATGGGGTATATCCTCCGCAGCAAAACCTTCTCCCTCATCCCAAATCAGGATTTCCGTATACAAAGGATTCTGTGCATAGGAACAATGAATCCTTCCCCCGCTGCCATGCTCTATCCCGTTTTTCATCAGATTCATAATAGCTTCCATCGTCCAGTCTAAATCGGCAGTAATTGCCATCTGCCCCAGTTCCGGTACATCTATCGGCACCCCGAATTGATCCGACAATTCCTGAAGATTATCCGCTGCAAGAACAAGCAGGGTAAACACATCTGTTTCTTCTTTTTGCAGAACTAAGGTTCCGGCATCGATTTTAGCTAATACAAGCAATGCTTCTTCCAGCCCCATAAGCCGCTCCACCTGTCTTTGCACTTGTTTTTGCATCTGTCTTTGCATCTGTTTTTGATCGTCTTTATCCAAATCCTGCCCCATTCTCTGCATAATCAGGGAGATCGATGTAAGCGGGGTTTTTATCTGATGTGCAATATTAGACAGGTTTTGGGCAAAATCATTTTTTGCCTGCATGGCCTCATCCTTCGTCTGGCAGAGAAATGTTACCGTTTTATAAATCTCGTCCTCTAACTTAGAAAATTTATCCTCCCCAAATGCTGTAAGGATAAGGGATTTTCCCGAATTCACCTGTTCCAGATACTCCGTCAAAGCCCGAATCCTTATAGCTTCCCTGTGATTTCGACGATAAACCATAAGCACAAAAAGAAAGATCCCCACCAGGCATCCTGCTGCTGAAACAGCCAGATGTTTTCCATAAAACAATGCCGCAAAATCAGACCTGCGATATCCCCATGCAGATAAAACGTCCTCTCTTGCAGCATTATCGGTAAAATCGTTATTCCCGTTTTCTTGATTCTTTTTATATTCTTTTAATGTCGAAAAAAGCAAATCTTCCGCTTCCGGCTCCTGTCTGAGCATTTCGCAGAAAATTGCATTCATCTGATTAAATTGTATCCGGCTGTACATGGAGAAAGCCAGCATAACTGCAAAAAAAGACGCAATTAAACTGACAGCCACACTCCACCGAAAGACGAGAATCATATTTTTCTGTTCATTCATCTTGTATCCTCCATGCGGTAGCCCACACTCCTCACCGTTTTTATACAGGCCGGCTGTCCAAGCTTATCCCGAAGACGCTTCATCGTAACCGTCAGCGTATTATCATTGACATAACTTCCGTGCACATCCCACACCTGTTCTAAGATATTTTCCCGGGTAATCGTTCTTCCCTTGTGCTGCATCAAATAGCAGAGAAGCTGGTACTCCGCTGCACTTAATGCAATTTCCTTAACATTCTTCTCTGCAATATTTTCTTCAGGCGCTCCGGAATAAACCCAAACCATTCTCCGATTCTGATCCAGACAAATGCCGTCACAGGAAAGATAGGGTTCGGAGGCACAGGCGCTTCTGCGGAGCAGCGCCAGAATCCTTGCATACAGCACTTCAAAAACAAACGGCTTTACCACATAATCATCCGCACCGTGCTGAAATCCCGAAACCATATCCCGCGCTTCCCCGCGAACCGTAAGAAAAATAATCGGCAAATCCATCCAGTTTCTGCGAATCCACCGACACAATGCATCACCGCTCCCATCCGGCATATTCCAGTCCAGAAGAACCAGCCCCGGCACGCGCCAAAGCAGATCCTTTTTAGCCTGCGCAATCGTATTTCCCGTTCTTACTCCAAAACCCTTCTGCTCCAGATATTCCTTTACGGCACGGGCAATATCCGGCTCATCTTCAACAAAATAAATTTCCGCCATCTTTTCCTCTATTCTGTGCATGTTTCACAGCACAAACAAGTATGGGTTAAAATGATTTTTTTCACATTTTCCTCCATCTAATGCGTGCTGCAGCCTGCTAATCTTCCCTATTTCATCCGTTCAAACCCTTCCAGAAAAACACACCCGATTCCGTAACAAAGTATATCCTTTAAGTCAAAAACCGATCCCAAAACAACCCTTAAAAAAGTATTATTCCCTACCCCCAATAGTTCCACCAGATGAAAATACTGCAAAACTTCCACACCTGCTGCAAATAAAAAAACATAAAGCGGCAAAAGCCTGACCCCTTGGGGAACCCAGATACGGACAAAGCAGTAAACCACTACAACCACCAGTACATCTCCCACATAAGGCCGGATAAACCGATCATGAACATAACACGCAATCACCACTTCCACAGCAAGCCAAAAAACAGTCATTGCCAGATAAAAGCTGCGTTTATTTGTTCTTAGCCAATATGTATTCTCTCCCACAGTGATTCCTCCCCGGAGTATATTTAAAATATTCTGTCCTTCACCTTTTTAAATATCAGATTTACACTTTTATCCTCTGATAAAATAACTGCAAGGCACCATGAATTTTTGCATTTCTCTTTATAAATTTTATCATTCTGATAATGATCGCAAACCCAGTTCACATAATTATTTATCGAATTAAATCTTGCTCCGCGCCCGGGATCTCCCTGAACAATAGATTCTCCATCAAAAATTGCTCCCGTTAAATGGCACTGACCCTCAATATCCACTACTACGGCTCCATCAATGGCAGATATACCCCATATTCTCTTTTTGTTTTCAATCACAGGAAATGGTTTTACCCTATAAGCCTTTTTATAACGGGATAACCTTTCCACCTCTGCTACAAGCAAATTATCTTCCATAAATACTATGGAAGTTCCATGAATTTGGAGTTTAAACTGACTAATAATCTTTTCAATATACCCTATCTTTTTATCTGTAAATTCAGGACATCCTTCTGTTGAATTTTTTAATATAGCCCTCCATTCATCATTTATTTCATCTCCATCTAAGACTGGGATTCGATATTTTCCTTCACTGCACTCAAATAAAATCTCTTCTTTTTCAATAATCCTCCAGCTTAAATGTTCAGTAAATTGAACCTCTACTGCCTGTATATCTATAGGTTTTTCATAGACAGCACCTACAATATAATACCCTTTATCAGGATGAAGATAAACCAGTAATCCACAATCTTTTCCTGACATTTCCATCATTTTTCGGATAGTTCTTAAATTACCTGGTTTAATTTCCATTTCCTTTATTTCTATTTCTTCACTATCTGTACCTTCCAAAATAAGATTATTTTTATTTTTATCCGGAATAGCATCAATAAAATATAAACTGGTTTGTACTGTCCTTCTTTCATACTTTTGGGCTGAAATCTGAATCAACAGATCTAATGGAGGTAATTTTCTGCTTTTTATAACTCTTCTTATATATTGCGTTATCAGCCATTCTCTGCTTAACAGATCTCCCACAAAAAATGAAATCAAAGAATCACTCAATATCTCTTTCCATTGAATTTTCGTATCCTTTATATATTTTAATGCATGTTCCTCTACAGATTCCACATATAACAAGTCAGGAAATCTTTTTTCTAATTCTTCAATAATCATCATTAGAAATAATTCTAAAGAAGAATTCTCAATCCTACTTCCACTCCAAAATCCCCACATTCCCGATATTGTTCCAGAACTTGATTCCAGTCGGGAATCTGCCCAATCTTTTTTCTCTCCTACAATTTCCAGGGGCGTTATTCCTTCTTCTGTACAAAACTCCAGGTATAAATCTTCCGGTATTTTCTTAAAATGTTCCCTTAAACGTTCCATGAAAAAGGAACAAAATGTTTCTCCAACCTTTTTCATCATATCTCCTTCTCTGTCTTTCACAGGATAGTATCTTTTATTTCCTTCTGTAGTATTCTTTTATAGTCTTCTATACACTCCTGCATTTTTTCTAGTTGTCTTTCTATATTATTTTCGTTCACCAATGTATAAATATTCATTAGATAAGACTGTTCTTCTGACAACTCATTATTAAATAATGTAAAAAATGCTTTTTTACAATCTTTTAAATATCTTAAAATCAAATGCGCAATTTTCTCATCAACAAAAACGTCAATACTGTACTTTATATTGACAGGTTCAACAATTTCATGCTTTTTATCTTCAGTATCTGATTTTAATTGACGCTCTGTTCCATAATTAATAATTCCGTCCATTAATTCCTTTATTTTCTCATTATCAGAATCATTAATTTTTTTCAGTTGATCAGTTCCCCAAAAATACTCGCTGTTTTTTCCCTGCTTATCAGAATCCCCGACATTTACACTGCTTTCATCACAAATCATGCAATAGGTAACTAATGCACTACGTATAAGGAACTCATCCGGTATGGATTCCCCATCAAGAAGTTTATCTTCTATGCTTTTCCATATCGCATACAAATAATCTTCCATAGAAAGTTTTAATGTCAAGATTGCAACAAGATCGGCTTCACATTCTTTAAAAAACATCATCATTAAATGAATAGCACCCTTCAGAGAAAAACTTTTACCAGTCCACACAGAATGTCCTGTCAGACTTAAGATAGAGTCATTAATTGAGCTATCCATATTTTTTCTGCTTTTTTCTGCTGTTTCCCTACCTCCTTCTAGTCCATCTAAATACTTTTTTTCCAATAAATATCCAAACATCTTTTCTTTATTATTACTCAAACATTGTATTGCACTTTCTTCTAACGTATAACGCATGATATGAGTATAGTGTTTATACTTCTGACTTAATTTTAAGATGTTTGTTAGTTCCTCATCACTCAATGTCGTTTTTGTATTTAATTTCAAATCCGTTATATTTTCCAATCCATTCATCTTTTGAGAAATCTCTTCTTCCAATCTTTTCTCAAATAATTCCCAAAACCTATCTTTTACCTTTTCTTCTACGTCTATGGTACATTTAAAATAAATCGTTACTATCCTTGCAGCGATTTGTTTCGCATAAGCATAACGTTCTTCACGGCATCGAATCGGCTGTCCTACGAAATGTCCCACTTCGTGTCCAAGTATAATCATCATCAGTTTTACATCATATGCCTGATTTTCCGGTATATTAACAAGAAATAGTCTGTTTTTCTCTGACATATTTTTAAATAATTCATATACCTGTACATTATCTGTAACTCCCAAATAAGAAAGAAACTCATAATTATTCTTCGTATCTGATGTACATCCAAAATTATTCAAAAATTTTTTTATAAAGTAAATATAAGCATTATAAAAAGCATTTAAACGTGGCGGTGTATTATAAATTCGTATATCAAAATCAAGTGATTGCGTAAATTGTCTGTCAGAATGAACTGCATTTTGAGCACAAAGACTAAGCCCCTTTACAAACCGGTAAAAATATTCTGTAAAATCTTTTCCCTGTATATTATTTTCCTCTGCTATTTTTAAAACCATATGAATCGGCAAAAACATAGAACAAAATATATAATCTTCGATAGGGGGTTCTTCAAATTTCTGTAATGCATGAATAATACGATACAAATAGTGTTCCAGATTATTATAAATATTCTTACTCCCCGGTTTATTTTCAAGAATATTCTCCATGAAATTTTTTAATGCAATACTTAACGTCTTTTCTGATGGTTCATCTGAATTACCTTTATCTGTTTCCTCTTCTGTATCATCTGTATCTGTTCTTTTTTCTAATAAAAGTGAGTGACATTGATTTTCACTATTTTTATCTTCTTGATCCTTCTGATTTTTTGCTATAATTGTGGTAACTGCGATTAAGTATGCACGATAACAATCACTGCTGTGATTAAAAATTCCAGTAGTACTTTTAAATAGCTTTAAAAATACAGACCATGAAATATCCTTAAGAATAATTACCTCATCATTACATCCAAGAATAGATTTTTTTTCTGGTCTTCTTTCCACTGGCAATAATTGATTTGATAATATATTATATACCTCTTTTATACTTCCTGGATACTTTTCAATCGCATAAATAAATACTGCATCAATTTTTTTATTTTTTTTGTCTTCTGTTTTTTCACTATTTAAATAATGTTTCTGGATGGAAGCAATGCTAAAACTATACTTTAAATTTATTCCCGCCCTTGTCAATGAAGATTTATCAGAATCGCGATGAAAACCATCAATAATCTCTGCTCCATCTTCATAATCTTTACACAAAAGGACAATTACAAGATTACAATTATCCAGTGTACTATAGGTTATAACCTTCCTTTTATTTATACAATTCAAGTCTTTTTCTACTTCTGCCCCACATTCACGAATTTGCTTTTCTTCTTTTATTTCTCCCTGTAATAAAGTAATAAATAAAAACGGGTATTCTGTATCATCTTTTTTTGCTTCTTCCCAAAACAATTCCTCATAAGAATCACTTTCATTTCTAAACCCATAAATCGTTTGAACTGAATATTTTTCTTCTAATTTCTTTGTCTGCTGTACATCCCATTCCCAAATTTGCTCAAGAGAATTACTTTTCTCTTTAAATAAATTATCTCCTATTGAAATTCCATCAAAATAACCAAAAGCCAAGTACTGCCAATCAAGGTGCAGATTTTTCTCTGGCGGCAAAAAATCATTATACAACATCATTGGTCTGCATATTTTATCCATGTGGTTTCTCCTATTAAATTTACCCATACAAAAAGGCCCCTCTGCTAATACACATGGGCCATTTCTGTAATCAAGCTATCTTTAAAAATTATCATAACTTCTTCCCTCTACTCGTTTTGTAGAGATTTTATTTTCTTCAGATGCTCTCTGTGATTCTCTTAGATTTGTAAAAGTACTTGGAATGTCCTTTTTGTCCACTCCCTGCATTACACGATAAACCTGCTCTGCATCCACGGTAAATTCTCTCCGAAATTCTCTTTGCAAAACTGCCTCCATAATTTCTCCCTTTCTTGTTCCTATCCTTAATTATATGCAGATAGAAAGCGATTGCTTCAGATAAGTAGATCCAAATTCACCCTATTTTGGACAATACTTATCCACTTTTTGTTATCATATCATATTACAAACTATTATGCAAGTTCAGTAAATGATACTTTTTGTTTTTCTTAAACTCATTTATTTATCAGATAAAATATAGATCTATTTTCAATACATATTTACAATAATTAATTTTCGCAAGCAATTATCTGATAAATTTTTGGCCATTTACTCTTCCATAGATTTTAAATTGTCAAAGTTCAATACTTCATCCTATTTAATAGTACGAAAAAGTATTAAAAAAATGACAACCTTTCTACCCTTCCAAACTCTTCAGCAAATCTATTCCCATCAGCAAAAATACATTCTTTATTCCCCAGTTCACCCCGACAATCCACACTGCTGCCAGAACCCATCTCGCATACCTTTTCTGAAAACGTTCTATGGCTTTCTTTTTCCACTCCCGGTCTTCCTGTTTCTCCACCTTTCTTCTCCTTAATCTACACATCATCCCCACAGCGAAACATCCCATCTCCACCATCACCGCAATCACCGCATAAAGCACAAAAGGATGATAACAAAAACTCTTCAGCAACCGGCCCTGCAATAATGCTCCTATCGCCCTTGTTCCCCCGCATCCAGGACAATAAAGGCCAGTGATCCAATGAAACAGGCAAGGAAACCCCTGCCCAGATTTTATCCAGTCAATCACCCATACGAAATGCGTCATGTACCGTCCTCACCGCCCTGTTTGCGTCAATCTCGTCGATCAGCACCGTAATCCTGATCTCCGACGTTGCAATCATCTTGATATTAATATTCGCCGCATAAAGCGCCTCAAACATCTTCGCCGCCACACCTGGGTTGCTGAGCATCCCTGCGCCGACGATGGATATCTTTGCCACATCCTGCTCACAGGTCACATCCTGCGCCGTAATTGCAGCCTTGTTCTCATTAAGAAGCGTCATCGCCTCCTGCAAGTCCGTCCGCGCAACGGTAAAGGAAATATCCTTCCTGTCCTCGCGTCCCACCGACTGGATAATAATATCCACATTGATATGATTCCTTGCCAGGATATTAAAGATCTTAAAGGCAATTCCCGGCTCGTTCTTTACGCCGATAACGGAAATCCTGGCTGTATTCTTATCTGCGGCAACGCCGCTAATCAACATCCGTTCCACCCTTGCATTCTCCTTTACTACAGTTCCCGGCTCCTCGGTAAGACTGGAAAGAACCACAAGCTGTACGCCATACTTTTTCGCCATCTCCACGGATCGGTTGTGCAGAACCTTCGCCCCCAAAGAAGCCAGTTCCAGCATTTCATCGTAGGAAACCTCTTTTAATTTCAGCGCATCGGGAACAACCCTGGGGTCTGCGGTATACACCCCGTCCACATCCGTATAAATCTCACAGGCGTCCGCATGAAGGGCAGCCGCCAGGGCTACTGCCGTCGTATCCGACCCGCCCCTTCCCAGAGTTGTTAAATCCTCATACTTATTCACGCCCTGGAACCCGGTGATAATCACCACCCTGCGGCTGTCCAGTTCATGGCGGATTCTCTCGCTGTCGATTCTCTTAAGCTTTGCCGCACCGTACACCGAAGTCGTGTGCATGGCGACCTGGGCCGCATTCAGCGAAACCGCCGGAATCCCCAGTACATGAAAGGCCATCGCCATCAGCGCCACCGAAACCTGCTCCCCCGTCGTTAAAAGCATGTCCAGTTCCCGTTTCGGCGGGTTAGGGTCAATCTCATGCGCCTTTTCAATCAGCCCGTCCGTAGTCTTTCCCATCGCCGAAAGAACAATAATCAGCTGATGTCCCTCCCGGTAATCCTTTGCACAGCGCTTGGCCACATGAAAAATCCGTTCCTTATCGGCGACCGAACTGCCGCCAAATTTTTTCACAATTAACATCTTATCTCTCCGCTAACCTCTCACTGCTCCACAAACATCTTATCCCTCTGTTATCTCCATCACTCCACAAACATCTCTCGCAAATATCTTATCTCTCCGCCCGAATATACTTAACAACACCGGAAATCTTCCCGACTGCCTCCAAAAACTCTGCTTCTCTCATCGGCTTGGACAATATCGCAAACTCATCCAGCTTCTCTAACGCCACGATTTCCCTTGGGCTAAACTCCATCAATTCGCTCATCCTCTCCTCCGGCTGCCCGGAAAGGCGGATAACATAGCGAAATTCATTCATCCCCATCGGTGCCAGGGTCTGCTTCTTTTCCGTCCAGCCCATCGCCACATTCTGGTGAAGGTGCTTTGCCGCGTCAATAATATCCGCCACAACCGCACTTGCCGTAGGCAGCTTTCCTGCCCCGCTTCCGCTGTACATGGTTACGCCCAGCATATTCCCCTTAACTAAAATCCCGTTAAACACATCATTCACCGTGGAAAGCGGGTGATCCTCCTTTACCATCAGCGGTGCCACAAAAGCACTGACCGTTTCCTCCCCGCTCATCCTGGCAGAGCCGACCAGCTTCACCGTCATCCCCAGCTTCTTTGCATACTGGAAATCAATATCCGAAACCTGGGTAA
Organism: uncultured Clostridium sp.; assembly: GCA_946553025.1. GTDB lineage: Bacteria > Bacillota > Clostridia > Lachnospirales > Lachnospiraceae > Caccovicinus. The sequence continues at coordinate 66,660 of CAMNRM010000005.1, forward strand.
TCCCCTCGGTGTAAATCTCTTCATAATTAACTTCGCGCCCCGTCGCCATCGCCGTAAGGATCGCAAGCTTTCTGCAGGTATCATGCCCTTCCACATCCGCCTCCGGGTTCTGCTCCGCATAGCCCAGGCGCTGCGCCTCCTTTAACGCCGTCTTAAACGACCAGCCCTCCTTATCCATCTTCGTCAGGATAAAGTTCGTCGTCCCGTTTAAAATCCCGGTAATCTCCTCAACCTTCTCCCCGGTCAGACAGCGGTACAGCGGACGGATAATCGGAATCCCCCCGCCCACACTGGCCTCAAAGAAGAAATTCACCTGCTTATCCCTGGCAATCGCCAAAAGCTCCGTCCCATGCGCTGCCACCAGCGCCTTATTCGAGGTCGCCACATGCTTTCCCGCCAAAAGGCAGGCTTTCACAAAAGGATAGGCCGGATTCAGCCCTCCCATGCACTCCACGACAATCTCTACCTCGGGGTCCTGTTCAATCACCGAAAAATCATGAATCAGCTTATCCTCCACCGGACTCCCCGGAAAATCCCGAAGATCCAGCACATACTTAAGCGAAACCTCCTGACCCACCGTATGCATAATCGTATCTTTATTCTTCTCCAGCACCTCTGCCACACCAGAACCAATCGTGCCGTATCCCATTACTGCTACCTTTATCATCTTCGTCTACTCCCTGGCTAATATTTTCACATAATGAATCCCGTCCATCTCTTCCATATCCCCGACCATCTCCGAAACATTCCCCGTATTCGGCCGGACTTCCACGCTTAATGTCAGCGTAGCCACGCCGTTGACCGGGATACTCTGGTGAATCGTCAGAATATTTGCCTTATACACCGCAACCACATGAAGCAAATCCGACAAAAGCCCCTGTTCATCGTCCATCTGTACGACTAAAGTGATGGTCTTTCCCTTCGTATTATCATAAAAGGGAAAAATATCATCCTTATACTTATAAAAAGAACTCCGGCTGATGCCCACCTTATCCGTAGCTTCCTGAACCGTTATCGCCCGCTCAGACTCCAAAAGCCTTTTCGCCTCCACCACCTTAAGGAGCACCTCCGGTACAGCCTTCTGCTTAACCACAAAATACTTGCTCTTATCCTTCATTGCTTCCTCCGCCCGTATTTCCGCAAAAAAACAGGCACCGCTAAGCGAGCACGGACTTCCTGCCCGCAAGCTGCCCTTCAAAGCCAGCCGCAAAGCAAAACATCCATTCTCACTCCCCACAGGCGCCTGTCCGTGTCCGAAAAACATCTGTGTTTACATCAAAGATATTAACACAATCAAAGGTATTTTGCAACCATTTTCCACGTCTTTCCAAAGTTTGATACTATTCACTCACATACATTCATAATAACCCACATTCATCATCAATCCATCGCCGCACTGTGCTTATCCGGGCATCCAAGACTTAACCACTTTAAATAAGCACTGATAAATCCGTCCAGTCCCCCGTCCAGGACATTGTCCACGTTCCCGCTTTCCTCCCCTGTCCGGTGATCCTTAACCATGGTATACGGCTGAAGCACATAAGACCGAATCTGGTTCCCCCAGCCAATCTCCTTCACGTCCCCGCGGATATCCGAAATCTTCTCCGCATTCTCCTGCTGTTTCAAAAGAAGAAGCTTCGTCTTTAACATCTGCATCGCCTTATCCTTATTCTGAAACTGCGACCGCTCATTCTGACAGGTCACCACAATTCCCGTCGGCAGATGCGTAATCCGAATTGCCGAGGACGTCTTATTAATATGCTGCCCGCCCGCCCCGCTCGAACGGTAGGTATCAATCCGCAGGTCATCCATATTAATTTCCACATCCAAATCTTCCTCAATATCCGGCATCACATCACAGGATACAAACGAGGTCTGGCGCTTCCCCGCCGCATTAAACGGCGAAATCCGCACCAGCCGGTGAACACCTCTCTCCGATTTCAGGTAGCCAAACACATTCTCCCCGTTAATCTGAATCGTCACCGACTTAATCCCCGCTTCATCCCCGTCCAGAAAATCCAAAACCTCCGTAGAAAACCCCCGGCTGTCCGCCCACCGGCAATACATCCGGTAAAGCATACTGCACCAGTCACAGGACTCCGTCCCGCCTGCCCCCGCATTCAGCCGCAGAATCGCATTACAGTGGTCATACTCTCCCGTCAGCAGCGTACTGAGCCTTAACTTATCCAACTTCTGGGTAAAATCCGAAAGCATCTCCCCAATCTCAGGAATCAGCGAGGCATCATTCTCCTCATACCCCATCTCAATCATCAGCCCGATATCTTCATACGCCGTTTCCAGTTCCTTAAACCCTTCCACCGTATCCTTTAAATTCTTCGCTTCCTTCATCAGCCGGGTAGACCTCTCCGTATCATTCCAGAACCCCGGCTCTTCCATACTCCTGTCCAGTTCGTCAATCCGTCTTATCTTCCCGTCCAGGTCAAAGTGAATCCCTCACTTCCACTAATGGTTTTTCATACGTCAATAACGTCGATTTAAACTGATCCAGTTCAACCACAAGCTTCACCTTCTTTCCTTATTCTTTATTTTTTATGCAGAAAATCAGCATGTCAATCTATTCCAACCAGCATAGACGCCCCCCTACACCGGCTTCCTCCCACAACACTGCTTATACTTCTTCCCGCTCCCACATGGACAGGGATCATTCGGGTAAATCTTCTGCGCATCCCTCTTCTTCGGTGCCCGTGCCAGGCTCTCATCCTTATTCGTCCCCGTCACCTTCGCCGCCGGTTCGCGCTCTACCTTCTGCTCAACCCTTACATGGTACAGAATCCTCACGGTATCTTCCCGGATCGCCGCCGTCATCCCGTCGAACATATCAAAGGCATTCATCTTATATTCCACAACCGGATCACGATTGCCGTAAGCCTGCAGCCCAATCCCTTCACGAAGCTGATCCATATCGTCGATGTGCGCCATCCACTTATTATCAATCACCTTAAGCAGAATCACCCGCTCAATCTCCCGCATCTGCTCCGCCTCAGGGAACTCTGCTTCCTTCGCCTCATAAAGCTTAATCGCCTGCTCTTTAAGCATGTGTTTAAGTTCATTCTTCTTCATGCTCTTCATCGCATCCGTCATCACCACCGGCTTAATCGGGATAATCGGAAGCAGCAGCGTATTCAGTTCTTTCAAATCCCAGTTTTCCGTGGCAACCTCATCGGGAATCGAGATATCCACCGCATTTTCCACGATATCCGTAACCATCTTCATAATAAAATCACGCATATTATCGCCATCCAAAACCTTGCGGCGCTCGGCATAGATAATCTCGCGCTGTTCATTATTCACTTCGTCATACTTTAACAGATTCTCACGGATACCATAGTTATTATTCTCTATCTTCATCTGTGCCTTCTCAATGGCATTCGACAGCATCTTGTGCTCGATCTGCTCCCCTTCCGGCACACCCAGGGCTTCAAACATCTTCATCAGCCGTTCAGAACCAAACAGCCGCATCAAATCATCTTCCAGCGACAGATAAAACCTCGATTCGCCCGGATCGCCCTGACGACCGGAACGTCCGCGAAGCTGGTTGTCAATACGCCTGGACTCATGCCGCTCCGTACCGATAACCTTAAGTCCTCCCAGTTCTCTCGCCTCGTCGTCCAGCTTGATATCCGTACCACGGCCCGCCATATTCGTGGCAATCGTAACCGCGCCGTGGATACCTGCATCCGCAACAATCTCCGCCTCCAGCTCGTGGAACTTCGCATTTAACACCTTATGCGGAACCCCGCGCTTTTTCAGCATCTTACTTAACATCTCTGAGGTTTCAATCGTAATCGTGCCCACCAGCACCGGCTGTCCCTTCTCATGCGCAGCCTCAATCTCATCGACAACGGCTTCAAACTTCTCTTTCTTGCTCTTATACACCGCATCATTTAAATCCACACGGGCAATGGGCTTATTCGTGGGAATCGCGATAACGTCCATGGCATAGATATTCCGAAATTCCTTCTCTTCGGTCAATGCCGTACCGGTCATCCCCGCCTTTTTATTAAACTTATTAAAGAAGTTCTGGAAGGTAATCGTCGCCAGTGTACGGCTCTCGCGGCGCACATTCACATGCTCCTTCGCCTCAATCGCCTGGTGCAGACCGTCCGAATACCGCCGTCCGGGCATAATACGGCCTGTAAACTCATCGACAATCAGAACCTCATCATCCTTCACCACATAATCCTTATCGCGGTGCATCAGGTTATTTGCCCGCAGAGCCAGGATAATATTGTGCTGAATCTCCAGATTCTCCGGGTCGGCAAGGTTTTCGATATGGAAGAAATTCTCCACCTTCTTTACGCCCTGCTCGGTTAAATTTACCACCTTATCCTTTTCATTGACAATATAGTCCCCGGTTTCCTCGATCTCTTCGCCTAAAATCGCATTCATCTTGGAAAACTCGCCGGACTCCTCGCCCTTCTCCAGCTGCCGCGCCAGAATATCGCAGACCTCATAAAGCTTCGTGGACTTCCCGCTCTGCCCGGAAATAATCAATGGTGTACGCGCCTCGTCAATCAGCACCGAGTCCACCTCATCGATAATGGCAAACTCCAGGCCCCGAAGAACCATCTGTTCCTTATAAATGGCCATATTGTCGCGCAGGTAGTCAAATCCCAGTTCATTATTCGTCACATAGGTAATATCACAGGCATAGGCTTCCTTTCTCTGTTCGGACGTCATGCTGTTTAAGACCACGCCTACCGTCAGGCCCAGGAAACGGTGCACCTGCCCCATCCACTCGGCGTCACGCTTTGCCAGGTAATCATTAACCGTAACGATATGAACACCCTTGCCTGCCAGGGCATTCAAATACGCCGGTGCCGTGGATACCAGCGTCTTTCCTTCACCGGTACGCATCTCGGCAATACGCCCCTGGTGAAGCACCATCCCGCCAATCAGCTGAACACGGAAATGTTCCATATTCAATGTCCTTCTTGCTGCTTCTCTGACGACGGCAAATGCTTCGGGAAGGATATCATCCAGCGTTTCCCCGCCTGCAAGACGTTCCTTAAAAATTCTTGTCTTATCCCGCAGTTCTTCGTCAGACAGAGCAATCATCTCCGGCCTTAAGCTTTCGATCCGGTCAATCACCGGATTAATCAGCTTTAATTCACGTTCACTATGCGTTCCAAACACTTTTTCGATTATGTTCATCGGTAATCTCCTAACTTCTTTGCATACGGACTGCGTTCGATCCCTTCACCGTTATGCATACTGTTCTCTGTCACTGTTCTTCCATACATCAATCCTTGCTGCAGCCCGAATATTTTACTGCAACCAATCTTTCTTATTGTATCACTAAGTTTCATTTTATTCAATGTGTTCATAAAAAATTTACGTTTCCTTACATTTACTAAAGAAGATTATGGTAAACTGAGCAATTTGCACAAAAATTGGACAAGTATTCCACTTATCCACAGTATCCACATTTTTTTGTGCACAACCTTGCAAAAAGTTATCCACAATAAAAAGATTTATTTTATGGGAAATGTGAGTTATGCACCAACTTATCCACATTATCCACAAAAACAGATGATTTAAGCCGTTTTAGGATTTACCATAATTTTCCATATTTTTTTGTACAGATGTCATAAAGTTACCTTTTTCGACAAATTTTTCACCTTTTCCTCTTGACTTTTTTTCCAGTTTCGTCTTTCCCTTTTTCCTTAAAATACCGGCCATTTTTTTGCTGCAATCTATGCCGGCAAACCGCAGCCTTCCTGTTCTTTCCTGGATTATGTCTATTTCTTTTCCTGTATACAATCGCCTAAATAGTACATAGGTTCTCTTAAAATTGTCTTTGCAATTTCAAGCTTTTCCTTGTCTTTTTCTAATAAATATGCTATACTTAACCTATCTCATAATAAAGGAGCTGATTTTATGCGTTATACGATCGTTGGAAGAAACATTGAAGTAACCCCAGGACTGCGTGAAGCTGTAGAAGATAAGATTGGTAAGCTGGATCGCTATTTCACTCCCGACACCGAGGTTAATGTAACCATGAGTGTACAGCGGGAGCGCCAGAACATCGAAGTTACGATTCCCATTAAAGGATCTATCATCCGTGCAGAGGAATCCAGCAGTGATATGTATGTATCCATTGATTTGGTTGAAGAGGTTATTGAACGGCAGATTTTAAAATATAAGAAAAAACTGGTAGACCGCAAGCAGTCCTCACCTTCCTTCTCAGATACATTCCTGCAGGAAGACACTCCGATTTCGGAAGATGAGATAAAGATCGTCAAAACCAAGAAATTTGCAGTAAAACCCATGGACCCGGAAGAAGCCTGCCTGCAGATGGAGCTTTTAGGCCACAGCTTCTATGTATTCCTGAACTCCGAGAGCGACCAGGTATGCGTGGTTTACCGGAGAAAGGGCGGAACTTACGGATTAATTGAACCGGAATTCTAGAGCGATAAATTCATTCTATTACTTAAATGTCCCGTTATCGGACACCGGGCAGAGGAAGGTAAAGCTGACTTTCTTCTGCCTGGTGTTTTTCTCTGTAAAAGCAGGATTTTTTTACAAGTCATTTCCTACACCTTTACATTTTTGTTTTCTCTTTCCTGTTTCATTTACTTTTTTACCTCTTTCCCCGTCGGTGTAAGGTTTTCCACCAGGGCAATCATACTGTTCCAGGAAATGGTCTGGGGTTTGAGTTCTTTTCGTGCCTCGCAGTAATGCTCTAAAATCGGAAGAAGGATCAGCGCTGTTATCCCGGTGGTAAATCCTCCGTTGTACAAAACAAAGCCGCCGTGGAGGGCGCTGGTTGCCGTGCACATGGAAGCGCACATAAATCCTGCCAGAACTCCGGCGCGTATGCCGTAGCGCCCTACGATGGGGCACAGACCCGTTGCAAATGCCACGCCGTTTAGATAAGCCTGCGTCGAGAGCGCCCAGGTTATCTCCCTGCCATTTGCCCGGCAGAAAAACATGGTGACAAAATACAGGCATTGATAGCCAACCAGGATCGGCCAGACATTTAAGGGGTGCTGTCCCATGGCGGTAAAGGTCAGGGCCGCCAGGATAACCCCGATGGTCGGGCCGGTGAAGCCTGCGCCGTTGGTAAAGGTTATGGTCAGATTTAAATAAAGAAGAAACAGGGTTCCGTGAATCCCGATATTCATCAGGCAGACCGGCATCCCGTATTTTTCGGAAAAGTCACTGCGGTGACCGGTATCTTTGAGCATCTGTCGGTAGCCGTGCACCGTTTTCCCGTTAAGAAACCAGCCCGAAAAGAAGAAGAAGGCAAAAATCAGCAGAAAAAAGAGGTTGGCATAAAGCTGATAGGAATGCCCAAAGCGGTTATAAATCTCATTATTCCTGGAAATACGCCCCATGGAGAGAATGCCCATCGTTTTATACATAAAGTTAAAGACAAAAAACCCAAAGAATCCAAAGGCAAGTCCGCCGTTATACAGATTATAGCCCTTATGCCATGCCTGGGCACCCGGAAGAATCGCAGGGATAATAAAGCCCAGCAAAAGGCTGAAGCCCAGCGCAAGCACAACGCCCTCGGGTTTTAAATTCAGCTGTCCGAACTGATAGCTTCCCCTCTGCGTATAGCGGAAAAGGAATTCGCTGATAAATGGGCTGAAGCTGGTGGAAAACATGCAGATATGTAAATTTTGCTTAAAATCTAACTTTTTCAGATGCAGGTAAATAAAGGGAGCCAGAAAACAGGGCCACATATTTAAAAAATTCAGCCCGTAAAAACAATGTGCCACCACCAGGAAAAAACCTGCCAGCGTGTTTACATGGGATTCCCCTTTCAGTCCAAGCATAAAAAGAACACAGACCAGCCCGCAGGCTCCTGCATTCAGCATAGCGCTTCCCAGTCCGCCAATCGAGAGGTAGTCCGTAACCAGAGGACAGGGGGAAATCATAATCAGATACCAGTCATAAAAAACCGTGCCGAATTCACCGGTGTAAATGGCGGCAGCCAGCGATGAGATCAGGAAAAAAACCGTAAAAGAAATCGCGGTTAGATTAATCAACTGGCTGTTGGTGGGGGAAATCGTCTTCTTTTTGTTCATCGATACATCCTCAGCTTCCTGTTATTTTTATCTTTCGGGTATTTTTGTTTTTGCCCTCTTGCTGTTTCTGCCTTAATTATAGCAGGATCTGGCAAAGATGGAAACTGTTTTTCGTCACTGGTTGTGTTTTATGCGCAGGTATGCTATAATTTGCGGGTATGTCAGAAAACCATGGATTTTTCAGACAAAGAGAGGTTTTTAAACAATGTTATTTAATTCGATAGCATTTATGCTGTTTTTTCCGCTTATTTTTACCGTTTACTGGATAATCCCTCATCGATACCGCTGGTTTTTGCTTCTCCTTTCCAGTTACTATTTTTATATGAGCTGGAATCCCAAATATATTGTGCTGATTTTATTTACCACGGCAGTTTCTTATACCTCTGCCCTGTGTTTAGATCGGGAAAATCATGAAGGACGGCGAAGGTTCATCCTTTTTCTTACTCTGGCCGTCTGTCTGGGCGTGCTGTTTTTTTACAAGTATTTTAACTTTTTCAGCCTCAGCCTTTCTTCCCTGGCCGGCTTTTTCCTTCCTGTACATCCGGTTCTTTTATCCCTTGTGCTTCCCGTGGGCATTTCTTTTTATACCTTTCAGACACTGAGCTACGTGATTGATGTTTACCAGGGAAGGGTAAAGGCCGAACGGCATTTTGGCATCTATGCGGCATTTATCTCCTTTTTTCCCCAGCTTGTCGCCGGCCCGATTGAAAGGACGCAGAACCTTCTGCCTCAGATAAAAAATCCGCACAGCTTCCATTGTCAGAAAGGCATTTACGGGGCAAAGATTATGCTCTGGGGGTATTTTAAGAAAATGGTGATTGCCGATCTTCTGGCAGATTTTGTGGACGGGGCATTTGCCAATGTCTACGGATACAGCGGCTTTGCCTGGGTTCTTGTGATGTTCTTTTTCAGCCTTCAGATTTACTGTGATTTTTCCGGGTATTCGGACATTGCTATTGGAACGGCTAAGCTTCTGGATATTGATTTGATGACGAATTTTAAAAGTCCCTATTTTTCTTCCTCCGTTAAAGAGTTCTGGAGCCGCTGGCACATCTCGCTCTCTACCTGGTTTCGGGATTATGTCTACATTCCCCTGGGAGGAAACCGCTGTTCTAAAGCAAGGCAGCGCTTGAACCTTCTGGCAACCTTTCTGGTCAGCGGATTATGGCACGGGGCAAGCTGGACATTCGTTATCTGGGGCGGAATCCACGGCATTGCCCAGATCCTCGAAAACCTCTTTTCCCGGCCCCTGTCATGGCTTCGCCGCCGAACCTGGGGAAGGCTTTTATGCGGGCTGTCTGTATGCCTGTTCTGCGGTTTTGCCTGGATCTTCTTTCGTGCCCCTGCCTTTAGCGACGTCCTTTACATCCTTGCCCACTGCTTTGACGGTATCGGACAGCCCCTTTCCTATCTTATGCAGGGGTTTGCGGCGCTTGGACTTTATCCTTTAAAAATCCTTTATCTTTTTGGACTGATTATGATCCTGGCGGTCTATGATTTCCTTCACAAAGACCGGGATATCCTTCTTGAAGTTCCAAAGAAAAAGAAAGGCTTTGTATGGAGTCTTTATCTTATGCTTGGACTGCTCGTGGTATTTTTTTCACAGAAAGGAGTAGCGGCTGCGTTCGTTTATTTTCAGTTCTGACCTGTTTCTGACGGATTAAGTTCGTTTATTTTCGTTCTGACCCGCTTTTAACGGATTAAGGAAGCCCCGCTTCCCGGACGCTTTGCCCAAACCAATGCTCATGAAACGTTTTTTAATGACGATTGCCCTTTATACGGGAATCCTGGCTTTTTTAACGTGCGGAATCAATGCCTGGTATCTTGCCATGGATAAGTCCGATGATCTCTGGACGGATAAATTTAAAGATGTCCCTGCACACATCCAAATCTGCAATTTCGGCTCCAGCCATGGCTTATACAGCTTTAATTATGAGGATGTCTGCGGGGAATTTACCTGCTTTAACTTTGCCCTGGCCAGCCAGTCCCTCTCCTACGATCTTCGTATCTTGCAGCAGTATAAGGATCATCTCGAGGAGGGCTGTCTGGTCTTTATCCCGGTTTCCTACTTTTCCTTCTTTGGCATAGAGGAAACGCAGGAGGAAGAATTTCTCTCCAAAAACAGGCAGTACTATGACTTTCTCCCTCCGGGGCAGATCAAAGAGTACGATATTTCCACCCATGTGTTTAAACGTTTTTTCCCTGCTCTTGACGCCTATGAAACCCTTCCGACCGTACTTTTTTTCGGAAAAGCTTCGGGCAATGACGAATTATGGTCAAAATCTGCACTGGATATGGATGTTTCGGCGGATGCCGCCCTTGCCTTTGAGCGCCATTTCATCCAGGAAAAGCTTAATCCGTCGGGAGAGCGCATTGTCAATAAAGAGGAGGTTTCGGCGCTTCATCAGATGATTTATCTCTGCCGGGAGATTGGCGCGGTCCCCATCCTTGTCACCACGCCTTACCTTGAAGAATACCTGGAGGAAATCGACGCCAACGCCCCGGACTTTGATGAGGAGTTTTCAGCCATCCTTTCCCCCATCCTTACGGAAACGGGAACCGCCTACATGGATTATTCCTCGGACCCGCATTTTACTGCCAGAAAGGATTTATTTATGAATGCCGACCACCTGAATAAAGAAGGTGCCAGACAGTTTACCAATCTTTTGCTGGAAAATTATAGAGATATTCAGAAATAGCTAAATATTTTATAATGCATAGCGCCGCAGGTGCAAAAACCTAAGTAAAGAGCAACATTTTTTCCGCCTGGGTGCCGATTTCCTCTTTAGTTTTTCCTGAAATTGCCGATATAGGTAATAGACGCCACATAAAATCAGCGTAAAAAAGGAGGAATATCATGCAAGTAAATCAGAATCCAGCGGTTAATTCGTACACGCAGGGCGTTAATGCGTACAATTCTTCATCCGTTTCCGCAGTTACCGCACAGGCCGCTGACACCAAGAAGGCAGAAGCAGCCGGCAGCGAAGCTAAGAAACCGGATATGGATCGGGTAGAAATCAGTGCCGAAGCCAAGGTTACCACCAAGATGACCGATGCAGAACGCGCAGATCTGGTAAAGAGTTTAAAGGATGACTTAGACAACCAGATGTCCCGTTTCACCAATATGATGATGAGAACCTTCCAGAAGCAGGGAATCACTGCTGCTAAGGGTGATGATTTCTGGAAGCAGATTGCCAGCGGCAACTTTACGGTAGACGCACAGACCAAGGCTGACGCCGAAGCTGCCATCTCTGAGGACGGTTACTGGGGCGTAAAGCAGACTTCTGAGCGTATCTTTGATTTTGCAAAGGCTTTAGCCGGCGACGATCCGGATCAGATGAAGAAGATGCAGGACGCTGTAGAAAAGGGCTTTCAGCAGGCAGAAGACGCCTGGGGCGGCTCCCTTCCGGGAATCTGCGGCGATACAAAATCCGCTATCAACAAGCTGTTTGACGACTACTACAAAGAGAACGAGGCATAAGTTCTTCGATTTGTCAAAAACAATGAGGCTGACACAGGGAAGTGACAGCCTCTTTTTTTCATTATTTTTTTTATTCTTTCTCAAGCGTTTCCTCCTGAAGCCGGTCCAGTTTCTCCATACATTCATCTACCGTAGCCCCGGCCAGCAAATCACGCACAAGGAGGCAGGTATTCCCCCACTGTTCCAGCCTCATCCCTGCATTTGAACCAAGGACAAAAATATTTTCTGAAATCCGGTCATTCAGCGGCTTTAAGGCAGGAATACAGTCCACCTCGACATTTTTTGACGGTGAAATCACTTTATTCGTTTCGGAATACAGCTTTAATGACTCATCCGAAATAATATCATTCAATAACTTTATCGTATCTTCTTTATGTTCGGCATTGACCGAGATACCATATCCGGTTATGGCTACTACCGGCATCTGCCCGCGGCTGCTGGGAAATCCGATAACTTTCAGATTAAAATCCGGATTTCCATAAGCTGTGTCGGTATTCGCCGCTCCCCAGTAAGCCATAACGATCGGCGTTTTCTGTGCCAGGAAATCCGGGCCTTCTCCTTCGATAGCTTCATAAGTATAGGCTTTTTCGGCATCCACATAGCCTTTATCGATCAGTTCCTGCAAAAACATAAAACCCGGGCGCATATAGTCGCTGTATTTTGCCTCCCCGCGGTTTAATGCCAGAATCTCTTCCTCGGTGGTATCGCCGTTATAGAGTTCGGCATAAGCCTGGGCAAAGACAAAGTTTTCCAGCCACCAGCGATTGGCTCCTACCGGCGTTTCAATCCCGTTCTCTTTAAATACCCGGCAGCACTCTAAAAATTCCTCCGGTGTATTGGGAAGCTGCAGATTATACTGGTCAAACATATCCTGATTGACAAATAAACCGTTGGCGACAACCTCCTGCGGGACGGCTACCAGCTTTCCGTCAATGGTATTGGCGATTCTGACTACATCTCTTAAATTTTTCGTATTCTCCAGTCCGGACAGATCCAAAAGCCTTCCCTCCAGACCCAAAATATGAATGGAATCCGGATTTAAGAGATAGAGATCATCCATATCATTGCGTATCCGGTCCAGGGCAACATCATCATAGGTTCTTTCCTGATAATTTTCCGCGGTGTAGGTTCGGTACTCCACGGTCAGGTTCAGCTTTTCTTCGGCGGCAACAATCGTCCTGTCAAAAGCTGTCCTTGCCAGGTTTTCAGCGTTGGGATTTGACTTTTCCATCGGCCCAAACAGGTTGACCAGCCCGCGGGTTTCCTGTTCGTTCTCAATTAAATTCTGCGGTGAATCCGGTTTTGCGCTGCAGGAAACCATGGCCAGCACAGCCAGCACGGCTGCTGCTTTTCCTATCCACCGGCTTTTCTTTTCTTTTTTTCTTTTTTTCATCCCCATCCTACAATCCTCTCTGCTTCCTTACTGTTTACAGTTTTCACAGTAATGCTAATTCTGACGAATGGTTCTTTTTAATACTTCCATATCAATCGGCTTGGCAACATGGGCATTCATCCCTGCATCCAGGGCATCTTTTACATCTTCGGCAAATGCATTCGCTGTCATGGCAATCACCGGAATTTCTCCGGCATCACTCCGCGGCAGGGCGCGGATCGCCCTGGTCGCCTGATAACCGTTCATGACCGGCATCTGGACATCCATTAATATCGCGTCAAATTCACCCTGTGCCGCCGCACGGAAACGTTCCACAGCCAATGCACCGTTTTCCACAATTTCACAGCTTGCATGTTCAAGGCTTAACAGTTCCGATAAAATCTCTGCATTGATTTCATTATCCTCGGCAACCAGAAAATGCATTCCCTCCAGGCTTTTATCCGGCACCGGTTCGGTTTCCTTATTTTCCTGCTTATACCTGGCCTGCATTTCGAGAATCTTTTGTTTAAATGCCGATACAAAAAACGGTTTGGAAAGAATCCCCATATTTTCCTCGTGGAGAATCTCCTCATGGATTTCTTCCCCGTCATAAGCGGTTAAGAACATAATCGGCACAGGTTCAGGGATGAGTTCGCGGATTTTTTCTGCGGTTTCGCCCCCGTCCATACCCGGCATCTTCCAGTCAAGCAAGATCATCTGGTAAACACATTCTGCGCCGGAATTCTCTAAAAGGATGCTAACAGCCTCCTCTCCCCCAAAAGCAGTATCTACGACAACCCCGGTTTCCTTCATCAGGGTCTGTATGCCCTCACAGACTTCCCGGTCGTCATCCACCACGAAAATCCGATAAATTCCATGGTTTTCCCAGAACTGTTCGTCCTCCCGCCCGTCGGGTATGCGCAGTTCCAGTTCCACCCGAAAAAGGCTTCCGTGATCTACTTCACTGGTCACTTCGATCGTTCCGCCCATGAGTTCCACGATGTTCTTCGTAATGGCCATCCCCAGCCCTGTTCCCTGCACTTTGTTCGTCGTGCTGTTCTCTGCCCGGGTAAAGGCATCAAAAATGGTTTTAAGATATTCCTGTGTCATCCCATAGCCGTCATCTTCCACCTCAATACGAATGTGCTCAAACTGACTGGAATGCTGCTTTAATCCAATAATACGAAACCAGATATTTCCCCCTTCCGGCGTGTATTTTACCGCATTGGACAGAAGGTTAATTAAAATCTGGTTGATCCTTGTTTCATCTCCGATAAGATACTCATGCTTGATATCCTTTACGCTTACATAAAAATTCTGTCCCCTGGCTGCCGCCATCGGACGGATAATGGCATCGACCGAGGACACCAGATCATTTAAGGTAAACTCGCCAATCGTCAGCACAACCTTCCCGCTCTCAATCTTGGAAACGTCCAGGACATCATTAATCAGGCTGAGCAGATGCTGGCCGGAAGACGTAATCTTTCTTGTATACTCCCTGACCTTCACCGGATTTTCGGCATCCTTGGCCAGCAAAGTCGTAAAGCCAAGAATAGCATTCATCGGGGTGCGGATATCGTGGGACATATTGGAAAGAAAGGTCGTTTTGGAATTGCTGGCAATCTGTGCTGCCTGCAGGGCTTCGGCAAGCTGCTTATTATGCACCTCCCGCTCCTCTTCCTGCTCTTTGCGGATTTTATTCTGTTCCTTCTGATTAAAATAATACAGGGTACAGCAGAGGAAAAATGCCGCAAGAGTAACCAGCACCACCACAAAAATATTCTGATTAACGGTCCTTCCCTCCTGCTGGATCGCCTCAATCGGAACATAGCCAATCAAATAAATCGCGCCGTTATTCACCGACCACATATAAATCAGCGAATCCTTATTCTGAATCTTATGGTAAAACATCAGATTCTTTCCCTGTTTTACCTTTTGTTCAACCTCGTCCTGGATTTCCTTTTCCAAAATATTATTCGCACGATAAAAATCCTGCAGGTTTAAATGGCCTGCATTCCTTTCCCCTCTTCCCTTGGGCTTTAATAAAAGCCTTTCATTCTCAGAATCCATAATGTAAAGCATCGCATACCCGTCGTAAAACTCGCGGGGCAGTGCTTCCTCGAAGGAATCATAAATATATTCGACATAAAGTGTCCCGATCTCTTTTTCCCCTTCAAGCACCGGCGACTTCATCGTATAGGCCCAGGTCCCCATAGCATTAAGATAGGAAACCGAAACCGGCAGCCCATTCACCGTCTTCCCCCTGGAAAAATCCAGACCTTCTTCGGTAAATACCTCGCCTGTATTGGAAAAACCCTCGGTTTCCCCCGCCAAAATCATGGATACCTTGACCAGGGTTTTATTTTTCTTATAAGAGCGGATAAACCCCTCCCGATCTTCAAACATCACTGCTTCCTGGGCAATCAGCTTCTGAAACTCCGCTTCCTTCTCTAAAATAGCCTCTATCGTGCCCTTAACCAGGCCCAGGCTTTCACTTAAATTATTGATTGCTGAAGCGGACATCTCTGACGATATCTTCCGGGCAACGGAAAAAACAACCATTCCCAGGATACAAAAAACCAAAATAATGGATAAAATTAAAGAAAGCCCCTTACTATCCTTATCCTTGTTCCATTCTCCTCTTTGCCTGCCTGCCACGTTCTGCACCTCAAATCCAATATACTCCACAACCCATGCAAACTTCCCGGACACCCCCGGCAATCCAAGTTATACACATCCTGGCAATTACGCTATTATTCGCATGGTTTGCAGTAACGTAATTTCCTCTATTGTAGCAGAAAGGGAGTGCACATGTCAATTTTTTCTGTTTCCAGAAGTCGGAAAAAATAAAGCTTTTTGTTACTTTTTTGCTTTTTCTGCAGTTTCTGTGCAGCCGGCTTCTTTAAATCATCTTTTAATCATTTAAACAGGTTTCTTAACACCTTCAGAAGCTTCTACTAAAAATTTATGCATGTAAAAGCCTGGTGGGAACCTTAGAATAATAAAAAAACCAAAATTTTACATTTACAGGAGTTGTCAAAGTACCAAATCAACCAAAGCAAATCAACCCGGCTTTCATGCCCTGGCTCTACGCTGGCTCAAAAAAAATAATATCATAATCATGTCACGGCGCAAAGAAAAAGCCCGGAAAGCCGCATAAACACTGGCTTTTCGGACTTTAGAGCGTTAGTCAAATTCGGCGTGTTCTCTGTTGGTATTAACCACTTTTGTTTAAGTATTGTGCAAACCCACGCTCACCTACGCTTCATCAATCGCCTTCCCGATATCATGGCGCATGTATTTATTTTCAAAGGAAACCCACTCCGTTGCCCGGTAGGCGTTTTCCCTTGCCTTTTTTAAGTCCTCTCCTGTCGCGGTAACGCCTAAAACCCTGCCTCCGTTGGTTAAAAAGGTTTTTCCGTCCTCTGCAAATTTCGTCCCTGCATGGAACACAAAATAACCGTCCTCTTTTGCAAAAGCTTCAAGCCCCGAAATCGGATAGCCCTTCTTATACTCCACCGGATAGCCCGCGGAGGCGAGCACCACGCAGACCGCGGCATTGTTCTCAAATTCCAGTTCCACTTCATCAAGCCTTCCGTCCACGCAGGCTTCAAAGACCTCCACGATATCATTCTTCATCCGTGGAAGCACCACCTGGGTTTCCGGGTCGCCGAAGCGGGCGTTATATTCCAGAACTCTTGGCCCCTTTTCGGTCAGCATCAGCCCAAAGAAGATAATTCCCTTAAACTCCCGGCCCTCCGCTGCCATGGCGTCCACGGTTTTCTGATAGATGTGCTCTTTGCAGAAAGCATCCACTTCCTCTGTATAAAACGGGCTTGGCGAAAATGTTCCCATCCCGCCGGTATTTAAGCCTGTATCCCCGTCGCCCGCACGCTTATGATCCTGCGCCGAAGTCATGATCCGAATGGTTTTCCCGTCCACAAACGAAAGCACGGACACCTCACGCCCGGTCATAAACTCCTCAATCACGATGCAGTCCCCGGCAGAACCAAATTTCTTATCCTGCATCAGTTCCTTGATTCCCGCCTTCGCCTCGTCGAGGTTATTGCAAATCAGGACGCCTTTTCCCAGCGCCAGACCGTCCGCCTTTAACACCACCGGCATTTCGGCCTTTTCAACATAAGACAGCGCGTCCTCCGCCCGGTTAAACGTTTCATAAGCTGCCGTGGGAATCCCGTATTTTTTCATCAGATCCTTGGAAAATGCCTTCGAGCCTTCCAGAATCGCCGCATTCTTCCTCGGCCCAAACACCTTAAGTCCTTCGCGCTCAAACACATCCACCACGCCGCCGACTAAAGGATCATCCATGCCGATCACGGTCAAATCGATTTCCTTTTCCTTCGCAAATGCCGCCAGCTTCTCAAACTCCATCGCGCCAATCGGAACACACTCGGCAAACTCGCTGATTCCCGCATTGCCCGGCGCACAGTAAATCTTATCCACCTTCGCACTCTGCGCCACCTTCCAGGCAATCGCATGTTCCCTTCCGCCGCTGCCCACAATTAAAACCTTCATCGCTTCCTCCGTTCTGTACATCGTTTACGTTACTGTTCGCACGTTCACAGCCCATCCTGCCCTTTGGGTACAACAGGTATGCAAAACACACGTAAAATTCTATCACTATCCTTCAATCTCCCCATTTGCAATCCTATCAATCGCCTGTGGAAGAATCACCCACTCCGCCTGTTCCATCACCCGCTGCTGCAATACCTTCGGCGTATCCCCCGGCAGAACTTCCACTGCCTTTTGCAGGATAATCGGCCCGGAATCCATCCCTTCATCCACAAAATGCACCGTCGCCCCGGTAATCTTCACGCCCCGCGCCAATGCCGCCTCGTGCACCTTCAGCCCGTAATAGCCCACACCGCAGAATGACGGGATCAGTGAAGGGTGAATATTAATGATCCGGTTTTTATACCGGGCAATCATCGCCGGCGGAATCGTCACCAGATAGCCTGCCAGCACAATTAAATCTAACGAATACTCTTCCAGCTTATCCAAAAGCGCCCGGTAAAACTGCTCTCGATCCGCAAAGTTCTTCGGCGAAATGCACAGGCCGTCCACGCCGTGCCTCTTCGCCCGCTCCAGGGCATAGGCCCCCTCATTATTGCTGATCACGACCTCAACCCTGGCATTTCTAATCTTTCCGCTGTCCATGGCATCGAAAATCGCCTGCAGATTCGTCCCGCCGCCGGAAACCAGCACACCGATTCTTAACATAACACGACACCCTTCTCTCCCTCTTTTATGG
This sequence comes from uncultured Clostridium sp., assembly GCA_946553025.1. Taxonomy (GTDB): domain Bacteria; phylum Bacillota; class Clostridia; order Lachnospirales; family Lachnospiraceae; genus Caccovicinus. The sequence continues at coordinate 84,842 of CAMNRM010000005.1, forward strand.
AGCCAATCACATACGCCTTTTCCCCGGCTGCCTCGATAGCCGCCTTCGCCGCTTTTTCATCTTCCGGCGCAACCGCTACAATCATGCCGATACCCATGTTATAGGTATTATACATCATCTTCTCTTCGATATTTCCCTTCTTCGCAAGCAGGCCAAAAATCGGCGGAACCGGGTAGCTGTCCTTTTCAATCACCGCCTGCACGCCGTCCTTTAACATCCGCGGCACATTTTCATAAAAACCGCCGCCCGTAATATGGCTGCACGCCTTCACCTTCACGCCTGCCGCCTTCACTTCCTTCAGCGCCTTAACATAAATCTTCGTCGGCGCAAGAAGGGCCTCACCCAGGGTCATCCCCAGTTCATCGTAATACGTTTCCAGACCTTCCTTCGTCATCTCCTGCGCAAATACTTTGCGAACCAGGGAAAATCCATTCGAGTGAACCCCGGAAGAAGCCATGCCGATCAACACGTCGCCAGCCGCCAGATCCGCGCCGGTAATCATCGCCTTCTCGTCAGCAATGCCCACCGCAAAACCGGCAAGATCATACTCATCCTCAGGGTAAAATCCCGGCATCTCCGCCGTTTCCCCGCCAATCAGCGCCGCACCGGCCTGCCTGCACCCCTCAGCCACACCGCTGACAATCGTCGCAATCTTCTTGGGAAAATTCTTTCCGCAGGCAATATAATCCAGGAAAAACAACGGCTCGCCGCCCGCACAGGCCACATCGTTTACGCACATCGCCACGCAGTCAATCCCCACGGTATCATGTTTATCCATTAAAAACGCCAGCTTTAACTTCGTCCCCACGCCGTCCGTCCCGGAAAGCAGGGTCGGCTTTTCCATTCCCATAAACGGAGCCAGAGAAAATCCCCCGGAAAACCCGCCGATTCCCCCTAAAACCTCCGGGCGCATCGTCTTTTTAATATGCTCCTTCATCAATTCCACCGACTTATATCCGGCCTCAATATCCACTCCTGCCTGTCTGTAATCCATCATTTCCTCCATTCTGTGCACGTTTCACCGCTTCATCCTTTACCTTTGGTTTATGCTGCCTGCATCTGCGTTCCTGCCTCTTCACACAGCAGCTTACTTTTTCATCCCTTTTAAATACTCCTGATACCCAACCTCTTCCAGCTTTTCGGCCTTCTTCACCACATCATTTTTCAGCTTTTCCGAATAATCCTTAAGACGGGCACGCAGTTCCTTATCCGAAACCGCCAGGATCTTTGCTGCCAGAATTCCTGCATTGGCCCCGCCGTTAATCGCCACGGTCGCCACAGGAATCCCCGAGGGCATCTGCACAATCGAATACAGGGAATCCACGCCGCCCAGATCGGAAGTTTTCATCGGAATCCCAATCACCGGAAGCGGGAAAATCGCGGCACACATCCCCGGAAGATGCGCTGCCTTCCCTGCACCTGCAATAATTACCTCTATCCCCTTCTCTTCTGCAGCCTTCGCCCATGCAAAGAAAATATCCGGTTCACGGTGTGCGGAAATAATCGTCATCTCATAATCCACACCTAACTCGTCCAAAATCTCCGCAGCCTTCGCCATCACCGGCATATCCGAATCGCTGCCCATCACAATACCAACCTTTGCCATAATTGCTCCTTTCTTAGCTCTCATTATTGCTTTCATCGTTACTATTCACATGCACTCATAGTAACAGGCAAAATCCATGAAAATCGATTACGAAACGGGCTTTTTGCTCCATTCATTCCCACAGCCCAGTAACAATAAAAAAATCTTATTACCTTTTTCAATATTTCTTATAAGTATTACTAATAAAATACAATAACTATTTTTATTTTACTTATCAATAAGCATACTGTTTTTTCGTCTGCCTGTCAATCCTTTCTTTATTTTAACGATTCTCTCTCCAAATTTTGCTTTTCAAGTTTTTTAAAATAGAAAAACTCAGAGAGTCCTCCTGCATCCGTTAATTCTCTCTGAGTTTTGAAGATTCCTGTACATGGAAAGCGAGGATAGAGCATACTGACTCATTAATGGAAAGTAACTCATAAAAAATACCTCCCACGATCTTACCTGATTATTGTTCACATGCATTCACCATACATTCAGCACAGCAAATGCACAAATCTATGTGAACAGCAGCCCTACCTGTTCCAAGTTTAACACAAGTTTGCAAAAAAATTCACCGCAGCATTAATTTCATCCTGGGTAGGATGGCCTTTAGCTACCCCTCCAATGAACTTAAACGGGCCAAAGGTATCAAAACCCTGACATCCATAAACCCCTGCCACAGTACAGTTCCTTGCCTTTGCACTGGCAGAAACAGAAGCAGCATATTTTCCATTATCCCTTCCGCAGGTATACAGAAAGAAAACCCTCTTTCCCTTTGGCAGTTTCTTAGCAACAAAGCCTTCTGTTTTTTGATAAAACTTCCCAAATGCCACACCAGATGCTATCCCAATCAAGTCATAGGAAGACAAATCCATCTTTTCTGCTTCATCAATATCTGCTGCTTTTATCCCATATTTTTTTACAATCGCATCCACCAGTTTTTTCGTATTTTCATGATGGGTAGATTCGTAAATGATAATTGTTTTCATCTTCATTCTCCGATTCTATAAGACTATGTTATTATACCCATCCAGACACTTGTGAACTCAAATCCTTTCAGGATGAGTTTACTTCGTCCGAAACGGTGTATTTTTCTATTTTGTAGGTACTCACATAAGAAATATCTTCCTCTTTTAAAAATCCTTTTTCCTTTCCAAAATCAATAATCCATTGTTTCATTGTTGGTTCTTCTGAAATAAGTTCACCACCTAATTTTTTAACTATATGTTGGCTAACAGAATTAACTGTATCCGTTTTCCAGATAAAATAATCTATCTTAAAATGCTGACTGGCATAACTTATCAATAATTTAATGGCTTCTTGGGCATACCCCCTTCCCATGTAGCCATCTCTTATATCAATTCCTATTTCAGGTGTACTTGTTTTTATACTCCCAAGTTGACAGAACCCACATATTGTTCCTGTCTTTTTTTCAATAATAGCACACCCCAAAACATTGAAACTATTCACCCTTTCCCAAATTCCCTGGATAAATTTTTCAGTAAATATCTCTTTATAAGCAAAATGAGAATAATTAATTTCTCTGTATAAAGGATAATCATCTTCTATCAATTTTCTAATAAACACATATCTGCCTTCACCATATATTTCCATAAAACAATACTCTTTTCATCATACAATTACATTCCTACAGTGATTCTAGTATACACAACCATTTATATTTACGCAGTACGAACAGAAAATATCTTTTGGTATTTCCAATTAGAGAATATATTTCTTCATCAGCGCAAATTTGCTTTCTTCAAATTTCAAATGTTTATAAATTTGGTATGCTTCTATTGTTCTATCTGTATGAAGCTTTAATAAATGTACACCATTAGACAATGCACTTTTTGAAACTTCTGAAATTAATTTTTTACCTATACCACAGCCTCGCATATTTTCTGATACAGCAACAGCGTCTATATACACTGCATCCATACTCAAATCAGGAATTAAATAACCTAATAAAACACCTATAACTTCATCATTACAATAAGCAACAAAAGAATATCCGCTTTCAATAAATTTATCAAATTTATTATCATCATAGGAAGTCAAGTGCATATTAAATGAATAATTTAATAATTCACACACTACAGTCAGATCTGATTTCACAAGTTTACGTATTAAACATTCATTAGTTTTATTTTGTGATTCCCGATTGATAAGAGCAGTAAAATGTTCAATAATTTCTTTTGAAGATGTAAGTTGTTCCAATTTTTCTTTACAAATAACTTTCCAGTCACGAATTCCTGTTCCAAAGGAATCCTCAAAATCAAGAAATATTTTTTTTCGTTCTATTGCACTATTGCATTTTACAAATGAATTTACAAATAAAAGCATAGCAGCATTCGCCTGTCTTTTCGTTAAAGACATATCATATTCTCCTTATTGAATTAATTTTCTTTTTACTCAATTATCATTAAAATTAAATTCTAATGTTTATTATTAATTATTCATAATCTATTACTTTTTCCGCCTTTAATTATACATTAACTTCTCTCTTTTTTCAATAACAAGTCTATATTTCCTTCATACACATAGAAAAGTTGCTTATCAAAATCTTGTTATAAAAGGAAACATTACCTCATCCACCAAAAAACATGAAAAGACTACTTATAAAAATACACCGGAAATCAACCTTGCATATACAGGGAAGAGGCAATCTGGAAGTTTTGAACAGCGATTGTAGAAAAATCACCCCCGCATACGCGGGGAAAAGCCCGCTGGCCCAGACAGCCCGCCGCCCCATGGGGGATCACCCCCGCATACGCGGGGAAAAGGAAAAGCGCGTGCCTGGTATCAGGAGGGGGTTAGGATCACCCCCGCATACGCGGGGAAAAGAACGACACTTTATCAAATTCTTTAACTGCCGCAGGATCACCCCCGCATACGCGGGGAAAAGAGTTCTGAAATCACTATGCAGACGGCTTTCGGAGGATCACCCCCGCATACGCGGGGAAAAGCTTCATTTCAAACATATCCATGGGGCTTTTCGCGGATCACCCCCGCATACGCGGGGAAAAGTGCCTACCTTTCCATTGTTAACCAGAACATGAGGGATCACCCCCGCATACGCGGGGAAAAGGAACTGTTCGTTGAAATCGCTAAACCTTTCCAGGGATCACCCCCGCATACGCGGGGAAAAGCGGCGGCTCATTTTGCCACCTTTGTGCAGATAAGGATCACCCCCGCATACGCGGGGAAAAGTTTCGCCGCATTCAATTTCCAGGATACGGTTGAGGATCACCCCCGCATACGCGGGGAAAAGTTGCTTGGCGTGGTTTCCTGCGTCTTGCCATTAGGATCACCCCCGCATACGCGGGGAAAAGTGCTTTCAGAACACAAATTTTTCCAACAAATGGGGATCACCCCCGCATACGCGGGGAAAAGATATCTGCTTCTGCCAACTGGACATAATTGTAAGGATCACCCCCGCATACGCGGGGAAAAGGACTTTCCGTATGAATGCGGATGCGTCGAAATGGGATCACCCCCGCATACGCGGGGAAAAGAGTTTTCCATGCTTAAACGTTCCTGCTGGTTGGGGATCACCCCCGCATACGCGGGGAAAAGTCCGAAAAGACGATTTCTGCTGTACCGGTCAGGGGATCACCCCCGCATACGCGGGGAAAAGGTTAAGCAGCCGAAGTCCTACGCCGGGGACAGAGGATCACCCCCGCATACGCGGGGAAAAGACGGCATTACAGGCTACTCAGGTATTGGATACAGGATCACCCCCGCATACGCGGGGAAAAGTGACCAATAATGATGCAGAAACCTCACAGACCAGGATCACCCCCGCATACGCGGGGAAAAGGGATAAAAATTATGACAGTAAAAGCACGTATTGGGATCACCCCCGCATACGCGGGGAAAAGTCTGTATTGTCAAGAAACTCTTTCAGCCAGTGGGGATCACCCCCGCATACGCGGGGAAAAGATGTTTGCGGAAACATTAGCAGATATGAATACAGGATCACCCCCGCATACGCGGGGAAAAGCCACTGCCGCAAAATTTCCATGAAGTCTACCAGGGATCACCCCCGCATACGCGGGGAAAAGCCCACAACTGACCGCTGACACGCTGAAACAGAAGGATCACCCCCGCATACGCGGGGAAAAGTGTAAACGGAACACAAAAATGGGTTCCAGTGTGGGATCACCCCCGCATACGCGGGGAAAAGCTGGTCCTCAGTTACCCCACCCTCTCCCTTATAGGATCACCCCCGCATACGCGGGGAAAAGGCGTCATACCCGCTGCGATTAACTGTAAGGCTGGGATCACCCCCGCATACGCGGGGAAAAGCGTATAGCTCTATTCTGTTTAGTTCTCGTTCTAGGATCACCCCCGCATACGCGGGGAAAAGGAGTTGTTGTACATCTCGCCTACCTGGGAGCTGGGATCACCCCCGCATACGCGGGGAAAAGATGATACATTCCCATAATGCTCACCTAAATTAAGGATCACCCCCGCATACGCGGGGAAAAGGTGTCATTTCCAGTGCTTCACATAGCGCAAACAGGATCACCCCCGCATACGCGGGGAAAAGGAAAAGAAAAGTCATAGGCATTGAAAGAGATAAGGATCACCCCCGCATACGCGGGGAAAAGGGGTTCACCGGAGTGGTACATGTTTCAGGATTAGGATCACCCCCGCATACGCGGGGAAAAGTTCCTTTTCTCCCATTCTCTCGTAAACCACCTAGGATCACCCCCGCATACGCGGGGAAAAGTGGGGAAATGGATTTGGTGGTTATGGAAATGGCGGATCACCCCCGCATACGCGGGGAAAAGTGATGGGGATAAAACGCACCATAGATCGGACAAGGATCACCCCCGCATACGCGGGGAAAAGTTACACCCGACACGAAAGTGTTGTTGCGGCGTTGGATCACCCCCGCATACGCGGGGAAAAGTATGGTTCAATACTTTCATGCGTATACATAGAAGGATCACCCCCGCATACGCGGGGAAAAGACTGCGGAGAACGTTCAGCTTTCCGAAGAATAAGGATCACCCCCGCATACGCGGGGAAAAGGTTTCCAATATTCTTCTTTTAAAAATTCAAATAGGATCACCCCCGCATACGCGGGGAAAAGGTAAAAAACGCAGACAAATAACGCCTTGTGTTAGGATCACCCCCGCATACGCGGGGAAAAGCCATTTTCCCGCCAGGCTTGACGGTTTTTGCAAGGATCACCCCCGCATACGCGGGGAAAAGACTAAAAAGATCCCTTTATACCTAGCTTTGAATATAAAACCCATCATATTTCATTTAGTTTTAAAAACACCTTATATAATAGTTCACAATCAGGTAATGCTCTATGCTGCTCACCAGAAATATCAAAATACTTTGCCAAAGAACCCAGTTTATAATCGTCTATATCTCTAACCCTTTTTCGAGCAAATGTAAAAGCATCAATTACTTTTCCAAACGGATTTTCAAAACCATTTTTTCGAAACTCTCTCTCTAAAAATGAAATATCAAAATTTTTATTAAAGCATACAACCACTCTTCCTCTAACTATATCGCTCAACTGTTCTAATGCGCTACAAAGTTCTGTGCCATTTTCTAACATTTCATTCGTTATATGGGTAAGTTCTGTTATTTTAGGTTGCAACTTTATATCTTGCTTTATCAGAGCACTCCATGAAGATTTAATTTTTGCTTCATCAGCAACCAGTACTGCCAATTCAATAATTCTGCTTTTTTCCAAATCCAAACCATCTGTTTCGATATCCAGAAAAACCCATTCCTGATTCGCATTGACAAAATTCTTTTTTCTTTTACTTGCTATTAAATATTTTGCTGCATTGCTAAATCCCTTTTGAAGCACCTCATCTGTTTGCTCTGGTTCTTTTGGATGCATCATCAGCTTAATTCCATCAAAATCACAGATTTTCCATGATGTATTATGTGTGCGAAATTCCAGATGCTGTTCATTCGCAAAACTATACACCATTACTGCCTGTCCATCTTTTATATTTTGACAGATTCGACTCCAAAGTTTTTCTCGTATTTTTGCATTGATTTGCCCAACATAAACACCAGTATGAATTTCAAACAACCATTTTGTTAAATCACCACGCAGTTTCGGCGGACAGCTATTCATCGTTATCACTACCATCTTCTACTCCATCATCACGGTACTGCTTACCATTTTCAACCCTATCTTTGATATTATCCCAAAGATAAACTGCATTTTCCTCTTCTTTATTCTCCTCATTTTCACTGTCAGAAAGCAAATATTTTATATCATGCACCATCTGTTCCAGTAAATGTAGTTTTACAATTTCATCCCTCAACAGCCTTCTTACCATACCCGAAAAATCCTGTGGCGTTTTATCATCAAATTCTTCACGAACTTTTGCTGCCATTTCAAATGCTATTGGAATAGTTGTTTTTGCTTTATAGAGATCCGCAATATCATAGGCAAATGAACACTCATGACCAATATGTACAAAGCCTAATCCTGCTGAGCATCCTAATGCACAAATAACAGAATGTGCCAAGCCATAAAGACATACATTTCCTGCAGAAAGTGCCTGATTTACAGGAGTTCCAGACATAAAATTATCAGGATCATATTCTCGGCCTTTCCATGGTATCTTCCATTTTTTCGAATATTCTCTATAGGTTGCCCTAACTCTGCTTCCCTCTCTGCCCCGTAGCTGCTGTAATGTAAGCCCGCTTACATCCTCATTGGGAAACCTCATTTGATACATTTTCCGAACAACACCTAAATGTTTTCGGGTGTTACTAACAAGTTCTGCCTGTTTTAAGAGCAATTTGGTATGAGAATTTAACGCCCGTCCATGTGCATAATACCTTACCCCCTGTTCCCCCACCCACACAATACCAACGCCACTGTCACCAATAAGTTCCATTGCTCGATGCGTAATTTTAGTTCCAGGCCCCAACAGCAGTATCGTTATTGCAGCTGCAGGAATAAATACATCCCCCCTCATATCCGTAACTTTTATTGCACTGTCTTCACGATTAACAACACAATGCTCCAGATAGATAAATGACATTCTATCACTTATTTGTGGCAATTCCGTCAGTTCTGGCTTTATCATCCCAACATTATTTTGCATTTTATCAACCACCTTTCTGCAAAAAACACCAGTAAAGTTATACCTTATCGGACACAGTCCGTCCATCCCGAAGGGATTTGAATTCACGAGTGCCCGGATGGGTATAATATTCATGGTCAATAATCTTTTATTTCTTTACATTTTACAACGGTCAGCATACCTTGTCCATATGCTTTTTCTCTTCCTATTCCCTGGCAAAGTGTTTCTCTGAATTTATCTGCATCTGTTATGGTAAGAACTCCCTCAAATGTTACGGAAAGCAAACATACTCTCGATGTTTCCGCATTGTTCTTTTTATAAAAATCATACCATTTTGACTGTACCGTCTGAAATTCAGCTTCGTCTAAAAAAAATCCCAATTTTTCTGCACGATTGCCAAGCCACTTTTTTTGATATTCAGGTGTAATATGTGCCATAATTTTTCCATGTGATTTGGAAACTACCGGATTAGCTGTCAGCCTGAACTGCCACTTCCCACCGTTTGTAATTCTGTCTAAAAGCGGCGAATAATCTTTTGTTTCGTACTTATCAGCATATCCAAATTGTTCTGCAAACGCTTTTAAATCTGGTACAGATTCACTCAATATCAATATATATTTTTTTCCATGCAAATCATCAATTCTCCAAAGCCTTCGTGCCCTTACACCGTCAAATGAACTTTCTATCGCACCATGAAATATGCTTGGAGATACCAATGCTTTCATTGTTTTCCGAAGCGAAGTATTCAGCATTACCCGTGATAAATACATAACATCACCCCAATTCCGACATTGCATCATGCTCGGTTTCTTTTTGATTACATTCCTCAAAAGATTCCTTAAATTTGCGGTAACCGTAAATCCGTCTGGCTGGACTAAAGGATACAGCTACATCCTGTATCATAGCTGCATAACTATCATCGGTTTCTAGCCATATGCGCAGTATATGATTAGGTTTCTCAACAAGCGGTGCCTCTTTGCGAAGCGCAGTTTCCAGAGGAAGATTACGAATTCCAAGAACAATCGGCAGAGTAGGAGGGCAAGATCTCCGACCTAAAAATAAAGGATAACGAGGATTTTGTAAAGCAGTTTCCAGATTTTTTAAAAGTCCTTCTTCTCCCTCTAATCCTGCCAAAAATATAGCATCCGATAGATAGTGCCGATAAGTGACATATGAACTTTTTTCAGAATGCACGGTATGAAAATCCGTAATATCCTCACCTTCCCGGTCAGCACGGATTCCAAATTTGAGCACATTTAATTCTGCCAGATTAGCATCTCTTCCCCATCCCAATGACGCTGCCAACATTCCTACAACACCGCTTTTTGTTGGCATTTTTTCTGTTGTTCTTATCTCAAATTTAGAACTGCTTCCCCACGACTGTAAGGGTGCCGCCAGTCTTAAAAGCAGAGTTGGCATATTATTCACCCTCTCTTTCAGACAGTTTTTCCTTTACTGTAGCTTTCACTTCCTCCAAGATCTGTATAATATCTTTCTCTCCAAGTTCCCAGATTTTTTCGGGCATACATGCAAATTTTTTATAGATAGAGGCCGCATATTCCTTAAACTTATTTTCTGATTCTTCCAAGTAACCATTCTTACCAGAAACCGGCTTTTCAAATGCACCAACAAGATTAACTGGCTGATCGGTTCGCAGTGCAACATACACATAATCAGGAAGTGTCCGATTTGCAAATGTATTTTGCTTTCCTGTCGGCATGGATTTAATAAATGCCTGGACAAAACATTTCACAGCAATATCCGTCTGTAAACCCAGATGTTTCTGAAGTTCGGCAATATTTACCGTTGCATATCGGTAAAGTGTTGACGAGTTAAACTCTACGGTTCCCAAATGTCCGGCCCCTGATTCTTCATCCTGATTTAAATCGTCAACAGCAGTAAAATAATCATACTCATTGTGTACTGCATGTGTAGAAATTGCATGGGCAACCTGTGCAGCAGCATCAAAATTCAAGGATGGATCAGCCGCTACCATTCTGCCAAAAAGAGCCATATCGATAGAAGGGGATTCCTTCAATACATTCTGATATTCTTTTTTATCTTTACTTCCATTGATTGCAAGATTCGCCAATGCCCTTGCCTGTGCTGCACTGAAAAACATCAATACAGGTGATGCCCCGTCCTTGTCTATTTTTATTCCCGCATTTCCCAATGCATTTAACGCAAGTTTATCTGCTTCTTCATCTCCAATATTACCGTCGATTTCTTTCATCACATCAACAAGCATTTGGACAACTTTTTTTGTACGAATACCTACCTCTTCTTTACTTAATATTTCTCTAAACATTTTCCTCATTTCATGCTTCCATGACTGTGAAGAAACTCTTGCTCTTACCACACCTCCATATTTTGCTGTTTTTGGACTGCCTGTATCATCACGGTTAATACAACTCGGAGGAACATTTTGTAAAACATGAATGTCCAGATATAAATTATTCTTCATCACTTTCATCCTTTCCCTTGTCATCTGTCTTTGCCTTATAGTAAAAATCCTGCCCCCATTTCAGCCGGACTTCATCCACATTGCTTTCAAATTGAAACCCATACAAATCTTTTGCCAGATCCACATAATCAAGCTTAATATCATTGTTTTCAAGCAGCTTCACTATTGTCTTTAGATGATAAGAAAGTTCTGTCATATCATCAGAACGTGCTGCAATACTAAGTTTCTTCCTTATGTTTTCCTCATCATCTTCATTATGCACTAGTATTCTCACTGCCCGGCCAAAATGATTTTCTTTACCCTCTGCATGCATTGGCTCCGAATGACCTTGCTGATGAAGAGAAAAAAGGGTTAATGCCGTATAAATAGCCCATTCCGCATAAGAAGGTTCATTATTTTTACTCATCAGTTCTTCAGACAAATTGCTTAAAAAGCTGCCCCACAATTCTGGAAGTTCCCCCGGTTTCTTTCCAATTCCCCTGCGAAGCTGCGCCAAACGGGCTTTTGAACTGCTCTCTTCCAGCTTTCTGTCATTCTCTGCAAGTAATCTTATTTGTGTCCTTACATATTTACCAATTTCCATTTTTTCATCCATTTTATTTACCACCTCCCTGTTATGAATTTACCGCAATACTTAACCCAATTAAAAAGCGATTCATTGCTCTTGCCGCTGAAAATGATTCATTTGTCTTCTTGTCATCAGAATTCGATTTTGTTCTTCCAAATATCGCTTCTGTATTTGTCTGTTGTATCATTTCATCTCCCAACTGCCTCGCTATGGCAGCACATTCTTTTCGCCATGCACTCTGTTTTTCCCCGACATCATCCACTTCAGGATTAAGCTTATAAAGCCATCGTCTAAATGGAACATCAATGCGATGATAAAAATCAGCTTTCTTATTTTCTGCAAAAAACGCGGAAGTTCCCTTACTTTCTTTTGTATTATTACTGCCACCGGAAGCCAAATTGACCTCTTTTGCAAATGACCAGACCTTTTTGGAAACAACATCACAAAAACTAATACTGTTCAGGACCATTTGTTTCCATCCACCGTTTCTTTTTAAAATCAAAGAAGCAGGTATTTGAAGAGAATCCGAAAAAACATTAGTAACATAAAAATCCTTATCCCCATATTGTACAGATACTATTCGAATATTCAGGAAAGAAGTTTTAAGTATTCCCTCTTCCTCCAATCTTTTTATCCACAAAATAATTCCTGGCTGTCTATTCCCATCATCATTGAAAATAACTGCCGGACATTCTCTCCAGAACTGTTTTGAACAATCATGGCGCTGTGGTATAAAATTATTTGGTTTTTTACGGTCTGCATTTTTCCAAACCGTCATCGGTTCAATAAAAGCGTTTTCCCTGTCAAAGAAATCCCCGCCTAATAAATAATAACCTGTAACTTTCTGCCCTTTTTTATTCAGATACAAGCGCCTTGACTGTAACGTATACAATGCAGACAAATTATCTGGCTGCGGAATTTGTACACGCTCTCCATCAGGAATTTCTTTCTTCTCCCATATCGGGGTTTCTTTTTCAAAAAGTTCACCATTTTCATTCAGCAAAATTAAATTAAGCATAAGTGTTTCAAACAGATTATCTCCGGCAATAAATACAATTCCTAATTTTCCAAGCCATCCAGCTCCTGTCGATGGCAATTTAATTCCCCGTTCTTTCGATTCCTTTGAAGGTTTTGCCGATGTATCATCATAAGCATTAACATACAACAGCCAACGCACTGCTTCAGCAAAAGACATTTCTTCTTTTTCTTTCCCACTCATCCCTGAAAAAAGACGAAGTTTATTACTGCTTTCCGATAAACTTCCATTAAGTTTTGAAGCAGAATATTCTGTACCTACCTTCGCGTGCTCACATTGATAAAATGGCCTTTCTGGATGAAATAAATAAAAATTTTCACGTTGAGATTCAAGATAATTTGTGATTACTTCCACTGAAAACCTTTTTTCATTCCACAATTCTTCCCATCGATCCAGCGCATCATCATAACCATTCAATGGCATCTCATTTCCAATCATATCATACCGTGAAAACACTGTATGCAAAACAGCAAGTAATGCTCGCAACACAGCAAAATCCTGCGTTGGCAACTCACCACACAAATCTCTATAAATATGTGCCTGATGAAATAGTTCAATTAATGATACTTCATGTATCCCACAATCCTTATCAACTACCTTTATCCACGGCTCATCAAGTAAATTAAACGCTTTATCGTTCATGCTTCCCCTTTCTATCCTTAATTTTCTTCCTCAAGTTCATCCTTTAAATAGGTAAACCCGCTCTCCTGCAAATAAGTAACTTTAACTCCACAAAGTTCTGCACTAAGGCTTTCATCTAAAAGAAGCACAAGCTGCCCTTCCAGCCAACGGGACTTTAAAAATCCCTTTAAATGCTTATCCATTTCTTCCAATTCTCTTATCGTCCTGTTAATATTAATATCATAGCAAAATCTTGCCGGAAGCCTAAGTTTCTGCTGTGCAATACGTCGGCAATCATCTTCTTCTGGACAACTATAGGGAGAATATTTCTTTCCATCAGTCTGCCATGGCAGCATTTCCAGCATACCATTTTTATCTTGTATCAAAACAAGAACTTCTATAGAAAATGCACTGTCACGTACTGTAGCAAGCGCACTGTTTTCATTATCTTCAGCAGAATTAGAAAGCCAGCCATGAAGATTACTACCCCTTCTCCTTTCCTCTGGTGGTGCCATCTTAAAACCCTTTGCTCTATTCTTTTTTTCTTCCTGTAAATCAATATACTTTCTAAAAGCAGCTTTTTCCTCTTCCCCATCAGGTTCTGCCTCCCGATAAGTTTCATACACAAGAAAATCAATATCTCCCGGAATTGCAATATGGTCAGGAAGAAGTTTTTGGGTACGCAGCAGCAGCCATTCTGTATAAATATGCTTTGAAGCCTCTTCAAGTTCCTCCATCCCCAAAACAATACATTCTGCATTTTTACATTTGCCTGGTCGGTCAGTTCGGGAATGACGCCAAAGCCGCCCAATTCTTTGAATCAGAAGATCCATAGGACAAAGATCCGTAATCAAAAGATCAAAATCAATATCCAGCGATTGCTCAAGAACCTGTGTTCCAATAACTACCACACCTTTACGGATATCCGCAGTTGATCCTTTTCCTATTACCTTTTTCAACATTTCTTCCCGTTCCATCCTGTCGGGAATAATATATTGTGCATGATATAGAATAACATTTGCACCTGCCACCTTACGGGCAATTTCAGCAAAATACTGTGCTCGCAAAACTGTGTTACATATTATGCCAACACATGCACCCGCACGCACTGCATCTGTAATTTTCTTAACAGCCATATCATCATTACCACGAATTATGGATACTCTCTTGTCCTTACTCCCCTTTGGCAGTGCTTTTGCAACGATTTCACTGCCATCAGTAAAAGTAAGACGTGGATAGGGCACTTCGAGAATTTCAACCTTTTTATTTTTATCATTGAAATATGCCTCTATCAGCTTCTTTCGCCTGCTGGAAGGAAGCGTCGCGGAAAGCAAAATTACAGGGACTTGATATTCGTGCATCCAAGCCAAAACCGTATCAAGATATTGGTTCATATAAGCATCATAAGCATGACATTCATCGACAATCACCACCTTTTGAGAAAGCCCCAGATGCAGCAGCATAACATGTTTCTTTTTCAGGGCAGACATCAGTAATTTATCCACAGTGGCCACGACAAAATCAGATAAAAGTGATGTCTTGCTGCCGCTGAAAAATGAATTTACCACTAGCCCGCTTTCCCCGTCAAAATCCGTCTGCAGTTCGCTATCATTTTTTAATTCTGCAAAAATCGGCTGAAATTCTGCGTTGCCATGTGCCAGGTTTATGCTATGCACAGCATCATATGACTGTATCTTGGCCCACTGCACCACCCGTTCAAAAATACCATTCGCCGTCGCCTGGGTCGGAAGTCCAAAATACAGACCTGTTTTATTACATTTTACAGAGAGAATTTCTGCAATCGCAAGAGCAGCCTCTGTTTTCCCTGTCCCCATCGGTGCTTCTAAAATAAACAAGCCCGGTTTTGTACAATTTTCCACTGCAGTAATAATATCTTTTTGCATCCTGTGCATGGAAAATCCAAAACGTGTTTGAAAATCCTCATCCAAGATCCGTACCTGATTCGGTTCCCACGATTCGGGCAATTTTAGTTTTTCAAAAGCTTTGGCACAGCGATTTTTCGGATACTCATCTTCCGATAAAATTACGTCTTCATCCAATAAAGGGAAATTTGTTTGATTACTAGCCAGCCAGTCTGCCATAATCAAAAATGCCGATAACAAAACTTCTGCTTTCTTGCTAAGTACTGGAATCTCAGAAATTTCACCAAACCCTGCCTGTTCCAAAGAAAAATTCACCCATTCCTGATATAACCGGCTCCATAGCTCACGATCTAAGGGTTTACCCCAAAAATGGAAAGGATAATTTTGGGTGGAGATAAACACATTGCCAGAAGGCATACCATGATGTGCACCAACAATGGAAGAAAAGCCTTTTGGAAAACCAAAATCCAACAATATAGCTTCCCCGCATTTTGTATGATGAGATTTATCTTTATTTTTAAAATTTTCATCAATATTACAAATACCATAATGCTCAAACAAAGAACGCCTTGCTGGCAAAGCTTTTAATATCTTAGATTGAAAAAGTGGTGTAAGTTTTCCAATATCGTGCAGATAGGCCAACAATATGGCAAGCTTCTTAAACTCACTGAAAGACATTCCGCATAATTCTGAAAGTGATAAATACCGCTTATGTATAAGTTCAATGATTACATTTGCAGTATCCATTGCATGCATCCAAAGCGGAAGCCATTTATTTTTCGCACCTGATTTTGCAATCATTAATTTCATCTCATGTGAAATTTTCATTTTGAGATACCCCCCTTCCATATTATAATTTGGATATTATCTTTTATTGGATAATTCAGAAAATTTCCGTTTTTCTATTGACAAAATTTCAACTCTCTGCTATGATGCTTACAAAAGAGATGGGTTTTCACCGTACAGTTTTTACTCAAGCGGGCTGCTCGTTTCTTTTTTTATTGCTAATAAATCATAAAGATATTTCTTTCCATCTGCGTCATGGCGTACCAACATCCGTGCGAAAAAAACATTGTAATAACAAACCTCTCCACTTTTATCATGATATACCGGCAAAGCAAACCGAACATCATATCGATACCATCCATACTTTGCATCCTTCTCATGTTTCTTTTTTGTATTTTCTGAGTATTCCACATTTGTAGCAATCTGAATTAGTTCTGGAATCCCTTGCACTGCATTGGCCTTGGCTTTTGCAACAGCACCTTTCAAAGCAAGTCTGCTTTCAGAACCTGCATACTCATCCGGAAAACTGCTGGAAATAAATATCTTTTCCGATGATTCTTCAATTTTATAAGATTTTCCAACATATTCTTTAAGATAATGTTCTACTTCTTTCCAATCTTCTCTCTTTTTCCCCTTAAAACAAATATCATTAATCAAAACAATTTTCTCATGATTTAAACCGACAATTATATTTACATTTCTATCCATAGTACTCTACCTTTTTCTTAAAATTATTTTATCTTATCATATTATCTATTATTTTTTAATTTAACATAAAAATAATTCTTTTGCAACCATGTCATTACATATAAAAATATCTGTTTTTTTGTACATATTGTCCAAATTTTATTACTTTAAATTTTTTATAATCTTACCCACAGATTACCCCTGCGTATGCAGGGAAAACAATCATTTCAACCAATCTTTTCATACTATCTAGGAGCACCCCCGCATATGCGGGGAAAATTATAAATCAACCATCTACTCCTTCCAACGCCCGATTCAATTCCTCTGTCCCTTTCAGCGCAAACCTTCCGTCCCGGATAATATCCACTCCATTTCCCTCTTTTCCATAAGCCACAATCGAATCCAGCTCATGATAAGGAATCGTAATGTCCGTATGGCAGCTGAAATACGCCTTTGCAACATCGGTCTTCCGCAGTGCCGAAACCTCATTCTCCCTGGCAATCATCTCTTTTCCGTCGGGATTAAACATCGGCGCATCCTCGGCCCAGCTGTAGCAGGTATCGCCCACGGCAAAATGCGGCCCCATCTTCTCCACAATCAATATCGGCAGCCGGTCCACAATCCCGTACTTCCTTCCCATCGCATAGGCCGTCGTATTCGTCCCAATGGCAAATTCCCCCAGGGGCAGCGTGTCATGGTTTTTCATAATCACCTGCTTAACCAGCTTCCGGTTCTCCTCTTCATCTGCCAGATTTTCACAGGTAAATTCCTTCACCATCCCGTCCGCAAACTCCATCTTCAGATTCTTAAACTGAAACTCGCCGATGTACACATTCTCCACAAACAGCGTCCCATTCGTTCCCGCAAGCTTCGGCGAGGTAAAGACCTCACCCAGAGGAATATTCACATCCGCCACACAGTTTTCAAATTTCGTTTCCTTCTCCGGGTCGGACAATGGATGCAGGGCCACCCTAAGATCCGTACAGTTCTTCCCCTTCCCCTTAATCTCCACAGCCTCGGCCTTATCCAAAGCGTCGATAATCACCTGCTGAATCTCCTGGTACATCGCATAATCCAGCGTATTGATAGCAATGATTTCCTTAAATATCGCCTCAAAGTCCTCCCCAATCTCCGGCCTTGGGAAAGCGATAATGGTAAAGCTGGTTTCCTCCTCAGGAATGTACTGGTTCATCAGCCGCGTAACCTCATTATTCAAACTCCGAACCACCTCTTCCTGATGCGCCGACAATGAAAGCGCCTCCGCCTTATTTTCCGGCACAAAGCCCGCCTCGCCAAAGGTTTCCACCACCGCCGGGCCCGAATACCAGGAAGCTGCCTCCTTATTCTCCTCTAAAGCAGAGCGCAGCACCGAGAGCTTCCTCTCCTTAATCGCATTCCCCATAAAAATCGCATAATCATAGCGGTGATCATAGTCGTACTGCTTGTTGGGCGAAGAAGAATACCAGCCCACTTTTCGGTTGGGATTGCGGTTTAAGATCGATATCGCAGCACGGGCAAAAACCGGCTCCAGCCCAAGCTTTCTAAATCCCTCCACAGCCCGCCGGATCATCCGCTCAAACCCCACCTCGTAGCGAATCAGCACCGTCTTTTTCTTCGACAAATCCCGTCCCATGGTTTCAAAGCCCTTGCGATACCCCTCCACATAGGTATCTGCCATAGCATTAATCGTTTCCTGGGGCAATGTATTCAAATACTTAGCAACCCCCAGCTCCGACGGAGAAATATACTCGCCAAACCGGTACAGATACCGCAGATCCGACAAATCCCCCTCCATCACAATATCCTTTGCCAGGCTCTGCCCGGAGTTTAACCGATCCTTTACCCAGTGCGAAACCGTCTGGTCCGCATAATCACTCACATACCAGTAAAGCACATCCCGAACCTCCTGTGCCCTTGGAAGTCCCTCTTCAAACAGATTATAAATCTCAATCAGCGCCTCATTTGCTGCTGTAACCGGCAAAAGCCGTCCCTCATAAACCCAGGCAATATTGCAGCGGATTTCCGCATAGAGAAAAGATAAAAGCTGCCCCATCTCCAAACCAAGTTCCGCCGCGGCATAAGCCGGATTTCCATAGCTCTTCCCATAATTTTCCGGTAAAATATCCTGGTAGAGCCGCTTATTCCAATCCTGCAAAACCGAAAGCTCTGCCTTTTCCAGTTCCCCGCTCTGCAGCTTTTCCATTAACTCTTTAAGCAGACAGGAAAACTCCGCCATCTGCACAAAAAAACGACGATAAGGTTCCTCTACCGTCCTTTCTTTTCGGATATCTTCAATTCTTTCCATGGACAGTACATAGCGCTCAAGCACCTTGGCATTGTCCTCCTTCCAAAACTCCCAAACCTTCATTCCTGCACTTTCCTTTCTGATAACAATATTTTTATCAATACTTTCTCTTATTCAATTATTCAATTTTTTATATCCCAGAACATTGTCATTCTTTTAACGAATCACACCAAGCCCAATCCCCATCACAATCACCCACACCAGAACTAACAGCCCATCCAAAAAAATAGACAGCTTTGCCAGGATATAATTTTTCTCCTTTTCAAACAATGCCCGCATCCCAAAAAACATCCCGCAGAGGGCAAATAAGAAACTGGAAAATGCCATCGCGCTTACATTTAACGGCACATGGCCCTGGGATTTTACGGCAAGGCCCAGGACGGAGCCGAAAAACACCAGGCTCACCCCCGTTGCCCCAATCGCATAAAACCCCCGTTTTGCCAGGGGTTTACGAACATAATTTACATAATATCGATTTCTATTTCCTTTTGGCATACTTCCGCCTCCAAATACGCATCTGCTGTACGATACAATAAAGCACAAACCCAAGAATCCCTCCAGCCGTATTTAACAGCAGATCATCCACATCAAAACTGCCCACCCGGGAAATCAGCTGGATCGTTTCCACAAACAGGCTGAACGTAAAGCTGATGATCACCGTGTTATACCATTTCTTACTTCTCCGGCTGACAATGGGAAGGAAAAAACCGCAGGGCATAAATGCCACAATATTTCCAACGATATTTAACATCATTGCCCGAATGCCCAGCTTCTCCCGATAAATCCAAAACCTGGAAATCTCCTTAAACGGAACCAGATTATACGAATAACCCCGAGTCTTTGGATCGGTTCGCCCAAAGGACTCAGCAAAAAACAGAAAATACACCAGCAGAGCCAGGTACATTAAAAACAGCACCCAGCCCATCTTCTGGTGTTTTGTTGTATGTCTTATCATAAAATCTCCAGCGACTAAAATGTAACTGTTCACACGTTCACAGCAACACTAAAATTCAATTTCCGATTTCCGTTTTAACAGAAAAGCACCCATAATAATCGAAATCGTCCCTACCGTCAGCCCCACCGTGGCAATCACAATCCCCATCGCCACTGCGCCCGCACCGGAATTTCTCATGGTTTTATATAAACGCTCATTATTATTCATCCTGACACTCCTTATATTTACCGTTTCAGTTTCAACTTCGGTCCAAAGTTCTGTTCTTTCTTCTGTGTTCAATATTCACAAACCTGCTAATCACTTATTTTGCCCCATACTGTGCATAATATGCGTCAAGTCTTCCCTTAATCTCGTCGTCAATCAGCACCTTCCCCTGGCACTCCCGGTTGTACAGATATTCGGTTACTTCCGCCATATTGACAATCGCCGCCGTCGAAAATCCGTACAAATCCTGAATCTCGTCCATAGCGCTCTTTTCGCCCTTCCCTCTCTCCATCCGGTTTAAGGAAACGATCAGCCCCTTAATCTCCACATTTCCCTGTGCCTTTAAAATCGGAAAGGTTTCTTCAATGGACTTGCCCGAGGTCGTCACATCTTCAATGATCACCACCCGATCCCCGTCCTTTAACTTGCTTCCCAACAAAATCCCTGCATCGCCGTGATCTTTTTCCTCCTTGCGGTTCGAGCAGTAGCGGACATCCTTCCCATACAGCTCGCTGATCGCCATAGAAGCAGCCACCGCCAGCGGAATCCCCTTGTAAGCCGGTCCAAACAGCACATCAAACTCCAGGCCGAAATTATCATAAATC
This sequence comes from uncultured Clostridium sp., assembly GCA_946553025.1. Classification (GTDB taxonomy): domain Bacteria; phylum Bacillota; class Clostridia; order Lachnospirales; family Lachnospiraceae; genus Caccovicinus. Next base: position 105,626 of record CAMNRM010000005.1, read on the forward strand.
GCCTTTGCATAGTATTCCCCCAGCTTCCTCAGCTGCGTTCCCGTAACATAAGCCCCGGCATTCATAAAAAATGGGGACTTCCTCCCGCTCTTTAACGTAAAATCGCCAAATTTCAGCACCTGGCTCTCTACCATAAATTCAATAAATTCCTGCTTGTACGCTTCCATCAAACCACATCCTCCTGCTTTTCCCTAGTAAACTCTTTCCTGTCTTTCCTTATCTTTCCCATTTTACCATAAGAAAGGGGAAATAACAATAGAATTTATCCCATCTGTTCTCCAACTAAAACACAAGGATTTTCCTGAAATTGTTTTAATTGTTTGTCATTTATCAAAAAAATTAAGGGAGCTGTATCCAGAAATATCTTTTTAGAATCTGTCATCATTTCTCAACTCCTTTATATCATTATCAATTTCCTCCGTTGTTCTTCCGGTTTGCGTAATATACATACCAGATTCAATGACCTTTTTCCTTTTTTCTAATCTCTTATCTATATTTTGCAATTTTTTTCCATCTACAATCGTTATAATCAGTTCATCTCCTCTACTCAGACTTTTGCGATCATCTTCAGCAATAACTACCCGTTCTCCATCATAATATCCTTTAACTGCCGCCAGCATAGAATCCCCCTTTTTATTGATCAACATTTTCTTGTTTTCCCCATTCTAACATAAAGCTGCGGAAACAACAATAAAATGATAACATGCCAGGATACCTTACATCGTAATCCACCCAAACACATTCGCAACCGAACTGAGCAGAATCACAATAATACAAACCGGTGCCAGATACTTCATAAAGATATGGTACATCTTCCTGCGCTTAAAGGCCGACGACTGTGCCACCTCTTCTTCGATCCGGGAAAGCCCGACCACGCGGGTAACTAAAAAGCAGGTTGCAAGCGCCGCAATCGGCATCATCAGCGAATTGGTCAGAAAATCGAAAAAGTCCAGGATCGACATCCCCAAAATTTCAATAAAATCCCATACCCCAAAACCAAGCGCAGAGGCCACGCCAAGAAGGACGATAATCACGCCCATCACCGCCGTCGCCTTATGCCGGCTCCATCCAAACTGATCCTCAAAGGTGGAAACCCCGGACTCTGCCAGGGAAATCGCGCTGGTCAGCGCCGCAAGCAGAACCAATAGGAAGAACAAAATCCCCGCCCCGGTTCCAAAGCCCATGCTGGCAAATACCTTGGGAATCGTGATAAACATCAGGGAAGGCCCCGCCTTTAAGGTATCCGGGTCCCCGCCGGAAAAGGCAAAAACCGCGGGAATAATCATCAGTCCCGCAAGCATGGCAATCGCCGTGTCAAACACCTCCACCTGTGCCGTGGACTGCTCGATATCCACATCTTCCTTCATATAAGAACCATAAGTATATAAAATACCCATGGCAATGGATAACGAATAAAACATCTGCCCCATTGCGGCAACCACCGTCATCCACGAAAAATTCTTTACATTCGGAACCAGGAAATACTTCACTCCCTCAAATGCCCCCGGCCGGGTCATCGAATAAACGGCAACCACGATGGCTAAAAGCACAAGCAAAGGCATCATCACCTTGGAAACCCGCTCCACGCCATGCTTCACTCCGGCAAACAAAACCGCAATCACCACCAGGCTGAACAGCAAAAACCAGAAAACACTGAAGCTGTCTGCGATAAATCCGGTAAAATAGCCGTCCTCTGCCAGCACCGCCGTGCCTCCGCGAAAATATTCAAACAAATACTTCGTCACCCATCCGCCGATTACACTGTAATACGGCACAATCAGCATGGGAATTACCGCATTAATCCATCCTCCGACAGCAAAGCTCTTACCCTTTCCAAATGTCCGAAAAGCCCCCACCGGGCTCTTCCTCGTCATCCTCCCCAGCGCCGTTTCCGACACAATCAGCGCATAGCCGAAGGTCAGCATAAGCACCAGATACACCAAAAGAAAGATACCGCCGCCATATTTTGCCGCCAGATACGGAAACCGCCAGATATTCCCCAGGCCAACGGCTGACCCTGCCACAGCCAGAACATAGCCGAGTTTCCCCGAAAAGCTGCTGCGGGCCTTTTGGGACTGCGCATCTGCCTGTGCCTTATTGTCCTTGTTCATTGTAAAAAACCTCCTCCATAAAACAATCTTTTGCATCCCCACGATTACACTCATGTTTCAGTTTATCATTGGAAATCAGAACTTGCAAGCAGAATTATCTTTTCAGCTGTAATATTCCCTTTCCATCTGCAATATCTTTCTAACTACACTATTCCCAAATAATTACACTGTCTTTCACCGATTCACCTCTCCATCCGTATCCGCGGCAGATTCCAGCGATAATGTGCAGCCAGAAAACGAATAACCACAACCAGCAGAGAAGAAATCACCATCGCCGGAAGCTGCCCGAATATCCTGTAAATCCAAACGCAGCTCACTGCCCCCACAACCGACGCACAGGCATAAATATGCTTGACAAAGATATAGGGCGGCTGCCCGGCCATCATATCCCGCAGAAGCCCGCCGCCCACTCCGGTCAGGGTTCCAAGCACCGTCAGCAGAAAAGCATTTTCCCCATACCCCTCGTTTATCCCGGTCATAACCCCCATAACCGTAAAAATACCCAGGCCAAGGGAATCCATAACCAGCATAATCCTGTCGTACACAATGCCAAACCTTCCCTGCAAAACATTTTTCCGAAAATACAGTACAGTAAAGACAAAAAGCGCCGTTATCACTGCCGCCAGCACATAAACCGGTTTGACCAGCGCTCCAGGCACATTGCCCAGAATAACATCCCTCGTCATCCCTCCGCCCACAGCCGTCATTACCCCTAAAACACACACACCAAAAATATCCATCCTGCAATGAATCCCCACCATCGCCCCCGACGCCGCAAAAGCAATGGTTCCCGCAAGTTCCATGCAAAAAATAATTATTGTTTGAATTTCTGTAACTTCCATCTTTTCCTCCCAAATCAAAAACAGACCTCACCCGAAAGATTCCCATAGAATCTCCCTGTGCGGTCTGCTGCATTAATCCATTTTTTCCCTTTTATCCTGCTTCACTTTATTCCAATATCACTACCTTACCGCCCCAATCAGTTCCCGGATATCCTCCACCTGATTCCTCTCCATGTAGTCGGCAATCCCGTCGATAACCTCGGTTGTTGCACAGGGATTATGGAAGTTTGCCGTGCCCACAGCTACAGCGGTCGCTCCGGCAAGGATGAATTCCATCGCATCCTCCCAGGTCTTTATTCCGCCCATGCCAATCACCGGCAGTTTAACGGCATTGGCCACCTGATAAACCATGCGCACGGCTATGGGATGAATCGCCGGGCCGGAAAGTCCTCCGGTTTTATTGGCCAGGGCAAAGCATCTGCGGTTGACGTCGATCTTCATCCCGGTCAGCGTATTAATCAGGGAAATAACATCGGCTCCTCCCGCCTCCGCTGCCTTTGCCATCACCGTAATATCCGTCACATTCGGGCTTAATTTCATGATAATGGGCTGCTTTGCATGATCCTTGCACGCCCTGGTGATTGCCTCCACGGATTTGGGGTCCTGGCCAAAGGCAATGCCGCCTTCTTTGACGTTCGGACAGGAAATATTAATCTCCAGCATATCCACCGGCTCGTCGCCAAGACGCTCCACCACCTTAAGATAATCCTCCATCGTCTTCCCGCACACATTGACAATAATCTTCGTATCATACTGCTTTAAAAACGGGATATCCCGCGATGCAAACACGTCGATTCCGGGATTTTGCAGACCGATGGCATTCAGCATACCGCTGGAAGTTTCAGCAATCCGCGGCGTGGGATTTCCCGGCCAGGGCACACTGGCAACACCCTTAGTCACCACTGCACCAAGGCGGTTTAAATCCACAAATTCTCCATATTCCGCACCGGAACCAAAGGTTCCTGACGCCTCCATCACCGGATTTTTCAGTTCAACGCCTGCCAGATTCACCTTCATATTCATCCGATTTCCACCTCCTTAGCAGAAAATACCGGCCCTTCTTTACAGATCCGTTTATTGTGAACATGGGTGTGTTCATCCACTTCTTTGGACTTGCACACACAGGCCAGACAGGCACCGATTCCGCACGCCATCCGCTCCTCCAGAGAGATAAAACACTCCATTTTCCTTTCCTCTGCAAAGTCTTTTAAAGCACGAAGCATGGGCTTGGGGCCGCAGGCAAAGATGATATCGCCCTGCAGCTTCTTCTCTGCAATTGCATCCAGAACGTTCCCCTTCGTCCCGATACTTCCGTCCTCCGAAGCCACAAACACCGGGCCGCAGGCTTCAAATTCGGCCTTTAAAAAGGACTGGCTGTCCCGGTAGCCTAAGATACTCTGAATATCCGCCTTGCCCTTAAGCTGCTTTGCAACCTCCAGCATCGGCGGGATTCCTATACCTCCGCCGATAAGAAAAATGCGTTTTCCCACAGCCTTTTCTAACGGAAAACCGTTGCCCAGAGGGCCTGTCACATCCACGGTATCGCCCTGGGTTAAATGGGAAAATTCTTCTGTCCCCGCCCCGGCCACCCGGTAAACCACCCGCAGCCTTCGAGCTTCCCGGTCAATCTCACAAAGGCTGATCGGCCGCGGAAGCAGCCGGGAAGCATCGGCGGAATACATCGAAATAAACTGTCCCGGAACTGCCGACACAGCCGTACTTTCCGCATAGATCCAGAGGCTGTAAACTCCTTCTGCCAGCTTTTCCTGGCTAAGAACCCTTGCTTTTTCCTTTCCCTTTCCTGCTTTATTTTCCGTTCCTTTCTCCATGCCTTTCTCCGTTTTCTGTGCCATCTTTTCCTCCCATTCTGTGCATGTTTTACAGCACCCGTCCGATATCCGCAATCATATCCAGCACCGCCTGCCGTGAAGCTTCCCCGAAATGTTCGGAACCGAATTTTGCATAAGCTTCCTTCTTATAGGCAGCAATAATCCCCCGGGAAGAGTTTACTACCGCACCAAAACCGTCGTCGTTAAAGCAGTATTTTAAGTCCTCTGCCGTACCACCCTGTGCACCGTATCCGGGCACTAAAAAGAAGGTGTGCGGCATAAGCTTCCGCAGCTTTTTGCTCATCTCGGGATAGGTTGCACCCACAACGGCACCTACATTGCTGTAGTCGCCGTCCATACAGTCGGCACCCCACTCCACCACTTTTTCTGCCACCAGTTCATAGAGCGGACGCCCATCAATCAGCCTGTCCTGGAACTCGCCGCTGGAAGGATTCGAGGTCTTTACCAGAACAAATAAACCCTTGTCCTGCTCCTTACACACATCCACAAAAGGCTTAACTCCATCTGTTCCCAGATAAGGATTCACCGTTAAAAAATCCGTATGGAAACCGGAATACACCTTGCTTCCCACCTTCACCTGGCCGATGTGTCCCGCCGCATAGGCCGCAGATGTCGAGCCGATATCTCCCCTCTTTGCATCGCCAATCACCACCAGGCCCTTTTCCCGGCAGTAATCCACCGTCCTTTTATACACAGCCAAACCTTCCAGCCCAAACTGCTCATACATCGCAATCTGCGGCTTCACCGACGGAATCAGGTCACAGGTAGCATCAATAATCTCCTTATTAAACTCCCACACCGCCTGCGCTGCCCCGGCAAGCGTTTCCCCATGCTCCTCAAATGCCTTTTTCGTTATCTGCTCAGGAATATAAGAAAGCATCGGGTCCAAGCCTACACAAATCGGCGCTTTCGTCCTTGCAATTTTTTCCATTAACTGTTTAATCATGAGATTTCCTCCATTCTCTGTGTGTGTTTTGCGTTTTGTGTTTTGTGTTTTGCGTTTTCCTATACATCTTCATGTACGAAATGCTTGTATTTTTCCATTATTTATGTATGTTTCCAAGTGTTCACAGTATAACATAATCTTGGGGGACTGTAAACCAGGATTGACTTGATTAATCGGATTTGTTGTAGTAAACTGTATCTTATAGAAATAAAGGATTATCCTTTTCCTGGAGGTGATAACATGAAACTGATGAATATAAAATTAAAAAATGTGAAATGTTTCGACACACTTACCCTTAATTTAGTAAAGCCGGAAACGCAGGAACCCTTATCTGTCTGTGCCTTCGTTGGGCCCAATGGAACAGGGAAAAGTACAATCTTAGATTCCTTAGTTCATATTTTTACAAAAGCTTCGTCAGATTTTGGTGGGAATACCTTCAAATCCAATGCAGTAAAATATAAACGCAGCAATCTGTCAATAACAGCAAATTTAAAATTTTCACCACAGGAACAAAAGGTTTTAAATTATAATGAACCATTTCAACTGGATTATTGTATGTATGAAGAAGAATCTTATTTCCTTTATCCACCTACACCGGATACTTTATCGGAAGAAGAAAGAGATAACATTCGCCAGCATTATCTGACAACCTTCCAGACGTTAATCAATGCAAACACCATGGGACTTATCTTTTACTTTGATGCTTTTCGTTATCTGATTGCCAAAAATCCAAGCGGTCCGGATTTAGAAGATTTTAATCTTGATTCAAAATCAGGAGCATTAAAGAGCAACCTTTCCGAAGAAGGGAAAATCACGAATAAGTATTTTAATGTAAAGCAGTGGCTGGTTAATTTAGACTATATGATCTTAAAAGGAGAAAAGCCTTATTATCAAACCATTTTTAACCATGTAATCAAAGCCTTTGAACTTTTATTTCATCCCCTGCTGTTCCATGGAATCAGCACAGAAGGAAAAATTTTATTTAAGGATAACAGCAGCAATGAATTATTAGATATTGATATGTTAAGTGACGGATTTAAAAGTATATTTGTTATTATTACAGCAATTATATTGCGTCTTGCCCTTGCATCCGAAGATGAAGAAGAAAATGAAGATGAAAAGACTGAACTTTTTTATGAAAAAGAAGCAATTATCTTAATTGATGAAATTGACTGTCATATCCATCCAAAATGGCAGAAAAACATTCTCCCGGCATTCCGGGTACTGTTTCCGAACTGTCAATTTATTATAACTACACATTCTCCATTTATTCTGCAGTCGTTAAACGAATATGAAATTATAAAATTAGGAGAAAAAGAAATCATATGACAATGAATATCGATGAAAGGAGCCGCCGTACACATGGGTATATTTTTAAATCCGGATACTCCATCCGAAGCTTACAAATCAATAGCCTTAACAAGATTTTTTGTTGATAAAACCTGGCTTATTCATGATATTCTTGAATCCCTAAGACTGGACAACCAACGCTATATCTGTATCACCCGCCCCAGGCGTTTTGGAAAAACAGTTATGGCAAACATGCTTGGAGCCTTTTTCGGAAAAACAACAGGCTGCTCTTCCCTGTTTGAGCATTTGGAGATTTCAAAATCCGACTATTTTCATCAATACCTCTGCAGCAGTGACATTATTTATATTGATTTCAGCCGAATACCAGAAAAATGCTCCTCCTATGAAGAATATATCAGCCGTATCCTTTCTGGTCTTAAAGAAGATCTTTATCAGGAATTTCCAAGTCTTGTACTGAATTTTAAAAAATCTCTGTGGGATATTTTAAGTACGATTTTTGAAAAAACACAGCGCAAATTTGTCTTTATTATGGATGAATGGGATGCTATATTTCATTTGCCCTTTATCTCATCAAAAAAAGAAAGAATGTACCTGCTCTTCCTTAAAAATTTACTAAAAGATCAGCCTTATATTCAGCTTGCCTATATGACAGGAATTCTACCCATTGCCAAATATTCTGACGGCTCAGAATTAAATATGTTTGCAGAATATAATATGGCGACAAAGGAAAAATTCAGCAGTTACTTTGGTTTTTTAAATCATGAGGTTGATACCCTGTTTTCCATCTATCAAAAAACAACAAAAAAGCCAAAAATAACACGGGAGGAATTGCAGATTTGGTATGATGGCTACCACACTGCCGCAGGTGACCATATTTATAATCCAAAATCAATTATACATGCACTGTCCGATAACCAATTAGGCTGTTATTGGACCGGTTCCGGGCCTTACGATGAAATTTTTTACTATATCCAGGACAATATCGATGAAATTCGCGATGACTTTGTATGGATGATTTCCGGGGAAGCTGTGGAAACAAAAATTCAGGAATATGCAGCCACTGCAAAAGATTTAACTACCCGTGAACAGATTTATTCGGCTATGGTTGTCTATGGACTGCTTACCTATGAACACCAAAAAGTATTTATCCCCAACCGGGAATTAAATGAATTACTGCTGTCCGCTTTGCCGGAAAACTTAGTGAAGAAATAAAATACACAGGACGTATCCTGGCTGTTGGAATCAGCTACAGCAAACATACAAAAGAACATGTTTGTAAAGTAGAAGAGCTGCGGAAATTCTTGGAATCTTTAAAATGGATCTGATTACCTTATATGGGAAAATGGGATTATCCTATATTGCAATGTCCGACGAAGAAATCTCAGAAGAACTAGAAACTGTACGATATTTGAAGGAAATAAGCTAATAAAAATTTTTTGGTCTTCCTAATAGTTTATCATTCATAGCATTTACACCTGCTGAGCCTTAAGGGAAGGAGCAGGTGTAAATTTTACCATCTAATCCTTTCACGCATTATAATTTTGAGGCAAACGGAATATTTGCATAAGTCCATCCTGAAGCACTTGAGAACAGTTTACGCCCCGCTTTTCTGCCAATGCAGCCATCCATGCAGGAAGTGAAACATTTTTACGCACAGAGCGAGTATCTGTTGCCGCCCGATATGCAAATGTATCAATACGGATAATCGAACAAAAAGCATTTTCGGGAATATCCAATTCAGGTTGTGGCGTAGCAGGCGGAATCTCGTTTCCTTCATCTTCGGCTACAACAAGCCAGCCGCTGGCAGCATCTGTAATCATCTCAATAGCATCTTCAATACTGTTTCCCGTAGTAATACATCCGGGAAGATCAGGTACCCTGCAATAATATTTGCTTTTATCTTCGTTTGGAATTAATGTTGCGGTATAAATATAGTTCACGAATTTTCCTCCTTTACTGATGGTGCGAAACCTATTATTCATTCACTATCTTCCACCCTGCTTAATTTCTTTGCGAATATAGCGCAGATCATCTTCATCAAAATGCCCGCGCTTCAATGGAATAGAATATTTTGTTTCAGGATTATAATAAATATCATGGTTTCCACCACTTCGCTTAAATATGTATCCATTAGCGTTCAAATCCTTGATAGCTGTGTTCCTCGGGTTCATTATCATCCTCCTTTGATAACATTATACACAATAATACACAATCATTCAAGAAAAATTCAAATATAAAATGATAAAAATTAACTTACCGCAAAATTCCAAATTACACTCCATAAAAAATTCTTTTATCTTCAGTAAAAAATTTATAATTATTCAACATTAAAGTAAACCCGATGAGTTTTCTTGTAAAAAGGATGACTGCATAGATTTTATTGTATCCTTTATAGCTATATCTGGATGTGTCCACAAAGGTGGCTTTTTCACTTTACCATCGCTATCCTTTATTATACTACTTCTAACTTCCAACTTCTTCATATTTGATTTATGCACGATCTGGAATAAAGCATCTGGCTTAATCCCCATTTCAACACAAGTTCCAAGAAGATAATATAATAAATCTATCATTGCATCCGCCTGGGCATAGATATCTTGTGCTTTCATAAATTCCTGCAGTTCTTCTTCCATCCATTTTGTGCGAATTTCTACCCGCTCTTTTTTTAATTGGCAAGGTATTTTTGACACGGGTTGACCTGCAGCTTTTTGAAAAGCTTCAACTAACTTATAAGCTTCGTCAATCATATTTATTCCTTTATTGGCTATTATACTGTCTGTACAAATCAATACAAAACAATATCGAACTTTTCTCTTCGAGATTTTTAGATAATTAAATATATACATCGAAAATTCTCAGATAACAGAAAACTAAAAAATTAATCATTTAGATAATGGATCGCTATTGTTCTCTAATGATTTCTGAAAAAACCATGATACTGCTTCACAATATGGCTTTGCTGATTTTTTTGAGATATCTTTAGATATTCTTTTATATGCAGCAGTCTTACATCCTTGACCATCCAGAATACTCTTTAAATCCGACGAAACCAAATTGCCAAGATAAAACGGATTTTTATCAATACCCTGTTGATCCGGCATCTTTAAATACGCGCCCCAGGTACACGCAAATACATTCCCGGCACAATCAATCCCGATTTTTCGCTCAAGCATATGACAACGTTTTTCACACACACCAAGTTCAGGCAATACACGTAGAGAACAATGATAGTCACATAAAATACCAAATTCATTTATCCGCCTTGAAATTTTCTTTGCTATCTCTAATGGGTGATAATTCCTGTATTTCTCAATATCCGTATATTTTTCACTAAATGCTCCAACTGGCATAAGACGGATAATCTGTGCTTCTATCTGTATATTGGGATACTGCTCTCTTAATCGAAATAATTTTGAAATAAGATTTTCTATTTCATTATCGTTTAAATCATCATCCAGTAAAGGTATATTGATCGTCAGATGATGAATATTTTCTGAAACATTTTCTATCTGTTCATAATTATATTGACAATAATCAGATGAGTTTATTGAAAAGCTTCATTATACTTGCTTCAGATATAATCTAATGGGCAGAGGTTGAATAAGAGCAAAATTGGCCACTCAAAAAATCTTTTAATTTTACCAATGCAAAAAATTCATTAAAAACGAGTATAGTTATTTTTTGATTTTTAATAACATAATAATAAATTTACCCTTTAATGTTTTGCCCATCATAACATTATGCAGTAATTCTACTTTTCCCCCAAAAGATAATTTAAACTTACCAATACCATCTGGATTTTCAGGATTTGCGATTCCTCCCCAATCATACAATTTTATTCCTTGTTCCTTAAAAGTTTTTAAATCAAACCAATGAAGACCTTTATTAATCCGTCCTATTCTTTCTGCTTCCAGTTTCTCTTGACGAAATGGAGAAGCAGAATAATAAAACCTAACCTTTGCATCATTTTGGCTATAAACATATGAATGAAATACTAAGGGAATATCTCGATAAAATCCTATAGTAAATACAATACTTTCATTTTCAATCATATTTTTAACTTGGTTCTTATTAAAAACATTCTTAATCCCTTTATCCTTATACATCTGATTGTATACGTTTTCAAATCCATCAAGCAAACTTTGATCAATAGGATTTAATTTATCATAGTATTGGTAAGTTATTTCCTCCTCAATTCTATTACATCTTTTAATCTCATATCTATAATTTTTTTTAATTGCAGAAAATAAACATTCCTCTATATCTGTTAAATCAGTAATAAGTGTATACTGACTATTTTTAATGAGATGATTTTTATCCGAAATATATTCTTTAGATAATGAATGAGCAAAGATAATATCACAATTTTTTTCATTTATCGAAGATGGTACTATTTCAAACCATAGATGTTTAATTTTAATTCCCATTTTTTTATAAATATAGCTTATCAATTTTATCGTTCCTTCCAATGTTACTAATTGTCTATGAGTTACAATTTTTTTTATAAATACAAATCATTATATAACTTTATCCTTATATTTCCATATATAATTATTTAGTTATAACTCTAACATATCATCTTTAGTTTAGCTTAAATTTAGTAATACCTACTAATCCTTTATCGAGTAAACACATGCAAAATTAACTTAAATTAAAATTATCAAAAAACATTTAAATCCTTAATTATTTAATTTTTTAAACAACTTTTGATATCCTATTCTTTGAAAATTTATCAATACTGGTACTACAATCGCAACTATAGAGCAAATTAAACACAATATAATCAATTTTATCCATGAATCAGAACGAAAAAATCCCGAAATCCATTTACATATATAATAGGTCATTAAACTAGATATGAACCATTTTATAAATCTAAAAATATAATATAAATATGAGGTTTTATAAACTTTTTTTGAAATAATATACATTCTACTGATCAAATATATTAAAGAAGTAAAAGTAGTTCCTATCAAAGCACCATTAATCCCTATCTCTTTAACCAATATTACTGAAACAATAATATTAAGTATTGCAGAAATAATAATAACAGGTTTATCATAATGATATAATTTATATATTACAAACACTTGTGATGGTATTATCATCATTAATGTTAAGCATAAATTTACACTTAGTAACATGACCGTACTATCTTCTAATATATAATCACTTCCAATATATAATTTTATAAAAATTTGAAATGCAATAACACAATCAATAAAACAAATATTTCCCACTAAATAATTGACAAAATAATACATATCAGTAATTTCTTTTTGTTTTTTTAAACTAGGAGTAGTAGCAATATAATTTCCATATGTAGCCTGTAACGAAGAAAAAACCTGAGTAATTATTGAACGTAAAGCTATTGTAATTAATGAATAATTTGCCAAATAACCGGTCCATACAGAACCCATTAATGTTGAAATTATGATATTATCTGTTCCATGATATACATAGGCACCAATTTTAGCAATAAAAACATCCTTTACATAAGCAAAAATAGGGGCCTTATAATTTTTTGCCATTTCTATATCAGGCTCATTCGTAATATATGGATTAGCCTTTTTACAATTTATAGATATAATAATGTTAGAAAAAATATTTTTAGCCACTGTAAGTGAGAGATATAAAATATAATTTGGAAATATCATTAACAATACTATCTGTATGATGGAAGTCACTAAGTTTATAATAAAATCAACTTCATTTGTAAAATATGCTTTTTGTTGTGCAATTAATAATGTCCTACGATAGGCTAAAAAATATGTACTAACAGCTCCTATTAAATTAATTAAAAAAAGTACTCTCAAATAGTTATCATCACAAGAGGCATCGTTTATGATAAATGGAACTAAAACAAGTATTATCAATCCAATTGCCATAACTGCTATACCTATTAGCTTATATATTTTCTTATATAAATACATTAAAGCATTTATTCTATTTATATCATTATCCGCAATGGGTTTATATAAATAACTTGTAATGGCAATCCCTATACCTAAATCTGCCATATTTAACATTTGAAGTATGTCATTAAAAACTGAACTATAACCTAAATATTGTACACCCAATGATACTAAAAAGGCTCTTTGAAGAATAAACTTCAAAAACAAATTGAAAATTTGAGTAAAAAATGTAATTCCTGTATTCTTTAAAATATTTTTTGATTCACCTCCACATTTATTTATCATATTTTATTTTATACCTCATTTCTTATTGACTTATAATCGTTTTCATAATAATAAATATATTTCAATAATTTAATTCATTCCTTATACAATTTATAATATCTCTATATTGATTTTTGTTCAGTTTATAGTTATATTCATTATTTATTTTGTTATTAACCATATATTTTATATCATTTAAAAGTGATTCTGGATTACTCATACAAATATATTCTGGAACATTTATATAACTAAGTACACCTGATATTTTATGTGAAATATTATCTATTGCAATACATGGTGTACCTGTAATAATAGAAAATATTACTCCATGAAGCCTATCTGTAATCACCAATTTTGTGGTAGTAAATTCATTTAATTTATTTAAAAGTTCTTTTTCTCGTTCTTCTGGAAAAATATCATATTCAACTCTCGTTGAACTAAATTTCACCCCTAATCCTAATAATAATAATTCACTTTTTAATATATCTCTATTTATTTCATTTGAGCATTCTTTATCATCTCTAAGAATAATCATCACATTAGAACGTTCTTCTTTCTTTACATAATTTAAAGATAATGCCATATCGGGCACCATATACAGTTTTACATTACTTGGTATCGTTTTTTTCAAGAACTCCCCTGAAAACTTATCCCGTGCAAAAATACTAAGATTTTTACACATATACCAAATATTATTATCTTCTTTTTCACATCTCTTTCCCCAATCATTTAATTCATAGAAAATAGTAGATGGAAATATAATAATAGGATTACTATAAAAAGTTTTTAACACTTCCCTTGCTATCCCTCCTCCTGTATGTAAATACATAGAGCCTAAGAATCCACCTCCTGTATATATTATTACATCATCAGATAAAATTTGTTTAAAAACTCCCTTTCTATCCCATTTCAAATGTTCTTGTGTTATTTCAATAAGTTCACAATCTGGAAATTTCTGACGGATAAACATTATTTCTGCATAAGCAATTGCATGATCACCTAAATTTCCATATTCTGGTGTGCCAAGAAGAAGCAATCTTTTTCTTTCAGACTTAAGCTTTAATCTTTTATAAGATTCTCTTCCACGATAAAATTTAAGCTTTATAAAATATTTCTTTATCAAAAATTTCACTTTCTCTGGCAGTAATTTTTTAAACTTTATCATATTATCTCCATACGCAATCTCATTATAATTTTACGCATTATCATATATAACTTTGGTGAAAAATAAAAACATTTAAATTCCATCATTCTCTTTTCTTTTATTTCACTTGACAAAATCTTTTTCTTATGTTTTCTAAGCAAATTCAAATAATAATCTTTTTCTTCCATATTATTTATATTACAACGCCAATAGAGAGTTAACAGGAGTAAATAATATGACTCTTTAGCTAATTTTGCAAGCTTAGTTTCTCCATTTTTTTCCAAAAAAGAAGTTCTTTCACTATACTGAAACTCTAAATATAAATCTTTTTGCGAAAATTTACTATTCATAATACTATTACTATTAGTAAGCAAATGATTATATAATCCCTCCTTAATTAAACCTATCTTTTTTGAATAATAAAGTGCTTCACATGTTAACATATAATCCTCATGTATTTTTCCAACCGGAAACCTTCTATTTATCCAAAAATCTTTTTTAAACAATTTTGTCCAAACGGCAATTCTTGGCATGTAATTATTTCCTTGAGCCTTAAATTGCCTTTCTAAAGCACTTTTTCCATCTAAAATTTCATTAACCGACTGTTTATAAATAGAACGTTTATTATTACTTACAAAATTAACTGCACATTCAACTAGATCACAATTATTACTTTGCAAAAATGTTATCATTTTCTCGTACATAGTTTCTTCTATCCAATCATCACTATCAACAAACCCTATATACTTACCCTTTGCAATTTCTATACCCGCATTTCTAGCTGAACTTAATCCACCATTTTTCTTATGAATAACAACAATCCTTGGTTCTTTTAATGCAAACTCATCACATATTTTTCCGCAATTATCAGGAGAACCATCATCTACCAAAATTATTTCTAAATTTCTATATGTTTGTTTACATAGAGAATTTATGCACTTTTTTAAATATTTTTCCACTTTATAAATGGGTACGATCACACTTATTAAATCGTCGTTGCACATTTATATTCCACCTCAATTCTTTTATTACATAAACATACAGAAACAATACCAAATAAGGGAATTATATATTTAAATATAAATGGCTCCTTACATTCAACAATAAAAATTATTATTACATAAATAGAAAAAAACAAAACATTTGTTTTCCTTGAAAAATGCCGAATATTATCTATTATTTTCTTGTAGAAACAAAATAAAGTTGTATAAAATATTACTGTATAAATTAAACCCAAAGCTGAATACATTTGTATGTATCCACTATCATTCCATATAAATAATCCTGTTGATGAATATCCTCTATATACACCTGTTCCAATCATCGTATTAATTGATAAGGCTGGTACAGACATATTTGAAAGTTCGATAACACTAGTATCATTTAAAAAATTTCTTATTGCTGACATAATTTTATTAAAAAATCGATTATATTGTTGAACAGTCATGCTATTTTTCATTATTAACAGACCAATTAAAATACCAAAAATTATCAAAGCAATTATTTTTAGTGCTTGATTAAATTTACGTTTTTTAACAAATAAATACAATACAGTAAAAATAATTAAAATTAAAGAAATATACAACCCTGTCCTCCCAACCAAAAACATAGCCGCCATAAAAACAATTTGCGGAAAAATATATTTTATCGATACTTTTTTAGTAACCATTATATAGTTACAGCAAAAAACACCCAAAAAAAGAAGCATTGTTAATGCTGCTGCTTCTGCCCCTAAGCCAGTTCCCCTCTCTATTCTGGAAAATTCAACATTTCCTGCACTATTAAAATATTTTTGAAGAATTTCTTTAAACGATAATGAAAAAAATTCAAAAAATATGATTATTGATTGAATCCACATACTTCCAATAACATCCTCAAAGAAATCATATTCTGAATCATATTGCAAAATTAACAAAATCGACCCGCAAATTGTATACAATAAAAAATAAGAATATCTAGGAATAATTGAATGTTCATGAAACCATACACTTTCGATAAATGTAATACATAACACATATAAAAAAATAAGTACATTGGCCAAAAAAAATCTTTTTATCATCTCAAAATCTTTTTTATTAATTATAATTTTTGAAAAAATTGTTTTAAGAAGTAAAATCAAAAAAGCAATTTTTCTTGTTGATAAAATTGTTGGAATATTTACAAATGATATATCAAACATGAATAGAAACATTAGCACAATGCCAAATAATCTATGTTTTTTTACAATCTGCATCCTTATATTTCCTCTTCACAAAAATTAATTTTCAATAATGTTTTGTATTTTATCGCACCAATTAAAAGATAATTCTTTTTTTCTTTTAATTTGATTAATAGCATCATTTCTATATCTTTTATTTTTAATAATATCCTTTAAAAATAAATATAAGCTATCCACATTAGGCTCAAACAAATATTTTTCTTCAAGCAACAGATCTGGGATTCCCCCCCTATTACTTCCATATACTGCTATTCCCGCATTAAGTCCCTCTAAAACGGTATTGGGACAAGAATCTATCAATGAAGGAACCACTTCAAAATCACACATTGAATAATATTCTTGTAAATTATTTACTCTTCCTAAAAAAACTATTCCATGATATTCAGCAAAATTATTTTTATATTTTTCTAATTGAACTCCATCACCAGCCACATATAAAATAAAATTCTCCATCTCTTCCATTAATTTAGCAACTGCTGGAATTAATATACTGTGACCTTTTCTATCATCAGAGAATTCACCAACAAACAAAATTTTAATTCTGTTGTCTGTATTATGTTGTTCTCTATATTCACTTTTTATCCAAGATGCGTTAACATTATTTATCTGTAAAAATACCTTATTTTTTATATCCTTACAATATTTTTTATTACGGACAATCAAATTATTTTTATCATTTTTACACTGAACAATAATTTTTTTTGAGGCTATAACTGCCAAATGCTCTTGAAAAACAAAATATTTTAATCTTAACGAAGATACTTTCAAAACTTTTTGATATTCTATTATATCTTCTCTAAGTAATGTAGTTATATTATTGAACCCACAAGCCCAATAACATATTGTATTAGATGCACTAAATGATATAGCATAATCATATCTAATTTTACTTTTAATCTTTCTCAAAACTGAACATAATTCTATCATTCCACACACATGTGAAGGTAACTTTAATTTACTTTTTTTAATTTCATAAAAAATAATATTTGCCAAATCTTTGATTTGAGGGATCTCTGATGAAACAAGAATTATTTTATTGTTTTTAGAAACACCTCTTAATAACTCTAAATAACGCTTATGCGCTCCTGTTAGCTTTCTATCTTTAAAATCTGTATCGGTAATAAATAAATATGTTTTCATTTAAATACTTCCCATTTCATTTAATTTTCTTTACGATAAGTTAAACCTAAATATAATTTCTCAAAAAATATATTTTTTGTTATATCTATAATATTACCGCCGCATAAAATAAAATTTTTTTAATATTTTATCTTTAATTCCAAATTTTCTTTTTTTTAACATTCGATAATCAAAAATTGAAAATCTACTTTTATACAATGATAAAAATCTCTCCAGTTTTTTAAAATCTTCTTTTTCCATAATATTAGGATGATAACAAAATGTTACTGTTTTCAATGGCAACCTACGACAACATCCTGATTGCTGTGGAATAAAATAAAAATCATATTGGTAATAAATATCATTTGCTATTGTATCGCTAATAACTCGAATTTTAGATTCTTTTTTTAAGGCTTTTAGCGTATTTTCATCAAATGTATGTGCTGGTGCAAAAAATATTTCAGGATTAATTCCATGTTCCTGAAGTATTTTTATCCCATCACGTATCTTTTGACATTGTTTATTGAACTTTACTCCAGCAAACTCACTTCTATTATTAACAGGATTTATTCCTTCATCATTTGTTTCAAATACATGTGTATATCCATGAAGCGCTGGAATCCAACCCTTCTCTTTCCATCGAATCATCAATTCCCAGAATCCATCAACCCTTCCATACAATAACAAATCAGGATCTTTATTTGCAGGTATAATTCCAAATATCGGCTTTATATTATATTTATCCAGTAATTTTTCCATTCGAGTCCATTTTTTTATATCCATAAATTCAGAAGCATCATCTAATCTCATTAAAAACATTATTACTTCCCCTCAAAAATGAATTCATACACATATGACTTTTTTAATCCCTTTAAAATCTGTTATTATCATTATTATCACAGCAGATATTATAGTAAATACAACCATTACCAAAGTTTGATTAAAAATACCATTTATCCATTTATTTACAGCAAAATCTCCACTCGAAAACATATAATGTGTTAAAAACATTGGATATGATGCCAAATCTAATAATTTCCAACCTCTTGCTCTTGCTAATTGTCCAGATAATTTCTTAAATACATTACACACACCGGTTAATGTCACTACACTCCAAATTGCTAAAATAATAAAAGACCACCTGGCAATAATATGGTCATAAATATTTGTTCCATCTATAACACTTCTAGAAATTAGTCGGATTATCATAGCTACCATAAGTGACAGTGTTATAAATCCATATTGCTTACGATCTACATGCCAATCACTTCCCCAAAAATATCCAATAAAGAAACATATAATATACACAATTTGTATACCTGCGTATACGAAAACAAACTGTCCGAATACAGAAACAATTAAACACATACATCTATGCTCTGAAATATATTCCTCAAATTCCTTTTTCTTTTTTAAAACTATCATTAATGCATATGCAACTGCTAAAACACTGAGGAACCATACTTGACCTATTCCAGGAATACCATGAATATCCAAATTTAAAAATATCCTATCCAATCCTTGCAAATTAAGCATACAAATAATAATAGAATCTAATCGAATTTCTAGACCTATTAAAATTCTAATAGATATAACTAAAGCAAGTGAAATCCAATAGGGAGGAATTAAACGCTTCCATCGTTGTCCTATCCATTTTAAAGCATTTGGAATTTCCTTTTTTCTATATAAAAATCCTGAAATCAAAAGAAAAATTTCAACCCCTATTGCCAATAATTGATAATCATTAATTCCCATCATTGCGCACCAATGTCCTACAATAATAGATAACATTGCTAATACACGTATAATTGATATTGTTGAATCAAATTTTTTATCCACTCTTAAATCCTCATTTTCTTATCCATTCTCAGATAAAATTCTTGCATTTTTTTTGCATTATTTTTTACATCATAATTCATTTTTTTTGCTACTTCGGCCTGACCATGCCTATTACTTATAAAAACTTCTACAATTCTATCTGCCCAGGCTTTAGCATCACTATCCAAACTCATTCTATGTACGAGTCCTATACCTAAATCTATTTCCTTAGGTATAACGTTAGACACAATACAAGGTAATCCTGCTGTCTGTGCTTCAATAGCAACAATTCCAAGCCCCTCCCATAATGATGGAAAAACAAATACGTCCATCGCCTGGTAATAGTCTTGTGTATTACTTTTACTTCCCAGAAAAATTACTTTTTTATAAATTTCTAACTGTTTGCATTTTTTTTCAACAACTTTTTTTGTATCACCATCTCCCACCAAAAGAAGAATTGCGTTATTTCTCCTTTTTATTAATTCAGCAAACACTTCCACTAAAAATTCATGATTTTTAACAGCACTCATCCGTCCCACATGACCCACAACAAATTTATCCTCTATATTCAATTCTTTTCTTATCTGATTTCTCTTAATTGGATCAAAATCAAATTTCAAACTATCTATAGCATTAGGAATTATTCGATAATTTTTCTTTTTATTAATATTTTTCCCATACAGCCACTCTCCTGCTTCTTTTGAGCAGGCAAACATATAATCTGCCTGATATCGAATCGAAAACTGCATCACATTCTTTACTATTGCTATCATTCCTCGTCCATTAGATGTACTATGACTGTGCGCAATAGCATAACATCCATATCTATGTGCAATACCAATACACAAAACTGCTACACTTCTCACATGTATGTGAAACACTTTATATTCAGGATGTGACGAAAAGAATTTCTTCCACCATTTTCTAAATTCAAAATAATTCTTTCCATTAAATTGAGGTGATTCAAAAACTTTACCGCCTAATTGAATAATTTCCTGATAATATCCACTCTTTTCATTAGGAAATGTAACAAAATCAAATTGTAATTTTTCTCTGTCAATTTTTCGATAAATTTCCATCACAAAAGATTGTGAACCACCAAACTGTAACAGCCCTATGTAATGAAGAACTCTTATCATGACCCTTCCCTTTATCCTTTAATCTCTCTCATATACTCCTCAACCACAATCTGCCGATCAAACTGTTTTTCTACTTTCCTCCTACCAGCAATTCCCATACTCTTTCGTTCTTCATTACTTAATTCCAGGAATCTCTCAACTGCTTCAATCAATTTCTCAGTATTTTTTTGTGGCACCATATAACCATTAACTTCATTATCAACAACTTCTCTGCATCCACTCCTATCGGTTGTGATAATTGGTCTGCCACAGGCACATGCTTCCAGAAGTACATTCGACAACCCTTCTGGATAATAAGTAGGATGAATAACACAATGCATATCTTCAAGAAATCCTGCCACATCACGGATCATTCCATGATAAATAATGGCTTTATCCCTAATACATTCATCCAACTTTCCTTTATATTCAGCTTCACAGAAACCGCATATATGAAATTCTGTATTTGGATATTTTTCCTTGATTACTTTCGCAGCATCTAAATACTCATCTATCCCTTTTTCCTTCATAATTCGGGATATAAAAGCAAAACGAACAATCCTATCATTCGGATAATCTCTAACAAAAAAACGTTCCAGATTCACTCCTGAGCCTGGAAGCAATCCATGTTTTTCTACTGCAATCTTATGCTCAAGAAAGAATCCCCTATTTTCTGTATTCTGAAAAAACACTTTTTGTACCTTTTTAAATGCTATCCGATAAAGTACTATCATCAGCTTCTGGCTTAATCCCGGATTTTCTACTGCTGTTCCCAGACCAGTAATATTGGCTACAAATGGAATATTTTTTTCTGCTGCTGCCATAGCACCATAAATATTAGGTTTAATTGTATAACCAAGGATAATATCAGGTTTTACTCGTGAAATAAGTTTTCTGTAACTTATCAAAAGCTTAACTTCCTTAACCGGATTCATCCCATGGCGTTCCATTTCTATCTCGTAGTAATGACAGCCTAATGCTTTTAAATCATCAATTCTTTCGCCATAGGGTGAAGAAACAAACACATCATAGCCATCATGAATCAGCCTTTCTACCAGTTCCAGCCGAAAATTATAAATGACAACATCATGATTTACCAGAAACAAGACTTTCTTTTTCCTTGTCGTATAACTTGTATTATCATTGTTTATCTTACAATTTCCTTCTGTCCGCAAGATAGATTCTTTTAAAGATATTTTCTGATAATCTATTCCTTCATAGTTTGAAAGATTATAAGCATAGCAACTATTCCCAAAGGCTTTATTGATCAATTTTCCTATCTTACCCGGCATTTTCGCACCAAGAGAAATAACTGGCCTTAACATGGATAATTCTCTGATTTCTCTTCCGTACACCTTATTTATTTCTTTAACCATCGCACTGGTTTTTATCCACTCATTATTTTGTGGCATTAATACAACTGCATTTTCTTTTATCTCTTTTACCAACATTACCTGACATAAGAATTCACAGAGGTTTTCAATATAAAGCATTGAACGCTGATTATCTACATTTGGAAATACTGGTAACTTCCTGGCTATTTTTGATAAAACAGGATAATTTCCCTTGCTTCCTTTTCCATAAATCATTGGTGGTCGGAGAATAATTACTTTAAATAAATCATTTGCCAATAACCGTAAAGCAAAATCAGCCTGTAGTTTAGAATCACCATAAAAGTTTGCCGGATTTGGAACAGTGTATGCATTAATTATTTTCTCTTTTCCATAGGATGCGGAATCTCCATACACAATCATAGATGACATAAAAATAAACTGCTTTACTCCTTCAGCTTTTGCTTTTTTTCCAACTTCAAGAGCCAGTTCGGTATTAATAGCATAATATTTTTCCTTTACTACATCATCTACTTTTCCTACATCTGCATGGGCAATTCCAGCAACATGAAATACGATATCATAAGCAGAAAAATCTATAGTTTTCCACTCATTATTCATTGTTCCAACAACATCAATCATAAAATTAGAAGCATAATTTTCTTTAATATAAGAACAAAATGCCTCCCCAATATAAGAACCCGAACCGACAACAAGCACTTTCTTAAAAGAAGAATTATCCACCGTCACAGGTGTGCCAAAACCAATGTGACCGATAAGTTCTTCATCGGATCTTCCATTAGTATAATGACAGCTAACCTTATTTAATTTTCCTGTTCCACCTTCAATTATTGTATTATCGTAAGCAACTTTGCTTATCGTTCCCCAAAAACATCTGGCATCAAATAACAGACTCTCTTTTTTTACATACTCTCCATCAAGTTTCGCTTTTACAGGAATTTCAATCTCATCCCGCCCATTAATCTGCGCCCATCCTGTCAATCCTGGTTTGACATCATTGGCACCATATTTATCTCTCTCTGCAATAAGTAAATCCTGGTTCCACAACCCTGGCCTTGGCCCGATAATGCTCATATTGCCAATAAAAATATCCCATATCTGCGGAAGTTCATCTAATGAATGTTTTCTTAAAAACTGTCCTACCTTGGTTATGTACTGTTCGGGATTATCCAGCATGTGTGTTGGAACATCATGAGGGGTGGACATCTTCATACTTCTAAATTTGTGAAGTTTAAAAAACCTTTTATTTTGTCCTACCCGCTTCTGCACAAAAAATGCCGGGCCAGGATCTTCCAGCTTTATGGCAAGGACAATTATTCCCATAACAGGAGAAAGAATAACAAGCCCCATAAAAGAAAGAATAATATCCATTAGCCTTTTTATCGTTTTATCATAGAAACCCGCTACATATTCTGAATCACCAATAACTTCAAGACGTCCTTTTACACCATCCGCATTTTCCTTATCGTTATTGTTTTCTATAAAAATAACTTTTTTCCCTTCAAAAGGATTTTTCTGTTCCAGTTCGTTATCATAAACAGAATCTGCCTTCTTTTTTCTGAAAATAGTATTAGTGAATATAAAGACAATTCCCAAAATAACAGCAGAAACCTTAACTATCTTTTTTATTTTTTTCTTCCCTATGGACATGATTCAAAACCCAATCCTTATCTTTTCTCCCGATACGTCGGCACAATCTTCTTCACTTCCCCCCGTATCGCCTCCGAATCCAGATTCGCCACCTCATACAGCCTGTCCAACTGCGCACAAAATTCTTCCATATCAAACGCAATCGGCTTCCCGATATGAATCAATTTATTCGGCGTATCCTGCAGCCCCTCTTCATCCATCAAAAGTTCCTCATACAGCTTCTCCCCTGGCCTTAACCCTGTAAAGGTGATCGGGATATCTTCGTCAGGTTCATACCCCGACAATCGAATTAAATTCTTCGCCAAATCCAGTATCTTCACCGGCTCTCCCATATCCAGAACAAAGATCTCTCCGCCCTTCGCATAAGCCCCGGCCTGAAGCACTAAAGACACCGCCTCCGGTATCGTCATAAAATACCTTATAATCTCCGGATGCGTCACCGTCACCGGCCCGCCCTGTTCAATCTGCTTCTTAAACAATGGAATTACCGATCCATTACTTCCCAAAACATTTCCAAACCTTACCGCCACAAAGTCTGTCTTCGATTTGGCGTTCATCATCTGAACCACCATCTCGCACATCCGCTTCGATGCTCCCATAATATTCGTCGGGTTCACCGCCTTATCCGTCGAAATCAGCACAAACCTTTTCGTCCCATACTTATCCGCCGCCTTCGCCGTCTTATATGTACCGAAAACATTATTTTTTATCGCCTCATTCGGACTGTCCTCCATCAGCGGTACATGCTTATGCGCCGCCGCATGGTACACAATCTCCGGACGATATTTCTCAAACACCGATTCCACTCGATGCGTATTCCTCACCGACCCAATCAGCACCACAAGATTTAACCCCGGGAATTTTTCTTTCAACTCCTGCTGAAGGTCGTAGGCATTATTCTCATACACATCAAAAACAATCAGCTGCTTTGGCTGATGCCCGGCGATCTGCCGACAGAGTTCGCTCCCTATCGATCCTCCGCCCCCAGTGACCAGCACGACTTTCCCCCGAACATAATCAAGAATTTCATCCATATTTACCCGCACAGGTTCCCGCCCCAGAAGGTCTTCTATCTCCACCTCCCGCAGCTTCCCCACGCTGACTTCCCCGTTAAGAAGCTGGTAAATTCCCGGAAGAATCTTCACTCTGCATCCGGTTTCCCGGCAAATCTCAATAATTTCTTTTCTGTCCTTCGCCGGTGCCGACGGCATGGCAATATAAATCTCATCTACCTTATATTTTTCCACCAATCTCGGAATATCTTCCCTCTTCCCGGCAATGGGTACTCCGTTTAAAATCTTCCCCACCTTATTCTTATCATCATCCACAAAACAGACCACATACCCTTCTGCATATGGACTGGTCTGCATTTCCTTTAATATCACCGCCCCGCTCGTCCCGGCTCCCGCAATCAGTACCCGCCTTCCGTCTTTTAGCTGTTTCCCGGGCAGATGAATTGTGGTCAAAATCCGATAGGACAGCCGCACCAGTCCTTCTTCTGCACTCAATGCCATGAATGACAGCACAAAATAGCTTCTGGGAACCTTCATTTCCAGCATCAGCATCCCGGCAATCTGAATCAGCGACGCCAGCCCGCAGGCACCCACGATATGCCCCGCTTCCCTTATTCCCGCCACACTCCACATCGTGGCATACATCCGCAGAAGGAAAAAGACAAGGATGGTCGCCGCCACATAAAACGGCAGATAAGTAAATACCGCCCGGGCATATTCGGCGGGAATCCTTCCGATATTCATATCAAACCGGATAAACAGTCCTAAAAAAGAAGCCAGGCAGACCATACCGATGTCCACCGCCATCAGTACAATCATCCTGACCCGCTTATTTCCCGGCAGATATCGTTCCAATCGACTCCTGCTCATCTTACGCCATCTCCTTTACCGGAACCAAGGCATTGTCCGCCCAATCGATCCGGTTTTCATCTTCCTGAAGCAAAATCCCCAGCACCAGTACCTGATCTTCTCCCCATAATTTATGACGAACCATCGCATACCGCTTTTTAAACTGAAATCGTTCAATCTGCCCCTGACAGCCCTTTAGCGGCTCCGACAGTCTGCTGATCTTTCCTTCTTCATCCTTCTGCACATAAGAAAGCTTTACCCTGTGCTCCCGCCCGGACAATTCTTCCAGAAACCTTGCATCCTCCTGCATTAACGGTAAAAAATTCCATCGCCTGCCCCATAACATGCCCTCTGCCTCTGCCGCCGCTTGTTCTGCTTTCTGCCTGCGGCTTTCCTCTACATTGCAGGAGGGCATACAGCTATCCTTCAAGATTTCCTTGGTATTGCCAGATGGCATACAGCTATCCTTCAAACTCAACCCACGGCTTTCGCAGGTAAGAAAAACACATCCGGGAAACAGCGGCTCGACATGCACAATGCTTTTTTGCTGCTTTCTCCAGATGCGTTCCTGATAAATAACAAAACATTCTTTATACATATGCCCCGGAACTGTCCGCCGGATTTCCTGCACCAGTTCCTCTTCCCTTCCGGCCCATGTCTTTAATAAATACCACTGCACAAGCGTTTCCTCCTCTCTGGTCACTCATTCTCCCCATTTTCTTTCTTCCTCACACTCTCCACCGAAACTTCCATTTCTATCATTCTTCCCAGAAACTTTATGCCAATGTTCATTACACGGTCATGCAGACAAAGCACGGTTCCCGACATCCCGCAAAAGGCACCATCGGCTACCTGCACAACATCTCCGACCGAATATTCCGGACAATGTCCTTTCTTTTTCGTCCTTTCCAGGTTCATTCTTTCATATTTTTCCGGAATATTTACCGGCGCTTCCACCTTTCCATACCGGATTTCACGGCAGATATCTTCTTTAAGAATAATCCCTAAAAGCACTTCTTTTTCCTTTCCAAGAAGATGCAGCCGGACAATCGCATACCGTTTTCCAAACCGACAGCGCACGATCCGGGATACACAGGAACTTAACGGGCCCGATACCTGAATAATCTTTCCTTCCCCATCCGTTTCCAGATAAGAAAGCCCTATCACATGCTGTTCATTCATCATCTTTTGTAAAAACGCCGCTTCCTCCGGGTCAAGGGACAGGAAAAAATACTCCTCATCCGCCATCATTTTTGCCATTGCCGGAAGCTTTTTTAAGCAAAAAAATAAAGCCTCTGCTTCCTTTGATGTGATAAATACATACCCGGGAAAGGCTCTTTTTATATGAACAAACGTCTGCTGCTGCCTGCGCCAGAGCTGTTCGTGATAAATAACAAAACACTCCCCATAAAGTTTCCTGGGAACCATCCTGCGAACCATCTCTACCAGCTTCTCTTCTCCGCCGGTTTTTGTCTGCAGCACATACCACAGCATCCTCTTTCCTCCCTGTTTTTCAGATAATTCCTGTTCTATCATAATCTATAGCAATTCTAAAAAAGGGCAGGCTTCGCCACATCCGGAAAATTTTGTAAAAAAAACAGTTTTACTTTTCCCCGAACACTCTATGCCATGCAAAGCCCTGCAGCCCCTTATAACCCCTTTCCAGGGAATGCAGCCTCAAGACTCACCCTTCCCTTTCCCGGTTTTGTAATAACATGCCAAACAGAAAACAACGATTAAAAATAAATCACCCAGTGTAACATAATGTAGAATTGTGTTACACTCGAAAAGAATAAAAATTATTGTAT
>CAMNRM010000006.1 GCA_946553025.1 uncultured Clostridium sp.
TGGCTTTAGTAGGATAATTTTGTGCATTTTTTTAAATTTGCTCATTTATAGTTATCAGCTTAAAATGAGTATGCTCAAAGCCAAAGGAATAGATATTATAGTATCTTTCCTTATGGAATCCGGTATACGAATGATTTTGAATGATATTAGAAATGCTTTGGACAGAGGCGTTCCGGTGCGGATTTTGACGGGGAATTATCTGGGGATTACGCAGCCGTCCGCACTTTACCTGATAAGAAAGGAATTAGGTAATCGAATTGATTTAAGATTCTATAATGATAAAAGAAGATCATTTCATCCTAAAGCGTATATATTTCATTATGAGAATGCAAGTGAAATTTATATAGGTTCATCGAATCTGTCAAGAAGCGCATTAACATCGGGAATTGAATGGAATTATCGTTTTAACAGTATAGCGGATAATAAAAATTATCAATTATTTTATCATACCTTTGAAGATTTGTTTTTCCATCATTCGATTGTCATTGATGATGATGAGTTGCGTCGATATTCAAAGAACTGGCATAAACCGGCTATCGCTAAGGATTTGGCTAAGTATGATCATTTTGAAGAAGATATTGATACAAAAGTTGAATTATTATTTCAGCCAAGAGGGATACAGATAGAGGCATTGTGTGCATTAGAAGACAGCAGAGCCGAGGGTGCAAGCAAAGGGCTTGTTCAGGCGGCTACAGGGGTTGGAAAAACATATCTGGCAGCATTTGACTCTGCAAAATTTAACAGGGTTTTGTTTGTTGCACACAGGGAGGAAATATTAAAACAGGCAGCGGCTTCATTTAGAAATGTACGGAAGTCTGAGGATTATGGTTATTTTACTGGGAAACGGAAAGATACGGATAAGTCGGTTATTTTTGCTTCTGTTGCAACATTGGGAAGAGCCGAGTATTTAAAAGAGAAATACTTTTCGGAGGATTATTTTGATTATATTGTTATCGATGAGTTTCATCATGCGGTAAATGAACAATATAGAAAAATCGTAAACTATTTTAAACCAAAGTTTATGCTGGGGCTTACTGCAACGCCTGAGCGTATGGATGGTAAGAATATTTATGAGATTTGTGATTACAATGTGCCATATGAAATTTCTTTAAAGGAGGCAATAAACAAAGGTATCTTAGTTCCGTTTCATTATTATGGCGTTTATGATGAAACGGATTATGCCGGACTGCATTTGGTAAAGGGGAGATATGACGAAAGAGAATTAACGGAGATTTATAGAAATAATGGCAGAAGATATGAATTAATCTATAAGCATTACAGGAAATATCGTTCTAAGAGAGCATTGGGTTTTTGCTGTTCCAGACAGCATGCAGAAGAAATGGCTAAAGAATTTTGTAATCGGGGAATTGCATCTGTGGCTGTGTACAGTAATGCGGATGGGGAATTTTCAGAGGATAGAGAAAAAGCCATTGAAAAGTTAAAAAATCAGGAAGTGAATGTGATATTTTCAGTAGATATGTTTAACGAAGGATTAGATATTGCTTCGCTTGATTTGGTTATGTTTCTAAGACCCACCGAGTCGCCCATCGTATTTTTGCAGCAGTTAGGACGTGGACTTCGTACATACAAGGGAAAAGAATATCTGAATGTTTTGGATTTTATTGGGAATTATGAAAAAGCAGGAAAATCATCGTTTTTGCTTGGGGGAGAAACTGCTGTTAGTAGAAAACAGGATGGAAGCTGCAGTGATGTCGAGTATCCTGATGATTGTATTGTTGATTTTGATGTTCGATTAATCGATTTATTTAAGGAATTGGATAAAAAATCTTTAACGGTAAAAGAACGAATCAAGCATGAATATTTTCGTGTAAAAGAACTGTTAGACGGAAAAACTCCTACCAGAATGGAACTGTTCACCTATATGGAAGATGACATTTATCAATATTGTATAAAAAATGCGAAGGAAAATCCATTTAGGCATTATTTGGATTATCTGCATGGTTTAAATGAATTATCGGAGGAGGAAAAAGAATTATACGCAGGAATTGGTAAAGAGTTTTTGACATTAATTGAAACGACAGATATGTCAAAGGTTTATAAAATGCCTGTTTTGTATTCCTTTTATAATCATGGGGATATTTTGCTGGAAGTTACAGAAAAGCAGGTTCTTGCGTGCTGGAAAGAGTTTTTTGATAAAAATAAAAATTGGAAGGATTTCTCGGATAATATTACCTATAAGACTTATAAAAGTATGACAGATAAGCAGCATCTGGCGAAGGCAAAAACAATGCCAATCAAGTTTTTAAAAGCATCTGGAAAAGGATTTTTTATTGATAAAGAGGGATATGCATTGGCGCTAAGAGAAGATTTAAAGGCTGTTATTAAAAATTCTGCTTTCTGTGATCATATGAAGGATATTTTAGAGTACAGGACAATGAATTATTATCGCAGGCGATATGAGCAAGAATAATAGTATTGATACAGATGCATATAATCAGCAGAGTTTTTGCTAAATATAAAATTGATGATTATGTTCACATAGTAACGGCATACTATCCAAGTAAAGAAAAATTTGAATCGGACATGAAAACAAGAAGGGAGCGTTGACTATGTGTTTTTATTGTAAAGGCAATATGAAATCAAGTGTTACGACACATGTTGTAAATGATAACGGCTGTGTGATCGTAATTAAAAATGTGCCATGCGAGGAATGTGAACAGTGTGGAGAAGTAGAATATTCGGATGAAGTGATGAAACATTTGGATGATATTGTAAGTCATGTAAAAAAATTTATGCAGGAAATTTCAGTTGTTGATTATTCTAAAGTTGCATAAAAGAAAGATATTTTTAACTCATACCTTATAACTCAGAAAGAATAAATTGGGAAATCACATGATTGGCATATTTTTTGCTATAAATTAAACTATAGTTATGTAAGGGACATTCATCCCCAATCTATTAATACAGGAAAGCGAGGAAAAACTATGGGAAAAAGAATTATCATTGTAGGCGGAGTTGCCGGCGGGGCTTCGGCGGCAGCGCGTATCCGCAGGCTGGATGAAGCGGCAGAGATTATTATGTTTGAGCGAGGCGAGCATGTTTCCTTCTCTAATTGCTGCCTTCCCTACCATTTAAGCGGAACGGTGGAAAACAGCAATGCGCTTGTTCTGATGACGCCCCAGCGCTTTTTAAAGCAGTATGCCATCGAGGCAAGGGTGCAGTCTGAAGTGACGGCGATTCATCCGGCGGAGAAAACGGTAACGGTTAAAAACCTTCAGACCGGAGAAACCTATACGGAAAGCTATGACCAATTGGTATTAGCGCCGGGGGCAAATCCGGTTATGCCAAAGAGCATTGCCGGGATTGGACAAAAGCATGTATTTTCGGTGCGGAATGTGACGGATATCCGGGCATTAAAGCTTTATATTGACGTAAACCAGATAAAAAAGGCGGCGGTTATCGGCGGCGGATTTATCGGCGTGGAAGTGGCAGAAAACCTGAAAATGGCAGGACTTTCGGTGTCGCTTGTCGAGGGAACGGATCAGATTATGATGCCGTTTGACTACGATATGGTGCAGATCCTTCATAAAGAAATGATGGACAATGGAATCTCTTTATATCTGTCCAGTATGTTGACCGAAATCAACGCTCGCAGCATCCAAATCAAGCGGCAGGACAAGACGGAAACCGTGGATGCCGATGTGGTGGTTATGGCGATTGGCGTGATCCCGGAAACTTCGCTGGCACGGGAAGCCGGGCTTGCGATTGGGGAAACCGGCGGGATTTTGGTGAATAAGAATTACCAGACCTCCGACCCGGATATCTATGCCGTGGGGGACGCTGTGGAAAGCTTTAACCGTATGCTTCATCGTCCGGGACGTCTGGCGCTTGCAGGTCCGGCGCAGAAGCAGGCCCGCGGTGCAGCCGACCATATGTACGGGGGCGCAGCGGCAAATAAGGGCTTTATCGGTTCCTCCTGTATCCGCATCTTCGGGCAGAATGCGGCGTGCACGGGCTTAAATGAAAAAACGGCAAAAAGCGCCGGGATTTCCTGTCAGTTTGCCTATGTGATGTCGCCGGATAAGGTCGGATTAATGCCGGGAAGCCACTATATGAACTTTAAGCTGCTTTTTGAGGTTCCCACCGGCCGGATTCTCGGTGCGCAGGCGATTGGCAGGGGCAATACCGATAAGCGGATCGACGTGATTGCGGCAATGATCAGCATGGGGGCGATGCTGGAGGATGTTAAAGACCTGGAACTCTGCTATTCTCCGGTATTCGGCACGGCGAGAGATGTGGTGAACCAGGCGGCATTAGTCGGAACAAACCTGCTGGAAGGCCGTTATCGCCAGGTTCCGGTAAGCCGGGTTCGCGAACTGGTGGAGTCCGGGGCCTACATTGTCGATGTGCGCGAGGAACCCGAGTATAACGCAGGCCATATCAAAGGTGCCCACCTGATTCCTCTCAGCCAGCTTCGGGAGAGAATGGAGGAGATTCCAAAGGATGTCCCGGTTTATATCCATTGCCGCACAGGACAGCGCAGCTATAATGCCGTCTGCTGCCTGCAGGGAAATGGCTATAAAAATGTATGGAATATTTCCGGTTCCTTCCTGGGAATCAGCCTGTATGAGTACTTTAATGATAAGGCCAATGGGCGTGAGCCGATTGTGACGGAATATAATTTTAAGTAATTTTTTCCCAAAGCTTGCGGCCTTCCAGTGTCAGTTGGCTTCCCCCGCGTCCCCGGCTGACCCTGGCAAGGCCGTTCTTTGCCATTTCTGCCAGAATATTCCGTATTTCCTGCTGTGAGGTGGGAAGATGGATCTTATGCGCTTTTTCCAGAATTTTTTCCCGTCCTGTTGCAATTCCCTGCTCCGATGCCGCATAAAGTTCACCCAGGATAAAGAGAAACACCTCGGAATGGCTGTTTGTCACTGAATCAGAAACAAGGTTCGCCATTTCTCTGAATTTCCGGTCAGATAAAGCGTCGGAGGACTTCCGGTCAGGTAAAGCGTCGGAGGAGTTACGTTTTGGCAATGCGTCAGAGAAGTTCTGTTTAGGCAAAGTGTCAGATAACGCATTAGATTCCTCTGTTTTCTCTCCTGACGCAAGCACCGGGCGCAGTTTTGGAAGTTTTTTGTTCAGTACCGTCGGCGGCAGATCTTCCATGCAAATCTGTTCGTGTCCGGTGTAGATAAAGTATTCCACCACATTGCGCAGTTCCCGGATATTTCCGGGCCAGGAATATTCTTTTAAAAACCTTTGAACCTCTTCACTCAGGATGAAATTGCCCCCAAGTTCCTCTTTAAACCGCTCAATAATAAGAAACATATCATCATCTCTTGCGGCAAGGGGCGGAATCATAATGGGCAGGGTATTTAACCGGTAATATAAATCCCGCCGAAAACTTCCTTCTTCAACCTTCTGCTCCAGCGATTCATTTGTTGCCGCCACAATGCGCACGTCTATGCGGATAATCCGGTTTCCGCCCACCCGCATCAGTTCTTTTTCCTGCAGTACCCGCAGAAGCTTGACCTGAAGAAGAGGACTCATTCCTTCAACCTCATCCAAAAACAGTGTCCCTTTGTGCGCGATTTCCAATAGTCCCGGGTGCCCGCCTTTTTTTGCTCCGGTAAATGCACCTTCCTCATAACCAAAAAGCTCGCTTTCCAGAAGGTTTTCCGGGAATGCCGCCACGTTAATCGGTACAAAAGGTTCATTTCTGCGCCGGGAAGCCTGGTGCAGGGCATGGGCAAACAGCTCCTTTCCCGTCCCGGTTTCCCCGATAAGCAGCACCGGGCTTTCACTCATTGCCATGCGTTTTAGAATTTCCTTTGCCCGAAGAATCACCTCGGATTCCCCGATAATATCCCCAAAATCATACCTCGCATAATGCCCCTTGTGGAAAATCTGTTTTCTTAACTCATTCTGCCGCATTTCCACGTCATTAAACCGCTGCAAAATCGCAAATGCCCCCACGCAGACATCCTGCCGCAGTACAGGAACCACTTCAACGCTGATATTTGCCCCATGAATCTTCTTCACCTGGGCTTCTATTCTGCACTTTCCGCTTAAGGCCCGTGAAAAATCAATATAGGGAAAAACCTTCTCCGCCCGCTTTCCCATAGTCAGGCTGCTGCTCACCCGTGTAATTTCCTCCGCATGGTGACTGCACGCAAAAACCTCTCCGCGCTCATTCACCCCCACAACCCCTTCCGACAAGATTTCCATTAAAATATGAAACTGACTTTCCAGACGTATGGATTTGGCAAACATCTGGTCAAAGCTGTAATTATTGGTTGCAATACTTCGGAAATACTCCTGAAATGCCGCTGTTTCCAATAAAAACTCCAGTTCCAGACGCAGGGCAATTTCAATCATCATCCCCGATGTACAGGAACGCTGCCCCAGATTAATCACCTTATCCATACCCTCCGGCAAATAGCGCATCTCATCCGGTGTAACCGCCATGTGCACATCCTCATCCAGCACTGCCCCCGGATAAAACGGAATCAGCTGAATATGGTTGATTCCAAACTGATTCAGCTGTGTAATCGCCTCCCGCGCCATGGTTTGCGTCATATTGACAAACAAAACCTTTGTCCCCTCCGGGATTTCTTTCAGCTTCCGAAGCTCACTCCACCGGAACGATACCTCGATTGCCATTGTCGGACAATCCACAGGCACATGGCGGGCAACCTCCTCCGCCGAACCATAGGCATCCGTGGAAACCACAAACAAATCTGCCCGGGGAAGCACGCCCATCGCTGAACCGTCCTGCACATTGTACACTAAAACTTCCGCATATTTTCCAAACAGCCCTTCCACTTCCCGCCCATAAGATTCCCCGGCCCGGGCGTCCAAACTGACAATAGCAATCCGCTTCTTTTCCATGTGATTCCTCCAATGATTTTTCCAACTATTCCTCTACTTGTTTTTTAATTATTTATCACCTATTGTTGTGTGTTAGATTTTTAACTATTTGTTTTGACTTTTTAATTATCTATTTTGATTTTTTAACCATTTATTTTAAGTTATTAACCATTTTCGCATAGATAGCCCAAAAAAGCAAGTAGTTTAACCAATTTTAGATGCAAAGGAATGAAAAAACATAAGCTAATCTAAATCTATGTCATTGGCACAGTATTTGCTTAATTAATAGACAGAACGACAAAATACAACTATTACATAAACAAACAAAAGTCCAAAACGTAAAAGCAAAAGAGAGGAGATTTCACATGTTAAACAAAACCGAATTATTAACCTTACTCCATCAGGAAGTTGTTCCCGCCCTTGGCTGTACCGAACCGGTCTGTGTTGCCCTTGCCGCCGCAGACGCCTACCATGCAATCGGCGGAGATATCGTTTCGATTAAAGTTGAGGTAAATCCCGGCATCTATAAAAACGGCATGAGTGTCGGCATCCCTGGATTTGACCGTGTCGGCTTAAAATATGCCGCTGCCCTGGGTGCCTGTCTTGGAAACCCGGAGAAGAGCCTTCAGCTTTTAGAGGATATTAATGGTTTCATTTCTCAAAAAGCGATAGAACTTGCCGAAGCCCGTCATGTGATTGTTATGATTAAGCACGATGAAACCCAGCTTTATGCAAGGGCCGAAATCATCACCACCGCCGGAATCGGAATCAGCGAGATAAGAAATACCCATGCCAACATTATCCTGACCAAAAGAAACCATGAAGTTCTGCTGGAAAAGGAATACACCATAAGTTCTAACGATGAACTTCACGAAAAGCTGACGGAAATGTCCGTCGCAGAAATCAAGGCGCTTGTCGATCAGTGCACGGAAGAAGATCTGGCCTATATGACGGATGGTATAGAGATGAATGGAAAGCTGGCGGACTATGGCCTGGAACATACCCTGGGCATTGGCATTGCCTCTGCGCTTCAAAAACAGTTAAATGCCGATACCATGGGCGACAACCTGTTCAGCCGGGCGATGCTTCGTGTGGCAAGCAGTGCCGAGGGACGGATGAGCGGATGCCCTTATGCTGTAATGAGCAGTGCAGGAAGCGGAAACCATGGCATTACCGCAATCCTTCCTGTTGTGGAAATGGCAAAGCACGTTCATGCTTCCAATGAACAGTTAGTTAAGGCCCTTGCCTTCTCTCATACGTTGAATGTCTATATTAAATCCTTCACCGGAAAGCTTTCGGCGACCTGCGGCTGCGGGGTGTCGGCTGCGACGGCGGCTTCGGCTGCGATGGTCTGGCTTCTTGGCGGCAGTGACGAGCAGATTGGTCATGCGATTATTAACATGAGCGGAAACCTGACCGGAATGATCTGCGACGGCGGAAAAATCGGCTGCGCCTTAAAGCTTGCCACGGCAACCAATGCGGCGATGATGTGTGCTTATCTTGCCGTATCGGATGTTGTATTGCAGGGGACGGACGGAATCTGCGGATTTACGCCCGAAGATGCGATCCGCAATATGGGCAGGGTGAGCAACCCGGGCATGACGCAGACCGACCAGACGATTTTGGAGATTATGATGGAGAAGGATGGTTAAGTCAAAGGTTAAAGTGCTAGAGTCAAAGATTAAAGTGCTAGAGTCAAAGGTTAAAACGCTAAAGTTAAAGATTAAAAAGGGATAAGAATAAAAGCAGAGTTGATGAGTGGTAAGAATGCTGATAAAACAATTACCATGAAGCGACTTTGCTTTTTTGTATTGGGTGTGTTTTATGAGCAGTTTTGAAAATGCGCTATGGAAAAGCTGTTTTTGAAAAAAGGCGTATAAAAACTATAGGAAAAAAGAAAAAAGGTACTTGCTTTTTCTAGATGAATATGATAAAGTACATGTGACTAAATTAGAATTTTTAGTCATAAAGGAGAGAGGATAATGGCGAGGGGATTTAGTGAGCGGGAAAAGGAAAATATCAGGAGAAGTTTGCAGGAAGCATGTAAACAGTATTGGATGCAGTACGGTTATAAAAAGACCAGCGTGGATGAACTTTGCCGGGAAGCGGGTATTTCCAAGGGGGCGTTTTATCTTTTTTTTGCATCTAAGGAAGAACTTTTCTGTGAAGTGCTGTGTTCTGTCCAGACAGAGATTTGTGAGGCCGCACTGGCAGTAATGGAAGAAAAAAGAAGTAAATATGGCGTGGCAGAGGCGTTAAAGATGGTTTACCGGGAATATGATAAGAGTAATTTTTTATATGATGCAGACAGCCGGGATTTTACTATTTTGATGAATAAGCTGTCGCCGGAACAGGCAAAAAAACTGGAAGATGTGAATAATCGAAGTCGGCAGCTTTTTGTAAATCAGCCGTATCTGAATTTGATGGTTAAGCCGGAATTAGCGGTATCGGTGATTTATTCTCTGCTGATGAATATAAAAAATAAGCATCTGCTTCCCTGCGATCATCCGAGTGTTTTTGATTTTATGGTTGATTCTGTACTGGATCATTTATATCAATAACGTGGGAACAAACATGGCAACAAACATAGCAACAAGCATGGCGGCAATCTTGAAGAGCCTTAAAGAG
Organism: uncultured Clostridium sp.; assembly: GCA_946553025.1. Classification (GTDB taxonomy): domain Bacteria; phylum Bacillota; class Clostridia; order Lachnospirales; family Lachnospiraceae; genus Caccovicinus. Next base: position 9,463 of record CAMNRM010000006.1, read on the forward strand.
AAAACCAAAATAAGATAAAAAATAATCAAGTATGCCATAAATCAGGCACAGCCTGGAGAAAAATGGAGGAAAATAAAAGAAAATGAAAACAGAAGTCATAAGAAAAAATAATACAGAGATTGCTGTAATAAGCAGCAATGAACTTTTAATTACGGATACACAGTCCGCCTTAGATTTAATGATGACGGTGAAATATGAAACAGGGTGCAGCAATATTGCTATCAATAAAGCGGCTGTTACTGAAGATTTTTTTATTTTAAGCACCTGTATGGCTGGGGAAATTTTACAGAAATTTATCAATTATGGGGTAAGACTTGCCATCTATGGGGATTTTTCCGGTTATACAAGTAAGCCCTTAAAAGATTTTATGTATGAAAGCAATAAGGGAAGGGATATTTATTTTCAGCCGGATGTTTCGCTTGCGGTGGAGAAGCTTGCCGGGGTTTAGGCTGAACGTAATCGTCACCTGTTTTTATTCGCTGTGCTTTACATCTTTTATTTATGTTTTACATCTCCTGGATATGCTTTATAGGTATGGAAGATTATAGAATCAAAGTATTTGCTATATTTGAAAAAAGAAGCTACAATACAAAAAGAACAAAATGCAGTCTGTAAGGAACATATATAAACAGAATTTGTTGGATAAACGAGCAGAAAGGGGATTAACAGGATGAAAGTGATAGAAAATAAGACGTTTGACATGGAACGGGCATTGTATGGAAGTCAGGATATTGCGGCAAGGAACTGCAGGTTTGACGGGCCGGCGGACGGGGAGAGTGCGTTTAAGGAAAGCCGGGATATTGAAGCGGAGAACTGCTTTTTCAACCTGCGCTACCCGTTCTGGCATGACCACGGACTGAAAATTTCCGGTTCGCAGATGACGGAGAAATGCCGTGCGGCATTGTGGTATTCGGAAGGGATTGAGATTCGGGACAGCAAACTTTATGGAATTAAGGCGCTGCGGGAATGCAGTAAGATTGTGATGGAAAATTGCGATGTGATTTCGCCGGAGTTTGGCTGGTTTGTCCATGATGTGAAGATGAACGACTGTGTGGTGGAGAGCGAGTATTTTATGATGCGGTCAACGCATTTAAACTTCCGTCATGTTTCGCTGAAGGGGAAATATTCGTTCCAGTATCTTGAGGATTCCGTATTTGAAAACTGCAATTTTGATACCAAGGATGCTTTTTGGCACGCGAAGAATGTCATTGTCCGCAACAGTACGATTAAAGGGGAGTACTTAGCTTGGTACTGCGAAAATATTACGTTTGAAAACTGCAGGATTATCGGAACGCAGCCGCTCTGCTACTGTAAAAATCTGAAATTAATTAACTGTGAAATGGTGGAAACCGATTTGGCATTTGAAAAGTCGGAGGTTGAGGCATGTGTTACTACGCCGGTTGTCAGCATTAAAAACCCGCTGTCCGGGCATATCTATGTACCTTGTGTGGGAGAGATTATCCGCGATGATGAGAACAGCCGGGGAGAGATTATTGTGCAGGAGAACTGCAGGTGTGCGTAAATCGTTTTTGGTTTTGTGTTTGATAAATATTTTTGGGGGATGCCGCAGAGGATAATTGGATTGAGCAGCATCCCTTTATTTATTGCTGCTAATGCAGAGGGGATGAAACAAAAAATATTTGATGGTAACGGATAAGAAGAATTGTAAAAAGGTTAAAATAATAACATAAATAAATAGAATAATTAAAAAATGTTATAGAATCATAACATTTACCTTGACAATGTAAAATTTTGTGGTATAATAAAGAAATCAGAACATTTGTTCGTGTCAAATGGCAGGCTATGCTACAAACCGTGAGCAGAATGGAGGCAAGAATGAACGAATTACTGGGAGGTCGGATTAAGGCATTAAGAAATGCAAGGCAATATACGCAGGAACAGGTGGCAGAACAGATAGGGGTGAGCAGGCAAAAGTATGCAAGAATTGAAAATGGAGCAAATACGATTACTTTTGAATTGCTTTCTAAGATAGCAAACGTTTTGGATGTGACTGTAGAAGATATTACAGGTATATTGCATGAAACATCTGCGGTTGTATATAGAACAGGCAGTGGATATAATTCTGCGGAAAAAATATTTGATATGTTAGATTTATTTTATGCGAATAAACATTTATATACAAAAATAAAACATGATACAGGTATTTAGGGGAAATGGTGATGCAGAAAGAGCAAAAGAAAGACATCAGGATTAGGGCAGAGCGGTTTCGTGAAAATTGTAAGATAAACCGCTATGGAATTATTGATTTGTTTAAAGAATGCGAGCGATGTGGATATAAACTGCTGCGTTATCCCTTGGGTGAAGAGGCTGCTTTAGGGTTTGTTACAAAAAAAGATACAGATATGATTATTTTTACCAATACCAGTGTGCGTTTATCCAGAGAGTTATTTACGTTAGCGCATGAAATTGGTCATATCCTTTTACACATGGAAAATATGGATTCTTTTGTTGATGATAAGAAAACGATTTTTGGAAAAGGGATGGATGAAAGGGAACGGGAAGCGAATTATTTTGCAGCCTGTCTTTTGATGCCGGAAGACGAAGTGGAAAAGTTTCTTGATTTAGAACTTGACAGCTTTGAAAAATATGGTTTATCTGCAATTGATATTGCAAGAATAATGTCCGAATTTAACGTAAGTTTTGATATGGCGTTAAATCGTCTGGAAAATCTTCATAAGATTAATAGCGATGAACGATTAAAGCTGGATAGTGAGCGCAATCGGGTGCGTGTGGGTAATTTACTGAAAAGTGTTGGAGGAAACAGTCGGTTAAATGTGGCCAGTATGGAGATGGATATTCCCTATGAGTATATGAATTATGTTATTTATAATTATAACCATCATGCGATCCCTCTGGAAACACTAGAAAGAGCATTGGGATACTATAACCTGTCCATTGAAGATATTCACGATAAGATAGTTTCACATTTACCAGAAGAGGAAGAACTTGATGCTTTGATAGGGGGGCTGGATGATTGAAGGCTTCTTTAGATACGAATGCTGTGATTCATTTTTATCGTGCAGACCTGCAGGAAATATTATTTGATTTTTTTCATGATGGTGTTTTTATCTATGAACAAATCAGAAATATAGAACTTAAAAACCATGGGCAGGATGTGCTGGATCAAATTGACACAGATATAGAAAAAGGGAAAATAGAACTGTATACGGATGAAAAACTAAAAAGTCAATTTGTGTTTTCGATGTTTATGTATAATGTTAAGGAAAATCGTCAGTTATATGGAAGTGGGGATTTAGGAGAAGTATATGCTATTTCATTGGCACAGACGATTGGTGCATATTCATTGGTTACTGATGATATTAAACAGGGTGGGCCGTATATGTCACTGCTGCAATTTGAAGATGAAGTTATGCCATTTACTTTTGCAGATGTATTGCTTTTGCGGTATTTGACAGGTGATGCAGACGAGTATCAGACAGTAGATGATTTTAATGCGATTAATACGGCATCCGATTTACATTGGACTTTGAAGAGTCAGGTGGCTAATTTTATTCGACGATTTTTTAAATCTCCTTATAAGGATGAGGATAAGCGGTGGATACAGAAATTGATTGCTGAGAAAAATATTAAGGTTAAGCATAAGTTTGTTTTGTTAAGTAAATTGCTATAGTTTATCTAAACATTATTGAACCCGAATATTCACCTTCCGGGTGTTGAACAATGGATGCCCCGGAAGGCTGCATTTCCTGTTTATTGATGGAATGAAAAAGGCATTTGTTCAAAAATTATATTTAAAAATCATATTCTAAAAATCATATCTAAGATTTCATTTTGAACTGTTTAAGTGAAAAACGTCTTAAGAAATTGTTTCTAAAAATTTCTCCAAAAACTTCTGTACAGCCTTGGAGAAGAACTGATATTTTTTCCAGACCAGGCACATCCCGACTTCTAAGTTTGGGGAGAGGGGGACGAAGCAGAGATTGCTGCCTTCGGGGAGTTTGATAATTTTATCCAGGGCAAAGGCATAGCCCAGTCCTTCTTCCACCATCAAAGAAGCATTAAACAGCAGATTGTAGGTTGCTGCGATATGGATTTCGGATCGGCTTTTCTGCAGCCAGGACATCAGCACATCGCCGTCGCGGGTGTTGCGGTTAAACATCAGGGGTTTGTCCCATAAGTCCTGCGGGGTAATCCTTGTTTTACTGGCCAGAGGACTGTCCTTGCGCATAAGGATTCCGTAAGTATCTTTGACAGGGAAATTGACATATTCGTATTTGGAGGTGTCCGCAGTGCCAAAGAGAAGGCCGAAATCAATCAGCCCCTTGTCAAGACTTTCCAGCACATCGATGGTATCGCCGCTGGAGATATGGTAATGGATATCGGGGTAATCTTCCTGAATCTGCCGCGCTGCGCGGGCTAGGTAGCGCACGGCTTCGGTTTCTCCGGCACCGATATAGACATCGCCGCTGACGGCATAGTCCGTGGAGGAAATTTCTCTTTCGGTTTTCTGAATCAGTTCAACCACTTCTTCTGCCCGTTTGCGCAAAATCATCCCTTCTTCGGTCAGAATAATTTTTCGGTTTCCCCGGATAAAAAGCTGTTTTCCCAATTCGTCTTCCAGTTCTTTAAGCTGGCGGGAGAGGGTGGGTTGGGACAGGTGCAGGGACTGTGCCGCGCCGGAGATGCTCTGTTCCCGTGTTACGGCAAGAAAATATTGTAAAACTCTTAATTCCATGTGGTTTCCTTTCCTGGAGCGGTAAATTTGTCTGGTTATTTGTATCATTGATTTGCCTGGCTTTAGTATAACGGCAAATGCTATAGCTGTCAAGCATGGATAACTATTGTATATAAGTATTTGCTATTGAAAGACGGTGATGTTAAAATCGAAACATCAAAACACCAAGAAATCGAAATACAAAAAAATGAAATATCAAAAAATTAGAACATCAAATAATTGAAACAGCAGAAAACCGAAACATGAAAAAAACGAAAGATTAAACAGTACAAGAAAATACAGGAAAAATGGTCCGGGAGGGATGATTGCATGGGGAGTTTGTCCTTATTGTGGAATTTATTTCAGCTAAAGCAAAATGAACATAAGACAAGAGAACAACTAGAGGAAATACGGGAAAAGAAGCTGCGCAGGGTATTGAAAACGGCCTATGAAAAGTCGCCGTATTATCGCCGGGCATTTGAAGAGGCGGGGATTGACGGGGAGAATTTGACGGAACTTCCGCTGTCTGCCTTTCCGGTGATGGATAAGGATGTGCTGATGCAGCATTTTGAAGAGATTGTTACCGTTTCGGATTTGACCCAGGAGGGGCTTCGGCAGTTTGATGCGGATGGAAGGGACAGCAAAGGGAAGTATCTGGGAAAATATCATGTTGTGCATTCTTCCGGCAGTACGGGGATTCCCAGGTATTTTGTCTATGACGATAAGGCATGGGGGCAGATGCTTCTTGGAATAATCCGCGGGGCATTGTGGGATATGTCCATGCCGCAGATACTCCGGCTTTTGTCCGGAGGACTTAGGATTCTCTATATTGCCGCAACCGACGGGCGTTATGGCGGGGCAATGGCTGTGGGCGACGGGATTGACGGTGTGGGTGCAAAACAGTTATTTTTAGATATCAAAACGCCGCTTTCCCAGTGGATTTCAAGCATACGTGCATTTGGGCCAAACCTGGTTATAGGTTATCCCTCGGCAATTAAGATTCTGGGGGAATTGGTGGAAAAGGGTGAAGTGCAGGCGCAGGTGTGCCGTGTGATTTCCTGCGGGGAGCCGCTTTCACCGGGGTTAAGGTCCTATCTGGAAAAGGTATTTCAGGCGGTTGTCGTAAACTTTTACGGTGCCAGCGAATCTTTGGCTCTGGGGGTGGAAACGGACGGATCGGAAGGAATGTATCTGTTCGATGACATGAATTATATTGAGGTTTTGGACGGAAAAATGTATCTGACCTGTCTTTATAATCTGGTGCAGCCGTTGATTCGCTATCGTATTTCCGACCAACTGACCTTAAAGGCTTCCGAAGCCGGGGCGCGTTATCCATTTACCCGGACAGAGATTCTTTTGGGAAGGAATGAGGATTTGCTTTGGTTCGAGGACCCGGACGGAAAGCGGGAATTTCTCCATCCTCTGGCAATTGAAGGGTTTTGTATCGAGGGCCTTTTAGATTATCAGTTTCGGCAGACGGATGTCGATGCCTTTGAAATGCTGGCTGAGGTTTCCGAAAAGGATAAGGAAGCCGTGGTGCGAAGGGAAATGCTGGCACAGATGAAGGCGATTTTAAAAGAAAAAAGGCTGGACTATGTACGGTTTTTTGTGGTATTTGTCCGGGAAATCCTGCCCGATCCCAGGACGGGAAAGAAGCCGTTGATTGTGTCTTTTTAGGAAGCAGGGGGCGCTGTTTGTGTCTTAATTGCAGGAAGTAGAGGGCTGTGGATTGTATCTTTTTAGGAAGCAGAGGCTGTGGTTTACAAAGAGAGCCAAAGGAATGAAGGAAGAAGAAAAAAGGATAGAGAAAGGAATTGCATGGATGAAACAGAGCCGAAAAGGGAAGAATTTGGCGCGAATCATGCCGGTAATGTTTTTGCTGATCATGGCAGTGCTGGGGATGTCCGGCTGTGGAAGAATGGAACGGTTTTTGGAAAATATGCGAGGTGGAGAAAGCAGCAAGATGGGCAGAAGTGGGGCAGAGGCAAAAGCAGGAGATATGGACGGAGCAGAAAATATAGATGAAGCAGGAAATGCAGCAGGAAATGGAAGCACGAAGGATATGGACATGACAGAGGCGATTGTAATTCCTTTATCGGGAATACGGGAACTGGAAAATGGTTTTTCTGCTGCGCGGGTTGACGGTGATTATCGGTTTGATGATTTTTTAGCGCAGGGCGGGGCGGCTTCGGATGGAGAAGTGGTTCGGTTTTTAGCTTCATCTCTGCTTTTTGGTGCGGATGTAAAGTTTTCGGGCACTGTGTTTGGATGCAGCACCATTGCCGCGGAAAATGAAGAGGGGGAAAGGCTGTTTGGGAGAAATTTTGATTGGAACCGATGTGAAGCGCTGGTTTTGGAAGCGCACCCCGAAAACGGTTTTTCTTCGATTTCCACGGTTAATACGGACTTTATCCGTCAGGGGGCAGGCGGGGCTGCGGGGCGGATTTTAAGCCAGGAGGAGATTTTAAAGCTGGCGGCGGTGTATGCACCGTTAGACGGGATGAACGAAATGGGACTTGCGGTGTCGGTGAACATGATTCAGGATTCGGCGTCCATTGAACAGAATACAGAAAAACCGGATTTAACCACGACAACGCTTGTACGTTTGCTTTTGGATAAGGCTGCCGATGTGGAAGCGGCACTGGAACTGCTGCGCTCCTATGATCTGCACGGGTCAATGGGGATGATGGTTCATTTTGCGCTGGCGGATCGGAGCGGGCGAAGTGTCGTGGTGGAATATATTGATAATGAAATGGTGGTTATCGATACGCCGGTGGTGACGAATTTTTATCTTGCTGAGGGTGAAAAACAGGGAATCGGCACGGCGCAGTCACATGAGCGCTATGAAATCCTGACGGAAAAGCTGACAGAAAATCCGGTGATGGATATGACGGAAATGCGGGATGTCCTGGACCGTGTGAGCAAGGATAATTTTAATGAGTTTGCATCAACCGAGTGGAGTATCGTCTTTAACCTGGAGTCCGGGGAAGCGCATTATTATCATCGGGAGAATTATCAGAAGCTTTATGTTTTTCGCCTGTGAAAAGCAGCCGGGCGGCTTTAATAAAGAGGGTAGTTTGCGAAAAAGGATAGTTTATGCCAAACGATAAAAAGACAGAAAGTACAGTTTATGGCAAACGGTAAAAAGGCAGAAAGTACAGTTTATGGCAAACGGTGAAAAGACAGAAAGTACAGTTTATGCCAAACGGTGAAACGACAGCGGATGTCCGGCGCTGGGAGAGGATGTTATGAATGATGTATTGCTTGCAGGAAAGCATATGACGAAAAGTTTTGTCCAGGGAAATAAGCGGACAGAGGTCCTTTCGGATATTTCGGTAAATTTGTATTCCGGGGATTTTACGATGATTATGGGCCCTTCAGGTGCCGGAAAATCCACACTGCTCTATGCACTTAGCGGGATGGACAGAATAAATGAGGGAAGCGTGGAATATCAGGGGCGGGAACTCTGTCGGCTTTCCGATAAAGAGATGGCAGGACTTCGGGCAAAGGAGTTTGGATTTGTATTTCAGCAATGCCATCTGATAAGTTATCTGACGCTGTATGAGAATGTGGCGGTGGCAGGTTATCTTGGGAAAAAGGAGAAGGCTCTAAAGGATAACTTTATGCCGTTGGACAGAAATAAGAAAACCCTGAAGGATAGTTTTACGCCGTGCGGCAGAAATAAGGCAGGGACGGTAATTCCCGAACGGGTGGAAAAGCTGATGCGGGAAATGGGCGTATGGGCAGTAAGAAATCAGCTTCCGGCACAGGCTTCCGGCGGAGAACAGCAGAGAACAGCCATTGCCCGTGCCGTTATTCATCAGCCGAATCTGCTGTTTTGCGATGAACCCAGCGGCGCTTTAAATAAAGCGAATACCGAAGAAGTGCTCACTCTTTTAAGTCAGTTGAATCGGCAGGGGCAGAGTATTCTGATGGTAACACATGATTTGCGGGCGGCGATTTACGGCAATCGGATTTTATATCTGGAGGACGGGAAAATCCTGGATGAATTGGTGCTTCCGGCTTATCGTAAGGAAGAAGAAAAAGCGCGGGAAGACAAGGTTAATCAATGGCTGGTAAAGCTTCGGTGGTAGATATGGCTTGGGTGACAGATAAAGCTACGGCAGCAGGCAAGGCTTAGGTGCTGGGCAAAGTTTAGGTACTGGGCAAAATTTAGGCAGCAGACAAAGCTTAGACGGCAGAGCGCGTATGCAGAGGGCAAAGGGAAAGGAAAATTATGGAAGATAGAATTATACTTCATGCGAATATAAAGCGCCATCGGGGGACAATGGCGGGGATTATCCTTTTGACTGCGGCAGTATCCTTTGCGCTTGCGGCAGTGCTGACCCTCTGGATAAATTCTCAAATGTATATTCGATCGGAGATTAAACGTGCAGGTTACGGCGCATTAACGATGTGGGTGTCTGGGGTGCCGGAAACGGAAGCTGCCAGGCAAAAGAAAAATTCCGGTGCAGCAATGCTTTCTCAGGAGATGGAGGCGCTTCCCCAAGTGGAGCGGGTATCGGCCCAGACCGTGATTTTTGCTGATTATGAGATAAATGGGAAGGAATCCGACAGTGAAGGACAGTTGATTTTTTATGAAGCAGGCAAGGCTGACGTTCAGGACATAAGGATAGGCAAAGTGAAAGAAGGTAATGTTCAGAACCCGGATGCAGGCAAAGCGGAAAATAGCCGCTATCGTTTTTTTACGGATAATTTAGACGGCTATCAGAAAGATGCCCCCATGAATTTGCCAGGAGAAGTTTATGTATCCCCTTCGATGATTTCCATGTTTGATGCAAAAATAGGTGACAGCATTATCTTTCCCATGGCCCGGGGAGGGAAGAAAAAGGAATTTCGGATAAAAGGTTATTATGAGGACCCGTTTATGGGAAGCTCCATGATTGGGATGAAAGGATTTTTAGTCTGTGCGGAAGATATGCAGGCTATGCAGGAACAGATCCGAAGTGCCGGAATTGATGCGCTGGCAAGGGATGGGGCGATGCTGCATATTTTTCCTGAAGCGGAGGGCTCTGCTAAAGAAAAGGCATTTTTCCAAAGTACAGAAACCAAAGACAGAAAAAACGAAATTACGGCGTCCGCGTTAAGCACGGTTTTAGCAGAAAAGACAGGAGTTTCCCCGTTTTTGGAATTTGCGCACAGTGAAAATGCCATTGCCGGGTTTATGCTGGTGCTGCAGACGGCGTATTGCGGATTGTTTCTGGCCTTTGTGCTGGTATTGCTTGTGGTTGTGCTGGTTGTTCTGCGTCACAGCATTGGCGGGAACATCGAACTGGAATGGAAGGAACTGGGAATTTATAAAACCATGGGATTTACTGCCGGAAAGCTTCGCCGGATGATGGCTGTCCAGTATTTATCGGGAATTGTTTTCGGGATGCTGGCAGGGATTTTTGCGGCCGCAGGGCTGGGCGGATTTTTAGGGCGGGCGACGCTTTATGCCACGGGAATCCTGATACCGGGACAATTGCCGCTAAAGCAATGTCTTCTGGTTTATCTGTGGATGGTATTGCTGCTTTTCTGGTTTATCTGGAGAAAAACGAGGGCGATTGGAAGAGTATCGCCCATGGAAGCCATACGGGGAGAGATGAGAAGCGTAAGAAGCCGGGATATTAAGGGAAAACGAAGCCTTCCCGTCATCCATGGAAATGCCCTGCTGGCTTCGCTTGCCCTCAGGCAGCTTGTGTCCGGGCGGCGCAGGTATTTTGCAGCGGGAATGACAGCAATGTTTCTGGTGTTTATTGCCTCGCTTACCGGTCGGATGAATACCTGGCTGGGGGCGGACGGCAAGGGGATGATGGATGCGTTTAACCCGGCAGACCATGATCTGGGCATACAGGCATTGGGGAGAGTTCCGCTTTCCGAGATGGTGGATCTGGCGGCTTCGTTTACTAAAATTACAGATCAGTACGCGCTGGCGATGCCCAATGTAACTGTAGAAGGAAGTGTCTATACGGCTAATGTTATCACTGAGCCCGGGCGTTTTCACATCCTTTTCGGGAAGACTGCGGCAAAGAAAGACGAGATTGTCATAACGGAAACCGTGGCAAAAGACTTAGGGGTGGCTGTGGGGGAATCGGTAAGGATTCAGGGAAATCAGGGAAGTACTACCTACCGCATTTCCGGCATTTACCAGTGTGCCAATGCCATGGGTGCCAATATCGGCATGAACCGGGAAGGCTATCTTTTGATTGGCGGGGACGATGAAAGGCTCTGGTGTTCTCATCTCTTCCTTGAAGATGCATCAAAAAAGGCCGAAATCCGGGAAGCACTGGAGAAGAGATACGGCGGTGATGTCCATGTCCATGAAAACTCCTGGCCAGGGCTTCTTGGGATTATTGCGGCAATGAAAATACTTCTGGCGCTTTTGTCGGTTGGAATAATGCTTTTTATCGCTGTCGTTACCGGAATGACCGCGGGCAAGGTATTGCGGGCGGAGCAGAGGGAACTTGGCATATTAAAAGCCATTGGTTTTTCCGAAGAGAAGCTGCGGCTGGTATTTGCCCTGCGCTTTATCTTTGCTGCGGGGGCGGGGGCGGTTTTGGGTCTGGGAATGGCGGCCGCATTAACCGATCCTCTGGTGGGTGCCGTGATGCGGCTTGCAGGAATCAGCGATTTTGCCTCCCATATGACTATAGAAAACGGGCTGCTAATCTGGGCGGCGGTGGTTGCCTTATTCGGCGGCTTTGCCTGGATATTTTCCGGGAAAATCCGAAGGGTGGAGCTGGCGGTGCTGGTGGCGGAATAAAAATCTATAAACAAAAAGCGGAAGAAAACTTGCATAAAGAAAATTTGTGTTAAAAAAAAATCATGAAAATCATAAAAAGCAGAAAGGAATTAATCATGAAAACAAAAAAAGAGAACAAAATGCAGAAAAAAACAGGAAGATTGGTTTTAACTATGCTGGCGCTGGGAACTTTAGTTTCCGCAGGGGTAACAGGATGCAGTAAGGCAGCAGCGCAGAATCCGCAGTCGGGCGGTACGCAGCAGATAAGCACAGAAGAAAGCCAGGCAGACGGTAACTCCAGTAATTTTTCGGGAGTGGGAAGCGGAGAGGAAAGTTCTGGAAATGAAGAATCTGCCGGAGAACTGAGCGTTTCGTTCGGTGATAACGGCGAAGCATTCACCCTGCATTTATACGATAATGATACGGCGAAAGCCATTGCAAGGCATGTGGGGACAGCCGAGTGGCGTCTTCCGATTTATCACTATGATGACTATGAAGGTTGGGAATATATGCAGTATTATGATATTCCCAGCCGCTATGAAATTCCGTCGCTGCCGGAAACGGTGACCAGTGTTAAAGCGGGTGAGGTGTATTATTCTGACCCTAACCGTATCGTGCTGTTTTACCAGGATGCCGAAATGCAGGGAGAATACAGCCGTGTAGGTTATTTTGATGCTTCCGAAGCCTTTGTTTCTGCCGTGGAGAATAATCCGGTGCTTGAGGGCTGGGGGAATAAGATTGTGGTTATCCGGTGATTTTGGCAGGATATTGGGCAAAACAGGAGCAAGCCTGCATTAGCCCAAGCTAAATTCAGAAGGAAGAAAGGAAGGGAACACCATGAAAAAGCGGGAAGAAGCAGTAATTCAAAATCTTAAAGATGCTGGCTGTGACAGCGACACTATAGCCTGCTTTATGCTTTATTTTGAAGCGGGCGAGATAAAAAAGGAGCAGCAGTTATTGTCCAGACACCGAAGGAATCTTTTAGACGCCCTGCATATGTGCCAGAAACAGATAGATTGTCTGGATTATCTGTCCTGGCAGATTGAAGGCAGGGCGTGAAGGGATAAGGAGGAGGGATGTGCAACAGGAAAGAGGGAAGAGCAGAGGGTAAATTCCGGAGAGTTTAGAAGGCGGGGGAATCCATCTCCCTCATCCTTTTCATGCAAATCCAGTAGTTTTTCTCGCTTGCATAACGTGCACTGTTTATTCTTATTTCCAGATCATCGATTTCCCTTTTCCAGTCCGCCCGGACGATGCCTTTTTGCAGGCAGCGCCGGGCTTCTTTTTGTTGTTCTTCCCCTTGCTTTTCGTTCCCTCGTTGTTTTTCCCTTCGTTTTTCTTCCCTGTGCTTTTCTGACTGCAGGCGTTCAAGCAGCCGTTCGGCTTTTTCCTGGTATTCTTTGCAGGAAAATTCTCCGGTGTCCGGATGGTATTTAAGGTCAAAAAGCCGGATATCCTTGCTGTCCGGTAAAAATACGTTATCCTCGGCGCTTTCTTCGATGTGCAGGTAGTACAGTGACGCCCGTTCCTTTCCTTCGTTTTTCCGAATAATTCTTCCCAGCCGCTGTATTCGCTGCCGCTGTGCGGATGTGCTTGATAAAATAATACCGACTGCCGCATCCGGGACATCTACACCTTCATCCATAGCCTTGCAGGAAACAAGGATACGGAGATCTCCTGCGCGGAAGCGTTCCAGGGTGTTTTTATTGGCCTGTGCTCCCATCTGTGAGTGGATTCTGCCCACCCGCTGCGGATACTTCCGGTGCAGAAGATGGTAGAGTTCATCCGCTTGGGCAATGCGTTCGCCAAAAATGATAATTTTCTCTCCGGGTTCAAGGCGGCTAATCAGTGCGCACACACAGGAAAGCCGCGAGGATGCCAGGCAGATCAGACTTTTTCTCTGATAGGTAAGCGCCATATAAGAAGCAGCCATATCGGCAATTCTTAAATTTTTACCGGCAGAAAGCTCACGAAGCAGGGTAAAGCGCTCAGTTTGGGTAATATGGCGCAGCTCTGGGCAAAGCTTTAAGAGATTGCTGTAGATACGGTTCATTTTATCGGTAAGATCGTTATAGTCCATTTGTTCTTTCCAGGTAAAGGGCAGGGCGATGTGGAAGATATCGTAGGGGCACACGGTCTGCAGCGCCAGGGCTTTTTCCATCCCGTAGCTGTAGATTTTTTTGCCAAGAACCGAACAAAGGTAGTGCCCCTCCTCCCCGGCAGGAAGCGTTGCGGAAAGGCCAAGGGAGAAAAAATGCCGGGAATAAGGCTTGCTCCGGGGCAGAAATTCAAAAATCAGCCGATTCTGTCCGCTTTGATAATGATGACATTCGTCGGCAATCAGAAGAATTGTTTCGCCTTTTTGCAGTTCGCTTAAAATCTGGCGAGCAAGTTCGTAGCGGGCGGAATTGATGACATAAATCATATAGGGGCAGTCCGTCCGATCTTTAAAGCCGCCGCCGCGAAGGCCGATTTTTTGTGCCGGGAGCGCCGCGGCAATGCGGAATTCTTTGACAGCTCGTTCCCACTGCCGCATTAAGGCTGATGTGGGTACGACGATTTTTACCTTTAATTTCTTCCCGGATTTAGCGAGTTTATTTTCCAGTCTGCGGGCGGCTTCCAGCGCCAAAAGAGTCTTTCCGGAGCCGGTGACTGCCTGTACGATGCCCCGGCAGCGGTTATTAAACCACGCAGACAAACATTCTTCCTGCCATAGATAAAGGGGAGTGTTCATGGTTTCCTTTCCTTAATATTCATAAGTCGCAGGACGGCAGTACGGAGGGCCGTCTGGCGGTTCGTACAAGCCGTTAATTGTTGGTTTTAGGGATTATAACATATTTCGGCGGTTCATGAAAACAATTTCTGATAAATGATTCTCCAAATGATTGAATTTTTGGAAGATTTACTATATACTTTCAATAGTTTACACAGTAAAAGGTTAAAGGCGCAAAGGTAAAGAACGGAGGATTGTATGAATTACGAAGATTTATATGAGGAATTAAAAGGGAAGGAAAAACTGGTAAAGGACGGGCTTTCTTCTCTGCAAAAGTACATAAAACTTATTTCCCGGGAGAATGAAGGCGGGGACGTGAAGGGGCTTTTGCGGGACTTGGACGGGATGGCGGATGCCGCGGATACGATGATTAAGACGCTGGAATCCATGCTTGAACGGGTAAATGCATTTGATACAAAAGAGTATTTTGAGCAGGGGGATTTTGTCCGTCAGATGCTTGATGCCTGCAAGGAAAAGGGGATTGATGTGCAGGGCGAATTTCCGGTGTTTGAGATGTTTCCTTACCGGGTAAAGATTGATGCGGAAAATCAGGATGTTTACCTGGATCGGAAGAAGGTTTCGTGTATGCGCCCGAAGAGTTTCGTGGAAACCGTCTATAAGGGCCAGGAAAAATTAAATAAAGCCAATTTTAATGCGCTTACCTTTGCCAATGAACTTGAGGAAGCCTATGACCTTGCGGTATTAAAGCTGAAAAAGCATCCGGGAGCCGATATTTACCTGAACAGTTTGTATAAATTTTTAGCGCCGATGAGCCGTTTCCGCAAAGATTACGATCAGCAGAGTTTTGCCTTTGATCTGGCAAGGCTGTATTGTTCGGATGTGGAAGCTGCAAAGGACGGAAGAAAGTTCCAGTTTGGTCCCAGCAGGATTAGCGGGCGGTCTATACGTATTTTAGATAAAGACGGGGTTGAGCGGTACCTTGCAACCATTCGTTTCTTTGAAGATGAAAGTGAAGAGAAATGAACCGCTGAAGATAAAAGTGAAATCCGTACATTGTCCGGTCAGTGATGTGCAAAGCAATGTACAGGGCAGCAAGACCAAAGATGGAGGAAAATATGGGGACAGAAAATAATGAATTGCTGGACGGACAGCAATCCGATGATGCAGGTGTTTTTGAAGAAGCCCTTGCTGACGGGATGGGCTTTCTTACCCGGTTCTGGGAAGAAAAATACCTTAAAGAATACATCCGCGACGGCGGAAGCAAGATAAAATTTATCACCGGGCGGCCGGGAAGCGGAAAGACCTATTTTCTGCGGCAGATGATAAAGCTTGCCCAGCAGGAAAATTATAAGACGGTATGGTTTTCGGCAAAGGATATCTGGATGCATGATTTTAAAGAGATTTATGTGGAAATTTTCCACCAGTGCGATATTTTAGAGTGTCTGGAGAAAATCAGCCATACATTGATTGCAGAGATGGGATTTGATTCCCGCGATATTCCGGCAGGGATGCGCTTTATTGATTATCTTTCGCAGAACGGCATGGGGGATGCTCTGACCAAGCGGGAGATCCGCGCCCAGTTAAAGCAGATATTTCTGGACAATCCGCTGCTGGATAATAACTTTGCCCTTGCCTGCAGTATGCTGACCGGAGGTATCCTGGGCTATCCGGTTCTGGAGGCAAAAAACAGGGATATGCTTCTGGCCTGGCTGGAAGGGGATCGCATGGTCAAGCTGTCGCAGCTTCGCGCCCTGGGCTTTTTCCCGAACCGCATTACAAAATTTAATGCCCGGCACATGCTTCGATCTCTGGCAGAAATTGTCCGCCTGGGCGGGGATTCCGGGATATTTGTGACGATTGACGATCTGGAGATGTTAATCAGCCGTTCCAGCTTAGAAGCCGTGCACTATACAAAGATGAAACGCGAAGATACCTATGAGAGCATCCGCCAGCTGATTGATGATATTGACAGCATGAAAAATATTATGTTTGTCTATGCTTTTGACCGGGAACTGATGGACAATGAAAACGCGGGCTTAAAATCCTACCAGGCCCTGTGGATGCGGATACAGAACGAGATTGTGGGCGAACGCTTTAACCGGTTTGCCGATATGGTGGATCTGGATCGGCTGGCTGCGCAGGAGTATACGCCAAAAGTGATTATAGAGATTTCCAAAAACCTTGCCAGCGCACAGAACCAGGTTTCCGTGCAGGCGTTAGATTACAGGAAGGCGGAAGAAATCGCAGAGATGGCACACACCGGAGCGGTGGGGATTCCCCGCTTAATTCAGATGGCAATGCAGGAGGTGAAGGAAGATGTATGATAGGGAAGCCAGGCACATTATCGAGGCTCTGCGGTCGGGGATTCCGTCCCGTGCGGTAGGGCAGTATTTTTCCGAGGCACGCCCCAGGATGATGAAGGAGATTTCCGCCCGTCTGGATATGGTGTGCAATGAGGGCAAGTCAAGCGGCATGGTTGTCTGCGGAAAGTACGGAGAGGGGAAAACCCATCTTTTAAATACCGTGTTTAATCTGGCCCATTCCAATCATATGGTGGTTTCCCTGCTTTCGCTGAGCAAGGAAACACCGATGGATAAGCTGTATTTGATTTATCAGAAAATTATCCAGAATACCTACCTTCCCATGCGGCAGCAGCCCGGTTTTATGCACGAACTTGAAAAGCTGTCCGCAAACAGCCCCATTGCCAATGAAATGCAGCTTTACGCGGCAAAGCAGTTGGAAACCGATAAGCTGTATTATCTGTTCCGGTCGTACTTAAATACCGAAGATTCCGATGAAAAGTTCTTGCTGCAGGCGGATCTGGAAGGAGATTTTGTCGCGAATGCGCCGCTGAAAAAGATTTATCGCCGGATATTTAACCAGCCGGTCAAGTATAATGTGAACTTTACCAAGACCAAGCACTGCGGGGATTATTTTTCGTTTATGAGTCATTTATTTACGCAGATGGGCTATCACGGGTGGGTTATTTTAATTGATGAAACGGAACTGATGGGAAGGCTGGGAAAAAAGGCGAGGCTGAATGCTTACCGGAATATGGCGCGTTTCTTACTGCCGGAGCCGTCCTTAGAAGCTGTATTCAGCATCTTTGCGCTGAGCGCGTCCTATGTGGAGGATGTGATTGAGGGCAAGCGGGAACATGAAAACCTGGAAGCGGTTTACCCGGAAGAACCGGAGCCCATAAGGACGGTGCTGGATCTTTTGGTAAAAGCCCCGCAGCTTGCACCGCTGACCAAGGAAGAAATCCAGCAGGTACTGTATAAAATCCAGGAATTTCACGGGAAAGCTTATGCATGGACGCCGAACCTCTCCCCGGCAACCCTTCTTGGGGCCACCCAGTCCGGCGGCTATCTGCTCCGCACAAAGATTCGGGCAGCGATTGAATTTTTAGATCAGCTGTATCAGTATGGGAAGGCGGGAAAGACCGTGATTAATGAACTGGGGGAGGAAACCTTTACGGAGGATGTGCCGCTTTTGGAGGATGTGTAAGGAGGACGGTTTGCGGGCAGGGAAGAAACGCTGTTATTGTTCGCACAGGTCTGTGTATTTGTGGTGAATGTGTGAAAAGTGACGAAGTTTCCTGCCCAAAAACGGATAAATCTCTTGCATTTTATGTGTATCTATGGTAAGATAAACAAAACAAACATATGTTCTATAAGTAAAAAGTGAGGTGAGAATGTGGACAGTACAACCAGGAATATGATAAATTCGCTGACCGAAGATATTTTGCAGCTGCTTCATGTCCAGACTCCGGTCGAAAACATGGATGAACTTGTCTGTTCACTGGGGGGGAGGATTGAAGAGGATATAAAGTATTCGGATGGAGCGGTCCAAAAAGAGGGAGATGCATTTATCATATGGGTATCACCGCTTCAGGATGAGAAAAGACGCAGGTTTACGATTGCTCATGAATTGGGACATTTATTTTTGCACATGGGTTATCTGACGAATCATGAACTGTGGGAAAAGCAGGAGAATAAGATTTATCAAAGAATAGGAAATTCTGAAAAAGAATATCAGGCGAATGAATTTGCGGCTGCGTTTTTAATGCCTAAGAAGGAATATTTCAAAGTAATGAATGAAAATCTGGATGGAAATAAGGTAATGACAAGCAAGATAGCAGAGCATTTTCATGTGTCTGTAGAGGCTGCATCTAATCGGGGAAAATTTTTGGGATATTTAAAATGGTAGATAAGCGATTTACAAAAACACTTCAAAAGTACAGCGAGCAGATTCAAAATCTAAATAAGGAAAAGGAAAAATTACAAAAACGACGCAGTGTTGAGATGTTTTTTTCTTTTGATATTGTAAATTCTTCTTCTTATAAAACTGTGAATTTTACCGGATGGTCGCAGGTCATTATCACATTATTTGCCCGGATTCAGGAAAAGGTTGCCAAGAAGATTCCCAGTGCGGAAATGTGGAAAATCTTGGGCGATGAAGTGATTTTTATTGTGCCGGTTCTTGAAAAACAGGATATTTTTATCTACATCAGCAATGTTTTTGAAATATTGAATCAAACGGTTTTTCAATTAAAGACAGGGACATTTTTTGAGGATCAGGAGCTGCAGGGATTAGATCAGGATTTTTTGAAGATGCAAAATATTATTTCCCTGAAGGCGGCGGCCTGGATGGCGATTATAGGAGAAGAGATAAAGCCGGAAAAGTACGATAACCTGATGAAGCGTTTTAAATTGCAGGAAGGCTATGAAATTTTTGAGTTTTTGGGCAATGATATTGACACAGGTTTTAGGATTAAAGCTAATACGCAGGATAAAAGGCTGGTGATTAGTTATGAACTGGCATATATTTTGTCGAGAAATACGGATTCCCTAAAAAATATTTACATTGTTACCTATAAACGTTTAAAGGGAATTTGGCAGAATCATTTATATCCGATAATCTGGTATCATGATGAAAAATTTGCGGAAGGAATATCTTTGGAAGACAGTTTTTATTATGATGAGCGGGAAAACAGCGAACTGGTCGATGAATATTTTAAAAACAGAAAAGATCCTGTGCTGCAAAGTAAAATGTATGAAGATGTAGATTATGCATTGAATAAAATTTTAACGGATCGGAAGTTAGCGGATAAGTTTGAAAAGATTGATAAGGTGATTGAGGAATCGCAGAATGATATAAAGCATTTATTAGATCCGAAGTTTTTGCTGCGGCTGCATTGCGTGGCGGTATGTTTTGATCAAAGCAAGAAAAAGATACTTATTATGAAAAGGTCAGAGCACAGAAAAAAGCTGGCAGGACTTTGGGAGTTTGGATGTGCCAAGGGAAGCCTGGAAAAATCATTGGTGGAACAGATTGAAGAAGATTATTGGCTGGATTTTGGAATACGAATTAAGGTTATCTGTAATAAAAGCCGGAACGATGTGCAGCCTGTTCCACTGGCGATTTATGAAGTAGAGGGAGAACAGGGAAAAGACAAAGGAATCATTACATTGGCAGAGATTATTGGAAATGTGGATATAGAAGGATTTCAGGGCGATAAACATTCTCAGATTCGCTGGATAGAAGAAGATGAAGCAAAGCAGTTTTTCGAGCCGACTGTAGATGACTTTCAAAATACGTTAAATATGGTGTTTTGCTGGCTGAAGGAAAATCCTATAGGCTGAAGAAAATGCGGGCTGTAGATAGAGCGTGGCGGCGAAAGAAAGCACTGGCGAAAAAAGGAAGCATGAACATAAGATAGTCCTGACGGAGAGAAGGAAGAGCAAATGAACGGAAAAAAATATCAGGAATCGGATCGGATATCTGCGGGCTTTATACTGGCGGGGATGGTGTTTTTTGGACTGACCAATAGCTTTCCTCTTTGCGTGCTTCTTTTTATGGGAATAGGACTGATAAGCGCAGTGATTTTTATAGGAGGGCCTGTACCTTACCAAAACATTAGAGAACAAAAAGCAGCAAATCTGCGGCTGGCGATGACTGCGGGGTGCTGCCTTTGCATTGCGGCAGTCAGCTATAATCTGGTGGTTAGCCTGTGGCGTATGATAGAGGGGGGGATGCTTTCCTTTGCTTATTTTATTATGCTGGAGGCTGGCCGGGAATTATTCCATGTGGGAATGCTTATTTGTGTGATTTTATCGTTTCACCGGGGATGGTGTAAATTTACAGGAAGTTTTTTTGCCGGAGGTTATTTCTTTCTGCGGGTAGTTTCCACTTCCTGGTATGTTCTTGTCTGGGAACTCCCTGTGCCTTTGGAAAGAAAGCTGTTATTTTTTCTGCGGGAAGGATGTTTGTTTCTTTATTGTGTCGGTATGGTGCTGTTTTTTCAGCGGAGATTTCGCCGGACATCGTCGGAGGAGGAAGCTTTTGGTGCTGAGGATGCAGGTACAGTAAGACAGGAAGAGGCCGGAGATGAAGGCAGCATGAACCCGGAGGAATCTGGCTATAAAAGAAGTGTGCAGCAGGAGGATTGCGGATATAAAGGAAATACATGGCTGACGGTTTCCAGTGTAATTTATACGGTTTTGGCGATAATAGGTGCAGGTTTTTCTTCGTTTATCTTTGCTGCGCATTATCTGGATACGGGAGATGGAAATATAACGCTGTATAAGGGTCAGCTTTTTTCACTTTTTATTGCGGCCTGTTCACTGTTTGATAATCTTTTTTACCTGTATGTTGGTTTATATGGAAGCTGTTATGCAAATCGACCTGAAAAAGCAAAAACCTGTATGCTTCTGGGCTGGATTTTGCTTGCCGGAGCAGTTATTATGTTTGCGGGAGGTTGTATCGTGATCGTAAGAAGCGCGTGGCTGTTGGTGGAACGCATAGGAATATTGGTGATTTTACCGGCATTGTTTCGGTCTGCACTTGCCGGAATCTATCTTAAAGGAGGAAAAGAATTATGGAAGAAAAGAAGAAAATAACGGTGCTGTGCTATCAGAAATGCACTACCTGCCAGAAGGCGTTAAAATGGCTGGATGAGCATCATATTGCGTACACGGCACGGCCGATTAAGGAGGAAAACCCGTCAAAAGAGGAATTAAAAACATGGTTTCAGAAGAGCGGGCTTCCGTTAAAACGATTTTTCAATACCAGCGGAAATCTGTATAAGGAAATGCAGTTAAAGGATAAGCTGGGAGAGATGTCCGAGGATGAACAGTTAGCCCTGTTAGCCACAGACGGGATGCTGGTCAAGCGGCCTTTGGTGGTGGCCGATGGTTTTGTACTGACGGGATTTAAAGAAAAAGAGTGGGAAGAAAAGGATTGGTAATTACACATGTCAATCATTGGAAATTTTGGGTTATGTTCACGAAAAGATTATCATTGTCTTGTGGATTTTATAAAAAATAATCAGTTGGAAGAAGCCGAAAATTTGATGCAGAAGATTGCTGAGGGCTTTGAAGAGTCGGCTAAACTGTTAAACGATAGTCGGTGTTCAGGGGAAGTATATATTGCAGTATTTGACTATCTTAAGGAAAGAGAAGGTATAGATGTCAGAAAAAATGAAGATGTAAAAAAGGTAAGTGAACTTTGGCGTAAAGTTATTGGCGGTTACGAAATGATAGCTTTTGCAGAAGAAGAAAAAGAGCAGTTATTATCCCGGGAAAATACGATAAATTATCCGGGTGTTATTCAATATGTCAATGACTTTTTTGCGTATGATTATGAGGATTTTGGACAGGCTGCCTGTGAAGATCTTCTGGGAAATCTTAGAAAGACAGAAGAAGGAAATGTCCTTATTTGGTGGGCATGTTAATGGAATGTTGCCTGCATATTTTAAGAGGGTATTAAATATCTGACAGAAAAGGAGTTGAAGATTTGTCTAAACTAGAAGTTATCGAAGAACTGCAACAAATGCTTCAAAGTATGAGAACCATAACTAAAAATTTAGATAATAGCATTTTATGCCTGAAGGAAGTACTTGATGCAGAGGTGTTTATTCCAACGGGGTTAATTAATGAAATTAGAGATTGCTTGACTCAGATTAGCAAAAAGCAGATAGAGTTTAATGAAAAGTATCAGAAGTTAAATAATCATGATCCAACTACAAAATACGCAGTTCTTGAAAGTGAATTTGAGGAGATACACCGAATTTTAGAAGAAAAAAGTAAGCAAATTAGTGTGATCCATTTCTTCTTATCTCTACATTCGGAAGACGAAGTAACAGAACATGTTCTGCAGAAACGGAAAGAGAGCTTAATTGGCCTAGATTTTGATAATATTGATACAAAGAAATTAGAGTCAGTTGCTGAACCATATGTATTATTACAGAAAGCATTTTTAGAAGAGGACATTAAGAAAAAATTTTCTTTTGAATATCGATTGGCCTCATATTTTGAGGAGGAAATTGTAACTGGTATTCACTTTTCGACATTGTCTTTCCGGGATGAAACGATAAGTTCATCATCAGGCATTTTAGATGAAAAGGAAACTATTGAACAGAACCAGCAAAAACTTTTTTCTGATACTGGAAAAAGTAAAAACAAAGAAGTTGCAGTGAGTGAAGATGTAGAGAATGATTCACAGAAGTTGTCGGATGAGGAATCTTTGACAGATAAGGAATTAGAGGCTCTTTATACAGAAGAAAACTCTCATACTTTAGCCGTACAGGAAACTGAAAAATCAAAAAAAGGATTTGGCGCAAAAGAGTTTAAGAGTGACATTGCAAAGCAATATCAAGAAGAAAAAATAGCATGTCTTGTAGAAGTCGTAAGAAATTGTGGGTATTCAATCGAAGGAATTTCTGCAAAGAAAAATGCTGATATAAAGCTTTATGAGATTGCTACTGAAAAACTTTTACAAGCTGGATATTTGAAAAAGTATATCATTAAGAATTTAGGTGAATTTTTCACTTTATCAATACGAGGTGAGAGTGCTTTTAAAACAAAAGCATCATTATCCTTTATTAATCAGCATTGCAGAAAAAATATTTCATTGCAAGATATCGGAGAGCATATAAAAGATTCAGCTAATTCAGCTATTGTACGTCTTATGGCGTTTAACAGTATCGTTAAGCAGCGCTCTATTTTACCCCATTATATTTTTTTAAATGCTAAAAATATAATGGGAACAGACTATTTCCTAATTGGTTATCCTATGTTACGTAAGGATATGATTTGGCATATTGGAGTTGTAAGTGAAAATCCAAAAAAATTTTATGAATTAAGAGAACGGTTAAATGAAGTTATTAGCGAGAATGATGTCTTAATTGTATATGGATTGACATTAGAAAATGCGAAGTCGGTAAAAAATTGGCTGGTCAGTGAACTCAATATTGAGAGCAGTATTGTTGGAATTACTGCTTTATCTGAGAAGGCAGTAGTTGATGCAGATACAAAAGAAGTATTAGTGTTGGATGATTTAGAGGAGGAATACGCGGAATCTTCTGTAAAAACGGTAAATGAAGAACGGGAAAGTGCGAATACAAAGGAGTTTTCATTTGAGTCAGAGGAAGTTGATGAAGATCTGATCAAGTCAATTGATATTGAAAAAAATCAAGTAAATGATATAGAAGAGCCAGATATAGGACAGAATTTTGAAAAGGATGATAGCGAGAATACATTTTCTGCAACCGATGAACTTGCAGCTACTGTGGAAATCGAAAATCATAGATTGCCAGAAAATGATACCGAACTCGAGGAAACTTCTGAAAATGATATTCAACAGGCAGCTATATTATTATCAGATGAAGAAAAAGAAGCATATATTGAACAGTATTATAACTTTATTATTTCAGGAAAAACGTATGCTGCATCAGCTTATTTAAAGGTATTAACACGAAGATATTTTTGTTTTGAGCCTCATTATCGACAGTTAGCCTATGCCATAAATGATCCAATGGAAGGATGTACATATAGCTCTGATACAATTTTTAATGTATATTATGGGGAATTTGCACCGATATCGGATTATTATATTGTAGCGGCGGCAATACGTAATTTCTTTTTTGATCAGTATAGTTATGATTATTCTATTCAGCAGGTTTATGCAATGTTAAGCGGAAATCGGTTATTCGCAAATAATCCATCACTTGAAAAAGTCGTTTATGATTTGATGACATTTAAAAAGGAACGACATATTGGAATGGATCGTTATGCGGATTATAGAGAGAAGGAAAGAAATTCTCTTGAAAAGCGTTTGCTGGAAATCCGTTGTGAAGCAAAAGGATATTATGATAATTACGGAAATGGTAATCTGAAAGAAAATGCTTCACACAAGAGATTTATTGAAACTACTAAGCTTATTTTAGGTGCTGGAAGCGATTTATGTGAATATTTAAAAATTGTTGCTGATAATGATGAAGATATGCTGGACATGCTGACAGAATTTTTAACCAGTACTTATGTAAAAGATCAGGCTGTTATTAGTGAAGAAAATATTGATCCTGCGAAGATTAACAAGTCGTTAGATTATTTTTGGGACCGTGCTGGTCAGAATATGAGATTGGTGAAAAAAACATCTGATCTGATGAGCAGTCTTAGAATGAATCTTTATAAGAAAGTTTATAAAGTTGTATCTGTACTTTGCAATTATGTTTCTGCTATGAAGTATTCTATGGAAAATACGGATGATGAATCGTGGCATGTATACAAAAAAATCAGGACACCTTTATTGAATTCTTTAAAGGAATCTTTAGATGAAGTTTCACAAATTGATTCCAATTCATTGAATGAAAAGGCAGGTAGAGTTGTATTGCTGCAGACACTACATGAAGTGGAATTACGGTTGTCAGGTGATTATCAGGAGGGTAATTACAAATATTATTATATTGATTTCTTAAAGAATGATAAGGTTTTACTGGATGAGGACTATTTGCCAATTTTGGATGAAGTTCCAGAAATTGAAGAGTTTTCTATTTTGTCAAGAATTCAGTTGCATTGCGAACAGGATGAAATAGAATTTCCTGAAAGATTACAGAATATCTTTTCTGGTGGTGATGATTATGGAAGTGCGGCATTAATTCTTAAATATTTGCAGCACGAGGGAATTGTTTTATCGCCTGAAGAATCAAAAAAATATAATGTAGAAAAAGCTATCGTATATTCTTTAAGAGATCTGGAAAATAAGCGAAAAGGATTCATCGAGGATATTGAATTGGCTCAAAGCTATGGACAGGTTGATAATACTGTTGAGAATAGTAAAGAATTAATTCTTCAAATAATAGAGTCTTGGTATATCTGGGCTGTGGAAACAAAAAACTACGGATTCTTTGTTAAAATCCTGGAAGAGTTTAGAAAGAAAATCAAGAAGGATGCACAGAGCAGAGCTCAGGACTTACAGAAGAGTTTAGATGTATATCTTAATGAAAATAGTTCATGGGCAGAAGATGAATTAGTCAACAAAGCTGTAATTCAGATACAGGATCGTATTGAACAACAAAATTATGCAGCTGCTGAAGATTTGTTAAATAGAGTTGTTACAAATGATCTTGAACTTGAGAATTCGGTTGAACAAGAAGATTATTTGGCTTGCTTCCTTGATGAATATGATGTTCATTATAGAAAGACTGCAAAACCTGGGGCAACACTCAAATCATTAGTAAATACATCTAAGAACAATAAAGATATCAGAGGCGGTAATAGATTATTAGAAAGTTGGCTTCGAGGTGCAGGGGTTAGTGAAACTACATTAAAAACGCTGTTAAGCGTACTTGGTTTTAATGTGGATTCTGTACATGTTGAAGAACCAATTCAAGGAAAAATTGAGAATTATACGATACTTTTAAAACGACCTCAAAATGGAAGAAAGAGTAATTATAAACATCCGATCTCCGCATTCGGATCAGAAGCAGAAATAAAAGGTTTTAGAGTTATTTGCGTTTTCGGAAAGGCAGATGCAACAAGATTGATTGACATTTTTAAGGAAGTTGGTAATGCCAAAAATACGCTTGTATTACTTGATTACGCATTGTCTTTAGCGGATCGAAGAACTTTAGCTAGAAAAACTAAGACGGATATGAGTGGAAAAGTATTCGCTGTAATTGATAGAGTTGTTCTTTTATATCTGGCTAAACATTATAATGAAACAGCGATAAGTAGAATGCTTATGTCTATTGTGATACCTTTTGCGGCATATCAGCCGTATGTTGAAAAATCAGCAGACGTTATGCCACAAGAAATCTTTATCGGCCGCAAATACGAACTCGAAAAGATTGAGTCCCCTACTGGTGTCAATATTGTATATGGTGGTCGTCAGTTGGGAAAATCTGCATTACT
Source organism: uncultured Clostridium sp. (assembly GCA_946553025.1). Lineage (GTDB taxonomy): Bacteria > Bacillota > Clostridia > Lachnospirales > Lachnospiraceae > Caccovicinus. Next base: position 35,832 of record CAMNRM010000006.1, read on the forward strand.
TAGAATGGCTAAAAAAGATATTGATCAGAATGAAAATGGTGATAGAGCAATTCTTGTTGATATCAAGAAAATTGATTATAAGGCTGCTGCAAAAAAAATCTCAGCAGCATTGTATGATGAAAAGATATTGGATAAAGAACATATTACAGATGATTGGACCGAACTTGCCAGAGATATAAAAAATCGACTGCGCAGTAAGATAAATCCTATTCCATATCTTTTGCTGTTAATGGATGAAGCTGATACTTTTATTGAAAGTTGTGAAGGCATAGGTTATCAACCATTTGATGCGCTTAAGGACATTCAGAGTATTGGCTCCGGAAGATTTAAATTTGTTGTCGCTGGTTTGAGAAATATTGTGCGATTTAAGAGAGAGGCTGCATTAGGAAATAACAGTGTTCTTACGCATTTGAAATCATTAACAGTAACTCCTTTTAAGGCAATGGAAGCAAGAGAGTTGCTGGAAGTACCATTATCATATTTGGGATTTAGATTTCCTAAGGATAACGAAACAGATGTTCTGGTTTCAACCATTTTTGGAACAACTAATTATTTCCCGGGATTATTACAGTTATATTGTGCAAAGCTTATTGAGGCAATGCGTCGGGACTATGCAGGATATTCAGAAAGCGAAACACCGCCTTATATTGTAAAGAAGGATCACATTAAGAAAGTCCTTGCAGAACAGTCATTGCAGCAGGATATTCGTGAAAAATTCTTTATTACATTAAAAGAAGGTGAAGATGATTATTATTATATTATTGCTTTGCTTGTGGCTTACCACTATCATGAAAATAAATCTCAAAATGGCTCTAGCGTTGTAGAACTTCTGAATATGTCTAATACATTTTCTATTGGAAAGATTGCAGCGCTCAATTTAGGAAAGTTGGAAGCCCTAATGGAAGAAATGTGTGAATTAAATGTTCTGCAGCATACCGGAGATGGACGCTATAGATTTACAAGACATAGTTTTTGCCAGATGATGGGAACGGTCCAACAGATTGACGATGAACTTATGAACTATATGGAGGATTAGTGATGGATCATGTATGGTGGAATCACATCATTAAAGCCCATTCATTTCTTGAAGAAATTGTATCAGAAACTGTTAAGGGGGGCAGTATTTTGCTCTCCTTACCTGATACTATTCCATGGAGAAATACACTGATAGATATTGTTAGTGAACGGCTTCGAGTAGAAAACTCAAAGAATAAGTTGGAAGTAATTGAATGTCCCGATATAGATCCAGGGGAATATTTACTTGAACAATATTGTAAAAAAGAAATACGTGCAACATACCGTTATGGTGTTAGCTATGCAAAGTTTCTTGGTCTGTGTCAGGAAACTGTTTTGAATGATAGGTACCTTTGGGTATCTAATATATCTTCGGAAAAAATTGAAAAATGGATGGATTTTGTATCAGAATATCAAAAAAATGTAAAGGATAAAACCCCGGGAATATTTATATTAGAAGTTCATGATGATAATTTGATGAAAAAGAGTAAAAAAGGTATTAAGAGCCTAGTATTTAATCAAAGTATCGGTGCATATGATAAATATGCATTTTGTGCATTAGCGGCTTCGCAAACAACATGCAAAGAGTACTTACGTCCATTTTTAGCAGAAACAGTATCATCAATTTGTGGAGATGATGTTGAGTTATGTGCAGCATGTGTTTCTTGCGGAAAAGAATTTTTAGAATCTCCAATTGTTGTAATTAATAGAATAATTCAGAATAATTATCGAAGCAGTGGAGAAAAATATACTTTTAATAAAAATTTTGATAATATTGAAGGAGCGATATGGGAAAGTCAATTAAAGTATATTTTTCCTCTCATAGAGGATTATAGGAAATATTTTATTAGCAGATATTCTAGCGCAATAAAAAATGTACTTCCGCTTACTACTAGCTATGGCGAAAAAGTAACAAGTCCCGAAGATGTGGAACTAGGTACTTTGATTTACATGGTTGGCAAAGGAAACCTAAATATCTCTTCTAGAGAATATTCAGAATTAGAACGCTATAGGAAGGCTAGAAATAAGCTGGCTCATATGAACTTGTTGGATATTGATGAACTGGATATTATTCTAAGAACAGGTAAGCACACCTTATATAAATGAAATACATGATATTTAATTGAAAAACATGCGGCGGTTCTGGATATTAAGCATCTCCCAGAGCCGCCTGATTATTTAGATGGAAACAACTTTTGATGGTGATACAGTTTGGATATTCATTGACCAAGTGGCGGAACTGTTTCAGCGAGATAGAAGTGTCATCGGTAAGCATATAAGAAATATTTTCAAAGAAGGCGAATTGCAGAAAGAATCAGTGTGGGCAAAATTTACCTACACTGTCATTGACGGAAAAGTATATGATGTGGATTCGATTAAAATCTTGGAGCAGAGGACTGAGAATAAATAAACCGATATCCAAGGCGATATTACAGTTATAGTCTGATGCATACGAGTCTGATAGATACGAGGATAGTAAGACAAAAAGGAGAATATAGCGATGAAAGAACGCAAAGAAGTGCTTGATTACGGAATGACCCTTGAGGATGTGTACATAGATACTCCTTTTCATGATGACAACTGGGTTTTGCTCCGCTATAAGAAGAACAAGCGGGCTTTTGCCTGGACTTACGAACGAAATGGGAAAATATGGGTGAATGTAAAGGTTGATCCGCAGTGGCGGGATTTCTGGCGTAGTACTTATGCCTCCGTTTTGCCAGGCTATCATCAGAACAAGGAGCATTGGAACTCGATTATTCTGGATGGTACGATACCAGATCGCGACATAAAACGTATGATTGCGGAAAGTTATGATTTGATTGTGAAAAACCAGAAAACCCCAAAATCAAAAAAAGCAGCAAAAAAAGAAAAAAATTAATTTTTTACCATAAATTTTCCTTTCTGGGACGTATAGAAGGTATAAGGAGGAAGCAAAGAGGGCATTGGCATGGAGGAATGGCGGTTTGATGAAAATGTAAGCCGAATTTGCAGGAACGATAAAGAGGGGCTTCGGGAGATTTATGAAGATTATTGTCCCTTGATTTATTCGGTTGTGGAGGGGATTCTTGTCAATCGGGAGGATGCAGAGGATGTCACATCGGAGTTTTTTATTCGCTTGTGGGATATTGCCCCTGCATACCGGTCGGGGAAAGGGCACAGGGCATGGATGATTACCATTGCCCACAATATGGCGGTGGATTATCTGCGCAGGAGGAAAAGGGAGATACCCGTGGAGGAGCATGATGAGGATTTGCATCATTCCCAGCCGTCCTGTGAGGTAAGGATTTGCGATAGGCTGAGTTTAGAGCAGGCGATGAAGACCTTAAAGCGGGAGGAACGGCAGATTGTCAATTTAAAAATCATGGGTGAATTAACTTTTCGGGAAATTGCAGAAATCCTGAAAAAACCGCAGGGAACTGTGGCATGGTGTTACCAGAAAGCGATGCAGAAGTTAAGGGAGGGAAAGCTTAATGGATGAGAAACAATTTGAGCAGGATTACCGAAACTGGAAGCGTCAGGCCGCACCGGATCTGTGGGAGAGAATTGAAGGAAGGCTTAAGGATTATCCGGAGAGGGAGGAGTCTGCAACAGCACACCCGCTGCAAGAGCCAAAACTCCACCCGGACAAGATAAGAATAAACGCTAAAAAAAGGATGTATGCATTGGCCGCAGGCTGTGCCGCTGTAATTTGCCTGGTAGTAGTTATTCCTGGTTTATTCTTTAAAAATTCAGGATTAACCGGCTTAAAAGGCAGTACGTCGGACAGCAAAAGCCCTGACTATGTGTCCGGCAGTATAATCGCACAGGAAACCACGGCTGCGGAAGAATTCGGTGAAACATTTGACGAAACGTTTTTGGCCGGTGATTTTCAGGAAAGTATTTCTCCGGAAGCGGTCCATGACAAAGCCGGTCAGACAGAAGCCGGCCAGCCTAAAGCCATTCCAGATAACCATACGGACGGAGGGGTAATACAAACCAAAACCCGCTTAACCGTCCCGGAAGACGCCCTTACTTTGTCTTCGGATACGGCCTATTTTTCACAGGCCATTCTTCAGGACACGGAACTTTTATGTACGGGTACGGTGAAAGATGCGTCGTTTGTGTATGATGACAGCGGCAGGGCTGTTGGGGTAAGCTATCAGCTTTCTTTAAGCCAGATTCATTACGCGCAGGATTATATTGCCCAAACCGACCAGATTACGGTGAACAGTCCGATTGTCCGGGCCGAAGGTGATGAAGCCTGGCTTCTGTACCAGATGGAGCCGGGGAAAACCTATCTGCTTCCTCTTAAAAAAACCGAAGGAAACTGGGAGTTGCTCTATCCTTTTGCCCCGCAGATTCAGCTTACGGGCAAGCAGGGCTATCTCTTTCATTCCGGCTACACCAGCCTGATTAATGAAACAACACAGGTAACGGCAGGTGTGCAGGAAGGGGAGAATGATTATTTTTATGATCGTATGCTTCTGCGGGAGGATGAGGGTTTTCTTTCGGACTTTTTGGAACTGATCCCTTAGTGTATTTGCGTGGAGGAAGAATTATGAAGAATATGGTAAAAGTGGTAAGCATGAAAAAAACAAAAAATGTAAAAAAAATCCAAAAAACAGCCCTGTTCATGGCTTCGGTAGTTATGGGGGCAGCGATATTTAGCGGCTGCGGCGGTCCGGGCGGAGCAGCATCGGCAACAACCGCTGGTGCAGATGCGGGCGCAGCGCAGGCAACCATGCCGTATAATGCAGCACAGGAAACTGCGGCGGCAATGGATGAGGGGTTTGCGCTTACGGAAGGTGCAGCAGCCGAAGCCGCAGATGACGGAGGTTATGAAGGCGGTTACGAGTATGAGCAGAAAAATGCAGCTTCGGGACTGTCCGGGCAGTATGACGCTTTGTATGGCCCGGAGGAATACCAGGCAGAGGAATACAGCTACATTGAAGAAAACGGCTATAAGAAAGTGGCCGACGAGCCGCTCTCTACGTTCTCGGTGGATGTGGACACGGCTTCTTACGGGAATATCCGGCGTTTTATCCGCAACGGGCAGACGATTCCGGCAGATGCCGTGCGCATTGAAGAGATGATTAACTATTTTAACTATGATTATCCGGAACCGGCAGGAGATGCGCCGTTCTCGGTGACTACGGAATACGCGCCCTGTCCGTGGAATGAAAAGAGCAGGCTTTTGCTTATCGGTCTGCAGGCAAAGGAAATTGATTTTGACGATCGCCCGGCGTCCAACCTGGTATTTTTGCTGGATGTGTCCGGCTCCATGTACTCGGCGGATAAGCTTCCCCTGGTGCAGAAGGCATTTACCATGCTGACTGAAAATCTGGACGAACGGGATCGGGTGTCCATCGTTACCTATGCCGGTTATGAGTCTGTGGTGCTGGACGGGGTTTCCGGCAGGCAGAAGGCAAAGATTGCCGCGGCGCTTGACGATCTGGAGGCCGGAGGTTCTACCGCAGGGGCAGCCGGGATTGAGCGGGCCTATGAGCTTGCGCAGAAGAATTTTATCCAGGGCGGGAATAATCGGGTGATTTTGGCAACGGACGGGGATTTGAATGTGGGCATAACCAGTGAGGGCGCATTAACCCGGCTGATTCAGAAAAAGCGGGAAAGCGGGGTGCACTTATCGGTTCTCGGCGTGGGAACAGGCAATATCAAGGATAATAAGATGGAAGCCCTCGCAGATAACGGAAACGGAAACTATAATTATCTGGACAGTATTTACGAGGCCAAAAAAGTGCTGGTGGACGAGATGGGCGGAACCTTGATTACGGTGGCAAAGGATGTGAAAATCCAGGTGGAATTTAACCCGGCACAGGTTGCGGGCTACCGTCTGGTGGGTTATGAAAACCGTCTTTTAAATCAGGAGGATTTTGATGATGACCGGGTGGACGCCGGGGAAATCGGTTCGGGACACAGTGTGACGGCATTATATGAGATTATTCCGACAGGAGGGCAGGTACCGCAGCCGCAGTTAAAATACCAGACCTCCGGCACGGCGACGGGAAGCAGTGAACTTTTAACGGTAAAGCTGCGCTATAAGGCACCGAACGGCAATACAAGCAAGCTCCTGGAATATCCGGTAGAGTCTGCCGCTTTTCAGGCGGAACTTTCCGAAAACCTGACCTTTGCCAGCGCCGTGGCAGAGTTTGGTATGCTTTTGCGGGACAGCGAATTTAAGGGAAGCGCGGACTATGATCAGGTTATTGCTCTGGCAGAATCCTGTATTGGGCGGGATACGGACGATTACCGGAAGGAATTTCTGGAACTGGTAACAGAGGCGGCAGAACTGTATCCCTAAAATCAGGAAATTCTTTGAAAATATTGTAAATAAATTGGAAAATTCAGACAAAATTCATAAAAATGGACGAAAAATCAAAAGAATAATTTGACGAATTGCCCAAAAATCCGTATAATAAAAGAAGAAGCGTTACTGTTCATGGGTGAGGGGTAACGAGAAAACCGGTTGAGGATAGGTAAGTTCTTTTGCTGCTGTTGTTACAGATAAGGAGGCTGGCTTTGAAATTTTATTCGCGGAAAAATACGTTAGACTATCCTGTATCGGTTAGTCCTATGGGGGAGATTGCAGGGCACCCTGTAGGGCCGGGTATGTTTGACGTCAATGGGGCAATGGCTCTGCAGTGCGGGGTGAACTTTACGGTTCACACCCATTTTGGAACCAGCTGTGAACTTCTGCTTTTCCACAGGGGAGAAGAAGAACCTTATGCGGTGCTTCCCTTCCCTGACGCTTATAAAATCGGAGATGTCTATTCGATGATTGTATTTGGGCTGAATATCGAAGATTTTGAGTATGCATACCGTATTGACGGCCCCCACAGCCCGAAAAACGGAATGCTGTATAATAAAAAATCGATACTTTTAGACCCTTATGCCCGGGCGGTTGCCGGATACAGAAGCTGGGGAAAAAAGAAGGTAGGTTTTTATCACGGACGGGTGGTGCGGGATACATTTAACTGGGGAGAGATGCCGCAGTCCACCAGGGAATTAAGCGATTTGGTGATTTATGAACTTCATGTCAAGGGGTTTACTTATCATCCGTCTTCCGGCGTAAAAAACCGGGGAACCTTTGCCGGACTGATGGAAAAAATCCCTTATTTAAAAGAACTGGGAATTAATGCTGTAGAATTAATGCCGGTTTTTGAATTCGATGAAACGATGAATGCAAGGGAGGTGGACGGAGAAGTTCTGCTGGATTACTGGGGTTATAATTCGGTGAGTTTTTTTGCGCCGAAGGGCAGTTATGCGGCTTCGGAGGAGTATAACCAGGAAGGAACGGAACTGAAACGGTTAATCAAGGCTCTCCACGATCATGGAATTGAAGTGATCCTTGATGTGGTGTTCAACCATACGGCGGAAGGGAATGAGCATGGTTCGACGTTTTGCTTTAAAGGCTTTGATAATAAGGTTTACTACATGCTTACGCCGGAGGGGAATTATTATAATTTCAGCGGCTGCGGGAACACCTTAAACTGCAATCATCCCATTGTCCGCCAGATGATTTTGGAGTGCCTGCGCTACTGGACGGTGAGTTACCGGGTGGACGGTTTCCGCTTTGATCTGGCGAGTATCCTGGGAAGGAATGAAGACGGTTCACCCATGAATAACCCGCCCCTGCTCGAAAGCCTGGCTTACGATCCTGTACTCAGCAGGGTGAAGCTGATTGCCGAAGCCTGGGACGCCGGAGGAATGTACCAGGTGGGCAGCTTTCCGGCCAACCGGCGCTGGGCAGAATGGAACGGGAGATACCGGGACGCGGTCCGTTCGTTTTTAAAAGGCGATTATTGGGAAGCCCGGGGTGCGGCCTGGAGCATCGGCGGTTCCGGAGATTTATACGGGGGCTATTATTCAGATTACGACGGAAGCTATGCCGGGTATAATTCCTGTGTGAATTTTTTAACCTGCCACGACGGATTTACCATGTATGATTTATATTCTTATAATGAAAAGCATAACCGAAATAACGGATGGGGAAATACGGACGGGGCGGATGATAACCGAAGCTGGAACTGCGGGGCAGAAGGAGAAACGAAAGATCCGGAAGTTTTAAACCTGCGCTGGCGCATGATTAGAAATGCCTGTGCAGTCTTAATGTGCAGCCGGGGAACCCCCATGTTTTTTGCCGGGGATGAATTTGGGAATACACAGTATGGAAATAATAACAGCTACTGCCAGGACAATGAGATTTCCTGGCTGAACTGGGAGAATCTGGAAACACATCAGGATTTATTTGCATTTTTCCGGTTTATGATTGCCTATCGCTTCCGTCATCCGGTGATCCGCAAAGAACTTCCCGGTGCAGTCTGCGGTATGGACCCCATCCGTGTCTACGATGTTCGGGCCGAGAAGGTGGAACTGTTAAAGGAAACATGGACATTTTCGCTCTGCTTTGCCGGATATGACAGGGAACGCGGAGAAGACGATTTGGTGTATATTTCCGTAAATACTTACTGGGAAGACGTGACCATTATGCTGCCGCGGTTTCACAATCAGGTTGCCTGGTATCTCAGCGTAAATACCTACGGTGACAATGAAGGACGCTATACCTATCCCGAGGGCAGCGGTGTTCGGATTGACCATGAGTTTATTATGCGTCCGCGGTCGGTGGCAGTATTTACCGGAAGAAGCACAAAAACCAGTTCATCACAGATATAATGATCGTTACAGTTCACAGGGCTGCTGCGGTGGGGGCATATTCCGTCGTCACCGCGCTCTCGCTCCGCAAAAGAACACAGCGGACGCTAAACTCGATATTAGGAAGTTCCTCTTCTCTTTGTTCAGAGGAACCACTTTCGCACTAAGCTCGAAAAAACCTCGCTAAGTGCTCAATGCGAAGCGCCGGTGTTTTTTGAGGGGATTCCTCACGGAACATGCCCCCGCCTACGCAGCCCTATGAACAGTAACTAATGATCGAAAGAAAATAGAAAGAAGTTACAGGGATATTGCAAAAAACACCTTTTTGTATTATGCTGTAGTCAATGTCCGCCCTGGTTGATGGATAATGCGGGGACGGATGACCGACGGCAGGCAAGGAGCAGCAGTATCCCTGTTTTTGTATGTTTGCAGGGCAGATAAAGGAGAGATGAAGAGATGAAAATTCTGGTAATTAACAGCGGGAGTTCTTCGTTAAAGTTTCAGGTAATTGATTCGGACAGCGAACAGGTTATGGCAAGGGGCGTGTGCGAGAGGATTGGTATTGACGGAATTTTTAATTATAAAACGGATAAAGGGATTGCACTTAAAGAGGAAGTTTCCATGCCGGATCATAAGGCGGCGGTTAATGTGCTGTTAAAAACCCTGGTGGATAAGGAAAAGGGTGTGCTTTCGGATTACCGGGAAATCGATGTGATCGGTCATCGTCTGGTGCACGGAGGCGAAAAATTTACCGGTTCTGTGGTGGTGACGGATGAGGTTATCCAGGCCATGACCGAGTGCAATGACCTGGCACCCCTTCATAATCCGGCAAACCTTGTGGGTGTAGCCGCCTGCCGGGAACTGATGCCGGATACATTGATGGTGGGGGTTTTTGACACGGCGTTTAACCAGACTATGGAACCCAAGGCATTTTTATACGGCCTGCCTTACCAGTATTATGAAAAATACAAAATCCGCCGTTATGGTTTTCATGGAATCAGCCATAAGTATGTATCTTACCGGGCAGCCCAGTTTCTGGGGCAGGACCCGAAACGGGTGAAGACCATCGTCTGCCATCTGGGGAACGGGGCAAGCATCAGCGCGGTAAAATACGGCCGGGTCATTGACAATTCCATGGGATTTACACCTTTAGAGGGGCTGGTTATGGGCACCCGCTGCGGGGACGTCGATCCGGGTGCATTAGAATACCTTGCCAAGAAGGAAAACCTGGATTTTCCGCAGATTATGATGATCTTAAACCAGGAGTCCGGGGTTTTGGGTATTTCTAAAAATTATTCCAGTGATTTTCGTGAGTTAAAAGACGCTGAAATTAAATATAATGAAAAAGCAGCCCTGGCCCGGGAAATTTTTGCCTATAAGGTGGCAAAATACGTCGGCAGCTACGCGGCGGCGATGAACGGTGTGGATAATATCGTTTTTACTGCGGGCGTGGGGGAAAATGATTCCGATATCCGGGAGGAAATCTGCAGTTATCTGGAGTTTTTAGGGATTACAATCGATGAAGTGAAAAACCGGGATCGTAAGGAAGCCTTTAAGATTTCCGACGGCGCTTCCCGGGTGAATGTCTTAGTGGTGCAGACCAATGAGGAACTGGAAATCGCCAGGGAAACGGCAGAGGTTGCCCGCCAGAATAAGGCTTTGGAAAAGAAGGACTGACAGGGAGGATGGAAAATGACCAAGGAGAAGCTGGCGCTGGAGGTTATCCGGCGTCTGAAAAAACAGTATCCGCTGGCGGAATGTACCCTGGATTATAATGAAGCCTGGAAGCTTTTGGTCAGTGTGCGCCTGGCTGCGCAGTGCACGGATGCCCGGGTCAATGTTATTGTGGAAAAACTTTATAAGAAATTTCCGGATGTGAATGCCCTGGCCGAAGCGCCGGTGAGTGAGATTGAAGCGATTGTGCGTCCCTGCGGGCTGGGAAGGACGAAGGCCAGGGATATCAGCGCCTGCATGAAGGTGATCCGGGATAAATATAAGGGAAAGGTTCCCGACCAGTTTAAGCAGCTTCTTGCTCTGCCGGGAGTCGGGAGAAAAAGTGCAAACCTGATTATGGGCGATGTGTTTGGAAAGCCGGCTATTGTTACGGATACGCACTGTATACGGCTGACGAACCGGATTGGCCTGGTGGAAGATCTTAAGGAGCCGAAAAAGGTGGAGATGGCCCTGTGGAAGATTATTCCGCCCAAGGAGGGAAGCGACTTCTGCCATCGCCTGGTTTTTCACGGGCGGGAGGTCTGCACCGCCAGGACAAAGCCTTTTTGCAGCGAGTGCTGCCTTTTGGATATCTGTGCACGAAACGGGGTTGAAACGGAGGGATGAAGATGAAAAGGACAGGTTTAATTGTTTTGGGGATCATGCTTGCCGCAGCCAATATCGGCGGCTGTGCGTCGGTTGCAAAGGAAGTGGTGAAGCAGGTACTGCAAGACCAGGAGGATGAAGACGAAGATAAGAAAGAAGATAAAAAAAGCCGTGGAGATTCTGAAAAGGAAGACGAGGGCGATAAAACATCCGCCGAAGATGGCGATAAGAGCAGTGCAGACGGCGCTTTGGGCGGTGAAGGAAGCGAACCGGAGAGCCAGGCCCGGGATTTTGATTCATTTATTAAAAACGAACTGGAGCCTCGCCTGGGAACCGCGAAAAACAGTCAGTTTTCCTATGGATTTGAACGAAGGAATTATGCCGGAAGCAATGATTTTTTTGCGGCACCGATGACTGCGCCTCTGGATTCCGGAATTGTCAGCACTTACCGCCGGGATTTGAACAAGGACGGGCGGGATGAACTTCTGGTCATTTACATCGAAGGAAGTAAATTAAGCGGCGACGGTAAAAATCATTTCCTGATGGGGGTTTATGGAGATTCGGGCAATGGGATAGCCGAGTGGGGCAGGCTTGGATTTGACGAGTGCTTTTCCGGGTACAACGGCGAAGAGTATTTGTTCGGCTTAAAGGATGTGGGCAGCCGGCAGATGATTTATACCGGGGGAAGCGGTCATGTATGGAGCTGGGCGGACGGAAGCAATCCGCAGATTCATCTGTACCAGCTTGAAAATAACCAGATAAAAGAAATTTACCATGTTTCTGAAGCTGGTTCGGATAATTCCTGGATGCCGCGGTGGAGGAGCGAACTTCAGGGTTTTGGCTTTGATCTTTTGGATAATTCCTGGGGGGAAACGCAGCTGGCGGGTGAGTCCGGATTTGAAGTTCTGGCTTACGGGGAATGTTACACGAAAGACCAGGGAAACGGCCGAACCAACGGCCAGCAGCAGTACTGGATTGACAACGGGCTTGTCGTAGGAGGAATCTACGGGCCGGATACCCAGATGGTGATGCAGATGAACAGGACAATGCAGCCTTATGCGGGCGGAAGTTCTCCTGCTTCTTCCGCAGGGTCGGGAAATGCTTATTCCGGACAGGCGGCAGCTTCCGGTCAGGCGGCATTTCCCGGACAGGCGGCTTCCGGTCAGGCAGCGGTTTTAGGCAATGGGGATTACATCCTTCCAAACAGCAGCACCACCTATCTGACCAGGGCGGATCTGGCCGGGTTAAGCCAGGAACAGCTTCGCCTTGCCAGGAATGAGATTTATGCACGTCATGGGAGGAAATTTAAGACGAAAGAAATTCAGGAGTATTTTAACGGCAAGTCCTGGTACACGGGAACGATTGAGTCCAATGCGTTTAAAGACGAGTACTTAAACAGCTACGAAAAAGAAAATATCAAGCTGATTCAAAGCCTGGAAAAATAACTGAAGAAAAGCATAATGATGGGACAGATTAGGGAGATGGAATAAAGGAATGCAGGAAATTGTAGCAGTAGCAAAGCGGGAAAATAATCCCAGGAGGAATTACCTGGTGCTGAACCGCCTCCAGGCAAAGCATGTTCCGGCAAGCCCTAAAAGAGCGCTGGACTACTTTGAGGAACTGGCAGAGCGGGTAAAAGAGAAATTTTTGGGGGAAAGGCTGCTGCTGATTGGTTTTGCGGAAACCGCTACGGGGATCGGCGCGGCTCTGGCGGTAAAATTAAAGACGGCTTATATGCAGACGACCAGGGAAGAGATCGACGGGGTGGATTTTCTGAATTTTACCGAAGTCCACAGCCATGCTGTCCAGCAGAAGCTTGTCCGGGATGACTTGGAGGAAATAATTGGAAAAATTGACCGGATTGTGTTTGTGGAAGATGAACTGACTACAGGGAATACCATTGGAAATATCGTGTCGCTGATCCGGGAAAACTTTTCCTGTCCGGTAAAATTTGCAGCAGCCTCACTGATTAACGGTATGGATGATAAGGGACTGGAAAAGTTTTCTAGAGAAAGCATTGCACTTTGTTTTCTGCAGAAGGTGGATTACCGTGATTTCCCGCGCCGTGCCGAAGCGGTGAAGGGTGACGGGGAATATTTTCTGGCACATACTCTGGGGGAAGTGCAGCAGAGGAAAGCGCTGGATGTGGAATCCTGGAAGGCATCGGATTACATTAATGCACGCAGGCTGACGGACGGCGTTTCTTATGCGCAGGCGTGTGAATCGCTCTGGAAGCAGTTTTTGTCTGTAAATGGAAGGATTTGTCAAAAAAAGATTTTGGTTCTGGGAACGGAAGAGATGATGTATCCGGCCCTGTTTCTGGGGAAGTGTCTGGAGGAGGATAACGAAGTGATCTGCCACGGCACGACCCGCAGTCCGATTTTGGTCAGCCGGGAGCCGGACTACCTGCTTTACCGCCGTTATGAACTGGTCAGCCTTTATGCGCCGGAGAGAAAAACCTTTGTCTATAACCTTAAAGCTTACGATCAGGTTTTTGTTGTGACGGATACGCCTGTTTTAAACCGGGAAGGGTGGAACGGTCTGGTCTGGGCACTCCGGCAGAGCGGGAACCGGAAAATCCAGTTGATAAGGTGGTGTTGTTAAGATGGAGTCCGCGATGAGAACTTCTTACGCTAAAGAAGATGTCTGCTTTTTGCTCAAGGATATCACCGGGCTGGTGGAGCCTCTGCCGGCAAAGGAGCGGGAAAAGCTTATTCAGAAGGGGATGCATTACTGTGAAATGCTTCCCGTAGAGTACGAGCCGGGAAAAGCCTACATGGAAGCCTATGATAAGGCTTTGGAAAGCTATGCGGGGGCGGTTGCCCGGGCGGTGGGCGTGCTGGCTGATAAAATCATTGCCCGGAAGGGAAAGGATGTCGTGCTGGTGTCCCTGGCGCGTGCCGGAACGCCGATAGGAATTTTGTTAAAACGCTATCTGCAGAAAAAATATGGGTGTTCGGTGATGCATTATTCGATTTCTATTATCCGCGGCCGGGGAATTGATCAAAATGCCATGGCTTATCTTCTGGCGCATTATAAGCCCCGGCAGCTGCAGTTTGTGGATGGCTGGATAGGAAAGGGAGCAATTCTTGAAGAGCTTAGCCTTGCCCTGCGTCCCTATCCCGGGGTATCGAAAGAACTTGGGGTGGTGGCTGATCCGGCCCGTGCAACCGGTCTTTGCGGAACCCATGAGGATCTGCTCATTCCCAGTTCCTGCTTAAACTGCACGGTTTCCGGCCTGATCAGCAGAACCTTTCTGCGGGGGGATATTATCGGCGAGCATGATTTTCACGGTGCCGTGTATTATGAAAACCTGAAAGATAAAGATTTATCCTATGCTTTTATTGATGCGATAGAGAAGGAATTTCGATTTGTGCGGGAAGAGGATGCTGCACAGGAAAAAAGTTTTGCCCAGGAAGAATGTTTTGTGTCAAAAGAGGATTTTGTCCGGGACGGCGAGGAACAATACGGGAGCGGGGAAAATCCGGGGATGTGTGAGGTGAAAGCCCTTGCCGAAAAATTTGGCGTGGAAAATATTTACCTGATAAAGCCCGGAATCGGGGAAACAACCCGGGTGCTTCTGCGCCGGGTGCCCTGGAAGGTGTTTATAGACCCTCGTTATCTTCATGATCCTGCCGTTGCGCATATTATTCGTCTGGCAAGGGATAAGAATGTTCCTGTGGAAGAATATCCTTTGCTTCACTATAAAACCTGCGGAATTATTGAATCGATGGCAGATACATAGACTGCGGGGAATGAATGCAGGCCGCAGCGTTATCGCCGGCAATGAATTTATAGCAACGACAGTCTGTATAAAAAAGGAGAAGAATATTATGTCACAGAAGAGAGAAGATTATATTACCTGGGATGAGTATTTTATGGGGGTTGCGGAGCTTTCCGGGAAGCGATCGAAAGATCCCAGTACACAGGTTGGTGCCTGCATTGTCAGTGAAGATAATAAGATTTTATCCATGGGCTATAACGGCTTTCCCAAAGGGTGTTCGGATGATGAATTTCCCTGGGGAAAGGAATGTGAGGAAACCGATCCTTACAATGCAAAGTACTTTTACACGACCCACAGCGAACTGAATGCGATATTAAACTACCGGGGCGGAAGCTTGGAGGGAAGTAAACTCTATGTTACCCTTTTTCCCTGTAATGAGTGCGCCAAGGCGATTATCCAGGCCGGGATTAAGACGGTGATTTACGCCTGTGATAAATACGCCCAGACCCCGGCGGTTAAGGCGTCAAAGCGGATGCTTAATGCCGCAGGGGTAAGGTATTATCACTATGAACCCAGTGGGCGGGTGATTAAGATTCAGGTATGATGAAGATGCAGGCCGGATGAAGATGCAGGTCTGCTGAAGCTTTAAGTTTGATTAAGATGCAGTTCCAGCGAGGTACAGCCGTGAAATTTCTTCTCGTAGCAATTAATGCAAAATATATTCATTCCAACCTGGCCGTATATAGCTTAAAAGCCTATGCCGAGCAATATGTTCTTTCGGCAGAGGCTCTGCCGTGTCCGGTGGAGATTGAACTGGGTGAATATACGATTAATCACTCCTGTCCGAAGATTTTAGGAGATATTTTTGAAAAAAAGCCGGATGTTGTGGGATTTTCCTGCTATATCTGGAATATGGAATATGTA
The DNA here is from genome assembly GCA_946553025.1 of uncultured Clostridium sp. Taxonomy (GTDB): domain Bacteria; phylum Bacillota; class Clostridia; order Lachnospirales; family Lachnospiraceae; genus Caccovicinus. The sequence goes on from CAMNRM010000006.1 coordinate 51,463, forward strand.
AGGCAGCTTCTTTGGGATCTTCCTAAAGTTCTTCCCGGGGTGAACATCTGGCTGGGCGGGCCGGAGGTTTCTTTTTGTGCGGAAAAACTTATGGGAGAGTTTCCCTGTCTGGAAGGGGTGATGCGGGGAGAAGGCGAGAGGGCATTTGCCGGGTTAGTGCGCTGCTATGCACAGGGGCCAAAGAGGGCGTCCGGGGAAAGTGCCGGATGGGAGAAGATTCCGGGCATTGTCTGGCGGGATCGGGAAAGCCGTATAGTAAGCAATCCGATAGAGCCTGCGATGAATCTGTCAGAGATTCCGTTTCCCTATGCGCAGGAATGGATGAAGGATCTGGATTTTTCGCACCGGATTATCTACTATGAGAGCAGCCGGGGCTGCCCGTTTTCCTGCAGCTACTGTCTGTCCTCGGTGGATAAGCAGGTGCGGTTTCGGGATTTGGATCTGGTCTTTAAGGAACTGCAGTTTTTTCTGGATCGGAAGGTTTTGCAGGTAAAGTTTGTGGATCGCACCTTTAATGCGAAACGAAGCCATTCGGCAGCGATCTGGAACTATCTTCTGGCGCACGATAACGGGGTGACAAATTTTCACTTTGAAATCGGCGCAGACCTTTTACAGGAAGAAGATTTGGATATACTGAAAAAGATGAGGCCGGGGCTGATACAGCTGGAAATCGGCGTACAGACGGCAAATCCACGGACGATTCAGGAAATTCGACGGACGATGGATATCGATGTGCTGGAACGGGTGGTTGCCGGGATTAGGGCCGGAAAAAACATCCATCAGCACCTGGATTTAATTGCAGGGCTTCCCTATGAAGATCTGGAAAGCTTCAGGTCGTCTTTTGACCGGGTCTATATGATGCATCCGGATCAGCTTCAGCTTGGCTTTTTAAAAGTTTTGCAGGGGTCGCGGATGGAGGCGTGCAAAGAAGATTACGGGCTTTCCTTTACGGCCCTGCCGCCCTATGAGGTGCTGGGCACAAACTGGTTAAGCTACAGCGATATCCGGCAGTTAAAAGCTGTGGAAGAAATGGTGGAGGTTTACTATAACAGCGGTCAGTTTGTGTGGACGATGAAATGTCTGGAGGGCTTATTTTCCCGTCCGGTGGAGATATTTGAAGCATTGGCCGGATGGTATAAGCAGGAAGGGTTGCCGGAAGTAAACCACAGCCGCCAGACCCGGTATGCGGCTTTATTTGCCTTTATCTGCCAGAATTTTCCCAAAGAAACGGAGCGGTTTCGGGACAGCCTGACCGTAGATTTATATCTGCGGGAGAAGGTGAAAACAAGGCCGGATTTTGCCAGGGATCTGCGTCCTTACCGGGAAGAGATAAGAAAGATTTACCAGCAGGAAGAAAGAGAACGCCGTTATCTTCCGGACTATACCGAATTTGATTCCCGGCAGATGGAGCGTATAACCCATCTGGAGGTGCTTGAAGACGGAAGAATGCTTCTTTTTGATTACAGAAACCGCGATCCGCTGTCATACAATGCCCGGGTGGTTTTATACAGGGGAGAAAAAAAGCAATGATAAATTCGTATATTTCCATCGATCTGGAAACAACCGGGCTAAATCCGAAGAAGGAGAGGATTATTGAAATCGGTGCCCTGCGGGTGGTGGAGGGGGAGGTTTTGGAAACATTTCATACGCTGGTGAATCCCTACCGCCCTCTGCCGCCCCAGATTCAGGAACTGACCGGGATAACGGATGCAATGCTGCAATCCTGTCCGGATACGGCGCAGGTTATCCCCAAACTCCTTGATTTTTGCCAGGAACTTCCTCTTCTGGGGCACAAGATTTTATTTGACTATGCCTTTATAAAGCGGGCAGCCGTGAATATGGGGAGGGAATGGGAGCGGGACGGTGTGGATACACTTGTCCTGGCCCGCCGCTTTATGCCGCGGGAGGAGAAAAAAAGCCTGGCTGCGGCCTGCGCCTTCTACGGGGTGGAAGGGGAGGGCTGGCACCGGGCCCTGGCGGACGCCTGCCGTACTCACAGGCTTTACCAGAAATTAAAAACATTGTACGGGGAAGCAAATAAGGACGCTTTTATGGCAAAAAGACTTGTGTATAAGAGCAAGAAGGAGCAGCCTGCGGCAAAAAGGCAAAAAGAACGCTTGCAGGAATTGCTAAAATATCATAGAATAGAAGCACCTGTGCAAATGGATGATTTAACGAGGAATGAAGCCTCCAGGCTTACCGACCGGATATTGTCAGCTTATGGAAGACCCGGCACAGGGGGAAACCGTATGTTTGTCGGCGGTAATAAGGAAATCCGATGGGATAGCAGTATATTATTTGGCAGCAACAGGGAAACCCCGGAGGCAGAACAGAATGCAGGGATGAAAAAAGAGGTGAAAGTCAATGATGAATCTGCGCGATAATAAGACCAGGAAAATTGTATCCACGATTATTGTGGTTTTGCTGATTGCGGCGATGGTGGCACCCATGCTTCCTATGCTGCGTTAGCTTTGAGGAGTAGTATGAGGAAAAGATGGTTGCAGGCAGGGCCGTTTTTGATGGCAGCTGCTTTTAGTTTATTTGGAGTTTCGCCGGCTGCCGGGGCGGTTCGTCTTCCGGCGGGGCTTTTTGTCGAAGGACAGAGTTTATCCGGCTTTACCAGAGAGGAGGCAAAGCAGGCAGTTTCGGCGTGGGTTGCCCTGCTGAGCGGCCAGATTATTATATTAAATATTCAGGGAAATCCTGCGGCGGCAACCGCGGGGGATCTCGGTGTCTACTGGAATAATGAAGCGGCAATCGATCAGGTGATTGACGACTATGAAAACAGCAGCCTTTTAAAGCGCTACCTGAGCGCGGCTGACTGGCAAAAAGAGCCGCTGACCCTTCCGGTGGAGATGGTGGTGCCGGACGGAGCCGTGCAGCTTTTTGTGGAGCAGAGCTGCCAGAACCAGGGTGTTGCCAGCCAGGACGCGACGATTACCCGGGAAAACGGTCAGTTCATCGTTACGCCGGAGGTTGCAGGGCTGGAAGTCGATATCGAGGCGACACAAAATGCCTTAAAGGATGCGCTTGCGGGGGGACTTGGGCAGGAGATTATCGTTGATGCGGTGATCCGGGAAAGCCAGCCGATGATTACGGCAGCGCAGCTGGGGATGATTCAGGATGTTCTGGGAACGTTTTCCACGGATTTTTCCAGCAGCGGGAGTGCGCGATCGACGAACCTCTCCGTAGGCGCTGAAAAAATCAACGGCCATGTGCTGATGCCGGGGCAAACTTTATCCGGCTATGCCTGTCTGCAGCCGTTTACGGTGGAAAACGGCTACCGCACGGCCGCCGCCTACGAAAACGGGCAGGTGGTGGACAGCATCGGCGGCGGGGTGTGCCAGATTGCAACGACACTTTATAACGCGGCGCTTTTAGCGGAACTCGAGATTACCCAGAGGCAGAACCATTCGATGATTGTGGGCTATGTCAAGCCCTCGCAGGATGCAGCCATTGCCGGAACATTTAAGGATATCAAGGTGACCAATCCCTACAGCACGCCGATTTATATCGAGGGCTATACGAAGGGGAGGACGCTGACCTTTACCATATACGGGCTGGAGGTTCGGCCGCAGAACCGGCAGATTCGGTTTGAATCCGAAACCTTAAGCACTGTAAACCCGGGAAATCCCAAGGAAGTGCTGAATCCCGCCCTTCCGCCGGGCACGCGAAAACAGGTGCAGTCGGCGCATCGCGGATTAAAATCGCGGTTGTGGAAGATTGTAACGATAGACGGCGTGGAAACCGAACGGCAGCTTTTAAGTACGGATACGTACAATGCTTCGCCGGCGATTGTCCAGGTAGGCCCGGCGGTGCATGTTCCTCTGCCTCAGGTGCCGCAGGTTACTGTGCCGGTGCTGCCTCTTCCGGAAACGCTTCCGGCACTTCCCCAGGAAACTCCGGCTGTACAGCCTGGCGCGGCACAGGAGAGCACAGCGACGCCTTTTGCAGGAATTCCGGTTCCGGCGGTTCCGGTAATTCCTCAGATTCCAGGAAATGGGATGGAATAAGCAGGATGAAGACAGGAAAAAACACAGGAAAAGAAGGAAAGATCATCGAAGATAAGAAGGTAAGGCCGGGAGAACTTTTTGTGGTGGCAGGTTCCATCGGGCAAATCGGCATCCGGACGCTTTTAGCGGAAAAACCGGACTGGTTTAGCCCCTGGTTTTCTGCCTCGTATCTGGAACGTATTTTGCAGGAAGAGGAACCGTATTTATTCGATGAGGAGAAGCCGTTAAAGGAGCTTGCCGATCGCTTTGGGATAACCGGGTGGAGGGCCGTGGGGGAAGGAGGAATCCTTAAGGCTGTCTGGGATTTCTCGGGGGAGCAGGGGATTGGCTTGTCTTTTGGCCTTCGCCGGATTCCGGTGAAGCAGCATGTGATTGAACTCTGCGAGCAGTGCGGTGCAAACCCCTATGCGCTCTGGTGCGGAAGATGTCTTTTGCTGACGGCAAAAGAGGGCTGGCAGCTTGCCCAAAACCTGCGGGAGCAGGGTATGGAAGCCGAAGTGATTGGCGCAGCCGAAGCGGGCATTGCCCGAAGAATCTGCCACGGGGAAGACGGGACGGGCTACCTGGAACGGCCGAGAGAAGACGAACTTTACCGTCTGCTGGGAAGGGACGGGTTAAAGCCGGCGGGTCAGTAAAGGAATTAAAACGATAAAACATACGCAGGAAAATAAAGGAGGAACGACTATGCGGGAAAAGATTCTGGCAGTTATTGAGAAAAACAGCCGGATTGATCTTAAGGATCTGGCGATTCTTTTAGGAGAAAGTGAAGTTGCCGTGGCGAATGAAATTGCCCAGATGGAAAAGGAACATATTATCTGCGGCTACCACACCCTGATCAACTGGGACAATACAAGTGACGAAAAGGTGGTTGCCTTAATTGAAGTTAAAGTAACACCGCAGCGAGGGATGGGGTTTGATAAGATTGCCGAGAGGATTTATCAGTACAGCGAGGTGAATGCCGTGTACCTGATGTCCGGCGCGTTTGACTTTACGGTATTTATCGAGGGAAAGACCATGCGTCAGGTGGCGCAGTTTGTTTCGGAGCGGCTCTCCCCGATGGAATCCGTGCTGAGCACGGCGACCCATTTTGTACTGAAAAAATACAAGGATCATGGAACGGTAATTGCTGCTCCGGTCCAGGATGAAAGGATGCTGATTACCCCATGAGAAATCCCTTATCTGATAAAGTAACCGCTATTGAGCCGTCGGGAATCCGGAAGTTTTTTGATATTGTCAGCGAGATGAAGGATGCCGTTTCCCTGGGTGTGGGCGAGCCGGATTTTGACACGCCCTGGCATATCCGGGAGGAGGGTATTTACTCTCTGGAAAAGGGACGCACCTTTTATACGTCCAATGCCGGGTTAAAGGAACTGCGTGAGGAAATCTGCAGATATCTGAGCCGGCGCATGAATTTAAGCTATGATCCCCTGCATGAGGTTATGGTAACGGTGGGCGGAAGCGAAGCCATCGACGCGGCGCTTCGGGCGATGATTAACCCCGGCGATGAGGTTTTGATTCCCCAGCCAAGCTTTGTATCCTATGTGCCGTGTACGATTATGGCGGACGGAAAGCCGGTGATTATCGAGCTGGAGGAAAAGGATCAGTTTAAACTGACGAAAGAAAAACTTCTGGAAAAGATAACGCCGAAGACAAAGATTTTAGTTATGCCTTTCCCGAACAATCCGACCGGGGCAATTATGGAAAAGGAAGAACTGGCCGAGATTGCCGAGATTGTGGAAGAAAAAGATTTATTTGTGATTTCGGATGAGATTTATTCGGAACTCTGTTATCTTGGAGAGCCGGTATCGATTGCGTCTTTTCCGGGAATGCGGGAGAGAACCGTAGTGATTAACGGTTTTTCCAAAGCCTATGCGATGACCGGATGGCGTCTTGGCTATGCCTGCGCCCCTGCCAATATCCTTGCGCAGATGTTAAAAATCCATCAGTTTGCCATTATGTGCGCACCGACCACCAGCCAGTATGCGGCAGTTTCCGCCCTGAAAAACGGGGATAAGGATGTGGAAATCATGCGTGAATCCTACAACCAGCGCCGCCGTTATCTTCTCCACGCCTTTAAGGAGATGGGCCTGGACTGCTTTGAACCCTTTGGGGCCTTCTATGCCTTCCCCAGTATTAAGCGTTTTGGCATGAGTTCGGATGAATTTGCCAACCGTCTTCTGCGGGAGGAAAAGGTGGCGGTCGTTCCCGGTACGGCTTTTGGAAGCTGCGGTGAAGGCTACCTTCGTATTTCCTACGCCTATTCCTTAGAGAGCCTGAAAGAGGCATTAGGGCGGCTGGAGCGCTTTGTAAAGAAGCTGGACGGCTGCAGTGAGGGCGTAAGATGAATATTGTCCTCTACGAACCGGAGATGCCGGCAAATACCGGAAATATCGGCCGAACCTGTGTAGCCACAAAGACCTGCCTGCACCTGATTGAACCCCTGGGCTTTAAGCTGAATGAAAAGGCGGTAAAGAAGGCAGGGCTGGATTACTGGGATAAGCTGGAATTAAAGGTCTACTGTAATTTTGAAGAATTTTTGGAGAAAAATCCAGGTGCAAAACTCTACCTGGCGACAACCAAGGCCAAAAAAGTCTATACCGAGGTTTCCTATGCGCCGGACGATTATCTGATGTTCGGTCCGGAAAGCCGGGGCATACCCGAAGAGATCCTGATTCGCTATCCGGATTCCTGTATCCGGATTCCCATGTGGGGCGATATCCGTTCGCTGAACCTGTCCAATTCTGCCGCTGTCGTTCTCTACGAGGCCCTGCGCCAGAACCGCTTTCAGGGAATGACCATGGAAGGAAACCTGCATCATCTTCAGTGGTGAAACACACACAGAATAAAGGAAATAATGAATAAATAACCTGCCAGGTGCCTATAATAGAAGCAAAAAAGGTACAGGCAGGTTTTTTATGAGCGTTTTTGAGTATTTTGGTGTCCGGTCCAGACCGGAAATCTTTTATTATAATACACGGCCGGAATATAAACCGCGGGCGCTGGCGATAAAACTGGCAGAACTGATCCGGGAGGAGATGAAGGGCGGAAAAAAGGGTATCGTTTTTCTCTGTATCGGAACCGATCGATCAACGGGCGACAGCCTGGGACCGTTAATCGGACATAAGCTTTTGGAGCGGGGACTCAAAGGAAAAGCTTTTCGCCAGGCTGCGGTGTTCGGCACCCTGGATCGGCCCGTCCATGCGATGAATCTGGAGCAGTATCATGCGTTTGTCCTGAAAAATTTTCCTGACCGCGTCGTGGTGGCTATCGACGCATCGGTGGGAAACCGCGAGCACGTCGGCTATGTGACCCTGGGAAAAGGTGCCTTAAAGCCCGGGCTTGGCGTGAGCAAGAATTTAAGCGAGGTGGGCGATATCTTTATCACGGGAATTGTGGGCGGTTGTACAAGCTTTGACCCGGTGATGCTTCAGAGCATCCGCCTTTCGGTGGTTATGCATCTGGCGGACTGCATCTGTGAAAGCATAGGGCTTGTCGAAAACTTATGGGATTTTCCACCAGTGATTTGACAATTTTTTCAATTTACCTGTGCTATGCTGTTTTCTAATCCTTACGTGCAATCGTGTGCGCACTGCGCTGCGGCTGTAATCTTAAGAAAGCAGGTGAATCTATGGGTGAGTTATATGAGCCGTATCCAAAACTGCCGAAAAATATCCGGCAGATTGGCGAGCGGGATGATATTGTCAGGGTCTATGCCGAGGATTATGTCAATACGTATTTAAAACGGCTGTTTCCGGCTGCGGGACAAGATCTGCGGGCAGGGCTTTTACTGGGGAATATCGAAGAGCACGGGGGTGTTCCCTATGTTTTTATCGATGGTGCCATGGAAATGGAAGGCGTTACCGAAGAGGGGGAAAAGGTCAATTTTTCCGAAGAAGCCTGGAAACGCGCCTACCAGACCATTGAAGAAATGTTTCCCAAACGAACTGTGCAGGGCTGGTTTCTCTGCGGTGCTCCCGGCAGCCAGCTAAGTCCCCTAAATTACTGGAAACAGCACGGTCAGTATTTTAACGGCAAACATAAACTGATGTATTTAAACAGCGGACTGGAGGGAGAGGAAGCCCTTTATATTACCTCCAGCGACGGTTTTTACCGGCTCCGCGGCTACTGCATCTATTACGAGCGCAATCAGATGATGCAGGATTACATGGTGATGCGGAAAGAAAACCGCAGAGTCGAGGACGGCGGAAGCGATCCTGTTATACGGAATTTCCGGCGGAAAATGGAGCAGAAAAAAGAGCACGCCGACGATCAGAGCCGCACGATTCAGTTTTTAAAGGGAATGTGCGGATGCCTGGCGGTTTTAACCCTGGCCGGGGGCGTGGCAGCGTTTAACAGCGCCGAAAAGATGAAAGATATGGAAGCGGTTATGGCCTCCGTTCTTCCGGAAGCAGAATCGCTGTGGGATTCCGGAAAATCCCGGCTGTTAAACCAGGCAGAAGGAAGCGCACAGAAAGGCCAGACCCGGGCATCGGCAGAGAAAAACACAGAAAAGCAGGAAAAAGAATTGTCCGGGAATGCTAAAACCTCTTCCGGACTGATTATCGAAGAAGCAGCAGGAGATGTTTTCCCGTTAGCCAATGCGCAGGGAGATGAGGAAGCGCAGACGAAAGCCCCGGCGGAAGCTGCATCCCAAGCACAGCCCCAAACTCCGGCAGAGAATGCATCCCAGACACAGGCCAAAACTCCGGCGGAAGCTGCATCCCAAGCACAGGCGCAAACTCCGGCAGAGAATGTATCCCAGAATCAGACCAAAACTCCGGCGGAAGCTGCATCCCAAGCACAGACGCAAACTCCGGAAGAAGGTGCATCCCAGAATCAGACCAAAACTTCGGCGGAAGGTGCATCCCAGAATCAGACCAAAGCCCCGGCAGAAGGTGCATCCCAGAATCAGACCAAAGCCCCGGCAGAAGATGATTCTCAATCCCAGGAAAATGCGCAGACGGAGGGGACAAGCCCTTCCTCGGAAAATATCGATGACGGAACGGAACAGAAAAAAGACGGGGACGGGCAGGCAGAGGCGGCAAATTCCACACAGGCTAAACCGGTTCGCCAGAAGGAACCAAAGCCGGGACAGGGGGTTTATGTTGTTCAGCAGGGAGAAACCCTGTATGGAATCTGCTTTAAGCTTTACCAGAATATTAACCGGGTGGATGAGATCTGCGAAATCAATGGAATTACCGATGTCAATATGCTGGAAGCGGGTTTTCGCTTAATTGTCCCGTAAATAGCCCGCAGAATGAAAAACTTAGTGCACTTCGGTTAAAAATGTTGTATACTGAATCTAATGACAAAATCGTCAAAAATCTTTAATGAACGATTCCTGATCAGGATCTTACCTAAGGAGCAGCTTACGCATGGATGACATGAAACTTTTAAACCGGGAAATGAAGAAGCAGCAGCTTCGGCGGCAGATTGTTCCGAATCCCGCAGATGTACATATAAAGAATGTTCCCCCGCCGGAGGAAGAGCGAAAAGGAGGGGTATTTTCCTTTCTTTTCCGCCATAAAATTGTTTTTCTTTTCTTTATCCTGCTCATCCTTGCAGCGGCAGGAAGCTTGTTTTACTGGCAGCGCTATCACCAGTACACGGAGTATGCCGTTTCCTGGGAGGAAGAGCTTTTAGGCGGGGAGAATGATATTGCCGCGGAAAGCAGTTTTGCCGCCTACATCCAGTTTGGTGCCAATGTTGTTAAATACACAAAGGACGGTGCAACCTACATTGATTCCCGGGGAAAAAAGGTCTGGACCCAGCCTTATGAGATGAAATCGCCCATGGCGGCGGTAAACGGGGATTATATTGCCATTGCCGATCAGCAGGGGAACAGCATCGTTATCTGTGACCGCACCGGATGCCAGGGGACGGCGACAACCCTTCTTCCCATTATCAAGGCCAGTATTTCTGCGCAGGGTGTGGTTGTGGCTATCCTGGAGGACTCCAAGTCCAATTATCTGTACTGGTTCCGCAAGGATGGTGTGCCTCTGGATATCTCGGTTAAGGCCCGCCTGGCCGGGGACGGTTATCCATTGGATGTGAGTGTGTCGCCCTCCGGAGAACAGGTGCTCTGTTCTTACGTCTATATGAATAACGGTATGCTGGACAGCAAGGTTATTTTTTATGACTTCTCCGAAATCGGAAAAAATGTGTCTGCCAAGCGAATTGTCGGCGGTTTTGAGGAGCCCTTTGCCGGGGCGCTGGTTCCGCGGGTGCGTTTTTTAACGGATACCTATTCCTTTGCCTGTTCGGATAAGGGGCTTACCTTTTTCAGTTCAAAAAATCTGGCCTCCCCCGAAATTCTTTCGCAGGTGGAAATCGCAGGGGAGATCAATACCCTTTTTTATTCAGAAAATTATGTCGGCGTTATTGCCCTGAACGGAGAGGGGGACGACCCTTACCGTATGGAAATTTTCCGTCAGGACGGAAGCCCGGTGCTGAAAAAGGAATTAGACTTTTCTTACCGTCATGCGTCCTTTGGCGGAGATCAGATTTTTTTGTGGAATGAAAACAGCTTTCAGGTCTATAACCTGGCAGGGACGAAGCGCTATGACGGTGCTTTTGAAGACAGCATAGAATATATTGCTGCCGGAAGATTTTCCAACAGCTATATTTTAACCAGTCCGCAGATTATGCGGGAAATTACATTACAGAGGTAGGAGGAAAAGAAACCATGGGAAAAAAATGCATTGGAATTGATGTGGGAGGAACAACCGTAAAAATCGGTATTTTTGGAATCGACGGAAGTTTACTTGAGAAATGGGAGGTTCCCACCAGAAAAGAAGAAAACGGAAAGTACATCCTTTCCGATGTTGCCGCCTCCATTCAGGAAAAACTGCGGGAACAAAATATTTCCATAGAAGATGTCGAGGGTGCAGGGATCGGCGTTCCCGGCCCGGTTATGCCGGATGGCTATGTCGAAGTCTGTGTCAACCTTGGCTGGAGGGATAAAAACCCTCAGGAAGAACTTCAAAAGCTGTTAGGTATTCCCGTGTGCAGCGGAAATGATGCCAATGTAGCGGCACTGGGTGAAATGTGGCAGGGCGGCGGAAAAGGCTATAAGGATATTGTGATGGTAACTCTGGGAACCGGCGTGGGCGGCGGCGTTATCCTGAACGAAAAGATTATTTCCGGAAAACACGGCCTGGGCGGAGAGATCGGCCACATCCATGTGCGGGACGAGGAGAAGGAATACTGCAACTGCGGCGGACAGGGCTGTTTAGAGCAGGTGGCCTCGGCGACCGGAATTGCCAGAGAAGCAAGAAGGGTACTTGCAGCAAGAAAGGAAGAATCCAGTATGCGTACCTTTGGCGATGCAATTACGGCAAAGGATGTGCTGGACTGTGCAAAAGCAGGGGACGAGCTGGCCGGCGCTGTGATGGAAACCGTGAGCCGCTATCTGGGACTGGTGCTGGCACAGGTGGCGCTGACCATCGATCCCGAGGCATTCGTTATCGGCGGCGGCGTATCGAAAGCAGGCCCGTTTTTGCTGGAAGGAATTCAGAAATACTACGATAAGTACACGGCAATATCGGCAAATAAAGCAATCATCACCCTGGCCAAACTGGGCAATGACGCCGGAATTTACGGCTCTGCCCGCCTGGTTTTAGGGTAGGCAAGACGGCGAAACATTGATGCATATAAAAAGAGCAGATCAGGCGGAGGTTTTAGGTTTTCCGCTTGGCTGCTCTTTTTGCGTGGCCGTGTTTTATCGTTTTTTCTGCACGTTGTCCCGGTAAGCTTACTTCGGTGCCCAGGCACCGTTTTCATCGACATAGTGGCCGTCGGGAGTTAAGGTGTCTTTAAGCATCTTTCCGTTGCTTCCCACATAGTAGCGGACATCTACCCACTGATCCGTCACGATATAGCCGAGTTCATTGAAATAATACCAGTCGCCGTCGATTTCCTGCCATCCGGCGGCGGGAATTTCACCGGTAACAAACTGATACCAGCGGCCGCCTTCATCCTCGAACCACTGGCCAAGGACGCCAAGATCGGGGGAGGCATGTTCCTTGATGAAGGCAAGGCGGTTTTCATCGACCGTGAAAACCGGTGAACTTACCCAGTCGCTGTTTTTCGTTTTCCTGTACATGCCGTTAGCACGTATCTGGAAGACATAGTCCCCGGTTTTGGTAATCTTTGAGGACAGATTAAACAGGGACAGTGTTGTTTTTGGAGGATTGGCAATGCTCATATTTTCCCCGTTATAGCGGATACGAACCGAATAGTCGCCCGCCCCGTTTACCGGCTGCCAGCTGGCTACGCCGTTTTCATGCCAGGTTAAGCCTGTCGGGTCATCCAGTTCCCCCTCACCTAAATTTCTAAGGCGGACGGACAGGGTCATCGTCGTATTGCTGTTGGAGCGGGCAGCTTCGTTAAAGGAGGCACCTTCGCCCTGCAGCGTAAAATATTTGTTTTTAATGCTGGAAAAATAATATTCCTCCGTGGCGTTTAATTCAATCACCGCATAGGGATAAGGTGAACTTTCTCCCCCGCTGGGAAAGAGCGTTACCTTGCTGACATCATAACCTTCCGTGTTGGTGTCTACATTTAACTGGGTCCAGTCGTCTTCATTTAAAGAAAAACTTAAAGATACATTATCGATTTTTTCCCTGGCCAGAACATCGGACGGGGAAAGCATGGTAAATAGTCCCGCCAGTAAGAGGGCAGGGACAGAAAAATAAGAATGTTTCAACATAGATTCCCTCTTTCAATATTTTTTTGGTGGTGTGGTTTTTGGGCACAGCAGTGTGTTCGTTCTGTACTAAATCCATTATAGCATAGGCAGAAAAAATAGGGAAAATATTTTCTTGCGGATTGTTTACATTTTCTTTAAAATCCGTAGCTTATCCGTCGGTATAGAAGTAAATCTTACGGACTTACCCGGGGAAGGCTGAAGATAAACTCGCTGCCCACGCCTTCCGTGCTGATAACGTCGATATTTTCCCCGTGGGACTGGATGATTTCTTTGACAATGCAAAGTCCCAGTCCGGTTCCGCTTTTATCTTTTCCGCGGGATAAGTCTGATTTATAAAACCGATCCCAGATTTTTTTGATGCTTTCCTTGGGAATGCCGATTCCGGTGTCCTTTACCGAAACAAAAATCTTTTCATAGCGGGGGTAAGCCTGGATGTAAATCACGGAGCTGTTGCTGCTGAATTTTATGGCATTGTCAATCAGGTTATACAAAACCTGCTGGATTTTCCCCAGATCCCCGTGCACCATCTGGATACTGTCGCCGAAGGTTAAATCAAAGGAGAGATCCTTTTTCATGCAGGTAACCTCAAAGGAAGCTGCCGTATCTTTAATTACCCGGTTAATATCGAAGTTTGTCCGGTTAAGCTTTCCCTTGCTGTCTAAGGAATTTAAGGTTAAAAGTCCCTGCGTCAGTTTATTTAAGCGTTCGGTTTCGGCAATAACCCGGGTCAGGTATTTTTCCTGCATTTCCTGAGGTATGGTTCCGTCGAGGATGGCTTCCAGATAACCTTTGATGGAGGTTAGGGGGGAGCGGAAATCGTGGGAAACATTCGCGATAAAATTTCGCTGGTATTCTTCCATCCGGTTTAATTCATCGGACATATAATTTAAGGTATTGGAAAGATAGCCCATCTCGTCCTGGGAGTCTAACTGAATATGGTAATCTAAGTTTCCGGACGCATATTCATTTGCCCCGGCGGTGATTTTCTTTAAGGGAAAATAAACCGTCTGGGTAAAGACGATTAAGATAATCAGGGACAGGGCAAAGATAATGGCGCTGGTAATATATAAAATATTTAAAATCCCGTCCCTGGACGCCGAAAGCTGGCTTAAAGGCATGTGGATCAGCACATAGCCGTAAGTTCGGTAATTGGCCGCAATGGGGGCGGATACGCTGAGGACGTCGTAGGGAAATGCCCCATAGAAGTTTCCCAGGCCGTAATTGCGGTTTCCGATGGCTGTCGGGTCAAAATCCACGGAAAGTCCCTTTCTTGCCCCGCCGCTGCTGTCGGCCGTGACGGTTCCGTTGCGGTTGACCACCCAGATCTCCGACTGAAGCGCCGGAGAAAAGGCGGAAAGCTGCGCAGTCATCTGGGAGAGGGAAACATCCCTGCCGTTGTAGACCGCGCTGTATTCGGCCGCAAGCTGGTTGGCTTCGTCATAGAGAAGATCGGCACGTTCTTTCAGGAGATGCTCGTAGGTCATCTTGGAGGAGAAAGTACTGATAATTAAAAAACCCAGAAGGCCAAAGAGCAGGTAGCCGAAAATAAACTTATAGTAAAGAGAGCGTTTCATCGCTTAACCTCAAATTTATAGCCGATACCCCAGACCGTAGATAAGGCCCAGTTTTTGTGATCCTTGATTTTTTCCCGCAGGCGCTTGATATGGACGTCCACGGTTCTCGTGTCGCCGATGTATTCATAGCCCCAGATATGGTCCAGGAGCTGCTCCCGGGTAAAGACCTGGTTGGGGGAAGAGGAGAGGAAGTATAAAAGTTCCAGTTCCTTCGGCGGCATTTCGATGGAATGTCCCATATAAATCACGGAATAGTTGGTCAGATTGACAATTAAATCCGGGTATTCCACATATTCGCCCTGCTGATCACTGGCAAGGGAGGGAACCTGAGCGGCGGCCTGGTAGCGGCGCAGCACAGCTTTTACCCGGGCAACCAGTTCCTTGGAATCAAAGGGTTTAATCATGTAATCATCGGCACCCAGTTCCAGCCCCAGAACCTTATCAAAGATTTCTCCTTTGGCAGAGAGCATAATGATCGGTACCTGGGAGGTTGTCCGAAGTTTCTGGCAGACCTGGTAGCCGTCAATTCCGGGGAGCATTAAGTCAAGTAAAATCAGGTGCGGGTTAAAGACGGGGAAGACCTTAAGCGCCTCCTCGCCGTCCCCTACAATTTGTGTTTCGTAACATTCTTTCATGAGATAAAGGGAAATTAATTCTGCAATATTGGCGTCATCGTCAACAATCAGAATTCGCTGTTTTTCTGCCAAGAGATATTCCTCCTTTTGTCGTTGGCTGAAGTTTTTTAAGTGGTTTCTGTTATTTAAAAGTAACGATGGTAACACCGCTGTCGCCTTCACCGAATTCGCCCAGACGAAAATCCTTAATGTTTTTCTGGCGTTTTAAATATTTGTGGATTCCGGCTTTCAGCGCCCCCGTGCCCCGCCCGTGGACAATGCGGACAGAGGGCAGATGGGAAAGATAGGCATCGTCTAAATATTTATCCAGAAGATAGCAGGCTTCGTCCACATTTTTCCCGATAAGGTTGATTTCCGGGGAAATGGAAGAGGATTTGGAAACCTGGATACGGCTTTTTTCGCTGCCGCTGCCCCGCTTAAGACCTTCCGTTCCCGCACCGGTAACTTCCTGTTCGTGGAGAAGTTCCAGATCCTTAATATTTACCAAAGAGCGCAGGATGCCCATCTGAACATATAAATCGCCCTTGTCGTTGGGCAGGGTGCTGACCGTGCCGTTTAGGTTCATCGTCAGAACCTTTACGCCGTCGCCGATTTTTAACTTCTTCGGAGAAATCGGCTTTTGCGGCCCTTTTTGCTTAATGGCAAGCTTTTGGTCGGCGTCCTTTAACTTACTGCGCAGCTTTTCCCGCTCGGCTTCAAGCTGGCGCTGGAGTCCGGCTTCGGAGGAAAGCTTATTGATCTGCTTGATGGTCTGGTCGGCGGTTTCCTTTGCCTCACGAAGAATCCTCTGGGCTTCCTCGGTGGCATTTCGGATCAGCTTATCCCTGCGCTCGTCTAAGCGCTCTTCCTTCTGGTGCAGCCGGGCCTTTAACTGGGAAATTTCATTTTTATAAGCCTGAATTTCCTCCTGTTCCTTTTCCACGGTCTGGCGGCTTTCCTCCAGGTGAGCCAGGAGGTCTTCAAAAGCTTCATCCTCTTCCGCCAGATGGGTCTTGGCCTCCTCAATAATAAAGTCGGGAAGACCAAGTTTTTTGGAGATAGCAAAGGCATTGCTCTTTCCGGGAATGCCAATCAGAAGACGGTAGGTGGGCTGGAGGGTTTCCACATTAAACTCACAGCAGGCATTTTCTACGCCGGGGGTGGAGAGGGCAAAGACCTTTAATTCGCTGTAGTGGGTCGTTGCCATCGTCCGGCACTGCATCCGGTGAAGGAAACTTAAAACGGCAATCGCCAGGGCCGCCCCCTCGGTCGGGTCCGTGCCGGCTCCTAATTCGTCGAAAAGACATAAGGAGCGGCTGTCCGCCTGTTCCAGGATGCGGACGATATTGGTCATATGGGCGGAGAAGGTGCTTAAACTCTGCTCGATGCTCTGTTCGTCGCCGATATCGGCAAAAACTTCGGTAAAGACCGAAAGTTCCGAGCCGTCAAAGGCCGGAATGTGCAGTCCCGCCTGTCCCATCAGGGTGAAAAGTCCGACCGTTTTTAAAGAAACCGTCTTTCCGCCGGTGTTCGGCCCGGTGACGATAAGCAGGTCGAAGGCTTTTCCCAGGGTGATGGTGATCGGGACAACCTTTTGCGGGTCCAAAAGCGGATGACGCCCGTCTTTAATCAGGATAAAGCCCTGATCGTTAAACTTGGGCTGGCTGGCTTTCTGGTGGCGGGCCAGACCGGCTTTGGCAAAGATAAAGTCCAGGCGGGCTAAAAGTTCCTGATTAACGCGGATCTCTTCCAGATAAGGACTTATCTGGTTGCTTAGAGCAGCCAGCACGGCTTCGATTTCTTTCTGCTCGGCAATCTCAAGTTCCCGCATTTCATTATTCAGTTTAATAATCGCCATCGGCTCGATAAACAGGGTTGACCCGGTCGAGGACTGGTCGTGAACCATTCCGGGAACCTGGTTTTTGTATTCCGATTTAATAGGAAGACAGTAGCGCCCGTCACGCATGGTAATGACGGCATCCTGGAGGTAGGAGCGGTGGGAATTCAGCAGGGAATTCAGCTGTGTGTGCAGCCGATCCGCGGCATTCTTCATCGCCCGCCGTACCTTGTGGAGTCCGGGGCTGGCGTCGTCACTGACTTCTTCTTCCGAGATAATACAGCGCTTGATTTCATTATTTACCGGGGTAAGTGGTTCAAGGCTGCGGAAAAATTCTTCCAGGGAATCATCCGGCAGCTCGCTTTCCTCATGCCGTCCGTAGTTCTTTGCCCGTGCAGAAACCGTAAGGATGGCGCTGATGGCCAGAATTTCCTGAATACTCAAGGCGCTGCCGATTTCCAGCCGCTTTAACGAGGCGGATACATCCTTGCAGCCGGAAAAGGACAGACTGCCCTTCATGCGGATACGGTCTAAGGCATCGGCCGTTTCCTGCTGATCCTGACGAACCTTTTCCAGATCGGAGGAGGGCAGGAGGCTGCGGCAGAGCGCCTTTCCTAAGGCAGAAGTCGCATAGTCTTCTAACTGGCGGATGATTTTATCATATTCTAAAATCTGTAATGCTTTTTGATTCATGGTTTTCCTTTCTTTATTCTGCATAGTTCCTTTTGTCGTTTCTATCATAACATAAAACATAAAATCCTGAAACCCCTAACTCTTTTTCTTGCATAAATCTGGGAAGAAACGTATAATAGAGGGTAACAGTTCAGAACAAGGGATGAAGGAGGTGCTCCCGTTGCCGGATAAGAATACCGAGAAAAAACATCATTTTATTAATGAAAAAATTATCAGGCCCAGGCTGACCCGTCTGCAGGTTATCCGCCGTCTTCTGTTTTGGGGAATCGGCGCAGTCCTTTTTGGCTTTCTGGCTGCGGTTACTTTTGTCGTTTCCGAGCCGTGGGCAAGGAGGTATCTGACGGAACCGGAAACTGCCGAGAGCTCTTCCGTTTCCATTCCCAAGGATGAACCGGAAACCACACCGCCCCCTACGACAGCCAGCCCTACAGAAACCTCGGACGAGGAGGAGAGCGAAACGGCACCGATTGAAGAAGTGGTCCGCAATGAGGTAGAGCGCTATGAGTTCGGTACGGAAGATCTGCTGTCGATGTATGCCGGTTTTAACCAGCTGGTACAGGAAACCAATAAGGGAATTGTTGCCGTACACGCAGTAAAGACACAGACCGACTGGCTTGACAATCCGGTGGAGATTGCCGGAAACTATGCCGGGCTGGTGATTGCCGCAACACCGGACGAGTTTTTCATCCTTACGCCCCGGGAAGCGCTTTCCGAGGCAGAAGAGATTGAAGTTGCCTTATATGACGGAACACTTGCCCGGGCAGAACTTCAGGGAATGGATCAGGTGTCCAATATGGCGGTTCTTCGCCTGGGGGTGAGTGAACTCGACGAAGGTGCGGCAGAAAAGATTAAAGTTCTGGAACTGGGAAATTCCTATATGGTAAAGCAGGGGGATTTGGTATTTACCGCGGGAGCACCGGCAGGTATGATTTACTCCAACAGCGTGGGAACCGTGTCCTATATTGCGAAAAACGTATCCGCCGTTGACGCAAGTACCCGCCTGTTTTATACGGGCGCAGCAGGTCAGGCAGCGCAGGGAAGCTATATGTTTGACGCTGAAGGAAAGATTGTCGGGTGGGTTACGGATGATTACCGTGCCGAGGGTGATTCTATGACGGTGGTTCGGGCATTGTCCGATTATAAGCCCGTGCTGGAAAAGCTGTCGAACGGAATTGCCGCGCCGTATCTGGGAATGATGGGACAGGAAGTTCCGGAAAGCAAGCGTCAGGAGGGGATGCCTCTTGGCATTTACATCAGCCGCGCCGTTGCGGACGGGCCGATGTACAATGCAGGGATACAGAGCGGTGATATTCTGACAAAAATCGGAGAGAGCGAGATCGTAACCATGCGTGATTACCAGAACTGCCTGGATAAGCTGGAAGCCGGGCAGGCAGTCCATGTGGAGATACAGCGCTTTGACCTGGAAGAATATGTGGCAATGGAGTATGATGTGACGGTTGGGGCGCGGTGAGAGATTGAGTATAAAAAGAGTTTAGGCGTTATAAGGGTTTTTAAATGTAAAAAGAGTTTAAGTATAAAAAGAGTTTAGGCATAAAAAGGGTTAGGAAGGGATTAGAACATGAAATACATTGAATCGTTTAAGGAGGGGCTGCACACATCGGATATTTATTTGTGCAAGAATAAGCAGATTGCCCTCACCAAAAGCGGGAAGGAATACGGAAATCTGCTTTTGCAGGATAAGACAGGGACGATTGACGGAAAGATCTGGGATCTGCATTCTCCCGGGGTGGGAAGTTTTGAAACCCTGGATTATGTGCAGGTGGAGGCAGATGTTACCCTGTTCCAGGGTTCTTATCAGCTGAATATTAAGCGTATCCGAAAGGCCGAGGCGGGGGAGTATGCGGAAGCGGATTATCTGCCGGTGTCGAAAAAGAATATTGATAAGATGTATCAGGAACTTTTAGGCATCGGGCGATCGATAAAGAATCCCTATCTAAGCCAGCTTGTGCTTGCATTTTTCGGCAATGCGAAGTTTGCCCGGATGTTCAGCTTTCATTCCGCGGCAAAAAGCGTTCACCACGGTTTTGTGGGAGGGCTTTTGGAACATACATTAAGTGTGACGAAGATGTGCAGCTATTATGCCTCCTGCTATCCGCAGCTTAACCGGGATCTCCTGCTTACGGCGGCGATGTTTCATGATATCGGGAAGTTAAAGGAACTGTCGGTATTTCCGGAAAATGATTATACGGACGACGGACAGCTTCTGGGGCACATTATTATCGGAACGGAGATGCTTGGCGATAAGATTAAGACTATTTCCGGCTTTCCGCCGAAACTGGCGCTGGAACTGAAGCACTGTATATTGGCACACCATGGAGAACTGGAGTACGGCTCGCCCAAAAAACCTGCCCTGCTGGAGGCACTGGCGCTGAATTTCGCGGATAATACGGACGCAAAACTGGAAACCATGATTGAAGCCTTAAACGCCGGAGGAGATAATCCGGGCTGGCTGGGCTACAACCGTCTGCTGGAAACGAATATACGAAAGACCGAAGGATAGTTTTTGCTGTTTTGGCGTGTGGGAGATGGGTGCGCAGATTTACGAAAGTGGGCAATGAAAGTGGGGGAGTAGATTTACGAAGATGAAAGATTGAGATGGGCGAACAGATTTACGAATGCAGAAAATAAAAATAGGCTGTTTCTTTTATGCCGTGTGATGAGAAAGAGTAATGAGAAAATCCGGCAATTATGGAAAGAAACAGCCTGTACTATATGGGAAAGCGTTCTACTTTCATCAATGGAGGTGCCCGCAGATAAAGCGGCTGTCCGTTTTATGAGTTGGGACGCTTTTGTTGTTTGTCGAGAGCAGCCGCCGGTTGCGCGCTTTTTTGGCCGCTGCCCCCATTTTATATAGTGCTACGAAACATTTCGAGTTTTATGTACAGCATCAGGTTCTGCTGGGTGAAAAGCTTCGGTAGAACTTTTATGTATCTTAGTATAGAGGAAAATTGTGGATAAATTATGGAAAATGTATGAAAGAATCATAAAAATCATTACAAAATTATGTATGATGAATGAATAGAATAAAGGATAGTAAAAAAGGATAGTAAAAACACGATGGGCGGAGCCGTCGGTGTTATTGCGTGGCCATAGGACGGGAAAGAAGGGATGATGACGGATGTTGGAAAAGAATGAAGAGTTTACGATTGTGATAGAGGATATCAGCGAGGACGGCGCAGGGATTGGAAAGACGGAAGGGTTTACCTGGTTTGTCAAGGATACGGTGATTGGGGATGTGGTGGAAGCAAAGGTGATGAAAAAGAAAAAGAATTACGGATTTGCCCGGCTGGTGCGGGTGATAACCCCCTCGCCGGATCGGGTGGAACCAAAATGTGCGGTGGCAAGGGCCTGCGGGGGATGCCAGCTGCAGGCAATGGATTATAAGGCGCAGTTAAGGTTTAAGGAGAGGAAGATTTACGGGCATCTGACGAGGATTGGCGGGGTGGAAGAACTGGCTTTGCCGGGGGAAGTAAGGGTTGGAAGAGAAGATGCAGCCGGGGGAGGAGAATCCGTGCTGGAGATGGAACCAATCCTTGGGATGGAAAATCCGTGGCGTTACCGGAACAAGGCCCAGTTTCCCTGCGGAAGGAATAAGGACGGAAAGATTGTCTTTGGGTTTTATGCGGGGAGGACACATGCGATTATTGAACAAAACGACTGTGTGCTGGGGATTGAGGAAAATGGGAAGATTTTAGAGATTATTGGGCAGTTTATGGAGGAATTTGGGATTGAACCCTATGATGAACAGGGACATTCGGGGCTGGTGCGCCATGTGCTGATCCGCAAGGGATTTAAGACAGGGGAGATTATGGTCTGCCTGGTGATGAACGGGGATAAGCTGGCCCATGGGGAGGAACTGGTGAAGCGGTTAAAGAAGGTAGAGGGGATGGTTTCGGTTTCCTGTAATATTAACCGGGAAAGGACGAATGTTATCCTGGGCGAAAAGATGGTAAACCTGTTTGGGCCGGGGTATATCACGGACAGGATTGGTGCAGTGACCTATAGGATTTCGCCGCAGTCGTTTTATCAGGTGAATCCATTGCAGACGGAAAAGCTGTACCAGACGGCGCTGGAGTATGCCGGACTTACAGGGGAGGAAACGGTTTGGGATTTGTACTGCGGGATTGGGACGATTTCTTTGTTTCTGGCGCAGAAGGCAAAGAAGGTTTACGGGGTGGAAATTGTCCCGGCGGCAGTTGAGGATGCGCGGGAGAATGCACGGATTAACGGGATTACTAACGCAGAGTTTTACACGGGAAGGGCAGAGGCGGTACTGCCGGAGCAGTATGAGAAGAACGGGATAAGTGCGGATGTTATCGTCGTCGATCCGCCAAGGAAGGGCTGCGATAAGGCTTGTCTGGATACGATAGTGAAGATGGCACCGGAAAGGGTGGTGTACATCAGCTGCGATTCGGCGACGCTGGCCAGGGATGTGAAGTACCTGAGGGAGAGAGGTTATCAAGTGAAACGGGTCAGGGGGATTGATCAATTTGGGCATTGTGTGCATACGGAAACCTGTGTACTTTTGTCCCAACAACATATCAATGATTAAATCAGGGTTTCGATAGACCTTAAGCCGGAGGATGTTACCTTGGCAGAAACGACGGCTGCTTATGATATGTTAAAACAGTAAGTTTTGCAGCATTACGGGGTAAAAATTTCTGTTTTATGCGGAAAGTTGAGAATAATAATAAGCTGACGCCAGAAAATATAGAACGTATTGTGGATGTGTTTGCAAAACGTGAAGAAGTTGAACATTTTACACATCTGGCAAGCTATGAGGAAGTATCAGGTAATGATTACAATTTGTCTGTGTCTACATATGTGGAAGCAGAGGATACCAGAGAGAAGATTGATATTGTGAAGTTGAATGCAGAAATTAAGGAAATCGTAGCACGAGAGCAGGTGCTTCGGGATGAAATTGATAAGATTATTGCAGAAATTGAGGTGTAGTAGTGGAAAAAGAGAATAATATAGTTGATTATCAATCAACGATTGCAGATATTAGGCAAATCATAGTGTCTGGTCAGAAGTATGCTTATAATGCTGTTAGTGAGGCAATGGTGTTTACCTATTGGTAGGTGGGAAGAAGAATTATAGAACAGGAGCAAAAAGGAAAAGAAAGAGCGGAATATGGCAAGGCATTGATTGAAGTTTTGTCAAAAGAACTAACGAAAGAGTTTGGCAAAAGTTATTCTAAAAGAAATTTGCAGTATTTTCGTAAATTTTATTTGTTTTTTCCAGATAAGGAAATTGTGAACGCATGCGTTCACAATTTAAACTGGACACATTTTCGCAGCCTTTTGCGAGTAGCTAATGAAGATGCCAGAATTTGGTATATGAATGAAGCCGCAAACGAGGGATGGAGTGCCAGAACGTTGGATAGAAACATAGGAACACAATATTATTATCGCCTTTTACAGTCACCACAAAAAGAAAAAGTGATTGAAGAAATGCAGCAAAAAACAGCAAAATATCAGAAAAATAAGTTTGAGGTAATCAAGAATCCTATTGTTGCAGAATTTTTGGGTTATAGAGCAGAAGATTCTTTTGCAGAAACAGATATGGAATCGGCTATTTTATCGCATATCCGGGATTTCTTAATGGAAATGGGGAAAGGCTTTGCTTTTGTGGCAAGGCAACAACATATTATAACGGATACGCAGGATTACTTTATCGATTTGGTTTTTTATAATATTGAATTGAAATGCTATGTGTTGGTCGATTTGAAAATGGGAACAATTACACATCAGGATGTGGGACAGATAGATATGTATGTTCGTATGTATGACGAATTGAAATGTAAGGAAGGGGATAATCCAACTCTTGGAATCCTGCTCTGTGGTGAAACCAGTGAGGACATTGCAAGATATTCAGTACTGCGTGATAATGAAAGACTTTTTATGTCAAAGTATCTGACTTACTTGCCTACAAAGGAACAGCTGCGCACAGAGATAGAGAGGCAGAAAGAAATATTCTATATGCAGCATCCGACACTTCAGGAGAAGGATGGTGTGTAGGATGAGTAGGTTGGAAAAGCTGATAGAGGAACTTTGTCCGGATGGAGTACCATTCAAAAAGGTAAAAGATGTGTATATCAGATTAAAGGGTGCACCAATATGATGGGTATGGATGAAGAAATTACAGATGAAATGGTATGGGATATTAACCGGGAAAAGGTTATGAGGGCCCCTGAGCGTATCCGAATTGTGACACAGTATATATTGGAGCATTTTGACCAGAAGACTTACCGTGGGGATAAAACACCTTAACCTGTAACAAAGATAATATCCAAGCACTATATTTGTATAAGAGCAGAGGCTTTACAGAAACCGGAGCAATAGACGAAGATGAAATAGAACTAGTATTGATGATGCAGTAACAAATTTATAAAAGAGGTAATATTTTGAGGTTAAAAGGCAGAGGTTTCCCTCTGCCTATTTCCATGACATTTGTAACTGTTTTTTTTGCTGAGCGCAATCGGTAAGATATAAATTAATTAGTGTTTGATATGGAATACCGGAATCTTTACTTTGTTCCTTGAAAAAATTAACTGTATCACTGTCAATATTTATTGTTATCTGCTTTTTTAACCTTTTAGAATATGGATTTTTACGTGGGTTTAAATTTTCTATATCATATTCCTCTCTCATTGTATCCACCTCCTATACACTTGTTTTTCATTCTTAGTAGCTTTTCTTGCTGAAATGATTCTGATTATGTTATCGTTATCACGGTAACAATGACTTACAATGCACAGATTTTCATGTTTGGTAATGCCAAGTATCAAGAAACGCTCTTCCTCCATAGAGTGTTCTGGGTCATCAAACATAATTGCATCGTCATCATAAAATACCGTTGCTGCTTCTTCAAAACCAATTCCATGTTTAATTTTATTGATTTGATTTTTGTTTTCATCCCATTCAAACTGTATATTTTCCATAATTATATTATAATTATATGCTTGCGGAATTGCAATAGTTTTTTCAAAAGGTAATAGCAATTATTGGGCAATTGTCAGTACAGTGCTAATACAGTGACATTTTTGATGGCTTTTATCAAGAAATGTGATATACTGTATTTGGGAGTACTGGCAAACGATGAAATTAGAAAAAGAGTATGAACTAAGGTTTACCACATATAGAAACCGTTATGTTGCTGAAGAAAGTAGGTAAAAAAGCAGGAAAGAGTTAAGGGAGGGGGAAATGCTATGGGAAAGTATGTAAAGAAGAAAAAGGAAATGGTTTTTCAAAGTGTAGATTCTCTCCAGCAGATTGTGAATGTAGTGAATGAAGCAGCAGTTGCTGTTAATGATTCCAGACGAACGATAAAAGAAAGTGCTATTCCTGAAGTATTGGCGGGGGCTCTTGGTGCGGGTATTGGCGGGGCAGGTTCTTTTGCAGCGCTTTATGGCTTGGGAATGACAGGTCTTTCTGCTGCTGGAATCACTTCTGGACTGGCAGCAGCAGGTGCTGTTGTGGGAGGTGGTATGGTTGCCGGCATTTTTGTCTTGGCAGCACCAGTTGCCGTGCTTGCTGCTGGTAGTGTAGGTATTGCATCGCATCAGAAAAGTAAGAAGTTGCATCAGGAAAAGGAACGATTGTACAAGGAAGTTCTTGCCCGGCATGAAGCTATTATCAAAGCACTAAAAGATGAAGCAGATGCCACAGGGGAACGTTTGGATTACCTTCAAAGTCTTAATATTTTGTTGCAGCAGGCGCTTAAAGATTTGCGTCACGATTTGGGTACAGAAAAATGAGCAGATATACATACACAAAATTTGAAAAGCAGATGAACAATGTTCTTAAATATCAGGATGAAAGACTCAAAAGCATTCATTTTCCACTTACTGACGAAATAGAATCAACGATTTTAAGTGCGGAAGTTATGCTCCGTGACCTTGGCTATCAATCAGAAGCATTAAAAGAATCCTCTTCTTTGCATTCATCGAAAAAGATTATGGTTGTTCCTGCATGGGAAGAATTGTGTGCAGAAGTTAAGCAAAACCTAAGTGCGGCATGTGATTTAGAAGATTTGTTCACTGAAGCAGAATTAAAAAGTAATGAAGGGGCTATTTTTCAGTTAAATAAAGAATTTAAAATGCTTCACCATATGGACAGTATCGATATTACAATTGCTGCTCTTGCAGGAATTATTGGTGCCGCCGTTGATATTCTTTTTGTGGGTGTTCCTCAAAAAAGTAAGACAGGATTGAAAGCAGGTGCTCTCTCTGATTATATCCGAGAATATTTTGACAGGATATTTCCGGAAGAAGAAATGCAGAAGCTGGCAAATGCAAAAGTGAGCAAGGTGCCCTATGACGCACAGGATAACCGCCATACAAAGATTTATGTCGAAGGGCTGTCGGCATATTACCACAGACTATTGCAGTTGGGTCATGATCCCCTTCTTGGTTTTGTTTTTGGTGTGGCAGATATTTTAACCGGAAGAATGACTACTATCGACAAAGCTGGAAATATCGTATCTCAGACGATGGAAAATTATACAGATCGCAGAGAAACTACGATTTTTGCCGCTATTGTCAAGCAGATTCTTCATTTTAAATCAGATATTACTACGTCCATGGGACTTCCAGCACCACTGATGGGATTGTTTAATCTGCTCCAGTTTGGTAGTATCGGCGAGGAAGAGCAGACGATTGCAGAAATTGTCCAGGGGATGTATTTTGAAGGATATGACTTTATCCATTTTTGTTCGATGTCCGTTTCTGCAATGCTTGTTGAAGCTATTGTTAGAATTGGGTATGCAATTAAGAAAATGAAAGAAGGACATTCTATAAAAGATTCCATTCCAGTTTCGCTGAACAGAAGGAAACATCCTAAATTGGCTACAATGCTTTTTATTGCTCATTCAGCAGCAACTGTGATTAATGCTGAAAAAGTATACTTTACAAAAAATCCTGTAGCCATAAATTACCCAGAATGGCTTGCATTTGCAAAATATTCCTACAAGCAGTTGAAATGGGGGATGATACAGAAGCCAAAATGGAGGGAAGCTTATGTTTTGGGACGGATTAATGAAGAATTAAATTTTGTTTTTGCTGAAGCGGAAGCAAATTTTGAACAATGTGCGTCTGAATATACCATAATATTTCACTGAAAGAAAAAGGCAGGGAAAGATAAGGATGAAAAGAAATAAAGCAATTCAATCATTAGCGATGTATCTTGTGATATCTATTACTATAACGCCTCCAGGATGTGGAGCAGATATTACATCAACAACTCCGATTGAAGCGGCTTCTTCAGTTGAAACTTCCAAGTAGTGAGTGCTTCAAATGAAAATTAATGCTGACAGAATGGAGATTACCAAGATGAAAACCCTGGATATGACCAAAGGGTCGCCGATTCGGTTGATTTTACAGTTTACTGTGCCGCTGCTTATCGGTGCGGTGTTTCAGCAGTTTTATAATTTTACAGATACGATGATTGTGGGAAGGTGTCTGGGGGATAAGGCGGTGGCGGCTGTGGGGGCGACCAGCGCCTTATATTCGGTGCTTATTAATTTTGCCAATGGTATGAATAATGGCTATGGAATGATTATTTCCCGGGTATTTGGGGCAAAGGACGGGGAGGAACTGAAAAAAACGGCGGCAACCATGCTGGTGCTTAACGCTGTGGTTACGCTGGCGCTGACCCTGATGATTTTACCTTTGCTGCGTCCTCTGCTTTACTGGCTGGAAACACCGGAGGAAATTTTTTCCCAGGCTCACCGCTATATTATGGTGATTGTAAGCGGAATGGCGGCAACGATTGGCTATAATATGGGGGCCGGGTTTATGCGGGCGGTGGGAAATGGCAGGACACCGCTGTATTTTCTGATGTTTTCCTGCGGGTTAAATGTTATCCTCGATCTGCTGTTTGTGGCGGTGTTTTCGCTGGGAGTGACAGGAGCGGCGGGGGCGACCGTGCTGGCCCAGGTGATTTCGGCTGTGCTGTGCTTTGTCTATATTTACAGGAATTACCAGGAATTTCTGCCGAAAAGAAAGGACTGGAAGATGCAGGCGCAGCGGGTGAAGGAGATGCTGCTTACCGGCTTATCGATGGGGCTGATGCTTTCGCTGTTTTCCCTTGGGTCAATTATCCTGCAAAAAGGAATCAACCAGCTGGGAACGCAGATTATTACCGCGCACACGGCTTCGCGGAGGATTTTTGAACTGCTGATGATGCCGCTTTCCATGGTTTCCTCGGCAACCTCCATTTTTGCCGGGCAGAATTTCGGAGCGAAAGAATATCAAAGAATTAAGAAAGCCATTCGACAGGTGATCGGGGTATGCGCGGTTTATTCGGTTATTTCGGTTATCCTTGCCCATATTCTGGGCGGCCCGCTTGTCTATCTGCTGATTGGAACCAATGATCCGGTGATTATGGGCAATGCGACCCTGTATCTGCGGGTTTGCACCCTGTTTTTTATCCCGCTGGGTGTGCTGCTGGTTATACGAAATGCCATCCAGCCGATGGGATGCAAGATTTCCCCGGTGCTTTCCAGTTCCGTTGAACTGCTGATGAAGATAGCTTTCTGCTTTCTGGTTATTCCGCGTGTCGGCTATCTGGGGGTAGTGTTTACCGAACCGGTGATCTGGACGGTGTGTGCGGTGTTTCTGGGCGTGATTTACCTTCGTTTTCAGCGGAAGCTGGGAACGGCAGCGTAAATTGTAAATTGTAAATCGTAAATAGTAAATGAGGCATTGCCGGTGTGCTGACACGTTCATTTTCAGCATACCGGATTCTGATGATAAGGAAAGGAAGATGCGAATGAAGTTCATCCATTTATCCGATCTTCATCTGGGAAAGAGAGTGAATGAGTTTTCCATGATTGACGATCAGAAATATATCCTAAAGAAAATTCTTGAGGTAATCAAAGAAGAAAAGCCGGATGCGGTCCTGCTTGCGGGGGATATCTATGACAAGTCCGTTCCTTCGGTGGAGGCGGTGGGCCTTTTTGATGATTTTTTAAAGCAGCTTTCCCGGCAAAATCTGCAGGTGTTTGTGATCAGCGGGAATCATGACTCGCCGGAACGGCTGGCATTCGCCGCAGAATTAATTGAAGCCAGCGGGATTCATATTGCACCGGTTTACTGCGGAAGGGTGGAGCCGGTTTCTTTAAAGGATGCGTATGGGACGGTGAATATTTACATGCTTCCCTTTATTAAGCCTGTGCATGTGCGGAATGCATTTCCGGAGGAGAAGGCGGAATCTTATACGGAAGCCCTTTGCGCGGCGATTTCCCATATGGAGATTCATGAGGAGGAGAGGAATGTTCTGCTCACCCATCAGTTTGTAACCGGGGCGGTGCGCTCGGAATCGGAAGAGATTTCCGTGGGAGGTTCGGACAATGTGGATGCTTCGGTGTTTGCTGCCTTTGATTACGTGGCCTTAGGGCACATCCACGGGCCGCAGCAGGTGGGCAGGGAAACGATTCGGTATTGCGGGACGCCGTTAAAATATTCCTTTTCGGAGGCAGGACACAGAAAGTCGGTTACGGTTTTGGAAATGAAGGGAAAGGGAGAAATACAGATCCGCACCGTAGATTTGGTTCCGCTTCATGATTTGCGTGAGTTAAGAGGAACCTATGAGGAACTGACAAATAAGAAAAATTATGAGGGAACCGTTCTGGATGATTATGTACATATTACGCTTACAGACGAGGAAGATGTCGTGGATGCTGTCGGAAAGCTGCGCGTGATTTATCCCAATTTGATGAAACTGGATTATGACAACCGGAGGACAAGGGAAAATCAGGAGATTACGGGCGGGGAAGATGTGGAAGCGAAAACGCCGGCGGAATTAATTTTTGATTTTTATGAAAAGCAGAATAATCAGCCAATGAATGAAGCGCAGGAAGGACTGATAACGGAACTGATAGAGAAAATCTGGGAGGAGAAAGGATGAGAATCAAAAAGATTTGCGGCAAAGTAAGGATAGAGAAGATGGGGGAGGGAAACGGATGCGGCCATTAAATCTTGTAATATCGGCATTCGGCCCTTATGCGGGACGGACAGAACTGGCACTGCGCGAACTGGGAAATCGGGGGTTGTATCTGATTACCGGAGATACCGGGGCCGGAAAGACGACGATTTTTGATGCAATTACTTATGCTCTGTACGGAGAAGCCAGCGGGGACAGCCGGGAATCTTCCATGCTCCGCTCGCAGTATGCCGATCCGAACACGCCTACCGAGGTGGAGCTTTTGTTTTCGCATGGGGGAAAGGAGTACGTGGTTAAACGAAATCCCAGGTATCTGCGTCCGGCAAAGCGGGGCGGGGGGATGACGGAGGAAAAGGCAGGGGCACAGCTTATCTGCCCGGATCGGGTGATTACAAAGCCCAGGGAAGTGGACGAGGCGATTAAGGAGATTCTTGGCATTGACCGGAATCAGTTTTCGCAGATTGCCATGCTTGCCCAGGGAGATTTCCGCAAGCTGCTTCTGGCAGATACCAGGGAGAGGCAGGAGATTTTTCGGAAGGTGTTCCAGACCCAGGATTATCAGACCCTGCAAAGACAGGTTAAGGATCAGGAAAGGAACGCCTATCGAGAATGCCAGGATGCCAGAAAGAGTGTCCAGCAGTATGTGCAGGCGATTGACTGTGACGAGGATGAACTGCGTCTGAACGGGAAGAAACCCGGAGATTCGGATCAGGGCGCGGGGAGTGCTTTGGGCGTACAGGCACAGGAAGCCGGAAAGATTTATTTTTCGGATGTGGAAAAGGCCAGGGAGGGAAACCTGACCATTAAGGATACCATGGAACTTTTGGAAAAGCTGGTGGCAAAGGACAATTCGGAAGAGGAAAGGCTGGCCAGGGAATTGTCGCGGCTGGAAAATGGGCTGGAAGAGGTAAATACCCGGATTGGCAAGGCGCAGGAACAGGAGAGGGCGAAAACGAACCTGGAGAAAGTCCGGCAGCAGGAAGAGGAAAATGCCGGATTGCTGAAGGAAAAGAAGGCGGTATTTGATCAGGAAGAGGAGAAAAAGCCGCAGCAGGAAGAGATGAAGAAAAGACTGGCACTTTTGGAAGAGGAACTGGCAGAATATGAAAAGCAGAAGCAATTTTTGAAAGAGATTGAGCGGCTGGCAGGAGAGCTGGAAGGCAGCCAAAGGAAGGTGAGAGAAAAGGAAGCCAGGGCAGCACAGGAGGGACAGAATCTAAAAGAACGGAAAGAGGAATTGTTGGGTTTGTTCTTGGCGGGGGAGCAGCGGGAAAAACTGGTGAACCGAAAGGAAAAGGCAAAAGGGTGTAAAACTATTTGTGAAAATCTGGAAACTGCCCGCAAAAAGGAGAAAGAGGAAGCCCTGCACCTGGAAGAATGGAAGAAGGTTTTTGAAAACGAACAGCAAAAGACCGTGCGCCAGGAGGAAATAGGGAAAAAACTTGCCGTTTTGGAACAGGAAATGCCAAAATATGAGCAGATGGAGGAAAAGAAGCGAAAAATCCGGGAACTGAAAGAGAGTTTAGATAAAAATCGGGAAAAAAATCAAAAAAGTCTGCAGAAGAAGGAACGGCTTGAGGAAGATCAGACAGAAAATAAAAGACGGCAGGAGGTGCTGTCCGGGGGCGGCGAGAGGAAGGAAAGACTGCTTCGGGAGAAGGTGCAGGAAGAGGCACGTTTATATGATTTAGAGAAGCTTTGCCGGGAGATAAATGCGTATCAAATTCTGCAGGATGACTTAAAGGAGCATCAAAATATCTATAAAAAAGCACAGGAACGCGCAAATATGCTGGAAAATCGTTATGCTCGGAT
This sequence comes from uncultured Clostridium sp., assembly GCA_946553025.1. Taxonomy (GTDB): domain Bacteria; phylum Bacillota; class Clostridia; order Lachnospirales; family Lachnospiraceae; genus Caccovicinus. The sequence continues at coordinate 82,682 of CAMNRM010000006.1, forward strand.
GAATCAGGCATTTTTAGACGGGCAGGCGGGTTTGCTGGCGAAGGGGCTTTTGGAAGGTTCTCCATGTCCGGTATGCGGTGCCATTCATCATCCGCAGCCGGCGATGATTCCTGATAAAGTGCCGGAAAAAAAGGTATTGGAACTGGCAAAACGCGAGTATGAGCAGGCGGCAAAAGAAGCCGGGGATGCCAGTGTGGAAGCGGGGAAAATCCATGGGAAAGTTTCCGGGCAGGAGGTGCAGTTAAGGCAGCAGATAGAATTGCTTTTGGGATGTGCAGGGCTGCCGGAGTCTGATGGTAAGACAAGGGCAGGGCAGGATACGGACAGTGCCAGGAAGGCCGAAGCTACAGCCGGATCAGGTGAAGCTTTGGATGGAAGCAGTGCAGGAAAGCCAGCGGATATCGCCGGGAAAGAAAAGCCTGCAGATATCACCTGGGCAGGGAAGCAGGCCGGTAAAAAGCGGCTTCAGACAGAAAAGAGGCTGGAAGAAATCGCGGAGGAAATCTGTCGGGAAGAGGAGCAGGTAAAGCAAAAAGAAGTTCTGGAAAAGGGGATAACCAAAAGGGAGGAGGAGATCAAGGCACTGGAAGCAGAGATTTCGGAGAGAAAGAACCTGCTTGCCGGGGAAGAGGCACAGAAACAGGCACTTGAGGACCAGGTGCGTGCGCTTGCCGGGGAACTGCACAGTTTAAGTAAGCAGGAGGCAGAAAAAATGAGGGATGCATTGACTGGAGAGCGGAAAGAACTACAGGCGGCATACCAGCGAGCAAGTGACGGTTTTGCGCAGTGTGAAAAAGAGCGGGCGGCGCTTATGGTACAGATAGAATCCCTGCAAAAACAATTGGAAGAGCCTGCATATATCGAGAATACCGGGGAAGAATTACTGCGTTTAGGGGAAGTTATCGCAGAACTGGAGGCACAGATCGATAAGGAAGAGAAGAATATCCGCCGGAAAAAGGAACTGGAAGCGGAGATTCCCGGAAAAGAGGCAGCCATAAAAGCGTTGGAAAAGGAGATTCAGGGTTTAAAAGAAGAGATTGCATCGCTGCAGGTAAGAAAACAGGAGATCGAAAAGCAGGAGAGGGATTTGGCAGAAAAGCTTCATTATGCGGATCAGGATGCGGCAAAAGAAGAGAAGAAAAAACTGCAAAAGGAACTGGAAGCTTTTCAGAATGCTTATGCCTATGCGGAGAAGGCGTATCGTGACTGTGTTCATGAACAGGCAAATTTAGAAGGGCGCAGGAAATCTCTTCTGGAGCAGTTAGAACATGCAGAAGGTATTTGCTTATCCGACGAGGTGGAAAAACAGACGGAATACAGGCAAAAGAAAAAGGAAGCGGCAGAAAGAGAAAAGATAGTGCGTTTCCGGCGGGAAACAAATGCAAATTTGCTGGACAATATTCGGAAAAAGTCCAGGGCTTTGACAGCGCTGGAGGAACGGTACGGGTGGCTGTCGAATTTATCGGATACATTGAACGGGGAGTTAAAAAGCAAAGAAAAAATGATGTTGGAAACCTATATCCAGACGACGTATTTTGATCGGATTGTCCGCCGCGCCAATCTGCGTCTGATGAAGATGTCCGGTGGGCAGTATGAGTTTAAGCGCATGGTTGGGGCAGGCAATAATAAGAGCCAGGGCGGACTGGAACTGAATGTTGTGGATCATTATAACGGAACGGAGAGGAGCGTAAAGACATTGTCCGGCGGGGAATCGTTTATCGCCTCGCTCTCCCTGGCCCTGGGATTATCAGAGGAGATTCAGTCCACAGCGGGAGGGATACAGATGGAAACCATGTTTGTGGATGAGGGGTTTGGAAGCCTGGATGAACATGCACTGCAGCAGGCGTATCATGCACTGGTAAGCCAGACTGACGGAAACCGGCTGGTGGGAATTATCTCCCATGTGAGCGAATTAAAGGATAAGATTGACAAGAAGATTGTAGTGGTAAAGGAAAAGAGCGGGGGGAGCAGGGCGGAGATTTTGGTGTAGATGACGGCTTGCCCGAGGGCATTCTCCGCTTATAAGGTTGATTCATCTTCTCTGCCTGCTGGTTGCTTTGGGGGTAGTTTATCGGAAAGCCGGTGAGAGAATATTTCTTCATAATGTTTGACTTTTTTATCAATAAAAGCGACGGTGGCCTGTGCTTCTGCCGCTTTTTTATATGCAGCACTGCGCTGGCGAAGGATGATCTGGTATCTTGCATATAAATTTTCTTCGGTTTCTTCCAATTGGCAAAGACGGCAGTATTCCTGAATGTCTTTTAACGGAGTGCCGCATTGCTTCAGGCAGGAGATGGTCTGCATCCAGTGAACGGCATGTTCATCGAATATGCGGCGGTTTTGGCTGTCCCTCTGGCATGGAAGCAGCTGGATATCGGTGTAGTATCGGATGGTGTGTTCGGTGGTATCGAACATATCGGCAAATTGTTTTATCGTGTAGGTCATAAGAAGTTCTCCTGTTTTTCTGTAATCGGTAAATTTTTTATTTTACTTAGGTAAAAAGTATTGACTTCGAGTTACTTGAAGCTGTTATAGTGATTATACGATGAAGCGGAGAATCGTGCAACAAAATTTATTCATGGATTGCAATTTAACTGCAAGATTACTGCAAAATTACAGAATTTCAAAATTTAAGGAGGAAGCAGGATGGGTTATTTAGGTGAAGAGATACGAAAGCTGGGATTTGGTTTAATGCGTCTGCCGCAGAAGGACGGCGCAATTGATGTGGAACAGGTAAAGGAAATGGTGGACTTGTTTATGCAGGCTGGGTTTACCTATTTTGACACGGCCTGGGCCTATGCCGGAAGTGAGGATGCTATCCGTCAGGCGCTTGTGGAACGTTATCCAAGGGAGAGTTATCAGCTGGCGACAAAAAACGCAGCTTGGATTGAATGTAAGACAAAGGAAGAAGCCTACGCACAGTTTGATATCTCGCTTGCCCAGACCGGGGCAGGATATTTTGACTTTTATCTCCTACATAATCTGGGAGAGGCCAGAACGCATTATTTTGATGAATTTGGCATGTGGGACTGGGTTTTGGAAAAGAAAAAAGCCGGGCTTATCCGCCATGTGGGATTTTCTTTTCATTCCACACCGGAGGAACTGGAAATATTGCTGAAGGCACATCCTGAGATGGAATTTGTCCAGCTGCAGATTAACTATGCGGACTGGGAGAATCCTGTGGTGCAGTCGAGGGCGTGCTATGAGGTGGCAAGAAAGTACGGAAAGCCGGTGATTATTATGGAGCCGGTGAAGGGCGGTATGCTGGCAACGCCGCCGGATTCGGTGAAGGAAATTCTGCGTGAAGCCGAACCGGAAAGTTCCGCTGCTTCGTGGGCGGTTCGCTTTGCGGCAGATTTGGAGGGGATTATTACCGTTCTTTCCGGGATGAGCAATGTAGAGCAGATGAAGGATAACCTTTCCTATATGAAGTCCTTTGCCGGGTTAAGCGAGAGGCAGAAGGAAACGCTGAAACGGGCACAGGAAGAACTGAAAAAAATTCCATTAATTCCCTGTACATCCTGCAATTACTGTGCAAAAGTCTGTCCGATGGAGATTGGAATTTCCGGTTCATTTACGGCAATGAATTATTTAACCCTCTACAGCAATAAGACCATGGCAAAAAGTCAGGAAGAATGGCTGGTAACCCGTCACGGAAAGAAACATGCAAGTGAATGTATCCGGTGCGGAAAATGTGAGGAAGCCTGCCCGCAGCATATTGCGATTAGGGACAAATTGGAGGAAGTGAAGGAAGCTTTGCTGTGAATATGTGAACATTTGCTGTGAATGTGTGAACTGTAACAGGGAAGCTTTGGTGAAGTAAACCTTTATGTTCCCGCAGGGGTGAGCATCCGTATAATTCATCTGTATAACTCATCAGCATAACTCACAAGAAAATGGTGGAATTTTCATGATAATTATGATAAACTATACATTATCAAGCGATAGGAGGATTGAATATGTACGCAGAATTTACAGACGATTTAATTACAGGAAATGAAACCATAGACACGCAACACAAAGAGCTGATTGGCAAAATCAATGACCTTTTACGCAGCTGTGAAGAGCACGCAAACAAAGCCGGTGCTGCCAAAATGCTGAATTATCTGGCGGACTATACGGATTTTCATTTCAATGCAGAGGAGGCGCTCCAGGAGTCCATCGGTTATCCCGGTATTGAGGAGCATAAGAAAAAACATGCAGAGTTAAGGGCAACTGTCCAGGAACTTTATGACCGGCTGACCGAGGAAGAAGGCCCCACCGATGCCTTTGTTGCTATGGTAAATGAAAAGGTAACGGACTGGCTCTATTATCACATTCAGACCTTTGACCGATCGGTTGCAGAATATAAATATATGAATGATAATACCGGGCGGATTTAACCGTCAGAAAAAACAGACAGCAGATACGTATCGTACCTGCTGTTCGTTTTTACTGTGTTATCTTCTCATTGTGTTATCTTCTCAAAGTCGGAGGCCGGGTGTTTGCACAGCGGACAGATAAAATCTGCCGGAAGCTCTTCACCTTCATAGACGTAGCCGCACACCGTACAGCGCCAGACGGTTTTTCCGGCAGCAGGCTTTTGCGGCTGGGGCTTAATGGAGGAATGATAGTAAGCGTAGGTGGCTGAAGGTGCGGCAGAGAGTACCTCCATATCGGATACGGAAGCAATGAATAAGGTGTGGCTTCCCAGGTCGATGGCCTGTTCGGTCACGGCGCTGATATAGCCGTTGCTTCCCGCGGTAACGTAGTAAAGGCCATTGGAAGAACGCTTACAGTCAGGATAGCCGGAGAATTTATCCACATCCCGCCCGGATTGAAAGCCGAAATGCTGGAAAACGGAAAAGTCGGCCTCTTCGCTGAGGATGGATAGGTTGAATTTTCCGCTCTGTTTTACCAGATCATGGGTGAAGTTAGCTTTGTTGACAGCTATGCTGATTCGATTTGGCTCACTGGTTACCTGCCCTGCTGTGTTAATAATACAGCCGCTGTCCTGCCCCGCAGAAGCGGCGGTGAGTACAAACAGCCCGTAGCTAAGGTTATACATTGTTTTTGGGTTCATATTCTTCTCCTTTGCCAATTTATAGTGATTTTGCTGACGGCTTAGCTATTTTATTATTGCTGCCTTATTTATGCAAATTCGGAACAAAAACTGTGCTTAATGGTTGAAATAATTTTATCATGAAGGAATTTTCCTGTCAACGGATGTTACAGATTTAGGGGGAAAACCTTGAAGGAGTATATCGAAGAGCGGGCGGTGGCCATAGCCAATTACATTATAGACCACAACGCAACGGTGCGGCAGACGGCAAGGAAGTTTGGGATTAGTAAATCGACGGTACATATGGTTGTAACAAAATAGAGCGAGTGTTGTGGAGCATAAGGTAAAGAAATAAAAGTAAGTGGGACATTAGGAAATGAGCAGTATTTCCTGATGTCCTTTTATTATTGTATTGTGAAACGGGCAAAACAAGGATATAATGAAAGTAAACCTTCATGCGCCCACAAGCAGAATGAATGATGAAGATATGTGAGGAAAAAACAGGGCGGTCAGGGAGAAATTGTATTGGGAGGCAAGAAAAATTTGGGTAATTATGTAAATATTGGAAATGAAGGATTTGCCAGAATTAGAAATGATGTCTATGTGGATAAAACAGGCCTGATTGGTTTGATTAATCAGACAATTGACACGTCAAGGTGTTTAACCTGTATCAGCAGGCCCCGCCGTTTTGGAAAATCCTTTGCAGCGAAAATGTTGTGTGCTTATTATGATAAAACCTGTAATTCGTCAGGGCTTTTTGATGATTTGCTGATCGCAGAGGATGAACAGTACCGGAAGCATTTGAATCACTATGATGTGATTTACCTGGATATGACCGGGGTGATAGGGGAGGCTTCCATTACGGATATTGTGCCTTACATTCAGCGAAATGTAGTTCGGGAATTGGCGGAACAGTATCCCAAATTGAAGATTGTGGAAGGTTTTGCCGCAACATTAGCAAATGCTGCTGAAATTGCGGGTAATAAGTTTGTTATGATTATTGACGAGTGGGATGCACCGATTAGAGAGGCTAAAAATCAGCAGGATTTACAAAGAAAATATCTGGAGTTTTTGCGTGCTTTGTTTAAAAACAGCGGAATGACGGATAAAATATTTGCAGCAGTTTATATGACGGGAATCCTTCCCATTAAGAAAGACGGATCACAGTCGGCCATATCTGATTTTAAAGAATTTACGATGATTAAGCCCAGGAAGTTTGGAGAGTATGTTGGGTTTACGGAGGATGAGGTGAAAAAGCTTTGCCGTGAATACAACAGTGATTTTGAACAGATGAAACAATGGTATGACGGCTATGGGTTTCGGGAAATTAAATCGGTGTATAATCCAAATTCGGTTATGGAAGCTTTGCGCAATGATGATTTTGATTCCTATTGGACGCAGACCTCTGCGGCAGAAAGCCTGATGGGATATGTTAATCTTGATTTTGATGAATTGGGCAGAACGGCTGCAGAATTGGTGGGCGGAGTGGAAGTAAAGGTAGACACCAATGGCTTTGCGAATGATCTGGTGACTTTTCGGAACAGGGATGATGTGCTGACCTTGTTAATTCATCTGGGGTATTTGACTTATGACGAAAAGGCGCAGAAAGTGCATATTCCCAATGAAGAAATTCGCCTGGAATTTGCCAAGGCTGTACGGCAGGTGAGAAGAGATGATACCATCCGGCGGGTGAGGGAAAGTGAACAGCTCATTGAGGATACGGTTCATGGGAAGGAAGAGGCAGTTGCGGGGCAGATTGAGAAGATTCATGAGGAAGAGGCTTCTTTATATTACAATAATGAACAGGCTCTTCGCAGTGTGATTAAACGGGCATATTTCAGCTATGGGGATGAGTATGTGATGTTTGAGGAACTGCCGGCTGGTGCCGGATATGCGGATATTGTGTATTTGCCGAAAAAAGATTCTGTGCTTCCGGCTCTGATTATCGAGTTAAAATGGAACCAGTCTGTGGAAGGTGCTATCGCACAAATAAAGAATAAGCGATATCCAGAGGCTCTTAAAGGATTTGGGGGTAAAATTCTTTTGGTTGGAATCAGCTATGATTGTCAGGCCCCGGCAGGGAAAAGAAAACATCAGTGCAGGATAGAAGTCTATGAGTAAATTGCTATGATGGAATAAGAAGGAGAAATGGAATCGAACAGCGAAAATATTTGAAGGTACAAGACAGGACGGAAGAAAAGGAACTTTCTGATACAGTGGATGCAGCATTGAAACAGATAAAAGAAAAGGAATATGAAACAGTATTGATAGAAAAAGAAATTTCCAAAGAGAAAATCCGCAATTATGGCTGTGCTTTTTGTGGGAAGCAGGTATTGATTAAAAAAGGATAAAAGATAAAAGGCCGAAAGAAAGGTGAATACTATGTGGTTTTGGTGGTTTATGTTTGTGTTTGACTTACTTATTCCTGCATTAATGATTATTTCTGGAAAAATGATGTGGAAGCATCCTCCGAAAACTATCAATGGAATAATAGGTTATCGAACGGCACGCTCCATGAAAAATAGAGATACATGGAAGTATGCACATGATTATTGTGGAAGATTATGGTGGAAAATAGGGTGGGTTCTTTTGCTGCCTTCGGTTATTATACATTTTCCATTTTATAACCGTTCAGAAGATACAATAGGAACTGTGGGCGGTATTTTATGTGCAATACAATGTGTGTGTCTGATTATTCCTATCTTTTTTACCGAACGGGCATTAAAGAGAAATTTTACCGATGAAGGAATGAGAAGATGATTTGCTGAAACATAAATCTAAATCGGAAAACGATGAGGAAGATATAAAAAGAAAAGGGATGTGGCAATATGGCAAGAACGTTGGGAATAGGGAAGCAGGACTTTGAAAAAGTGCGGAAAGAAAATGCTTTTTATATCGATAAAACAAAATTTATTCGGGAATGGTGGGAAAGCGAGGATGATGTGACATTAATAACCCGTCCCCGACGTTTTGGAAAGACATTGAATATGAGTATGCTGGAAAAGTTTTTTTCTGTTCAATATGCAGGGCGTGAAGATTTATTTCAGGGATTAACGATATGGGAAGATGAAAAATATAGAAAGCTTCAGGGAACTTATCCGGTTCTTTTTATTAGTTTTGCCGATGTAAAAGAAACCGCATATATACAGACAAAAAAGAAAATTTGCCGTATTATTAAAGCATTATATAATAAATATGATTTTTTGTTAGAAAATGATTTGCTGAATGAAAGTGAAAAGAATGATTTTTTAAATATTTCCGTCGAGATGGAGGACAATGAAGCTTCTTATTCGTTAAAGGCATTATCTGATTATTTATCGCGTTATTATAAGAAAAAAGTAATTATTCTGTTGGATGAATATGATACGCCAATGCAGGAAGCTTATATGAATGGCTATTGGGATGAACTTGTTTCTTTTACCAGAAGTTTGTTTAATGCAACATTTAAAACAAATCCTTATCTTGAGCGTGCAATCATGACAGGCATTACCAGGGTGAGTAAAGAATCTATATTTTCAGATTTAAATAATTTACAAGTGATCACTACGACATCAGAAAAATACATGGATTGCTTTGGCTTTACGGAAGAGGAGGTATTTGCCGCATTAGATGAATATGGATTATCTCTAAAAAAGCAGGAAGTAAAAACATGGTATGATGGGTTTACCTTTGGAAAACAAAAAGATATTTATAATCCCTGGTCTATCTTAAATTATCTGGACAAAAGGCAGATAGGAACCTATTGGGCAAATTCCAGTTCAAACAGTCTGGCAGGAAAGCTGATTCGGGAAGGAAGCCGGAAGGTAAAAGAAAGCTTTGAGGTTCTCTTACAAGGAAAGTCGATTATTGTAGAAATTGATGAGCAGATTGTTTATGATCAATTAGATGAAGATGAGTCGGCAATCTGGAGTTTGCTGCTTGCCGGTGGCTATTTAAAAGTAAAAAATAGAAATACTTATGCGACAGAGTTTGGAGAATGGAAGCAGGAATATGAACTGGAACTGACTAATTTTGAAGTAGGGGCAATGTTCCGTCAGATGATTAGAAAATGGTTCAGCCGTTCCGCAGGAGGTTATAATGATTTTATCAAAGCATTACTGTATGATGATGTAAAGGGTATGAATGTTTACATGAACAAGGTGGCGATGACTACCTTCAGTTATTTTGATACCGGAAAAAGTCCTTCGGAAGAAGCTCCTGAACGCTTCTATCATGGTTTTGTATTGGGATTAATGGTAGAACTGGCGGATAGATATGTACTGACTTCAAATCGGGAAAGTGGATTTGGACGCTATGATGTGATGCTGGAACCGAGAAGGCCGGGAGATGTTGGGATAATTATGGAATTTAAGGTACAAGACAGAACCGAAGAGAAGGAACTTTCTGATACAGTGGATGCGGCACTGAAGCAGATAAAAGAAAAGGAATATGAAACGGTATTGATAGAAAAAGGAATTTCCAAAGAAAAAATTCGCAGTTATGCATTTGCTTTTTGTGGGAAGCAGGTGATGATTAAAAAGGATAAAGAAATATCCATCAAGTAAATGCGTCCAAACATATTCCCACATTCCCCTGCATATGCTGTAAAAAACATATTCAGGGGGAAAACCTTGAAGGAGTATATCGAAGAGCGGGCGGTGGCCATAGCCAATTACATTATAGACCACAACGCAACGGTGCGGCAGACGGCAAGGAAGTTTGGGATTAGTAAATCGACGGTACATAAAGACGTAACCGACCGCCTAGAACACATTAACCCTTCTCTTGCTGCCCAGGCGAGGATTGTTTTGGATGTGAATAAGTCGGAGCGCCATATCCGGGGCGGCCTGGCGACAAGGGAGAAGTACCAGCACCGGCTTCAAATTTGCAGTAAAGAGGACGACTAAGTGTTAAAGAGCCATTTTTCGTATTTCGTGAATGGCTCTTTTTTCGTATTCTTTGTGGTTTATCCTACATAAAATAAATTAACGAAATATATTAATAAAATAAGTTGACAAAACAGACTATCTTTTATCCAATAGCCCTCATACAGCCCCCATTGATTATAAGATTTGCCCCATGTATATCCGGCAATTTATAACATTTGCTGTGCCTGCTTAAATTTATACTTGTTAAATGTATAAAAATGCGGTAATATATTCAGTAATATGATTAACACACCGGGGCAGTTGGGAAAGAGCATTAACGTAAGGATGAACGAAAGGACGAGAGAGGATGAAGTGGAAATATATTTTAAAAAGGCTTCTTGTTGCCGTGCCGACATTTTTAGGGATTACGGTGCTGGCCTATTTTGTCTTAAATCTGGCACCGGGGTCGCCGTTGGACGCACTTTTGGCCGATCCGGGGATTACACCGGCTGAATTGGAGAGAAAGAGGATTGCCCTGGGGCTGGATCAGCCGGTGGTTGTCCAGTATGTCCGTTGGCTGGGGCTTTTGCTTCAGGGAGATATGGGCTTTTCCTACAGCACGCAGCGTCCGGTTGCGGTGATGATTGGGGAGAGGCTTCCGGCTACGGCTTCGCTGGCTGCGGCATCGATTCTGCTCTCGCTGATTGTTTCGATTCCCCTGGGGATTTATGCGGCTTCCAAGCCGAATTCCAGGAGGGATTATATTTCCGGCGGGATTTCCCTGCTGATGATGGCTACCCCGAATTTTTTTGTGGGCCTGGTGTTTATCTATCTGTTTGCCATTGTCCTGAAAATCCTTCCTTCCGGGGGAATGTACGATTCTGCCGGGGTGAAGTCCACAGCGGCGCTTATCCGGCACATGATTATGCCCTGTCTGGTGCTTTCCTTTCAGCAGATTGGCGGCTGGGTGCGCCATATGCGCAGCAGTATGCTGGAAGTTATGCAGGAAGACTATATTCGTACTGCCCGTTCTAAGGGACTGAAAAAATGGGCGGTTATCTACAGACACGGTTTGAAAAATGCGCTGATTCCCGTAATTACCGTAGTCGGCATGTCCATCCCCTCTCTGGTTGGAGGTGCGGTGATTACAGAGCAGGTATTTGGCTGGCCGGGCGTGGGCTCACTTATGGTAACGGCGATTAACGGCCGGGATTATCCGGTGATTATGGGAATAACGGTTATGATTGCGGTAGCCGTGCTTTTGGCAAATATCTTAACCGATGTAGCTTACGGGCTTTTAGATCCGCGGATCAGCTATAAATAGGGGGAATGGCAGATGATAAAAAAGGAAAATGAAAGCTATCTTTCCGAGGTGATAAGCAAGCTGACAGAACATAAGATGGCGATGGCCGGACTGGTGGTTATTCTGCTGGAAATTGTCCTGGTTATCGTACTGCCCCTGGTTCTGAAGCTGAATCCCTATGATTCCGATTATGCGGCCTTTTTTGCAGCACCCAGTTCCGCACACATCCTGGGGACGGATGCTATCGGAAGGGATGTGTTTGCCCGGCTGATTTACGGGGGAAGAACTTCTTTGCTTGTAGGTTTTTGTTCGACGATTATCAGCTGCGCCATCGGTGTTCCTCTGGGGCTGATTGCCGGGTATTTCCGGGGCAAGGCAGAGATTGCCATTATGCGTGTGGCGGATGTGTTTATGTCCTTTCCGTCCATTGTGCTGATTTTAGTGCTTGTGGCGGTTGTCGGCCCTTCGATCTGGTCGGTTACGCTGGTTATCGGCGTATTGGGCTGGACACAATTTGCGCGTTTAATTTATGCCAATGTTCTCTCGGTTTCCGAAAAAGAGTATGTGGAGTCGGCCAGGGCGATTGGAACGCCGGATTTCAAGATTATTACTGGGTACATCCTGCCGAATTCCTTTGCGCCGATTTTAATTGCCATCACCTTTCAGATGGCAAGTGCAATCCTTATGGAATCTTCGCTGAGTTTTCTGGGTATGGGTGTTCAGCCGCCCGGGGCAAGCTGGGGAAATATGCTCTATGACGCACAGTCCATCACGGTACTTTCCAAACGGCTCTGGATCTGGATACCGCCGGGCATTGCCCTTCTGGTGACGGTGCTCAGCATTAACTTTCTCGGCGACGGAATCCGCGATGCCCTTGACCCGAAGATTAAGATATAGGCAAATAACAGCAGGAAATGAGTTGCATTAACAGCAAACGATACAGATGCTGTTATGAACTATAGAGATTTTGAAACGGCCCGGTGATGTATTTACGGCAGTTTCAGGAACATTAAATGTGATAGGAGGATATTATGAGAAAAAGTAAGTGGACAAGAATAACAGCAGTTCTTCTGGCCGGTGCGATGGCCTTTGGGCTGACGGCCTGCGGCTCGTCGAGTGTAGACAGACCCGGAGGAGCAACCGAATCAGCCGCAGACAGCGGAGAAGTAAGCGCAGACCAAGGCGGCGGGGGGGCAACCGAGGCTGCTCTTGATGCTGCTTCCGGGGAAAAGGTTCTCACCGCCGCAGTTTCCACGGCATGGGATACGATGATGCCCTTAAATACGACGAGCAATTACACCCGTATGATCTGTGATCAGATTTATGATCGGCTGACCCAGTGCAGGGCCGACGGCACGATCGAGGGACGTCTGGCAGAGTCCTGGACGGTAAATGACGACTCTACCGCAGTGACCTTCACTCTTCATGACAATGCGGTGTGGTCGGACGGCGAGCCTGTAACGGCGGATGATGTGGTATTTTCTTATCAGATGTATTCTGACCCCAAAGTAGATGCAAAGAGCCGTTATCACCTGCAGTACATTGCCGGTGTGGATGATTCTGGAGCAGAACTTTCCGAGGATTCGATTAAGGTGACGGCGGACGATGAGCATACCGTTACGTTTGAATTAAAGAGTTCCATGTTTGCCGATACCTTCCTTCAGGATATCGATACCGTGTTTATTATTCCCAAGCATATTTTTGAGGGAAAGACTGCTGAAGAGATTAATGCCCCGGATTTATGGGCAAAACCGGTAGGTTCCGGTCCATTTATCTATGACAGTGAGATCAACGGCGAGCGCATGGAATTTGTTAAGAACCCGAATTATTATCTGGGCGTACCCAAGGTAGACCGTCTGGTTATCCGCGTTACCGACTCAGCCAGTATGCTTGCCGGCCTGATTAACGGGGAACTGGATTTAATCGGCTATGATTCGATTATTATTGACGACTGGGAGATGGCAAAGGAGCAGGAAAATCTGGTTACGGTTTCGGTTCCTACGACTTCTTATAGTACATTAATTTTTAACACCGATAAGCCTTATCTTGGACAGGAGGTTCGTCAGGCTCTCAGCATGGCCATTAACCGCCAGGTATTAGTGGATGCCCTGTTCCAGGGAGAGGCAGAGGCGATTGTTACTCCGTTCTGCAGCGTAAGCCCTTATTACAATCCGGAAGTAGAAGTGTGGTACGATCCGGAAAAGGCAAAGAGTATGCTTCAGGAAGCAAACTTCCCCTTTGACCAGACCCTGGTATTCTATATTGCTTCGGGAAGCAGCGTGACCGAACGTATTGCGGCCCTGATTGTTCAGGATTTACAGAAGGTAGGCGTTAAGGTGCAGATTGAACAGGTAGACTTCCCGACCTTGATGAACAATATGCTGGACGGAAAACATGATATGGGAATTATCGGTTCCGGCGGAACCATGGACCCAAGCGAGAGCCGGGAGATGATTCATCCGGACAGTTCCGTAAACTTCTGCCAGCTTAAAGATACGGAGCTGACGGACATTATTGATAAGGGAAATGCCGAACTGACCTTTGAGGCAAGAAAGCCTTATTTTGACGAATATCAGGTAAAGATCAGAGAGCGCTCTCCGATGGCTTATCTGTATTGTAAAAATGTTCTGACCGCCTATAATAAGCGGGTCAGCGGCGTTGAGGTAGAGAACTTTAACTCCCTGAACTGGTCAAGCTGGAACTGGGATATTGAATAATACAGACCTGTTTGTCCCCAAAGGGCAGGATGGGCTGTGAAGCGTGCACATAATGGAGGAAACTATGGATTCATTGCTAAAGGTAGAAGGACTGCAGGTTCAGTTTCAGACCAAAAAAGGAATAAATACTTCCGTAGACGGGGTCAGTTTCTCGATTGGAAAGGGAGAAATTCTAGGGATTGTGGGAGAGTCCGGCTGCGGGAAAAGCGTGACCAGCCTGTCCATCCTGCAGCTTTTGGGAACGAACGCGAAAATTTCTCAGGGAAGCATCAAGCTTTCCGGCCGGGAACTTCTGGGATTATCAGAAGAGGAAATGTGTAAAATCCGCGGAAATGAAATTGCGATGATTTTTCAGGACCCGATGACCGCATTGAATCCTACGCTGACCATAGGAGAACAGTTGATTGAGCCCCTGGTGATCCACCAGGGCTACAGTAAGGCGGATGCCCGGAAAGAAGCGGTGGAGGTCTTAAAAAAGGTGGGGATTGCCGCGCCGGAAAAGCGGATGAAGGAATATCCCCATCAGCTTTCCGGCGGTATGCGCCAGAGGGTAATGATTGCCATGGCGGTTTCCTGTGCACCCAAGCTTTTAATTGCCGACGAGCCGACAACGGCGCTGGATGTTACCATTCAGGCGCAGATTCTTGAACTTATGCTGGAACTGCGCCAGAACATGGATACGGCGATTATTCTGATTACCCACGATATGGGTGTGGTTGCCGAAACCGCGGACAATATTCTTGTGCTTTACGCCGGGAAGGTGGTGGAGTACGGTTCGGTAAAGGATATTTTTAATGCGCCGAAACACCCCTATACCCAAGGGCTTTTAAGTTCGATTCCGCCGCTTCAGGAGGATGTGGAAGAGTTAAATACCATAGAGGGCACGGTTCCTGCGCCCGGGCAGATGCCCGCAGGCTGTCGTTTTGGCCCGCGCTGTCCGTATGCCGGTGAGCATTGCCGCAGGGAGCAGCCGGGGCTTTATCCGGTGGAGGGCGCACTGGTAAGCTGCTTTCAGTATGCAAAACAGGATTAAAGGTGGTCAAGATGAAGAGTGAGAATACGAGTGTAAATGTAGAAAATACATCTCCGGTTTTGCTGGAAACGAAGAGTTTGCGAAAGTATTTTACAGGAAAAAAAGGACTGTTGAACCGAAATCCGCCGACGGTTAAAGCGGTCGATGACATTGATTTAACGATCCAAAAGGGCGAAACTCTGGGGCTGGTGGGAGAATCCGGCTGCGGAAAGTCTACCCTGGGCAGAACCATCTTAAGGCTGATTCCCATGACTTCCGGGCAGGTGCTGTATGAAGGGCAGGACATTGCCGCCTACGATAAAAAGAAGATGTGGGAAATGCGAAAGAAGATGCAGATTATCTTCCAGGACCCGTACAGTTCTTTAAATCCCCGGATGACGGTCTTAGATCTGGTCAGTGCCCCGCTGCAGGTTTACGGAATAGGAAGCCGGGAGGAGCAGAAGGAGATGGTGATCTCCATGCTTGGCGATGTAGGGCTGGATAAGCAGTATTTAAACCGCTTTCCGCATGAGTTTTCCGGCGGGCAGAGGCAGAGAATCGGCATTGCACGCGCCTTGATTTTAAATCCGGAGTTCGTCGTCTGTGATGAAGCGGTATCGGCCCTGGATGTTTCGGTGCGGGCGCAGGTCTTAAATCTGATGAAAAAGATGCAGAAAAAGAGAAATCTGACCTATCTTTTTATTTCCCATGATTTAAGCGTCGTCCGCCATGTCAGCGACCGGGTTGCCGTGATGTATCTGGGCAGCATTGTGGAGATTGCGGGAAAGAAGGGGCTTTACAGCACGCCCCGCCATCCCTATACCCAGGCCCTGCTTTCCGCGATTCCGATTCCCGATGCCAACCGAAAGAGGAACCGCATTATTCTGGAAGGGGATGTGCCCAGTGCCTATAACCCGCCGTCAGGCTGTAAATTCCACACCCGCTGTCCCTATGCCCAGGAGAGATGCCG
This sequence comes from uncultured Clostridium sp., assembly GCA_946553025.1. Lineage (GTDB taxonomy): Bacteria > Bacillota > Clostridia > Lachnospirales > Lachnospiraceae > Caccovicinus. The sequence goes on from CAMNRM010000006.1 coordinate 98,572, forward strand.
GACAGAGGTGCCAGGGCTTCGTCCGGCAGGTGACGGAGGGCATCTGGTCGCCTGTCACAGGGACGATTTGGGATAATAATACTTCTTTCTTTTGTGCATAAATTTTAACTGCTTTGAATATCATGTTATAGACCAATAAGCCTTTGTCGGTGAAAGCGTTGCTTTGAGGACAAGGGCTTATCCTGTTCCGGGGGCTAATACGTTTTTGTCTGTGTCTGAATATGGCCGTACATCAGGTGCCGGACATTGGCAGAAACAAAGAACCTGATGCCGGACATCGGCAGAAGCGGAACATGTAAAAAAGGAGGAGTTTATTCATGAGAAAAGCGGCAGTTCACAAATGGGCATTATGGATTCTGCTGGTGGCCTGGGTGTTTATCGTCCGGTGCCTTGGCGGGTGCGGTGCAGATACAGCCGATAAGGGAAAGGTAAGGGATCTGGAGTTTACCGTGGTTGGCGACGGAGAGATACCGGAAGAATTGCGAAATACCATTGAGCAGAAGAAGGCCAGTCCGTTTAAACTCACCTATTCTGACGATCAGGGGCTTTACATAGTAACCGGTTATGGGGAACAGGAGAGCGGGGGCTACAGCATCGTTGTGGAAGAACTTTACCTGACGGAAAACTCCATTGTCTTCGACACGGAACTTCGGGGGCCGGAGAGCGCAGAGAGCGCAGGAAGTGAAAAATCCTATCCCTATATTGTCGTAAAGACCGAAGTTTTGGAAAATCCTGTAGTATTTCAGTAGAATATTATTAATACTTCTTTATTTCTCCTTTCCCTTTGTGTTATACTATTGTGGCATAGCTGCGGCTGAAGATGTGCTGCTGTTTGCACAGGACTGCGCAGGGCCTGAATGTAAACAGCAGCGCAGGTGTCCATTCCTGCTTGGCAGCATATGCTGTTAAAAAGGACAGAAAAAGTAAGGAGTAAATATAAGATGATATTAAAAGATATTTGGCTTGATGTGAAGGCTGTGCAGGCCAGGGACCCGGCAGCCAGGAGTGCGTTGGAGGTGCTGCTTCTCTACCAGGGCGTACATGCTTTGATTCTGCATCGTTTTGCGCATTGGTTTTACCAGCATAAAATGTTTTTTATTGCCCGGCTGATTTCGCAGATTAACCGTTTTCTCACCTTAATTGAAATTCATCCCGGGGCAAAGATGGGACACGGGATTTTAATTGATCACGGCAGCGGCGTGGTTATCGGAGAAACCGCGGTTGTGGGGGATAACTGTACCATTTACCAGGGGGTGACTCTGGGCGGCGTGGGCTTAAATAAAGGAAAACGTCATCCTACCCTGGGGAATAATGTCACCGTGGGCTGCGGGGCAAAGATTTTAGGGGCATTTGAAGTGGGGGATAACTGCTCGATTGCGGCGAATGCCGTTTTGTTAAAGCCTCTGGAGGATAATGTCACTGCCGCAGGAATTCCCGCACGCCCGGTAAAGAAAGACGGGGTGAAAATTCCGGGAAAACCGGCGGTAAATACCGAGGAGATTGAACGTCTGAATAAACGGATTGCCTGCCTGGAACAGGAAATCCGGCGGCTGCAGAAGGAGCAGAGGGAAAAGAAGCTGCAGCATCATTCAGCAAGAATATCCTGAAACTGCGGTTTTCATGGATTTTTGTCCGTTGCTGTGAACGTGTGAACCGTAATGTTTAAACTGCGGTTGACAGGGAAAGATGTATTGTTTTTGATTCGGTGAGGGATGGAGAGAGAATAAGAGAGATGAGGAGAGGGCTGCTGTACTTTTTATTGTACGGCAGCCCTTTTTGGCGTCTTTATTCAGTTCTGCTTATTCTGTACTGTTTCTGTGTCAATTATGGATATCCGGCTGTCCCAGGGCTTTATTTACAAGAATTTTTAAGCGCCCTTTTGCGGAGGCAAGTGTTCCGCAGAGAATATCTTCTTCCGTGAATTTAGCCATTAAGATCTCCCTTTGTTTTACCCGCTCCCAGTCATAGGTAACATAGATATATCCGTCGTCGGCTTCCGCGGCATCCGGATAGGAAACCTCATTGCGTGCATCCAGCAGCAGGGTATAGGGCCAGGTTTTGCCGTCGTCTTCGCTGAGCATGGCGGTGAGATGACTTCTTCCTTTCCAGCTTTTTACATTTCCCTGGCGCATAATATCTTCCAGATCAATTCTCTGTTCAAACTGATGGTGGTTGATCATCAGCAGGCGGCCGGATTTCAGGCGGCGGATGTGAAAGCGTGAGCAGGGGCCGTCAATAGAACTTTTCCTTCCCGGACTCCAGGTTCTTCCGCCGTCGCTGGAGAAGCTTTCGCCAATCCCGTCAAAGGTTCTTACAAGCATCCAAAGTGTCCCGTCTTTTTTCTCGACAAGCATGTGTTCATCGAAGCTGCGGTTGGGCACATCCGCACGGCCTTTTAAGCTAATGGTTTTTCCCTTATCCAGGGAAGAATAGACATTGGAAAACTGTTCGTTTTCCAGACCGTGGCGTTCTGCGGGGATGCTTCCGCTGGTATCGCACCAGATGGCACAGGGAAAGAGCCATTCGTTATTCTGGGTAATTAAGGGTTTGTTCATCATAATTCCATTGGCAATGCGGCGGGGGAGCGACCAGGTCAGTTCATCGGCATCGGGCTCGTCGCAGATTACGGCCCATACGCCGCTGCGTCCGTCATTAAAACCCCTGGCCTGTGTGTAGAACATCCAGAGCCGCCCGTCCGGGTCCAGCCAGAGGTTCGGGTCATAGATCCGGCAGGACGGATCGGGATGTTCGACGACGGCAGTACAGGAAGAAAAGCTTTCTCCGCCGTTATCGCTGGTGCAGAGCACCATAATATTTCCTCCGACCTCGGCATCCTGGCCGGAATAAAAGTTGATAAAGATTCGTCCCTTCCTGCTTACTTCAATCGAAGGTATGCCCTGCCATCGGCGATAGCTGTCCTGAAAACGCTCCTGTTTTGCATTGGTGTAGAGGGTTGCCGGCAGTAATGATGGTTCTGTTTGTTTTGTCATTGATTTTCCTCCTGAATAATTATGGTAAAAAATGTAATTTGTAGAATATTGATACCATGATAGCTATTCATTAATGATGAATAATTATAGTGTATCATAATAAAAAAATGAAGTCAATAGAGAAAAAATTATAGTTTTTGACGAAAGATAGTGACAAATACCGGAGCAACGTGTATAATCTGACTTATCATAGTTAATCATATATGATGAGCAACGGAAAGAGAGCATGGAAATTTTTCTGTGGAAGAAGCATAGGAATGTGTGAACAGTAACAAATGGATAAGGTGATGAAGGATGAAAAAAAGGACGGTATTTACAGGAGGTAAGATTGTGCTGCCCGGGGCTGTAACGGAAGGCGATCTGCTTGTGGAAGAGGGAAAGGTGGCAGGGATTATTCAAAGGGAAAGCGGGACGGATTTTTTGGAGGGTGAGGTTATCGACGTGCACGGGAAGGTCTTGTTCCCGGGACTCATCGATCCCCATGTTCATATGTGGGACCCGTCGCCCTTAAATTACCGGGAGGACTGGTACTGTGGCTCGCAGTGCGCGGCAGAAGGCGGGATTACGACGATTGTGGATATGCCGCTGAGCGTGCCGCCGGTAGTGGATGAAGAAGGTTTTTCTTTAAAGCTGGATATTGCAGAGAAGAATTCTTTTGTGGATTTTGCTTTTTGGGGCGGGCTGACGCCGGGATGTATTTCCCAGATGGAAAACCTGGATAAGCTGGGCTGTGTGGCTTATAAGGGATTTATGAGTTTTGCCAATCCCGACTACCCGCAGATTACGGACGGTTATCTGGTGGAAGGGATGAAAAAAGCCGCGGCTTTGCACACGGTGATTGGTGTACATGCGGAAAATGCGGAGGTTGCCGATTTTGGGAGCCGGCGGATGGCAGAGAGCGGTGAGTGTGACGAGGCAAAACATGATGAGGCCAGACCCTGGTGGGCAGAGTTGGAGGCGATACAGCGGGCCTGTTTATTTTCTAAAGTAATGGGAAACCAGCTTTACATCTGCCATATGACGATTGCGGAAGGGGCGGCTTATCTGAAGCAGGCAAAGAGCGAAGGCTTGCCGGTCTATGTGGAAACCTGTCCGCAGTATCTTTTGTTTGATAAAGGTATTCTGCGGGAAAAGGGGGCTTATGCCAAGTGTAATCCGCCCATGCGCAGCCGGGAGAATGTGGAGAAGCTTTGGTCCTATGTGCTGGACGGAACGATTGACACGATTGGTTCGGATCACGGGCCTTACCGGGATGACGAAAAGGTGAAGGAAGGAAACTTCTTTCGTGAATTATGCGGATTTGGCGGATTTGACGGGATGTTTCCCGCCCTGCTGACGGAAGGTGTACACCGCCGGGGTATGCGTCTGGAACGGCTGGCAGAACTGACTTCGGAAAATGCGGCAAGAATTATGGGGCTGTTTCCAAAAAAAGGAAACCTTTTGCCGGGAGCAGACGCCGATATTGTTGTGGTTGATTTGGACGAGGAGTGGAGGTTTGACGGGAAAAAGAGTTTATCCAAGACGAAATCGGACAAGAATATTTATCATGGAATGTCCATGAAAGGACGGGTAAAGCAGACCTGGGTGCGGGGAAAACTGGTTTACCAGAACGGAGAGATTAAAGGGCAGGCAGGTTTTGGCCGTTATGTGGCAAGATATGGAAAGTAAAAGACGGTCAGCGGCAGAAAAGGCAGGCAGGAAAGGAAGTGAGGCGGTGGACGAGTTAGCAGTTTCAATGAAGCATGTACAAAAGTATTTCGGCGGAATTCATGCCCTGGAAGATGCACAGTTAGAACTGAAAAAAGGAGAAGTATTGGGCCTGATTGGGGAAAACGGGGCAGGGAAATCTACACTGATGAAGATTCTTTCCGGAGTGTACCGTGCAGATCAAGGCGAGGTGACGGTGGCAGGTAAGGCCGTGGATTACCGGACGCCCAGGGAAGCTTTGGAGGATGGAATCTGCATGATTTACCAGGAATTAAATTTAATGGATAAGCTTACCGTGGCGGATAATATATTTATCGGCAGAGAGTCCGGAAAGGGGATTTTTCTGCGGCGCAGGCAGGATCGGGCAAGGGCGGAAGAACTGCTGGGGCGCTTTGGACTTTCGATTCCCTTAGATATAGAAGTGGGGAAACTTACCGTGGCGAAGAAGCAGATGATTGAGATTGCCAAGGGGGTTTCCTACCACAGCAAGGTGCTGATTATGGACGAGCCGACGGCGGCCTTGGCTGTCCGTGAGATTCAGGAACTGTTTGAGGTTATCCGTCAGTTAAAAAGGGAAGGCGTTGCCATTATTTATATTTCGCATCGTCTGGAAGAGCTGTTTGAAATCACGGATCGGATTACCGTGATGCGGGACGGAAAATACATCGATACGATGGAAACGGCTTCAAGCACGATGGATGACCTGATTAAAAAAATGGTAGGGCGGACGATTGTCTGGAAGAAAAAAGAAAAATCCCGGGTTTCACCGGATGCTCCCGTAGTTCTGGAAGCAAAAAATATGTGTTCTAAGGATATTCAGGATATTTCTTTTGTGCTTAAGCGAGGGGAAATCCTGGGGCTGGCAGGCTTGATGGGAGCCGGAAGGACGGAACTTGCCCGCCTGGTTTTCGGCGCGGATTATCGGCTGGCGGGAAAGATTTTTCGTGATGGGAGAGAGGTTTCGGTGAAAACTGCCGCCGATGCCGTGGCCTGCGGGATCAGCTATTTATCCGAGGACCGAAAGGGGAACGGGCTGGCGATTAATCTTTCGATTGAGGATAATATTGCCCTTCCCAACTGGGATGAATTTGCCCGAAAAGGGATTCTTAAGCGAAGGAAAATGCGTTCTGCAGCTGAGCAGGCAGCCGCTTCGGTCGCCGTAAAGATGCCTTCGGTTTCGGGGCTGGTGCGGAATCTTTCCGGAGGAAACCAGCAGAAGGTTGTTATTGCAAAATGGCTTTTAAAAAACAGCGAAATATTTATCTTTGACGAGCCGACCAGAGGCATTGACGTAGGGGCGAAAAATGAGATTTACAAGCTGATGGAGGGATTAATTGACCAGGGGAAATCCATTATTATGATTTCTTCGGAAATGTCGGAGCTTCTGCGCATGAGCGATCGGATTCTTGTCTTATGTGAAGGCCGCCTTACCGGGGAGTTAGATATCGCTGAAGCTACGCAGGAAAAGATTATGGAGTATGCGGTTATGCGCAGTAAGCCTTTTTAAAAGAAAATCATAAAAAAGCTTTTCCCGCTGCTGTGACTACGAATGGCAATCACAGAAAACGACGGGAAAAGCTGCGCACGGAATGGAGGATGAGATGAAGATAAAAAAGCTGTTAGCATCCCAAAGGGCCATAGCACTTTTGACCCTGGTGGTATTGTTTTTATTTTTTACCCTGTTTGGGAAAAACTTCTGCACGGCAGATACGATGGTTAATCTTCTGGAAAGCACCTATTATATTATCTGTGTTTCCTTTGGCATGACCTTCGTGATTGCCACAGGAGGAATTGATCTTTCGGTTGGAACCGTGGCAATGTGCAGCGCTTTAATCGGCGGTGTGGCCTACAATGTGTGGAAATTTCCCATGTGGTTGTCGCTGCTGGTGATTATTGCCACAGGTGCGGCATTTGGTGTTCTCAATGGGATCTTAACGTCTTACCTGGACATGCCGGCATTTGTCGCTACGCTGGGAACCATGATGATGTCCCAGGGCGTGGGCTATATTATCTCCGGTGTGCAGACGATGCGCTACCCCAGTATCAGCGAGCCGGACGGATGGTTTAAGCGGGTGTTTTACAAGTCCATCAGCGGTATGCCCATGGGAATCCTTTATATGGTTCTGCTGTTTGCTGCGGCGTGTTTTTTATTCCGCTGTACAAAAATCGGAAAATATGCCTGTGCTATCGGTTCAAATAAGGAAGCAGCACGCCTGTCCGGAGTGAATGTAAAAAAATGGGGATTGCTGGTCTATCTTATCAGCGGAATCTGTGCAGGGATTGCCGGAGTATTCTACGCCGCCACCTATACCGCGATTTTGCCGGGTTCCGGCTCGGGGATAGAAACGAACGCCATTGCCGCTACAGTTATCGGGGGAACCTCCATGGCCGGGGGTTACGGGAGTATGCTGGGAACGATTATCGGCGTGTTTATTATGGGAATATTAAAAAACGGTCTGATGACCATAGGAATTCAGCAGCAGTGGCAGGTGCTGTTTACGGGCGGCGCGGTGCTGTTGGCTGTTTTATTAGATATTTACCGGACAAAACGGGTTCAGAAAGGAAGGAAAAAAGGATGAGAAAAAAGACATTGGCAATGGCAATCACACTGGCGGCAGTTTGTGCATGGATGATGGCAGGTTGTGCACAGACGAATAACACAGCCTCCGACACTTCGGCAAATGTACAGGAAGCACAGGCACCGGAAAGCCCGGCAGCACAGGGTGAAGGGCAGGCAGAAGAAAAAAGCAGCGATGAAACGGCGGGAGGAAAGGACAGCTATGTTATTGAGATGGTGGGGAATTCCTTTGCGGTGCAGTTCTGCAATATTAATGTGGACGGGGCAAGGGCGGCTGCGGATGAACTGGGAAATGTTACCTTAAATTACAATGCTTCTCAGGATTCCTCGCAGGTACAGGAACAGATTGATATTTTAAACCAGGCCCTGGCAAAAAAGCCGGATGCTATCTTAATCGCGGCGGCTGACCCGGATGCTTTAGAAGCCCAGATGATTAAGGCGAAGGAGGATAATATTCCGGTGGTTGCCTATGATATTGCCTTTAACCAGGCTCCGGAAGGTTCGCTTAAAGCAACCGTTTCTACGAATAATACCACTGCTGCGGGACTGGCGGCAGAAAAGCTGATGGAAAACGAAGAGTTTCTGGAAAAAGTAAAGGCGGCATCCGCAGATCAGCCTCTTATCGTTAGCTGCCTTGCCCCGGATGCCGTGATGACGGCGCATGAACAGAGGATTCGCGGGTTCTGCGACAGGCTTTATGATATGCTTCAGGAATACCAGCCGGATGCGGTGGAGATTACGGGACATACCAGTTTTGAACGGGCGTCTGCACAGCCGGCAGCCGTTTCCATTCACACGGAAATTCCTCCGACCAAGGCGGATGCGGATATCCGCAACCAGGCACAGAAGATGATCAGTGAAAATGATGTGGCAGCGGTGTTCTGTGTAAATGAAGCTTCGGTTACGGCCCTGTTAAGCGCAACGACCGACGGACTGGATCTGGACAAGGAAAAAGGGAAGTATAAATCCTTAATTGCTATTGGTTTTGATGCGGGGCGGACGATGAAGGGAGCCGTGGCCAGCCGGTATTTTTACGGCGCGGTGGCGCAGGACCCCTTTGCCATGGGCTATGAAGGACTGAAACTCTGTGTCGATGCGGTGAACGGAAAGAGCGTGGAAGATATCGATGCTCCGGCGGTATGGTACGATTATTCCAATATGGAAGAGCCGGATATTGCAAAGATCTTGTATGATTAATTATGGAAGAAAGTTCTCAATATAGAGGAAAATTCTCAATATAGAAGAAAACTCTCGAAAGTCCTCCGGTGCGTCACTACGGGAAGCGGAGGATTTTCGGGAAGTTTATCCGGAAAAAGGAGGAAAAGGATGGCAACTCTGATTATTGGCGGAAACGGACTGGTGGGAACGCGGCTGGTAAAGTATCTTTGTGAGATGGGGGAAGAGGTCATTAGCTTCAGCGCCCATGCTCCGGCTCAGGAAGTGAAGGGCTGTGTGTATGTGCAGGGGGATGTAACCGAATATGGTACCCTGAATATGCTTTTGAAAAATTATCCGGTAGAGAGGATTTTGCACAACGCGGCGGTTTCCCATCCGAAACTGTTTCGTGACAATCCTTATAAAATTTATCGAACAAATGTTCTCGGAACGATGATTTCCCTGGAGGCAGCCAGAAATTACGGGATTTCGCGCTATCTCTATATGAGTTCCGGGGCGGTTTACGGAAATATCAGCATGGATACAGTAACCGAGGAAGTGCCGATGCACGCAGAAAATCCCTATGGCGCGACGAAGGTTGCCTGTGAGGAACTGGTGCGCAATTATGGCCTGGATGCGGCTTCCCTGCGCATTGGTTTTGTCTACGGGCCGGGCAGGAAGTACGAGTGCCCCATTAACCAGATTTTAACCGACTGCATGAAAAAGGGAGAAGTGAACTGGGAACACGGGCGGGATCAGAAGCTGGATTATATTTACCTGGAGGACTGCGTGAAGGCCATTGCCGCAATTGCCATGGCAGAAAAACTTCCCCATACGGAGTATAATGTGGGCGGCGGAGAGATTGTCCCCTATACCCGGGTGATTCAAAAAGCTGAAAAACTATACCCTGAGGTAAAGATTTCCATAGGAGATGGGGATCTGGGCTATGATAACTTAGGGGCTTTAAGCGTGGAACGGGCGGCAAAGGATTTTGGATGGCGTCCCGAGGTCTGCATTGAAGAGGGGATGGAAAGGTATAACGATTGGTTAAAGCGCCAGTGAAGTCGTGATAAAAAGATAGCTTCCACGGAAAAAATAGTGTAAAATACATTCAGGGAAAGGAAATGACCCTGGAAAGAGTGGTTGAAGGATGATAGCAGATGAAAGAAAGCGGTTGCTGCAAACGGGTGTGTTTAAGAAAGAAATCGATACGGTTCTTTTTTTGCTGGTAAAGCTGATTGGCAGTAAGGAGGGGCCGGCAGGTTCCTGGACGCTGAAAGAGGATTTTGAAAAAATCGGAATTGTGTACGGGTCCGCCACGATCGGAAGATATTTAAAAATGCTGGATTCCCGAGGTTATACGGTGCAGAAGGGGAATCAGGGGCGGCTGCTGACGGGCGAAGGGCAGGAATGGCTCCGGACGATGGAAGAGAATCTGGAGCGTGCCCGGATACGAAAGCAGTCGTCGGAAGCCCTGCAGATTAACCAGTATTCGGATTTAATTGATTTGATGAAGGCCAGGAAGGCGATAGAGATAGAAACCGTGCGCCTGGCCGCGGAAAATGCATCCGAACAGGAGATTCGGCAGCTTAGAAAAACGATTAATGTCTATTACCGCTATATTGCAGAGAAAAAAGATTTTGTCGATCCGGCGCTGGATTTTCACAGCATTATTGCCGATATGAGCCATAATCGTTTTATGAAGGCGATTTTGGAAATGATGTTTTTTGAAGAAAAAAAGATTGAGAATACCATTACACAGTTAAAAACCCGGGAGCAGGGCAATATTTATGTGATTGAACATGATGATATTACCACGGCAATTGAAGAGCGCAATCCTGATCTGGCGGCGGAATTGATGGCTAAACATATGGACGGAATTTTGGAAACGGTGATTCTCCAGGTGCGGCAGATGGAAGAAAGCGGAAAAAGTCTGGACGAAGGAGGAAACCCCAATGAATGAACGCTGCCGACAGATAGAACGCAGTATTATTAAAGATTTCCGGAAAACGATTTGGAAGCCGTTTATCCGAGGGCTGAATGAATACCAGATGCTGCAGCCGGGGGACAGTGTGGCGGTCTGTATCTCGGGCGGAAAAGATTCCATGCTTCTTGCCAAGTGTATGCAGGAGATTCTCCGCCATGGAAAGATGGAATTCGGCCTGCATTTTCTGGTGATGGACCCGGGGTATCATCCGGCAAACCGGGCGCTGATTGAGGAAAACGCAAGGCTTTTGGAGGTTCCGGTTCATATTTTTTCTTCGGAAATTTTTGACACGGTGGCGGATGTTACCCAGTCGCCCTGCTACCTCTGCGCCCGGATGCGGCGGGGCTATCTCTATGCCCATGCAAAGGAACTGGGGTGTAATAAGATTGCCCTGGGGCACCATTTTGACGATGTGATTGAAACGATTTTAATGAGTATGCTCTACGGTGCCCAGGTCAATACGATGATGCCCAAGCTTCACAGCACCAATTTTGAAGGAATGGAGTTAATCCGGCCCCTGTATTTTGTAAAAGAGGCGGATATTCTTGCGTGGAAGGAGCAGAACGGGCTTCGGTTTTTGCAGTGTGCCTGCCGGTTTACCGAGCAGATTGCCCGGGAGAGGAAGGAAGCCGAGGATTCGGCAGGGGAGATTGTAAAATCGTCCAAGCGCCAGGAAATGAAGGAATTCATTGCGCAGTTTCGCAAAATCAGTCCCCATATTGAAACCAATATTTTAAAAAGCGTGGAGAATGTTAATCTCGACGCTTGTTTGGGTTATGTGCAAAAGGGCGTCCGGCATCATTTCCTGGAGGATTACGCGCCGAAAACCGTATCATAAGAAGCGGCAAAAGACCTTTTGACGCTTCTATACATATTAAAGAAACTTCTGCATAAACTTTACCATAAGGTGCGAAAAGGGTTACTGTTTACTGGTAATCCAAAAGGCATGACAGGCTTAGTCTTTTTGGGAAAAGAGCAGCCGGGAAAGCAGGAAGGTGGTAAGGGTTATGGAGTTAGTTAAAAAGCAGATACATATGAACCGGGTGAAGGGAAGGGCTTCAACACAGATAACGCTGGATGATGATTTTATTGTGCCGGATACATTGGATGATATGGCGCAGGTGCTGCTGACAACGGGCGAGGTAGCCATAGATTCCGTAAAACCAATGAGTGAAAAGGTGCAGATCAAAGGAAAGCTGGACTTCCAGGTGCTTTACCGGAAGGAAGAGGGCGGACTGCAGACCCTGGCCGGTTCGGTTCCCTTTGACGAAACGGTGAATGTTTCGGATCTGGAGGAGCGGGACGAGGTAAGTTTAAGCTGGGAACTTGAAGATCTGACGGCGGAAATGATTCATTCCCGGAAACTGGGGATTAAGGCATTAATCGGGTTTTCCATCCAGGCGGAGGGACTGACCGAGGAGTCCGCGGCTGTGGATGTCGGGATGGAGCCGGAGGAGGAGGTCCAGGTGCGCAAGGAACAGATGGAGGTCGCCTCCATTGCCGTAAGGCGCAGGGATACTTTCCGTATTCAGGAAGATATCACGCTTCCTGCAAATAAGCCCAATGTTGACCGGCTGCTGTGGAAGGAGATGCGTCTTCGCGGGGTGAATACCCGGCCGCTCGATGGAAAGCTTTTAATCAGCGGGGATCTGATGATTTTCCTTTTATATGTCGGCGAAGGAGAGAATATCCCGGTGCAGTGGATGGAGGAGAGCATCCCGTTTTCCGGGGAAATGGAACTTCCGGAAAGCGCAGAGGAGATGGTTCCCATGGTCAATGTCCGCCTGGCGCACAAGGAACTGGAAGCAAAGCCTGATTATGACGGGGAAATGCGCGAGTTCGGGGCGGATGCCGTGCTGGATTTGGATATCCGTCTTTACCAGGAAGAGGATATGACCTTGCTGGGCGATTTGTATTCTACCCGGGAGGAGCTTGAACCGGTGGTAAAAACCGCATGTTTCCAGCAGATTCTGGCAAAGAATGCCTGCAAGTGCAAACTTTCGGAAAAATTCGGCTTAAATGACAGCCGCCAGATCTTGCAGATCTGCCGAAGCGATGGAACCGTAAAGCTGGATGAAGTTTCCGTAGTGGAAGACGGGCTTTTGCTGGAAGGGGTTTTGGAGCTTTCGCTCCTGTACCTGACCAGCGACGACGTATCGCCGATTCAGTCGGAACAGTTTGCCATTCCCTACCAGTGCAGCGCGACGGCACCGGGAGTTACGCAGGAAAGCATCTATCAGGTCATCCCCGGCCTGGAACAGCTTACGGCGGTTATGCTGGGGGGGAATTCCGTGGAGATTAAAGCGGTGGTTAATCTGGAAGTGCTGGTGCAAAAACCCGTGGAGCAGCCGGTGATTGTCGGCGTGGAGGAAAGGCCGCTGGATCTGGAACGGCTGCAGAAGCTTCCGGGGATTGTCGGCTACATCGTGCAGCCGGAGGATGATTTGTGGAGGATTGCCAAGGAATTCCACACAACCATGGACACGGTAAGGGAAACCAACGGATTAGAAGACGGGCAGGTGCGAACCGGGCAGAAGCTGATTTTGGTAAAAGAAATCGGAAACATGCACAATTTTTCAAAAATGTGATATATTAAGAGTAGAGTCGTTACCGTTTTCGCAGGTCTGTGCATGGGTGAACCGTAACGCAGAGTGTTTCCCGCAGCCGAAATTTACCGGGCAGCCGGGGAATGCTTTTCCAAAGATAATGTTACTGTTCACACGTTCACAGTAACGGGCAAAAATCCATGAAAATCGCCTTCGTCGATGGGATTTTTGCTCACTGGCCCAGTTTAACATACGGTCAGCCTATGTGAACAGTAACAAGATAATCTCCGGTGTGCCGGGAATCCGGCTGCACTTGGGTGCTGCCGCGCATCCAGCTGGTGCTTTTTCATAGATTCGGGCAGGTATCTGGTCCGGGCGGCTGCGGCGTTATTGCAAGACGCCGATGCCGTTTACATAGTGGGAGAGTCCGCGGGGTGCGCATTATTATGGATTTTTGCCGCTTTAGATGATACGAAGGAAGAAGGAGGAAAAGTCGGTTATGAAAGAAAAGGAGAAGGCAGAGCCGGGGGAGAATGTCGTTTACATCCTTCTTTGCCGGGATCATACGTTTTACTGCGGGTGGACGAATGATTTGGACAAGCGGGTGAGTACGCATAATGCCGGAAAAGGCGCGAAATATACAAAAGGCCGCCGCCCGGTGAAGCTGGTTTACTGGGAAGTGTTTTCCAGTAAGCAGGAAGCTATGCGCCGGGAGGCGGCAATTAAACGTCTTAGCCGAAGCGAAAAAGAAATGCTGATTTACCGGTTTGCCAAGCACGAATGAGTCAGAACACTAAGCAATGTTACTGTTCACGTAGGTCTGCGCACCTGCTGCTGTGAACGTGTGAACAGCAACTAAGCGACAAAGCAGTACATCATTACATAGTGACAGAAGCTTCCGCCCATAACAAAGAGGTGGAAGATCTCATGGGAGCCAAAATACTTATGCCGGGAATTAAATAGCGGCAGCTTTAAGGCGTAAATAATGCCGCCCACCGTATAGATAATCCCCCCGGCCAGAAGCCATCCGAAACCTGCCCGGGGAAGGGCGTGGATAATTCGGGTAAATGCCAGGATGCAGACCCAGCCCATAGCAATGTACAGGATGGAAGAAAACCACTTGGGGCAGGTAATCCAGAAGGCTTTAATAAGGATTCCGGCGGCTGCAATCCCCCAGACCAGGGCCAGCAAATTCCACCCGGTCTTATCGCCCAGGACAACCATGCACACCGGCGTATAGGTTCCGGCAATCAGGATAAAGATCATCATATGATCCAGCTTGCGCAGGCGCTTGTTGATTTCCGGGGAAATATCCAGGGTGTGGTAAATCGTACTGGCGGCATAGAGTAAAATCATGCTGACGATAAAAATGGAAAGTGCCGTCAGGTGGATGGAATCCGGCTCACGGGCTGCCTTTATCAGCAGGGGGGTGGCGGCAAACATAGCGGCAATCATTCCGATAAAATGCGTAATAGCGCTTCCGGGGTCTTTAATATGAAGTTTCATGGACGTCCTCCTCTCCATCGAATCAAGGGATAATCCTTGAACGAGTGGTTTACTATATAAATGTGGTTTCTATAAAATGTATTTATTAAAACTATTATATGTAGTATTGAAAACTATATGTGCTTATAATTAATACTATAACTCTTTTTTTTAGGTTTGGCAAGTATTTTTTAAAATTTAACAAATAACGTTGCTTTTAAAATGAAACAAACGAATGAAACAAAAGGATGGTATTGACAGAACATGCTGAATATACTTTATGAAGATGGTGAAATTATTGTGGTCGTAAAGCCTTCGGGGATAGAAGCACAGTCTTCCCGGGGATTTTCGCAGGATATGGTGAGCTTAATCGGGAAGCATTTATGCACAAAGTTATCCACAGATTGGGGAAAACTATCCACAGATAAGGGAAAACAGGGGAAAAAAGAAGGAATTCCTTATGTGGGAGTTATCCACAGGCTGGATAAGCCGGTTTCCGGAATTATGGTGTATGCAAAGACCAAAAATGCCGCAGCCATGCTGAGTAATCAGGTCAGGGAGGGGCTGATGAATAAGGTGTATTATGCCGTAATTTGTGGAAAGCCTGTGGATAATGTGGGTAACTTTGTGGATTATCTGCGAAAGGAGGGGAAAACCAACCTTTCTGCGGTTGTGGATAAGTCAGCAGAGGGGGCGAAGTGGGCCGAACTGCGTTACCGCGTTATAGCACACCATGAAAAAGAGAATCTCTCCCTGGTTGAAGTGAATCTTTTAACCGGGCGGCATCATCAAATCCGGGTGCAGTTTGCCAGCCGGGGGCTTCCGCTCTGGGGAGATAACCGTTATCATCCGGACTTTGCCCGGGGAAGCAGCCGGGGAAATATTGCCCTGTGCGGAGCGAAGCTTTCCTTTGTGCATCCCTTGCAAAAAAGAAAAATGGATTTTTCCATCACACCTTCGGAGGGCAGATTTGCAGAATTTCACGACGAACTTATGTATAATGTAAAGATTTAGGTACATACTAGGAGGGTACAAAGGAAGTACAAAATGATTTGTTAAAGCAGATCGAATCGTAGAAACAGGTGAGTCCATGGGAGTACCGAATAAGAAACTGAAGAAGTTAATGTTGATCACGGGAATTGCGCTGGGGGTGTATGCAGGGTTTAAATATCTGCTGCCCCTCGTGATTCCTTTTTTCATTGCCCTGGGACTGGCCCAGGTGCTTCGCCCTGCGGCGCTGTGGCTTCAGAAAAAGTTTAGTTTTTCCTTTCACGGAAAGCGATTTTTATGCCCTCTGGGGATGTGGGGCGGAATTGTCCTGCTTGCCTTTGGCCTGGGGATTACGGCCCTGACGGTTCTCGGCGGAAAAAAGCTTTTGCAGGAAGGAAGACTTCTGCTTTATAATCTGCCCCGGATGCTGGATGAAGCCGATGTAGTACTTAGCGGCTGGTGCAGACATCTGGAAGGAACATTTCAATTGGAGAAAAACAGCGTTGTCCTTGTAGTGCGGGAAATGCTGGAAAGCCTTCTTAGCTATGCAGCCTCCCGCATTATGCCCTATGTTATGGGAAATACCATGCCCTGGCTGACCGCCTTTATCCATGTGATGGTTTTTGTGGTCGTGGTGTTTTTCGGAACCGTGATGGCGCTGCAGGAGAGCGAAGAGATTCACCGGTATTTCCGTCAGTCGGTCTTTTGCCGGGAATATCGGGAAATGGCACGAATCTTAAAGGTGGTAGGTGCCGCCTACGGGAAAACCCAGATGATTATCCTGGCGGGAACCATAGCGCTCTGCACGGGCGGTCTGTTCCTTTTAAAAAATCCTTACTACGGACTTTTGGGGGTAATTATCGGTTTGCTGGATGCCCTGCCCTTTATCGGAACGGGGACGGTTATCTTTCCCTGGGCGCTTATCTGTCTGATTCGGGGCGAAGGAAAAAAGGCAGCACTTCTTATGGGAATTTACTTTTTGTGCTACCTTTTCCGTCAGTTTATGGAATCAAGGATGATGGGGAAGAATGCAGGACTTTCTCCGTTCCTCACCCTGGCGGCCATGTACATCGGTATTCAGTTATTCGGTATCTGGGGCGTGATCTTAGGGCCGCTCTATTTTTTGATTCTCCGGGAATCCATTATATAAAGATGCCCGAGTAAAGCAATTATCATTTACTTTAATGGGATTCCGGGAAAAATGCATTAAGTACTGCGCCGTCGGCATCCTCCAAATCCAGACCTAAAGCCCGTGCCATAATCGGGCCTTCATCCATCAGATACATTTTTTCAATTCGGGCACCGGGCTGAAAATCCGGGCCGGAAGCCAGAAAGAAGGTTTCATATCCCGGGGCATCCGGGCAGTAGCCGTGTGCTCCGCGGTGAAGTCTGCTGTTTTCTTCGATGGTTTCTTTCGGGCGGGAACATCCGTTGCCAAAATAAAACCCTTCTTTGGCTTCCAGCATAAATGCACACTGCGGGTCCGCACCTTTATCCCGGGCCTGTTTTCCCGTAAATACCGCCTGGACAGGGCTGTCCGGGGCATTCTTCCATGCGGACAGCCAGTTTGCCACTTCCTGCTTTAATTCCCGATCCTGGTTGTCACGCAGGTAAATATAGCAGGCACCGTCGGCATTCTGTGCGGCGACCTTCCATCGGCCAAGGGCATTTCCCTTTTTTTCAGCCCATCCCTTTTCCACGATGAAGTAATTGGGATACAAAATACAGGAAACATCCTTCTGGTAATGATCGCCTAAAATAATGATATTGGTCTTTTTTTCCAGGTTGATTTTCTTTAACATTCCCAAAGTTTCGCCCAGACGCAGATCCTGCCGCCGCAGTGCCGCCCTGGCTTCCCGGGAATGAACGCCGAAGCTATGGCGGGTGGTGTCCACATCGGTTAAGTGAACCAGCATAAGATCCGGGCGGTAGCCCCGAAAGGTCCGAAGAAGCGATGCCTGGACGAAATTATCCAGCATGGGCTGGCGTATACCGTCAATCATCGAGCCGTAGCGGCGGAATAAATCCAGTTCATAGCCCGGCGTACCGTGGAAAAACGACATCATCAGCTGATTCTGCCAGGGGCGGTTTGCCCAGACCTCCGGTAAATTATAGGTGATCCGGGAGCGGGAGGCAACCGGCCAGAGCAGTGCTGCCGTCGTAAGCCCCGCTTTTCTTGCCTCGTCAAACAGGGTGGTTCCGTGAATAAATTTCCTCTGCCAGAACCAGTCCGGTTTTTCCCTTTCCGGCTGAAAGCGCAGGTTATTTACAATCCCGTGGTGGGCCGGGGTTTTTCCGGTTACAATCGTCGCATGGGCCGGATAGGTCAGGCTGGGACACACGCTCTTTACCTGATCACAGAAAGCCCCGCGTTTAAGAAGGCTGCTAAAATGGGGCAGTTCTTTCAAATAAGAAATATCTTCGCTCCCCACGGCGTCCCAGGAAAGGACGATCATGGGGTTCGGTTTTTTTAAGGCAGGTCTTTTTTTCCTGTTCCACATCCTTTGTGCCTCCTTTTTACCGTTATTCATTCACGTTATGTTTAAGAAAGTTCATGTGTGCTTTGATTTGCTTCTCATAGCCGTTGTCCGACGGGTGGTAGAATTCGGTTCCCACCAGTCCGTCCGGCAGATACTGCTGCTTGACATAGTTATTCGGGTAATCATGGGCATACTGGTAATCTAAGCCCCGGCCCAGCTTCTGTGCGCCCGGGTAATGCCTGTCCTGAAGATGGGGAGGAACCGGTTCTGTCCGTCGTGTACGGACAGTTTCCATGGCCTCGTCAATCGCCACACAGGCGGCATTGCTCTTGGGGGCGCAGGCGACGTAGGTAACGGCATGAGAAAGGATGATCTGTGCTTCCGGCATTCCCACCCGCTCTGCGGCCAGGGCTGCAGAAACCGCCACGGTAAGCGCCTGGGGATCGGCATTTCCTACATCCTCCGAGGCACAGATCATAATTCGCCGGGCAATGAACTTGATATCCTCCCCGGCATACAGCATCCTGGCCAGATAGTAAACCGCCGCGTCCGGATCGGAGCCGCGCATACTTTTAATAAAGGCAGAGATGGTATCGTAGTGGTTATCACCGTTTTTATCGTAAAAGACCGCCCGTTTCTGGATACATTCCTGGGCGACCTCCAGGGTAAGATGAATCTTTCCGTCCGGACTGCGGTCGGTGGTAAGAATTCCCAGTTCTACGGCATTTAAGGCGGCACGGGCGTCGCCGTTTGCGGTGTCGGCAAGAAAATCCATCGCCTGCGGGTCAATCTCCCCGTCATAGCTTCCCATGCCGCGTTCCTTATCATAGACTGCGCGGCGGATAAGTTCGCGGATATCCTCCTGCGCCAGAGGCTTTAATTCAAAAATCCGGGAGCGGGAGAGGAGAGCGCCGTTGACCTCAAAATAAGGGTTTTCCGTCGTCGCGCCGATTAAAATCAGCGTTCCGTCCTCCACAAAGGGCAGAAGATAATCCTGCTGTCCTTTATTAAAGCGGTGAATCTCGTCTACGAATAAAATTGTCTTCTGCCCGTACATGCCCAGGCTGTCCTTTGCCTTTGCAACCACTTCTTCCATATCCTTTTTGCCGGCGACCGTGGCGTTAATCTGCTGAAACTGTGCGCTGGTTGTATTGGCAATCACCTTGGCCAGGGTGGTTTTTCCCGTGCCGGGAGGGCCGTAAAAGATGATGGACTGGAGTTTGTCCGCTTTAATTGCCCGGTATAAAAGCTTATCTTTTCCGATAATGTGCTGCTGGCCCACGACCTCGTCTAAGGTTTTCGGGCGCAGGCGCGAGGCCAGAGGCCCTTCTTTTTCCTTTGAAGTTTCCCTCATATAATCAAATAAATCCATAGCTTGCCTTTCTTTTTGTTTTCCTGATTTTAGTATAGTCGGAGTTGTTTTTTTTGTCAATTGCCCTTGACAAGCCCCGCACAAAGATAGTATACTTAACAGGCAAAAATGTCATAAAGTTTCCACGCAGCCGGGGAGATAGCGGTGCCCTGTACTTGCAATCCGCTCCAGCAAGGGTGATGTCCTGCCCCGGGCTAGTATGATGCGGAGCTGCCTTTGGTAAGTGGCGTTGACGTTTGGGTCTTATGCAACAGGAATTTGTGAACCGTGTCAGGGCAGGAATGCAGCAGCACTAAGCAAAACCTCTTGTGTGACATGAGGTAGCCTGGACCGAGTCAACTGCCGGAGTAACGTCGGTGTCTGCAGTTCAAAGCAGGGCGCGTGGATAAAATTAAGGGGTTGTAAAGAATTGCAGAAATGGTTCTGCATTTCTTACAGTCCCTATTTTTTACTTGCCCAGGTATTTGCTTTGCGGTATAATGAAACGCAGAAAACGTTGCTGAACCCACGGGACGGTCGTTGGCTTTTCCCGGGACGGCAACCGGCTTTATAAAAAAATATATGGTATGAGAAAGAAAGGAGTGTTTTGTTATGAGAAGAATCGGAATGCTGACCAGCGGAGGCGACTGCCAGTGTCTGAATGCGACGATGCGCGGTGTGGCAAAATCATTGTACAATATGTACGATGATGTGGAGATTGTAGGCTTTGAGGACGGCTATAAGGGATTGATTTACGCCGATTACCGTATTTTAAAATCATCGGATTTTTCCGGAATCCTGACCGAGGGGGGGACGATACTGGGAACATCCAGGCAGCCGTTTAAGCTGATGCGCGTGCCGGATGAAAACGGTCTGGATAAAGTAGAGTCCATGAAGCACACCTACCGGAAGCTGAAGCTGGAATGTCTGGTTGTTCTGGGAGGAAACGGAAGCCAGAAAACAGCAAACCTCCTGCGGGAAGAGGGGCTGAACGTTGTTTCCCTTCCAAAAACCATTGACAATGACCTGTGGGGGACGGAGATGACCTTTGGTTTCCACAGCGCGGTAAATATTGCTACCCAGGCGATTGACTGCATCCATACGACGGCTTCTTCGCATGGCCGGATCTTTATCGTGGAGGTTATGGGTCACAAGGTCGGTTGGGTAACCCTGTATGCGGGAATTGCCGGAGGTGCGGATATTATCCTCCTTCCCGAGATTCCCTACGATATCCGGGTGGTCAGCGATGCGATTAATAAGCGGGCAAAGGCCGGAAAGCGGTTCTCGATTTTAGCCGTTGCCGAGGGTGCCATTTCCAAAGAGGAAGCTGCCATGACCAAGAAGGAACTGAAAAAGATGAAGGAAGAGGGCATGATTTACCCTTCCGCCGCCTACGAGATTGGGGCAAAGCTTCAGGAGCTTACCGGTCAGGAAGTTCGGGTAACGGTTCCCGGTCACACCCAGAGAGGCGGTTCGCCCTGTCCTTATGACCGTGTGCTTTCCACACAGCTTGGCGCAGCCGCGGCAGAACTGATTTATAACCAGGAATACGGCTATATGGTCTGCGTAAAGAACGGGGAAATTGATAAAATTCCTCTGGCAGAGATTGCCGGAAAGTTAAAATATGTTGATCCGGAAAACTCTATTATCCGCCAGGCAAAGAATGTCGGAATCAGCTTCGGTGACGAGTGATGTCCTACACTGCCCTTTATCGTAAATGGCGGCCGGCTGATTTTGAGGATGTCAAAGGCCAGGATTTTATCGTACAGACGTTAAAAAATCAGATTATTTCCGGAAGAATCGGTCACGCTTATCTGTTCTGCGGAACCAGAGGAACCGGAAAAACCAGCATTGCCAAAATCTTTGCACGAGCGGTAAACTGCGATAATCCCCGGGAGGGAAGTCCCTGCGGCGAGTGTCCAAGCTGCCAGGCCATCGCTTCCGGGGCCTCCATGAATGTGGTGGAAATCGATGCCGCGTCCAATAACGGCGTGGAAAATATCCGGGATATCCGGGAACAGGTGCAGTATCCGCCCACCCAGGGGCGGTTTCGGGTCTATATTATCGACGAGGTGCATATGCTGTCCATAGGGGCGTTTAATGCGCTGTTAAAGACCTTAGAGGAACCGCCCTCCTATGTGATTTTTATCCTGGCGACTACGGAAGTTCACAAGATTCCGGTGACGATTCTCTCCCGCTGTCAGCGCTATGATTTTCGGCGGATTCCCGCCCAGGTTATCGCGGACAGGCTGCGGGAGGTGGCAGAGGCGGAACACATTGATATCGAAGAAAAGGCCGTTTTGTATCTGGCCAGGGCAGCCGACGGGGCCTTCCGCGATGCGCTGAGTCTTCTTGACCAGTGTACAGCCTTTCATTTTGGAGAAATGCTGACCTACGACCATGTTCTGGATATTTTAGGTGCGGCGGACCAGACCCTGTTTTCCAAGATGTTTTCCGCGGTGATGGAGAAGAGGACGAAGGACTGTATTCTTATCTTAGAAGAAATGGTGATTCAGGGCAGGGAACTGGGGCAGTTTGTCAATGACTACATCTGGTATCTGCGAAATCTCCTGTTGATGCAGTCTGCCGAGGATGCTGCCGGGCTTGTCGATATGTCGGAAGATAACTTAAAACAGCTTTTAAATGATGCAGGCAAGACGGACGGGAATACCTTAATTCGCCAGATACGGATACTTTCGGAACTGTCAAACCAGCTTCGCTATGCCAGCCAGAAGCGGATTTTAATTGAAATTGCCCTGATAAAGTTGACAAAACCGGAGATGGAAGTTAATATAGAATCTTTATTGGAGCGTATTTCCAGCCTGGAAGCCCGGGTCGAAGAAGGGATAGCCTTTCCTGTGCCTGCCGGGGGAATTCCTGCGGTTTCGGGCGGATTTTCCGGTATGCCGGGGCAGGAAGGCGTTTCGGCAGGATTTTCCGGTTTGTCGGGACAGGAAGCGCCTTCAACAGGTGATAATGGGCAGGAAGGCGTCCGTACAGCAGGTGCAGGCGGGCAGCTTATTTCGGGTACAGCACCCCAGCCGTTATCCGCGCCCCAGCAGGTTTCCATCCCTAAGGCTCAGTTGGAGGATTTACAGCTGATTCGGAACGAATGGGGAAATATTATCCGGCAGATGGGAACTTCGGTTCGCCCCAGTTTTCGGGGAACCGTGGTGGAGCCGGCCGGGGACAGCTGCCTTTGCATCGTATTTTCGGACCCGGTCAATTATGCTATCGGAAATCGTCCGAGTGTGATTGGCGCAATTGAGCGCTATATTGAAGAGCATTATCAAAAGAAGATTTATTTAAAGACAAGGCAGATGGGCAGCGGGGAAGTGCTGAACACGGTTTATGTCAGTGACGAGGAATTAAAGGAAAAGATTCATACAGAGATAGAAATAGAGGAGGAGTAGCAGGAAATGGCAAAGCGAGGCGGTTTTCCGGGAGGAGGTATTCCCGGGAACATGAATAATATGATGAAGCAGGTGCAGCGGATGCAGCGCCAGATGGAGGAGGCGACCAAGGAGCAGGAGAGCAAGGAATTTACGGCTTCTGCCGGCGGCGGTGCCGTTTCCGTTACGGTGTCGGGAAAGAAAGAGGTGCTTTCGGTGAAGCTTTCCGAGGAGGTTGTCGATCCGGAGGATATCGAGATGCTGGAAGATTTGATTGTGGCAGCGACGAATGAAGCCCTGCGCCAGATGGAAGAAGCAAATTCCCAGGCGATGGCAAAGCTTACCGGGGGGCTTGGCGGTTTAGGCGGGGGCCTTCCTTTCTGATGGATTACTATAGCAGACAGATTACAAAGTTAATTGAAGAATTGTCCAAGCTTCCCGGCGTAGGGGCAAAATCCGCGCAGCGTCTGGCCTTTCACATCATTAACCTGCCGAAAGAACAAGTCGAGCAGCTGGCAAAAGCCATTACCGATGCAAAAAATCATGTGCGGTACTGTAAGGAATGTTTTACACTGACCGACCAGGAACTCTGCCCGATCTGCAGCAGCAAAACGCGGGATCACAGCACGATTATGGTTGTGGAAAACCCAAGGGATCTGGCAGCTTATGAAAAAACCGGGAAATTTGACGGCGTGTACCATGTTCTTCACGGGGCGATTTCTCCTATGCTGGGAATCGGCCCGAATGATATACGACTGAAAGAGTTAATGCAGAGGCTGCAGGCAGAGATACGGGAAGTAATTATTGCGACCAATTCCAGTCTGGAAGGGGAAACCACGGCAATGTACATCAGCAAGCTGGTAAAGCCCACAGGAATTAAAGTCAGCCGGATTGCCAGCGGCGTCCCGGTGGGCGGGGATTTGGAATATATTGATGAGATTACCCTTCTGCGGGCATTAGAGGGCAGGGTAGAGCTGTAGGCAGGGTTAGGAGATGCAAAAGAATGGATAAACATGAGTTTAATATCAAAGTAGACCAGATTAAAAAGATGGTGAGCAAGGGCGATTTTGAAACCGCGATGAAAATTGCGGATACCATCGACTGGAGGCGGGTGCGCAATGCCAATCTGCTTTCGATGATTTCGTCGGTGTATGAGAAAAATGCAGAATATCAGGAGGCAAAGGATATCCTGCTGATTGCCTTTGAGCGTGCACCGATTGGAAAAAGGCTGCTGTATAAGCTGACGCAGCTTGCGTTAAAAGAAGGGGATATCACCGAGGCAGAATCTTATTACCGGGAGTTCTGCGATCTGGCCGGGGACGATTCACGGCAGGATATTCTCCGCTATCTGATTTTAAAGGCAAAGGGAGCACCGGTTGAGCAGCTGATTCACACCCTGGAAAGCTATACCAGCATTGAACTGGATGAAAAATGGCTGTATGAACTGGCTGAATTATACCACCAGGCGGGAAATGCCGACGATTGCGTAAAAACCTGTGATAAGATTATGCTGCTTTTTGGTTTGGGGCAGTATGTGGATAAGGCGATGGAACTGAAGCTTCAATATGCCCCCCTGACAAAATATCAGATGGATTTGGTGGAAAACCGGGACAAGTATGAAGAGAAATTAAGGCAGGTTGAGCAAAATGGGGTGAGTGCCCTTGCGCCTAAAGAAGAAACCGTTTCCCGGGAGGAAGAAGAGATGGCAGCGGCAGCCAGACGCGATCAGGTGGCAGCCGCCTATGCAAATCCGCCGTCCGAACCTGTTTATCCGAGTTATACAGAAGCACCGTCCGAGCCTTCCTATCCGAATTACACAGAAGCGCCATCCGAACCGGCCTATCAAAATCATGCAGAGTCCCCGTTAAATCCTGCATATGCAAGAGGGGAAGAACAGGCGCGGGAAGAGTCTGTGGTTTCCAATATTGAGGCATCTTTTGCAGCCGCAGCGGCAAAACCGCAGGGGCCGACAACTTCAGTTTCGCCGGAGGAAAGCCTGGAAGTCAGCATGAAAGAAGCCGAGGCTGAGGCGAGTCTGGCTGAAGAAATGTCAAAAATTTCCATAGACAGTTACAGCGAAGAACCTGTAAAAGAAAAAACCAGGGTTCTGGCCAATGTAAAGGATTTAAAAAAGGCAGGAGAACAGCCGGAAAAGACCAAGGTTCTTGATGAAATCCGTCATATCCAGGCGGCAAAGCCGGCAGAGGACGCCGCAGCAGTCAGGGAACCGGCAAAACCCCAGGCATTCCCAGCCCATCTTATGGTGGAGGCCAGGATAGCGCAGGAGGGGCTTGAGGTTGCCGTGGAGGCACTGAAAAAAGCGCATGTGATCCTGTCCTATAAACATCCGGCAGCAAAGATCAGCGGTGAAAAATTAAACCAGAGAGGAATTCTGGCAAGCGCTTCAAAACTGGAAGGCAAAGATTTGATTGTAGAAAATGCAGGCGATTTAAGCGATGCCATGCTGGAAGAACTGGATAAGTTTCTGGCAGAGGATAAAACGGGGATGCTGGTGGTGCTGGTAGACAGCCCGCGCCAGATGGAAGGAATCCGCAGAATCAGTCCTTCTCTGGCGGAAAGATTCCAGGTCGTAACCTCGGTGTCGGAGGCCGAAAGGTATTTCTTTATCCGGGCGAAGAAGCTTAATCAGAATCATAAGCCGGAATCCGAACCGGTACAGCCGTCAGCCGTGAGAAGAGAAGAAAGACCAGTTCGCCCGGCCGTTGTACAGGGAGGGGCAGAGGCGGTTCGTTCGTCGGCTAATCAAAGGGAGTCACAAGCCGTGCATCCGTCGGCGGTTCAAAGGGAGGCAGAAGCCGTGCGTCCGTCGGCTGCACAGAGGGAGGCAGAAGCTGTGCGCTCGTCGGCTGTGCAGAGAGAGATGGAAGCGGCATCTTCTAGCGCGGTGAAGACAGTAAAAACTTCGGAGGATTTGGAAGCACCGGTTTCCGGAGATACCCGGGTATTTTCCCGTGTGGAAACTTCCCGTGTAAAAGCTGCCCAGGCACAGAACCCACGTAAAGAAGCAGCGCAGCCAATACGCCAGGCAGAAATACATACGGCTGACAAACCCCAGGCTGAAATCTCCAGGGCAGAGGTTTCCCGGGCAGAAACCGCCGCTTCCAGCAATATTGTCCAGATGAGAACTCCGCAGGCTTCTTTTGCGGATGAGCCGTCATTTGCAGAACAGGAAAAAAGCAGGGTGGAAGAACCGGATGACGACCGGATTATGGATGTGGATGAGTTTGCGCAGTACTGCTGTCACTATGCCAGCCAGATTGACTGCAATATATCCAGGAAAAGTATGCTTGCCCTGTACGAACGGGTGGAGATTATGGAAGAGGACGGCATAGCGCTGACGAAAACAGCAGCAGAGGATTTAATTGAAGAAGCCGCCGATCGTGCGGAGAAACCTTCGCTGGGAAAGCGAATCACAGGGTTGTTTTCTTCAAAATACGATAAAGAAGGCTTACTAATTTTAAAGGAAGAGCATTTTATGTCATGATGGATATTCGATTAATTGCGTTAGATATGGACGGAACCCTGCTCAATGATCAGAAGGAATTATCTTTGAAAAACCGAAAAGCCCTGGAAAGCTGCATTCGCCACGGGATCATGATTGTACCGGCGACTGGTCGTCCTGCGGCCGGAATCCCTGAAATGATTCGGGAGATTGCCGGAATCCGCTATGCGATTCTCACTAACGGGGCAAGAGTCGAGGATTTTCGGGAGGGAAAGCTGATTTCGCAGGAACTGATTCCCTGGGAACTTGCCTTTGAAATTTTAGAATGGATTTCCCATTATCCTGTGGCCTACGATCCCTACATTGACGGCCGGGGGAAAATGGAAGCCCGCTTCCGCAACCATCTGGAAGATTATGGGCTTCCTCCGGCAATGCAGCGCCTGGTGCTGAGCAGCCGTGATGAAGTAGAGGATGAACTCGCCCTGGTAAAAACCTTAAAGGTTCCTGTGGAAAAAATCAATATCTTCACCAAAGATAAAAAACTGCGGCAGGAACTTTGGGAAAAACTGGCACAGCATAAAGAACTGGCCGTAACCTCATCGTTAGACTATAATGTAGAGATTAATGCAGCCGCAGCGACAAAAGGGAACGCACTTTTGCATCTGGCCGATTACCTTGGCTTAAAGCGGGAACAGACGATGGCCATGGGGGACGGCAGCAATGATTTAAGTATGATTGAAGCCGCCGGAATCGGTGTGGCCATGGCAAACAGCATGGAAATGCTGAAGCAGAAAGCGGATTATATTACCCTGTCGAATGAAGAAGATGGCGTTGCCGCCGCTATCCGGCACTTTTTGCAGCTGCCGGAAGAAGATGTGTAATCCGAAGTCATCCGAAAATAAAACGCAGCAAAAGACGTTTTGATGGTTTCTTTTGTCTGTTAAAAAGTATTTGATGAATCAAAAGATAAATTGCCCGGCATTTTCTATGATTGTCGCGGCTTTTTTCTTTATGCAAGATTGCGGGAGCACGAAGTGCGGAGCAATCGGTATCATAAGAAGCATAAGGCTTCCGGTTACAGTGAATGCATGTGAACCGTAATGTTAATGTTCTGACGGAAAAGCGGGTCAGATGAAAACATGTACAGATTGGAGGAAGGTATGGAAATTGTGGAAATATTACAGGGGCATTGGCTCTCCCTTCTTATGGGTGCTTATCTGGTGGGGATGGCTCTTTACGGACATTATCGGGGATTTTTGCGCCTGGCCGTATCTATGGCAGCTCTGGTTCTTTCCCTGGGAGCCGTCCGCATGGCAATGCCGCCGCTGACCGCATTTTTGAAAGAGAATACGGGAATTCACCAGTGGATGCAGGAAAGCCTGGAGGAGGCAATCGGATTGGAAGGGATAACCGGGAACATGAATTTACCGGCGCAGCAGCGGGCAGCCATTGAAGAAATGCCATTGCCAAAGTCCGTTAAACAAATTTTAGTAGAAAATAATAATGAAGAAATTTACCGGATTCTGGGAGTGGATGGATTTATTGATTACATAGCCTCCTTTCTCGCCGGACGAATCATTAATGCTCTGGCGTTTGTCCTTTTATTTATAACAATGAATGTCGGACTGCACGTATTAAGCCGATGTCTGAACCTTATCGCACGGCTTCCTGTTCTTTACGGGCTGAATCAGATTGCAGGCGCTGTACTTGGTGTGATGATGGCACTGTCCTATTTCTGGGTTGCCTGCCTTGCGTTAAATATATTTGTCAGTACGGATTGGGGAAATTATATTTTAAGCAGCATAGAGCAAACACCGTGGATTGCCTGGCTCTACCATAATAATCTGCTTTCACGGTTTTTTCTAAGCATTCTTTGGAAATAGCCGGAGAAAGCAGTCGCGGAAGCTGAGAATAAAACTTAAGGATATTTATAAAAAAACATTCATGAAAAGGCTTCATAAAAAAACTTCATAAAAAACAAAAAAATGCTTGACAGGAGAGAAAGATTATGATAACATTTAATATGCTGCTGATGCAAAACAGCAGATGAAAGAAAAAAGTAAAGAAAAATTAAAAAAACTGTTGACAAATTCAAGATACTGTGATATCATGAATGAGTTGCTCCTGAAAGATTAGAAAGCTAAAAAGCAGATAATCAGAAAGGGAGAATAAACAGATTGAACCTTGAAAATTAAAGACTGAACAATACACAAACCCTGAAAATTCTTAAAAA
>CAMNRM010000007.1 GCA_946553025.1 uncultured Clostridium sp.
AGCTTAGTGAAGTGCGCCCATTTTTGGGCTGTCCTCTACTTTCTTTCACACTACTTCCCCTGGGAAAATGCTCTGTCCGCCCCTCCTGAAACAGCCACTCCAGCGTATCCGGCTTTACACCCTGAAATAATGCCAAACCAGGCAATGGATTCTTTCTCTTCATTTCTTTCCCTGCCTTACATCCTGCCTGAAAAAATCAAACATGCTCTAAGATAATTACGATAAAATCTCCCGGTAAACCCGAAGTACATTTCCATAAAACACCTTCTCAATCTCGCCCGTGGTAAATCCGTCCCTCTCCATCGCCTGTGCCAGAAGCTGCATCCCTGAGGCGTCCTGAAATTCCACAGAATTGTCAAACCCGTCAAAATCCGACCCCAGGCCAATCACATCAATTCCCCCGACCTTCTTCATATGCCGCAGATGGCGCAGAATATCTTCTATCCCGGACACCCGTTCCCTGCCGGTTCGGCCCTGGGCTAAAAATTCCACATAATAATTCAGTCCGGCTACACCGCCCCGGTCAGCCAGCATTTTTATATGCGCATCGGTTAAATTCCTAAGATGCGGGGCAATGGCGCGGCAGTTGGAATGGCTGGCAACCAGGGGCTTTTTCGTATAATAAAACACATCGTCAATCCCGTCGTCGTTCAAATGGGAAATATCCACAATCATCCCCAGCCGTTCCATCTCCTCCAGAAAAACAATCCCTTTCTCCGTCAGGCCGTACCTGGTTAAAACGCTGCCCTTTTCTCCTGGCAAACCGTTATCTTCCTCTACCGCACACATTGTCCCATTCGGAAATCCCAGTTCATTGGGATGGTTCCATGTCAGCGTCATCATCCGCACACCCAGTTCATATAAAATCCGAAGAAGCGCAGGTTCTCCCTGACAGATTCCTCCCTCCTCTGCGGTAAGAAGCGCCGACATCCTTTTCTTTTCCCAGTTTTCTTCTATTTCTTTCCAATTTCTTACAATGCCGATTTTCTCCGGGTAAGCCCTTAACAGCCGAAAAAACGTGTCCGCCTGCTGCATACATTCCAGAAAAGGGGTATCCGTTTTCTTCAAATGCACAAACATCGCAAAATTCTGAAGCCCATAGCCGCCCTTTTCCATCTTTGCAAGACTTATCTTCAAATCATTTTCAAGAATCGAAACCTGCTCTCCCTGCCTTAGCCTCTGCGAAAGCACGGAAATCGTATCGCAGTGCATATCAACTACCCTTACCATCTTTATTCCTCCAGCAATTCCCAATAATTTTCTATCATCCCGTCCGCCAGCGCTTCCTTTTCCCTGCGCATTTCCCGGGAAAACGCATCCTCCACGGCAAACACCGTCATTCCCGCCGCCTTCCCCGCCATAATTCCCGCGGGCACATCCTCAAACACCAAGCAGTCCTTTGGATTTACGCCAAGCCGCTTTGCCACCTCCAGATACACATCCGGCGCAGGCTTTCCCATCGCCACATCGCAGCCCGTGGTAATATTGGAAAAATACCCGCCAATACCCAGGGAGCCCAGCACGGCATCCACCATCTCCCGCCCGTTGCTGGTGGCAATCCCCATCGCTATCTTCCTGCGCCCTGCATCCTCCAAAAACTCCCTCGCCCCGTCCTTTAACAAAACCTCATTCCGGTACTTATCAATCGACATCCTCACCCAATCCGCCTTAATCTCTTCGATGGAATCCTGAATCTGAAAACGCTCCTTAAAATAGACAGCCGTTTCCGTAAAACTCATTCCCTCAATCACCTTCTGTAAATCCGGCGGACAGTCATAGCCAAACCGCCCCAGATACTCGATATCAATCGCCTTCCACATCCACATCGAATCAATCAGCGTCCCGTCCAAGTCAAAAATAATCGCCTTTTTCGCTGTCCAAATCGCTCTCTTATCCATGGCTTCCCCTTTCCTATCTTTCATTATCTTTCTCCTTAGTTCAAAAAGCTGCCCCCAGCGCCTTCCTCTCCTCCTCCGTCAATGCCCGGTATTCTCCCGGTGCAAGATTTTCATCCAAAACAAGCGCTCCCATCGAAATCCTCTTTAAATAAACCACCTTACAGCCTAAAACCTCCATCATCCGCTTAACCTGATGGTACTTGCCCTCCCGGATGGTCAGCCGTATTTCCTGGTCAGATAAGATTTCCAGCCTGCCGGGAAGCGTGGGTGTACCGTCCTCCAGCACCAGCCCCTTTTCCACCCTTTCCCTACTGTCCGCGGGCAGCCTTCCCTCGATCCTGGCAGCATAAACCTTATCCACATGATTCTTCGGCGATAAAAGCCGGTGTGCCAAGCCTCCGTCATTCGTCATTAAAAGCAAGCCCTCCGTATCCACATCCAGACGCCCCACCGGAAATAAATCCTTTCGCCTGGTATCCTTAATCAAACTGACCACCGTGGGATAGCGTCCATCCTCCGTAGCCGAAACCACGCCCTGCGGCTTGTTCAGCATCCAGTATTCAAACGCTGTATATTGAACATATTTTCCGTCTACTTCTATACAATCCTGTTCCGGTTCAATTTTTCGCTCACTCTTCTTTTCTGCCTGCCCGTTTACCAAAATCCGGCCCTTCCTTGCCATCTCCTTAATCTGACTTCGGGAGGCAATGCCCATCTCCCCTAAAAATTTATCTAAACGCATCTGCGCCATGTTTTCCTCCATTCCGTACATGCTTTACAGCACAGCATACCCCTTGGTTACAAACAGGTATCCTTATTCTCTTAATAATCCGCCTGACGGATAAAACGCTCGCTGTAGCGCAGTACCCAGTAAGGATCAACACTGAGTTCCTCATAGTGATCCGTTTTCAGGTAAATCCCCAGATGCAGGTGTACGTCAAAATTCCCCACCGTTCCCTCCTGCACCCCGTAGCCGGAATCCCCCATGTAGCCTAAAAGCATCCCCGGTTCGATTTTTTCTCCGACCTCCCATTCTTTTGCATACTTGTAAAGATGGGCATAATAAAAATAAGCCCCGGAAGGTGCACGTATCCCTATCCGCCAGCCGCCTTTTTCCAGCCAGCCTACATTTTCCACCACACCCCCCGTCATCGAAAGCACGGGATAAAACCCCCGGGGACGGCTGCTTCCCATAAGATCACAGCCCTCATGGCTTCTCTCTCCCCCATAACTGCGGGGCTCGCCAAAACCGTCGGCGTATTCGACAAACGGTGTTTCCCGGCGTATGGAAGCAGGGACGGGAAAACAATAAACATCCGAAAAAATCATGGCATAGCTGTTTTTTAACTTCTGAAACTCCACCGGCTTTTGCTCTTCAATCCTCTTTTTCCATACCTTCCAGTCTTTTAACTCCTCTTCCTTAATGCCCCGCAGATCAAACTGTTTTTCTACCATACAGGCAGCCAGAACATCAAAGTCCAGTTCTTCCTTGCCCAGCATGGCTTCCCCCAGAGCAATCCTGCGGAACGCATCCGATTCCCAGGTATAGGCACTTAACTGGAAATATTCAGGGTTGACTAAAAAGTAGTTCGTCAATGTCATCTGATAAGCCGACAAAAAGAAAATCATCATCCAAATCCAAAGCATAAGCCTAACCAGCCTCCACATATATTGAACTAATACTATATACGCCGTTGTAAGGAAGAAAACACCATGAAACACAAAATCATTTACCGCTTCCTTCTCACCCTGAGTTTTCTGCTGCTCCTATGCTTTCCCGCACTGTCCTTAGAAGGTGCCAGGAAAGGGCTGCTTTTATGGTATAACACCGTACTTCCCACCCTTCTGCCCTTTATGATCTGCATGAATCTTATGGTCAGCTTCGGTGCCGTAAACCTCCTTGCCGCCCCGTTTTATCCGGTACTTCACAGGCTTTTGGGCCTGTCCCGCGCCGGAAGCTTCATCCTCCTTAGCGGTATGCTCTGCGGCTATCCCATGGGTGCCAAAAACTGCAGTGATTTTCTGGACAACGGCCTCCTCTCCCTTTCCGAGGCCCGCTGCCTTTACGCCGTCAGCAGCTTTCCAAGCCCGATGTTTCTGGCCGGCTATATGATGCATATGGCAAATTCCGGAGCGCAGCCCATCCCGCTTCCCCTCTGGAAAATGGCGGCTGCCGTCTATCTCCCTGCCCTTTTCCTCTTTTTCCCTGCCGCAGCCTGCTATAAGCAACACCGCTCTCCAAAGTCCTGCCCCTCCCCATCCCAGCCGGACTGCCCTGCTCGTCACGGCAAAATAAACAGCAGCACAACGAACACTGCCCCTTCCTTAGACGAGGCCCTTTTCTCTTCCATAGAAGTGATGGTAAAAATCGGGGGCTATATTATGCTTTTTTCCATCCTTGCCGTATTTATCCGCCGTCTGCCCCTTCCTGGCACGCTGCTTCCTGCATTTTTTATAACCGTCGCGGAAATGACCACCGGCATCGAATATGCATCCCTTCACTTTCCCGGTCTTTTAAAAATCCTTCTGATCGGCTTTGGCGGGGCATTTGGCGGGCTGTCCGGGGCATTTCAGGTGCGCAGTGTAACAAAAAATGCCGGACTGTCTATCCGGCATTACCTGTTCTGGAAAACTGCACACGGCCTGCTTACCGTCATTCTTCTTATTCTGCTGGCCGCCCGTCATTAACCGGCGGATTCTGCACAATTCCTCCTGCCAGTTCATTCCGGTTCGAGGAAACAATGTCATAGCTGGACTGCATCGAAGATAAAAACGCATCGAAACGCCCCTTTGCCCCCTCCATCGTGTGATTGATAATGGTCTGAAGGCTGCGGAGCATATCGTCCGTATACTGAATCGAACCCTGGCGGATGTTATTGGCGTCCTCCACGGCCTTATCGACAATGCTCTGCGCCTGGATATTCGCCTGGTTGACAATCTCATTCGCATTGGCATAGGCCCTCTGCATAATCTCGTGCTCATTCACCAGTTCATTCGTCTGAGCGGTAGCCTCTGCCACCATCGTATCCGCCTGGCTTCTGGCCTCACTTAATATGGCCTCCTGGTTGCTGATAATCTTCTGGTACTGCTTGATCTCATCCGGTATCCGCAGGCGGAGTTCAACCAAAAGTTCCTCCAATTCCTCCTTATTGACCAGAATCTTTGTGGTCGATAACGGCTGGTACTTGCAGCTGTCAATATACTCTTCTATCTCATCAATTAACTGTTCAATTCTACTCATCGCTTTTCTCTCCCTTTTCTATCCTGCACGTCCCGATACACCGTTATCGTGCCAAAAATCCCTGTTTCCCAAACACACCCGCTACTTCTTTAACCGGGCATATTTGTCCAGCATCTTCTCGGCCACCTGCGGATGCAGAAATTCTCCGATTTCTCCCCCTAAAGAAGCAATTTCTTTGACAATGCTTGAACTTAAATAGGAATACTTTAAGCTGGTCGCCAGAAACATCGTATCGATCTCGGGTGCAATCACCCGGTTGGTCTGTGCCAGCTGAAGCTCATACTCAAAATCCGTAACCGCCCGCAGTCCGCGGATAATCACCTGTGCATGATTTTTGCGGGCAAAATCAATGGTCAGCCCGTCAAAGCACTGGATTTCCACATTGGAAAACGGCTGGGTTACGCTTTTAAGCATCTCCACCCTTTCCTCCACCGTAAACAGCGGTTTTTTCGCCTGATTATTCAGCACGCCGATAACCACATGATCCATAATCTGCGAAGTCCGCATAATAATATCAAAATGCCCCAAAGTTACCGGGTCAAAACTTCCCGGATAAACAGCAGTTGTCATCTAACAATCTCCTTTAGCCGTAAATATATGTTTATTTGTCTTATAGTCCTTTACACGAAGAAGCTCCCAGCCAAGGTCCTTAATAAACGCCTCACTGGTTTCCTTAGAAGCCTCGATAATCACCGTCGTGTCTTTATCGGCCAGACAGGAATGCGTAAGGTGCGCAAGAACCGATGCCTCCCATCCGCAGTTATAAGGAGGGTCCATAAAAATAAAGTCAAACGCCTCCCGGCACGGCCCATCCTCCAGCCTTTTCAGCCCGAAAAGGACGTCCGTCTGCAGCAAAACTGCCCGTTCCTCAAGGTGGGTAGCCTTTAAATTCTCCCGGATGCAGGAAACAGCCTGGGGACTGTTTTCCACAAACACGGCCTCCTTTGCCCCACGGCTCAATGCCTCAATCCCTATCGCCCCGCTGCCGGAAAACAAGTCCAGGAAACGGCAGCCCGAAATCTGATACTGAAGCATATTAAACAGCGTTTCCTTAATCCGATCCGTCGTCGGCCGGGTATTTAACCCCTCAACCGTCTTCAGCACAATGCGCCTGGCACTCCCTGCAATCACTCTCATCTGCATTCCCCCGCTTTGCCTGAAAAAACACCGGACGGCATCCGCTGCCGCAAAAGCATTCCGGATTTACACAGAATATCCAGGCAGATTTCAAAATTTCATTTCCTAGTATAATATGAATATTCCAGATATACAAGGGATTTTTCAAGTTTTTTCTGGTTTTGTAAGATTTTACAAGATACTGAAAGAGAATATTAAAGAATGCTGCTGTTCACACCACGAAAAAATTTCCAGCAGGATAAAGCAAAGAGTCCGAAAAACCGGACTCTTGCACCATACACCAGAATGTGTGAGCGATTGATTGCTGTATTGCTATTTTCCCGCCTTAACAGCCTCTTCCTGTTCCTTTTGAATATCCGGAAAATGGGAAAGCATGTAGCTGACCTCATCCCCCGTCTTTTTCCCAAAAGTCCGTTCGCTGTAATTGCGGGTAATGGCAACAACCGTCCCGGACAGGGTCAGCACGCCAATCAGGTTGGGGATGGCCATTAAGCCGTTAAAGGTATCCGACAAATCAATCACCAGATCGGCACCCATCGTCGAGCCGATAAGCACAACCGCCAGAAAAATCACCTTGTACACCACCGTAGCCTTCGTTCCAAACAGGTATTCCCAGGCTTTTGTCCCGTAAAAACTCCAGCCAAGCACCGTGGAAAAGGCAAACAATGTAACCGCAACGGCAATAAAAATCCCCCCAAACGTGCCGAACTGTGCGGTAAATGCCTCCGTCGCCAATCCCAGCTTCGTCGCCCCGCTCAGCGAAGCACCCGTTTCCAAATCGACAATTCCGGACGTTAAAATCAACAGAGCCGTCATCGTACAGACAATGATCGTATCAAAAAACACCTCAAAAATACCCCATAAGCCCTGCGTAACCGGCTCTTTCACATTCGACGCCGAGTGAACCATAACCGAAGAGCCAAGTCCTGCTTCATTAGAAAACACCCCGCGCTTAAAGCCCCAGGTAATCGCCTGCTTAATCACCGCACCGCCGATACCTCCCGCGGCTGCCCTCATGCTGAATGCACCCTTAAAAATTGCACCGAAGGCCGGGATAACCATCCCTGCATTGCAGAGGATAATCGCCAGGGAGCCGACAATGTAAAACACCGCCATAAACGGAACAATTCGCTCATTCGCCCGGGCAATCCGGGTAATGCCGCCGATAATCACAAGCGCCGCCACCGCCACAATCACCGCACCGATAATCAGCCCGTCCGTCGTATCATTTCCGGTAAACCGGACAACATTTAAGACACTCTCCTTAATCGAAGCCACCTGCCCCATATTTCCGATACCGAACGAGGCAAACACGGCAAACAGCGAAAAAAGAACCGCCAGAACCTTTCCAATCCCCGCACAGCCCTTTTTCGAGCCAAGCCCGTCCCTTAAGTAATACATGGCACCGCCGCACCATTCCCCGCGCTCGTTCCTGC
Source organism: uncultured Clostridium sp. (assembly GCA_946553025.1). Lineage (GTDB taxonomy): Bacteria > Bacillota > Clostridia > Lachnospirales > Lachnospiraceae > Caccovicinus. The sequence continues at coordinate 7,713 of CAMNRM010000007.1, forward strand.
GGCGGAAATAAATGCCAAGAACATTCTCCGAGTAATTCGTCATCATGCCGACAATCGCAGCCACCCACATCCAGAACACCGCCCCCGGGCCGCCCATGGTAATCGCATAGGCAATACCGGAAATATTCCCCGTGCCAATCGTCGCCGACAAAGCCGTACACAGCGCCTGAAACTGAGAAATCGAGTGCTCATCCTCCGTCTTTAAGATATCCTTCTTCTTAAACAGGCTTCCCGCGGTTTCCTTCATCGAATGTCCAAAATGCGTAAACTGAAAAAACCCGGTCAGCACCGTCATCAGAACACCCGTTCCGATTAACAGCGTCAGCGCCGGCACGCCCCAGACAAGGTTGTTTACCACACTGTTGATTTGTGTTACCTTTTCAATCATGCAGATACTCCTTCCATTCCCTTTTTTGGGTTGCTGTTTACATGTTCACAGCAACCACTTTTTCTTAATTTACCCCGGTAACATTTTAGCGCAGTAAACTGTTTGTGTCAATTTCTTTTTTTAGAAATTGTTTATAATTTTTTTAGATTTTACGGACTTTCATCATCCCCATTTACTTGCCGGACATCTTTTGTTATACTAAATGCAAAGAGAAAACCGCAGGAATAATTGGAAGCAGATTTGTTACTGTTCACACACACAGTAACGCAGATTTTTCATCAATAAGGAGCAGGGAATGGCGAAAATTTTTAATATAACCGGTTTATGTATCCCAGAAAAACATTATATGGTAAATATCGAAGGCCGCCTGGCAGAAATAAAGAAATTTGTAGATGAAGGAATGTATTTTACCATAAATAAAGCCAGACAATATGGAAAAACGACGACCTTAAGGGCCTTACAGGATCATTTACAGACCGAATATTATGTGATTTCCATGGATTTTCAAACCTTTGGAAGTGCAGAATTTGAACATGAGAATTGTTTTGCCCTGTCTTTTGCTGACGATTTTTTGCATTTACTTGATGAAAATAATCTTTCCGTAAATATGGCAAAAAGCTTAACCGATGTCTTTTCTCACATGAAAACCTGCATTGAATCGGAAAGCACAACCTATCGCCTGAGAAAATTATTTAAAGATTTAAATGAGATTTGCCAAAGGGCAGATAAACCGATTGTTCTTATGATTGACGAAATTGACAGTGCGGCAAATCATCAGGTATTTTTGGATTTTCTGGCACAGCTTCGGGCTGCTTATCTGGGCAGAAACAGGCAGGCTGCACTTCATTCGGTTATTTTAGCCGGGGTTTGTGATGTGAAAAACCTAAAGAGAAAGCTTCGCCCTGAAGATGCACATAAAATAAACAGCCCATGGAATATTGCCGCAGATTTTAATGTAGATATGGCTTTATCCAAAGACGGAATCTTAGGAATGCTCAGTGACTATGAAAATGACTGGCATACAGGCATGAATATTGGTGAAATAGCTGGCTTGATCTATGATTATACCTCTGGTTATCCGTTTCTTGTGTCCAGGCTGTGTAAGCTGATGGACGAGGAAGTAAGCGAAATTCAACATGAAAACAAGAAAAGTTTAAATTGTGCAAAAAAATGGGCATGGACAACGGCTGGCTTTCATGAGGCAGTCCGGATGATTTTGGAAGAGAAAAATGCATTATTTGAATCTCTGATTGGAAAACTGACCGATTTTCCTGTATTAAATGGAATGCTTCAATCTCTTCTTTTTACAGGAAAACCGATTATCTATAATCCGGACGATCCGGCCATCGATGCAGCAGGCATGTTTGGCTTTATTAAGAATCAAAAAGGATCAGCTGTAATTGCAAATCGAATATTTGAAACAAGATTGTATAACTTTTATCTTTCGACAGCGGAAAATCAGAAACGGGATATCTATAAGATTTCCTTTAATCATTGGTGATAAGATTTTGATTGAGGCTACGGTATAAAAGAAAATCAATGGAGCGGAAAGATTCCGCTAGTCCACGGATTATCAATAGGTTTCGCAAAATCTTTTTTGTAAAATTTTTGTAAACAATTACCAAAAGACCACACCAAAAACTACAACGAATGAAAAAACGCTGTAGGGCTTAGAAATAAAAGCTATACAGCTGATAAATAATAAAACATATAATCTTGCCTTTTCAAAGAATATTTGTTAAAATGACAAAACAGGAATTAGAAAAAAACGAATAGTAAGAGGTGTTGAATTTGAGCAGCTACAATCCCCCATTTCATATAACCGAAAAAATGTTAAATCTCGTGGCAGAAATCAGCGAACAGGTTGGCCGGATTACCGTTATGCAGCCAGAAACACTGAATCTTCATTTGCGCCGTGAAAACCGAATCCGAACCATTCATTCTTCCCTGGCCATCGAACAAAATTCCCTTTCTTTAGAGCAAGTAACGGCAATTATTGAGGGAAAACGTGTTTTAGGTAATCCAAATGAAATAAAAGAAGTTCAAAATGCTTATGATGCCTATGAATTGCTGCTTACCTTAAATCCATTGTCCATAAATGATTTGTTAAAAGCACACCAACTGATGATGAAAGGCTTAGTAAAAGAAAACGGGAAGTTCCGTTCTGGAGGCGTAGGTGTTTTTGCCGGAGAAAAATTAATGCACATGGCACCACCTGCAAAATTTGTCCCGCAACAAATCCAGGATTTATTCACATGGTATCAGGAATCAGAAATGCATCCATTAATAAAAAGTTCTATTTTCCATTACGAATTTGAATTTATACATCCTTTTCAAGATGGTAACGGACGTTTGGGCCGGATGTGGCACAGCTTGCTTCTTGGAAAATGGAAAGAATTATTTTACTGGCTTCCTGTGGAGGAACTCATTCAGTCACGGCAAAATGAATATTATGAAACCTTAGGCCGAGCTGATAAAGAAGCTGACAGTTTCTGCTTTGTAGAACTAATGTTAGAAATGATTTGCTGTAGTTTGACGGAAATGCAGATCTTGTAAATATCATGCTATGAATGAAAAGGAAAAATAATGACCTTGCGTTTAAAGGGAAGAATGTGTTGATTGGATAGAGCGGATGTATGAACTAAGGGAGGAATTATACTTGCAAATATGGGTAGAAGACAGTGATTCAGGATACATTTTTTGGAATCACATAAATAAAACACTATTTAATAATCGATTTAAAGTTATAGGTGAAAAAGGAAATCGTGCTATAAGAAATAAAATCAGAAATAATACATCTACAGAAGTGATTATTGTCATTGTTGACAGAATGATTGATAATGAACATACAAAAGAAACCTATAAGTCTATTATTGAAGAATCTAAAAAACAAACAAATATTAAATTTGACACATAATACAAAAGCAAATATAACTAAAAATAAATTGGGTCCCTGTTGGATTATCGATTGCTGTAGTAAAGATAATCGCAGAACATGCAAAATCAAAAAAAGAAGTATCGATAAGGAAACAAAATTATTAGATATACTTCAATACTCGGAATTTGGATTTACATGTAATGAAATATACAAATCTTTAGAACAATTTTTAAATATAACTTATAATGGAAACCCATACGATAAACAATGGAAAGAACCTATATTAAAAAACATTTCAGAAATAGACGTGGCATACTTTGCAGATAAATATATGATAGAAACAGGAATAAATAGCTGGAACTACGAAAAAATTTACCGGAGGTTTCATCAATGAATCAATTATTCATTAATAAAAATGCCATACAAAAAGGAACGAAACTCATACAAAATATAGATAGTTATTTTAATTCATTAATTTTAACAGAAAAATTAAAATTAGATGACAATGATATAATTTTTTTAAAGGAAATTGATGGCTCCACTTTATCTAAAGATGATGGATATATTGACACTCCTTTTAGCAATCATGTAGATATATTAAAAATATCCACTGGTACAAAAACACTTATTTTAGCAAATCATTGTTCAGAAAATGATATTATTGATATCAGTCAATGTGGATATAATGTAATAGAAATACTATTTAATAACATGGATAATAAAAAATATTATTTATCATTTTGCATAATTCCAGATAATTTAAAGATTTCTGTCAGAATAAATAACAGCAAAAAATTATGTACAAACAAATATGAATTATTAGATGTTTGGGAGGATATTTATGATTCATAAAAAAATAAAATTAAGAGCTTATGGAAAAATTATAGAATTATGTTTTAACTCCCGAATAACATTATTAGGTGGAGATTCAGGAATAGGAAAAACATTACTATACAGTATATTAAATAATATAACTGCTCAAGATGAATTCAGCAATATCTATTGCATTAACAGTGAAGATATAAATCGACATAAAATAAAATTAATTTCCATGTTAAAAACAAAAGAAAATACTTTAATTGTAATTGATAATGCTGAAGAAATATTAGGCAAAAATGAAAGACAGTTTATATGCAGAAATTTTGTAAATCAATACTTAATTTTAGGAAGAAACAGGAGTTATTTAGGTATTGGAGATGATGGCATAGGAGAATTAAAAGTAACAAAAACTCAGATATATATAGAATACCCAGAATTAAAAAAAGTAAATGATATACAAAATAGTCCGTATAAGTTTACCATAGAACTTCCTTAGAATAGTTCTATTCGTTTGATTATTCGTAAGCACAGAGATGGGGGATCTATAAAATAGTACGTGACTCAAAATATGATATGATGTAAATAGTTACTATTCTGCTATACTACCTGTATCAGGTTTTGAGTCACTTACAAAACATTATATTACTTAGCAAAATACCGAACAAAAAAGCCATCTTCACAATGATAAGTTACATAATTATATGCAATTTCATCATTTGTACCATCTCTAACTAATTTTCCAGATAGTGTTGTCCAATCATCCGAACGATATTCCCCACTCAAGGAAAAATATTGCGCATTTTTTGCTAACTCCTTTACTTGAGGTAATGCGGAAAAAATCACCATACTTATACAAAATATAAATGGAATTTTATGTATATTTTTTTGAATTTCAAAATCCAATATATATCGATAAAGCAATATAGCAATTACAAAAAATGCCGGTATAGATGCACGCATACATAAATCATTCCATGCACCATACCAAAATAATGGTAAACATAATAAAACAGCATTAGCTATATAGAAGTTCAAATTGTTCAACTCTTTTTTACAAATAAAGACCGACCAAATCAAAAAATTACTCAAGCAAAAGATAATATACAAACTCCAACTTCCGGAATAATTAATTACATGAAATCCTACCACATCTGGTTTTTCCTGAAATACATTTCCTGCTATATACGAAACAAAAATTGGTGAAATTAAAAAGAACGCATAAATATTTTGTATAGAAAATATACGTTTCACCCATTTAATAATATTTCTATTTCGATATAATTCAGCAAAAGTCAGTATAACAAAAAAAGGACTAATCCAACAAATGCAAAACATGAATACATAAAAACAGGAATTCCAATCCATGCAAAATCTTCAACTTTATAGGGCTTTTCCAAAATCATTAGGGTAACAAGCCATTGAATAATACATTGTGGAAACACCCATCTGATTAAAACAATATGACTGGAATATTGTATTCGCACAATATTACTAAACCAATGAAAGGATGCACTTAAATCTTCAGGATGTATAAAACCATAAATCCATCTGCCAAAAAGCACATTTCCACCAAAAATAACTAATAATACAAAAACACCAATCTGTTTTTTCCCTGTATTAAGTTTTAAAAAATAACAAATATGCAGGTAGATAAGGAATATACCCACAGCACTTTGAATTAACAAGGCGATTTCAGCTAAACGAAATCCACATACTTTTCCTACTAATGCCGGGAACAAATAGAATAATAAGTAATACGAAAGTATAGCTTTTTCATTATCATGCAAGACATATTGAACAGGCCAATTATAGGTTATTAAATCATTCAAAATTGCATTATGTTTATGCCAATCACCAGCTTGTCTGCAAAAGCCGCCTATGCCCGATGCAATAAGCCATGCAAAAATTCCCAATATTATCACAAATACTATAGTTTTCCCAATCAATACATTATCAGGTGATGATTCTTCTTTAAAGTATCTTTTATACAAGAAATAAAGGAATATACTTATACAAGCTACAGAAATCACCAGACGTATCCAACCTCCAATAAAAATAAACACCCCTAAATAAATATATAAGATGGAATATATTTCCAATCTCTTGTAAGATATTTTCATTTATTTTTATATTCCTTTCAATAAACTCTTGTACTTAGCAAAAAATGAAATGATTTTTTATGTAGAACTCTTATGTTTAAAAACAATCCATTTGCTTGCTATATAGTTCAAAACAATTACGAGAACATTTGCTGCAAATTTTATAAATACATCATTGAATCCTATCAATAAAACAAAAATAAACATGCAAACCCAATCAACAATTCCCGTTGCCATCCTGCACCCCAAAAAAGAAAAAAATTCTTTTATTTTCTCTAAACTTGTTGTAGCTTCACTATAAAACACCCATTTTCTATTTGTTATATAGGCAAACAAAACTGCAAAAATCCATGCAATTATACTACTTGGCATAATTTCTAGATTTAAGGGATAAGCACATATCCAATATAAAATTACATTTACAGCAGTTGTACATATTCCAAAAAATAAATAGAAAATGATATCTTTATATAGAAAAATTTGCTCCCTTATCTTCATGGCTTATTTCATTTCCTTTTTTAGTTTTTTGAAATCACCAACTGCCTTCCATCCTATTTTTACAATTTTAGAAATATTAATAGAGTTTTTTCCTCCCTGTCGAGGTTTAAAGGAAATTGGACAAAACTTCATTTTCTCATGATAATAGCTGTAGTATGTAGTTATCATAATATTTGGCAAATTATAGTTTTCAGGCAGTTTATATAAATATTTTTCTAATGTATGAACATTCATAAGACGAAATGGTGCATTAGCATCAGGAAGATTAACTCCAAAATAAATCTTCAAAATAAAACATACTACCTTCTCTACAAATGCACGCATATTTCCATCACCACGTTTTATACGATGACCAAATATTCCCATATATTCCTTTCTTTGTTCCCAAAAGCTATTAAATTCTTCAGGATTGGTCTGCCCATCGGAATCTGTCTGAAATAGATAATCTGCTTTGTGTTTTATCGCATAATCATATAGAGCTATCAGTTTAGGACCATGTTGTTTTTCTGTGTTTGTCAAAACTTCCAACTTAGGATAATCCTTTTTTAGATTCATTAAGATAGCATGTGTCCTATCTGTACTACCACTATCAGCCACAACAAGTCGAGAATTTTCTGATTTTCCATCTAATAATGGATACCAGGACTTTACAACATTAGATATATTTTCTTCTTCATTGTATGCGGGCATCACAATATATAATATTTCCATAATCTTATCCTTTATTTCTTCTGTCTGTTGTTAATTCCTACTTAAACTATCTTTTCTTCTCCAAAAACAAATCGTCACTTCTTGAATTTGTTTTTCACAATACAACTCATAATATTGATCAATAAATGTATTTATTTCATACTTGGGGCTAGCAAAAAAATCTGACACATCCATTGTGGAAGCAATAAAAACATCCGGCATATCATTAATCGCCTGAAAATAATCTAATAATGGAGAAGCAGAAGTATATCCACGAGATAAAAATTGTGCATCCCAGGTTTGAGGCGCACATATTTGAGCCTTTGCCATTAAATAAGCAGACGGTATTCGTGTTGCTGTGCAAATTTTATCTTCTTTCGAAATTTGTTCTGTTAATAATTGTTCTAATTCCTCTACAAATTCCTTTCTGTCTTCTGTAGTATATAATCCTTTATATATCCCCTGTGTTACCTGCTCCGTTAATTGTTTTACAGGTTCATCTCGGTAAACATAAGTGTAACCATGTATTAATCCAATGACACATAATAAAAGAGAAATAACTATTCCAGTAAATTGATATTCAGTAAAACTATAGACATAAAATACTAATCCCGCTATTAGCGTAATCAAACTTCCCGCTGCCTCAAAAGAAACGAAAACATTTTTATTATCCGAAGTAAAACTATAGGTTAAGCAAAAGAAAAACAATACAATAAAGTAAATGACAAAAGAATTTCTTTTTTCTTTTCTTAAATCAATCATAATGGGAATGATTCCCAAAAAGTTCCCAAAAGTCAGATACCCCAGGTTCAGATAATTAAAATAAATATTGACTATCTGAAATAAGATAAAATATAATGTATTCCAGATAGTCTTTCCCTTTTTTACTCTCTTATGAATATAGATAGTTAATGAAAAATAGGCAAAAATAATCCCCGTAAACTTCCGCAAAAAATACGTCTTAAATGGAATCTTAAACATCCGTATTATAAATTCTGTATTAATTATCCCTTTCGTTTTTTCATGAGGTGATGAAAACATTCCATTTAATGCCTGAATAAGTAAAGAAAAAGAGCCTTGTGAGAATATCCAAAAACAAAATATTCCTCCAACCAAGACACCACCAAAAACATACCAAAATATATTTTTTACTCGCACTTTCTTATTATCAAAAAGCATAATCCAAAATATAAATAAAGCAGCCATCACCGCTAATGTAGGATAAGTAATACAGGCCATCCCCATTAAAATCCCTGTGGTCAAATATCGAATTCGCTCTACAATCCCTGTATTTGCTGTATACAGTAATATAGCTACTAAAATTAACATATGGACAGGAAAAGTAATATAACTTATTTGACCTATAGAAAATGGAACCCAAAACAATAAAGGAAATATGAACAATACTGTTGATATTTTCTTGTATTTGCTGTAAATCAACAAGGAAGCAATTATAACAATTATCAGTGAAAAAAATCCATAACATATCCGAAAAAATAAAACAATTCCCTCTAAATCCTGTGAGAAATAACGAAACATTTTAAAAAGAAAAACTTGTAAACACCATCCCGTATGATAATCCCAAGAAGTCATAAAAGGAACTTTACCCTGTACAATATGATAAATTGATGCAATGCCATGAATCTCGTCTGTTAATTCTACAGATAAAAACATCCGAAAGATAAACTTGGACAGTAGGCTTACATATATCATAAATAATATTGCGTAAAGTGATTTTTTTCGGATGTTTTTTATTATGCCCCTGAAATACACAAATTTCTCCTCTTTACTTTTTATTAATTAAGAAATACCTGTATATGATTTTTTAGCTACTCTTTTTATTCTGAAAGTCTAGTGAATCTTAATAAATCTAATTATCTCAATTAAATTTTTTATTATATCTATTGCTTGAAGCATGAATAAAAACAATCCAATAAACTAGACCTGTAATTAGATATATAAAAACAGTACCAAAAACAATCCCATATATGCCCCATTGCATAATAAAAATCCAATCTACAACAATTTGAATCACAAAAGTAATTACTGACATTATTAAGTTAAATCTATATTTACCAATTGCAATAAGCATATTCATTGGCACCATCCTAATGCCAGCATTCATCCCTCTCATAATCCATAAACCTAATGAGATACTAACTGCATCATTATACTTATTACCATAAAAAAGTGGTAAAAAAATAGGTGTAAACAATATTCCACCTAGTATTCCTATAATAACCATGGCAGCATTGAGTAACCCGACCTTTATCCCATATTTAGTTATACAAATCCCTTCATTATCCATTCCAGCCGCAATTGGAAAAAAATAAACATTGATGGCTTGAGTCACCAGCAGTATCATTTGAGGAAATAAACCTGCAACCCTATAATTTGCCAATATCACTTCATCTGCAATAATATGGCTAAGTAACATATTTTCATTAAACGGTATCATTCCAGAAAATGCGTTTGCAACTACTAATGTAATTGCAATTTTCCAAAATTCTTGTTTCTGATTAGCGGATAATCTATAATGAGGAGTTTCACCTATAAACAAAAGAACAAAATGACATACATATATTAACATAAAACTCAAAACAATATATCTTGCATAGATTAATCCAGGGGCATTCCATATTAATACAAGGACTATGCTAAAAACACATGTCAAAACGCTATAAGTAAGATTTATATAGGCATAGTGCTTATTAAATGATTTAGAACGTATATAACATATTAAAAGATCATAAATACAATACACCACCGGATAAAGCACAGAAATAACAATATAATGCCTTGCCTGTGGAAATGGTATTTTTATTGTTAAAAAAACACTAACAAGAATTATTGATGACAATATTTCAAAAATTATTCCACACTTTATTGCATAACTTAAATAAGCTCGATCTTGCTTTTTTTCACTTTTTCCAGCACATATTTTTAACAATGCAGAACCCATGCCTAATCCGGAGAATAATGCCAGATAGCCATATATCGTATCAGAATAACTTAGATATGCATACTGTTGTTTATCCACAAGCCTTGCAATAACAATACTAGATAACATTGTAACTGCTTTATTTAAAAATGTTCCTGCAAATATATGTGCAAAACCATTTCTTAATAATATTTTTGTCTGCTGTCCTATTTGTATCAAAATTCTTTCAATACTCATAATTCTCCTCTTAAGAACGTCAATACAAGATAATCTATTAAGATAAAACCTTTATAATCATGTTTTGAATCAACTATGTCTGTTTTTTCTTTGAATTAAGTAATCAATATTTAACAATTCACCCAATACATCTTGTGATCTTTCAGTTTCATGCTGATATGGTGTAAATGTAAGTTCACCAAATATCACTTGTTCATCTTCAACATATAAATCTACTCGTACATATGGAAAATCTTTTGATAATATCCTTGAAACTTCTTGCATTTCATGGAAAAGTGGCGGTACATCTATTGTCCCTGGTGCAGATTCTCCTTCCAACTCATGACAATCATTCAAATCCATATCAACAAAACAAGATTGTACCTTATTTCCTTTTCTATCAGAAATATATTCCAAATATTTAGGTTCACCGTTAAAGCAATGAAACTTGAAATCCTCTGGAAAGTTTTTACCTATATTGGAGTGAAGCATCCTTTCACAAATGATCTTTTGTTTAGTACCATAGCAAAACAAATTACCTGAAATCTCAAAAATATATTTTGATCGCCTAATATTTTGTTTAAGAATTTTTTTTGCTTTGTCAATGTTAAATTCCTGATTTTTCCGTTTAAAGACATGTCCTTGGCATCCATTAGCAACCTTAATTACACATTCATCTGGCAATTCATCCCATTTTATTTCATCAATTGAATCCCAAACATAATACAATTCATTTAAAATATGTTCTAACCCTTTCGATTTAATATATTCTCTTACTTCATATTTATTATAACATTTAGAAATCAATGAACTTTGATTATATACAAAATATTTTAACCAGAGCCTTTTTTCATGAAAATATAATGGAGTTTTTAAATTTACCGGACGCCGCAGAACTTGTTTTTCTCGATTCATTTCATACCTTGCATGCAATTCTGGTGAAATATAAACAATTAATTTTAATATTTTCCCTTTTACTCTATTATACACATAGTAACTTTCTCTATATATCACTTTAACAAATTCAGGTATTTTGTTTCTGTCCATGCTTAATCTCCTTATTTTTCATTGTCAAATCAAGAATTACTTGTTCTACTCTATGTTTCCATTGAGATGAGTTTTTTAATGCATATTTAATATTCTCATAATACTCTATGTACTTTTTTTGATTATAAAGTAATTGTTCTAATCCATCTGCTATTGCTGTTTCATTATCTTCAACTGTAATTCCAATTTTTAAGTTATTAATAATATTATTTTCACTACATGTTGAAATCACAGGTAAACCATAACTAATATATTCAAATAATTTAACTGATACAGCCATATCGTTATATGCATTTCTTTTCTTAGTAAGAATTCCCACATCTGCTTTTCGGTAAAGTGGTTCTAATCCTATTCCCGAAGTATGATAGACCTCCATCCATGAAATATCACTATACTTATATTTTATCTCATTCCATTCTTTTTCTCGACAAACAACAATTAATTTTATAGTTCTATTTCTATCGTATACTATCTTCATTGCTCTAATTAGTAAGTCAAAACCATATCGTTCAGTGATTCCACCTACATAAATAACTGTATTATAAGAATGATTGAAATTTGAAATCTTATATTCTCCAGCAGGTGGTAAAGTCCTCATATCAATATATGAAAATAAGCAATGTGATTCATCTGATGGGAAATAAACAATATCACAATATCGAACTACTCTATCAGTCAACCATTGTAAAATATCTAAATAGAATTCCTTTAAACTATTAATAAACCCTTTTCTTCTTGGAAATAATTGAGGAAACTTTCTATAAAAATCTCTATAAAAATAGCCAGTTGGTATTCCCATATGATGAAGAGTTTTTATTAACTTACGATCTTCATGTCGCATTATTGGATAGGTTGACGATTCAATATAGCACAAATCAACTGGTTTTTTTTGTATTTCATATAAAATCCCTCTAATGTTTATTTTTCGACTAGAATCCATTTGACTTCCAGTTAGTATTATTATATCATGTCCACTTTTTTTAAATGCCTCTAACATTCGTAAAGGTCTTATTCCTGAACCTGAATCAGTATGTCCTGTATCTACATAGCTAATAAATAATATCCTCATTTTATTTTTCTTAATTTCCATTTTTTCCTCCTTACTTAATGTATTCTTTTTTAATTACAACTTTTGTTAAGATAAGATCGACTAAGAGGAATCATGGAAAGGTATAGCATCATAATATAAGAAAGCGAAAAAATTCCTTTAAGCAGAGCTGGAGAATTAATCACTAAAGAGCCTAAAAATAATGAAATCGCCATTATCATCTTACTATTTTTCAAACTGTATGTTGCTCTTTCAAACATTCTAAAAGCATATATATATCCAAATGTCGAAAAAATTGGCCCTGCAGAGCCAAAACAAAATACTCCCCCTCCCACCAAACCTGTATTTGCTCCCATAACCTTTCCATAATATTCTTGACCAATAATTCGTGCAATACTTGGGGAATAATATGGAGAAGGAATATCTAAAAATTTAACAACTCGATCACTTAAAGACCTTAAAAAATCTGGTATATGTGTCAAAAAATAATCATAGTACTGTTCAGCAAGTCGATTAGGAACTACTGCAAATCTTCGAAATGTATCTGTTACAATAAAACCTGTCCGTTTTATATTCACTTCAATTAAAGAGATAAATAAAATAACTACCAAACATACAAGTAAGCGTCTATTATCTATTTCCAATATACCTGTAGCCAAAGCAACTAACGCTAAAAATAAAACAATTCTGTTTCCCTGAAGAATAAAAATTGTCAACTCTCCAATCATTAAAACAAAAACAATTATCCATCTCTTTCGCTCAGTAAAATATGCTATTGCTGCTACCATAAAATATGCAGCCCAATATTCAAAATTTGTCAATACCCAGTGTATAGATTTCGCTGTAGCTTCTGTTCTAACACCATACACATCAGATAAGGTTCTCATAATATTAGATAAAGATAAAAAACGCTTCATATAAATTGACATAAACAAGGTTATTCCTAAAGCTACTACCACCATAAAAAGCATATATTTTCGTGGTTCATGAGTTGTTAATACTTGACCTAAAAGACTGGATTTATGCGGTTTTAGTATTTTAGTCCAAGACATCATACCTATCCAGAATATAAAATAATAGATCATAAACTTCCAGCTTACATCGGTAACAGCCTGTTGTACAACTCCAGGAATAAAATACATCAAATTCAAAAAGAAGACTATCGTTTCTGTCATCCTCTGAATTTTAATTTTATCTATAGTACAGAAATATATGCATATTGTTTCAAATAAACAAAACATATACTTCTCCCCATTAAACTTATATTGAAACAATAAACCATAATAGCTTGTTAAAAATGTATCTTTAAAATAATGTAAATATAACAGGTGTACCAACATAATATAGAGCAAAATTAATATTCGAATACTACGATTTTCTTTTTCAAACCTTATTATTGTTTTCATTTTTTATTCACCTGCTTTTAAATGTTTAATACACAATTTTAAATTGACTTTTATCATTGCAATATTTCTTTATATAATTCTGTTATTTGTTTAGCAATCACTGTTGGTGAAAAATTATCAATGGCATATTTTCTAATCTCATTAGGATCATATAAATTATATTGATTGTAGATATCTAACATTGCCCTAACAAGAGCCTTTTGATCATTTTTATCTACTAACATTCCAACTTTTTCTTTTACAAATTCCTCTGGCCCTCCACATCTAGTGGCAATAACAGGAAGTCCCTTCATCATTGCTTCAACATAAACTACACCAAAGGTTTCTAAATCTGATGGTAATACAAAACAATCTGCTCTATCAAATTCAATGGCAATATCATCTCGTTCTAATCTACCTGTAAACAATATACGATTATTTATCGCCAAAACTTCTGCTTGTTTTTCTAAAGAACTTCTTTCGGGGCCATCTCCAACTATTATTAAATATACATTTTTATTTTGCTCGCTCACTAACTTAAATGCATCAATCAACAAATCAATCCTTTTTCTTTTAATCAGATTGGAAACAGATATATATGTAAAGTCTTGATGTGTTTCATTTTTCTTATTTAAAAATGCCTCATACGGATCTATAATATTATGTATTACTGTACATGAAACACCAGTAAGAGATTTTATTCTATCCGCCAAATTACTACTTACTGCTATAACTTTCTCTGCTGCTAAATACCCATACTTTGCACATTTTATAATCTCCAAATTTGCTTTTTCACTATCTATCGCTGTAGAATGTTCGGTAATAACCAATGGAATTTTTTTAATCTTTGCTAAATTGGCTGCAATACAGCCCATATCTGTAAAATGAGCATGTATAATATCGGGTTTTTTAACCGTTGCATACACTCTTTTATATAGAATCCTTAATGCCTTACTCCCTATTTTACAAAAAATATTCATTGGTAGTGCTCCAATTGGCCAAGCAATTATATAAACGCAAATGCCACCTCTTATTTCTTTATATATACCAAACTTACGTTTTCTACGTATAGATCTCAAATCAATAGCAAAAAATGTTACATTATGTCCAATGGAAGCAAGCGCCTTCGCTTGATCCCATTCAAAAATGCCATTTAATGGATATTGTTTTGTTGGCACTCCCCTAGAAATAATTAAAATATCCATTTATACTACCCCATTAACAGAAATCTTTTTTACTCAATGTATAAACTTAATTCAACTTTTTTCTGATAATTCTTGATATAATTTAATTAACTTATCTTTTTCATGGTTCCAATTAAAATAATTTTCAACAGCCTTTCTGCCATTCCTTCCCATTTCTTCTGCCTCTTGACGATGCATTAAGAGATAATTAATTGCTTTTTCTATTTCTTTTATATTATTAACAGATACACATACTCCACAATGATGCTTATTAACAATTCTATCCCATAAAGGAAAATCCGATGCTACGAACGGAATTCCCGATGCCATATATTCAAACATTTTAATTGGCAAAGAATAAATATAACTTGCGGTTGGTAATAAAAGTACCAATCCTGCCACGGCTTTTCCATAAAGTTCATTAATTGTTTCTCTTCCCACATTTCCTAAATAACTTACGTTTCCTTGTTTTTCTTTCGCATGTTCTCCTGCCAAAATAAGCGTTGCATCTACACCTTTCATAGCCTCTATCATTACTTGCTCTCCACGTATTTCACTTAAGCCTCCGGCATAGCATATTATTGCTTCTCTCCGTTCAAATGAAGTATTATGAAAAACAATATCTTCCAATTTTGGATAGTTATTTATAATAATAATTTTATGTGCACGTTCTTTAAACTGTTTTGCAATATGTGAAGTAGCAGTGACAACTGCATCAATTTGTTGCACCACATAGGTTTCATATAAACGGTAAATGTTTGAAATCAACTTTCTTAGAACAAATGGAATCCATGGTTTATCTAATATTTGAGATGGAACATCTTCATGACTATCAAAGATCACTTTTTTCCCTATTCGTTTTAATTTTAAAGCATAAGGAAGTAATTCCGGATCATGAAAATGATAAATATCACAATCCAGCTTTTTTGCCACTTTATATACTTTATGCGAAAAGAAAAACATCCTTTCAATTCTATTTTTGGCCTCTCCACATCCAACTATTTTAATCCCATTTTTTACCTGATTTTTTCCTCGTGTTACAAGATATACTTGATATCCTGCATCTTTCAATGAAATACATTCTTTCAGATATATTCTTACATCATTTGAACTGTGTACACTTGTAAAATGACAAACTTTTACTTTCTTTTGCATTAATTCAATACTCAACTTTCTTAATCTATTCACTTTTACTTTTCATTCAATTACTATTATTGCCTTTACAACCTCCAAAACCTCATCCCCGAAGCCCTCAATTCATCCATTCTATACAAGCTCTTCACATCCAACAACACTTTTTCTGCATCAGGAAGTTCATCCTTAAACAGTTCTTTAATCTGCATCATCGACATCGAACGGAACTCATTATGTCCTACAGCGACAATAATACAATCTGCCTTTGGCACCTTATCAAAGGGAACCAGTTCCACTCCATATTCCTGTTTTGCTACTTCTTTATCGGCCCAATTATCCGTAACTACTGGCTCAATCTCATACTCTTTCAGCCGATTAACAATATCCACAACTTTACTATTCCGCGTGTCTGGGCAATTTTCTTTAAAAGTAAGTCCCATAATCACAACCGTTGATTTCTTAGGAGCCTTCCCGGCTTCAATCATCTCTTTAATGGCGGCATCCGCAACAAATGCTCCCATGCTGTCATTAACCTGCCGACCATTTAAAATAATCTGGCTGTGATAGCCAAGCTTCTCTGCTGCATTGGTCAGATAATAAGGGTCAACTCCTATACAATGTCCTCCGACAAGTCCCGGCTTAAATCCAAGGGCATTCCATTTTGTATTCATCCCGGCAAGTACTTCATCAGTATCAATATTCAGCTTATCGCAAATCATTGCAATCTCATTCATAAATGCAATATTGATATCTCTCTGACTGTTCTCGACTACTTTTACTGCCTCAGCCGTTTTAATTGTTGACACAGGAAATGTCCCTGCTTTAATCACAATGTCATAGACTTTCTTAACTTCTTCCGCTGTTTCCGCATCCATTCCCGACACAATTTTACGGATAGTCGTCAGTGTATGTACCCGATCGCCAGGATTAATCCGTTCTGGAGAATATCCAATTTTCCAGTCAATACCGCATTTTAATCCAGATTCATTTTCAATAATCGGGATACAGATATCTTCCGTAACTCCTGGATAAACGGTTGACTCAAACACGACAATGGAACCTGGAGTAATATTCTGTCCCACAGTTTTTGAAGCACTTTTTACAGGTCTTAAATCTGGGCTATTATCATCTTTTACCGGTGTAGGAACGGCAACAATAATAAATTTTGCTTCAGAAATGCGCTTTGGATCAGCCGTAAAATCTACAGTTGTATTTTTTATTGCCTCCCCAACTTCATTTGTTGAATCAATTCCATTCCGGTATTCATTGATACGTTTTTCATTAATATCAAAACCAATTACCTTGACATGTTTTGCAAATTCAACAGCAATCGGCATTCCTACATAACCTAATCCTACCAGTGCAAGCTTTTCTTTTCCGGAAATCAAACCCGAATAAATATGATTAAATTCCATAACTTTTTCTCTCCTTACCTTTTTATCGCTTCCAGAACACACGCAGAAATTTCCTCAACAACATCCTCCGTAAGATAAGGATGCATGGGAAGACTAAGTACCCTTTTTGTTGCTTCAATCGTATTCGGATAATCTTTATCACTTAATCCCATCCAGCGATAAGCTTCCTGCTGATGAAGACCTCTTGGATAATAAATCATCGAAGGGATTCCTCTTTCTTTAAGAGTCTTCTGCACTTTATCTCTTTCTTTTTGGTTTTCCAATAAAATCGTATATTGTGCCCAACTGGAATAAAATCCATCCAACACTACGGGAGTTACAACATTATTTTTTAAACGCTCTGTATACCACATCGCCGCTTTATTCACTGCTTCCAGTTCATACTCTGCAAATGCCTTAAATTTTGGCAAAAGGATTGCTGCCTGAAGTGTATCAAGACGGGAATTCATGCCAATTTCCCGATTATCATATTTATCCGTCGGGGATTTTCCCTGTGCACGAAGCGAGCGCAGTCTTGCATCCTCTTCGTCACTGTCCGTAAATACAGCACCTCCATCGCCATAACATCCCAATGGTTTTGCCGGGAAAAAAGATGTGGTTGATATATCACCAAATGAACCTACCCGCTTGCCCTGAATATTTCCTCCAAATCCCTGTGCTCCGTCCTCTAAAACTTTCAGCCCGTATTTTTCAGCAATCAAAAGTATCTTTTCATAATCTGCTGGTTGTCCGAAAAGATCGACCGGAACAATCACTTTAGGATTCAATTTTCCTTCACGCAATACCCGTTGAATTGCAGTTTCCAACGCTTCTGGGGAAAGATTAAAGGTAGCAAGATCAATATCCACCAAAACAGGAGTTGCCCCTAAGATAGACGCAGTCCCGGCAGATGCAAAATAAGTAAAATCTGAAGTAAATACGGCATCTCCTGGCCCGATTCCCCAAACCATTAAAGCAAGCTGTAATGCATCTGTTCCATTTCCACAGGCAATACAATGTTTCCGCCCTACATATGCAGCCAACTTATTTTCCAATTCCGCAACTGGTTTTCCCAGAATAAATGCTGAACTTTCAATTACTTCCTGAATTCCTGCATCAATATCTGACTTCAACGCCTGATACTGTGCTCCTAAATCTCTGAATTGCACAATTCCTCCTCCAGACCATGGTCTGTTTTTCTGTATTGTCTTCCGCATTGACGGCAAATTAAATTTTCCTCTAATAATTCACCACATTCACACACCCATCCCTTTTGACGGGCAGGAACCCCCAGCATTACGGCATGTGACGGAACATTTGACGTTACCACTGCCCCAGCACCTATCAGCGCCCATTTTCCGATGTTATGTCCGCAAACAATCGTTGCATTTGCACCGATGGACGCCCCTTCTTTAACAACAGTTTTTCGATATCCTGCATGCCCTTTGGGATATTTCGCCCTTGGTGTCAAATCATTGGTAAATACACAGGATGGCCCACAAAAAACATAATCTTCAAGTTCCACTCCTTCATAAAGGGATACATTGTTTTGAACTTTTACTCCATTTCCAATATTGACGTGATTAGAAACATTAACATTTTGCCCAAAAGAACAATTTTTTCCAATCCTTGATCCTGATTGGATATGACAAAAATGCCAGACTTTCGTCCCTTCACCAATCTCTACATCTTCGTCAACAATACTTGTTGGATGAATAAAAAAACTGCCCATCTTCTCACCTCATCCCTGGTATTTTCCGGAACCAAAACGTCCGGTAAAATCCAGTGTAGAACAGTGTTCAAGGGGCAATTTCACTGGCCGATGTTCAGCAGCCGACTGATAAATCGCAAGTACAAGTTCCAAAGCACGCTTTCCCGCTTCCCCATCAATGTATGGTTTTCGACCATTTTGAATTGCATCTATTACATCAGCATATAAAGGTGTATGACCAAATCCATATACATTCGGCGGATTTTCACTATAGGTATTTTTCACTATTTCTGAATCATCAAGTCTATCCGAAAAACACCATTCTTCGATAATATTATCTGAAGTACCACCTGCCTTTACTGTTCCCTTTTCACCAAAAATATACAAGGTTTCTTCCAGATTTCTCGGATAAACATTGGTTGTTCCTTCAATAAGACCATAAGAACCATTCTTAAATTTGACAATCGCCATCCCCAAATCTTCGGCTTCAAGATAGGGATGAAGAATCTGATCGGTATAAGCCATTACTTCTTCAATCTCGTCCCCCATCATCCAGCGAAGCAAATCAATATTATGGATGCACTGATTCATTAAACATCCGCCATCCTGCGCCCAGGTTCCGCGCCAGGGTGCCTGTGTGTAATAACTCTCTCCCCGGTTCCAACGCACGTGCGCAGCACCATGGGACAATTTTCCAAAACGTCCTTCTTCCAATGCTTTTCGGATATACTGAACGGATTTATTAAAACGATTTTGATGATTTGCACAGACCAAAACACCTTTTTTCTTTCCGGCTTCGATAATTGCATCTGCATCGGTAATTGAAAGAGCAATAGGTTTTTCGATAATCACATTACACCCTGCTTCAATACAATCCAAAGCAATCGCTGCATGTTTTCCGGACTCTGTAGCAATCGCAACAAGTTCCGGCTTTTCTTTGGCTAAAAGTTCCTGATAATCGGTATATTGATGAACATGATGCAACACAAATTTTTCTGCCTTTTCCTGCATCACTTCTGGCACAATATCACAAATTGCAGTAAAATCTAAATGGTTATTTTTCGCTGCTTCGATATGATTGGGTGAAATACGTCCACAACCGATAAGTGCGTATTTTAATGGTTTATTGTTTGATAAATTGTTATTCATTGGTTATCTCCTTATGTACCATTCACTGATTATTTTACAAATCTTTTCCGCCGCATGACCATCGCCAAAGGGGTGATAGTTCGGATCAATTTTTTGTTCCGCCGATAATTTTTTCAGAATATCCTTATGTTCTGCCTTGGCAAGCTGGTTTCGATTATCCACCATCGTTTCCGGCCAAACCACATAATCCAAAATAAAAACGCATTGAACTCCAGCATAAAATGCTTCACACTGAAGGCCGCCGGAATCGGTTACAATTTTTTTCGCATGTTGTGTTAAATGTACAGAATCAGAATAGCCAACTGGCTGTACAAGAATAATATTTTTAAAATTTTCTTTTTCACAAATTCTCTTTGCCCGTTCATGATTTCGCGGGTGTACAGCATAAATTGTCGGGGCATCCAAACTGTTCATCGCAAGAAGAATTTCTGTCAATGGTTCATCGCTGTATGTATTTTCCTGGCGATGGCATGTCATATAATAATAAGATTCAGGAACGCTTATCTTATTCCCGGAAAAATCAATAATATTAGGATTGTCCCAGGGCAAATCCGCAAAATGGAGAAAAGAATCATACATAATATTTCCAACACAATACGACCGCTCACCAAGGCCCTCTCTTACTAATTTTCCCAGTGCATCTTCTGTGGCGCAAAAATTAATTGATGCCATATGATCAGCAGTAATACGATTTACTTCTTCTGGACTGTCCAACGTTCCCAGACGGTTTCCCGCTTCAACATGAAGAACAGGAATATGGAGTTTTACTGCCGCCAGTGCTGCTGCCAATGTGGAATTCGTATCTCCATAAACAAGTAATGCATCTGGGGTTTCTTTAAGTAAAATATCTTCAATACCAACCAGCATTTTTGCTGTCATCTGTGCATGGCTTCCACCAGAAATTCCTAAGTTATAATCAGGTTTTGGTATCTGCATTTCACGAAAAAAAACAGCAGACATATTATCATCAAAATGCTGCCCTGTGTGAACCAATATTTCCTGATGCTCCTTTCTAATCTGCCGTGAGCCTGCCGCTGCTTTAATAAATTGAGGGCGAGCTCCGACTACGGTTACAATTTTCAAGATTATTCCTCCCAAAAATGACTATACAAATTAATAATCATCTATATTTAAACTATTTACTCATATACCTAATCTACAATTCTAAAAATCTTTTCAAATTCTTTAGCAAGTACTTTATAATTATAATATTTCAGAACCGCTTCTCTTCCATTATCTCCCAACTTCAAACGCTCTTCTTCTATTTTATTTATGAATATCTCAATTCCTTTTCTTAAAGCTTCTACGTTTTCCGCTTCTACCGATATTCCACATTGATATTTTTTTATATAATTATTAGGGGCATTTACAGCATACAAAATTGGCTTTCCACTCATCATAGAATCAAAAAGTTTATTCATAGCAATTCCAAAGCGAAACATTCTATTATTTAATGCTCCAATATAAATTCCATCTATATTTTCTAAAAATGATGGAATGCATTTTTTAGGAATTGGGTCAAAAAAATAAATATTTTTATAATTTTCACTTCGTTTAATCAGATTCTTTTTATCGCCTCCATCTCCAACGAATACCAATCCTATTTTTGTAATGTCAAAATATTTAACAGCATCAATTATATATTCTAACGCATAAGATTTTGTATGACTTCCAAAAAAGCATAGAACAAACTCATGTTTCTTTTTAATCTGTTCTATCAATAATTTTGTCCTATCTGGCAATTTTTCTCTACTTTCCCATTCACTTAAAACAACTCCATTAGATATAAAAATAAATTTATTTTCAGCCATACCATGCCGCTTTAAATACTCTTTAGCATTTGGAAGCACTGAAACCACATAATCTGAATGCTTACAAAAAGAATTTTCAGCCAATTGTAAAAGAATGATAAATGGATGATACTTTGACATGCCACCTATTTCTATCGGCGTAATTGGCCACATATCATGCACTTCATGAATCAATTTTGCCTTTGCTTTTTTAGCAATTCTTTGTGCAGGATAAGTATCTAATGGATAAGTTGAGGAAGCAATTACCACATCGGGTTTCCATATTTTCGCAATCTTAGAAGAATGGATGAACAACTTTCCTACAAACCGAAACATAGAAAAAGCTCTTTGCACTCCATTTCCTTTATAACTTCCTGTTTTTACCCAACGATATTCAATTCCATCAATTATTTCTTTTTGAAAATCCCTCTTTACTTCAGGTTGTTTCGTTCGTAAATGAGAAAAATCTCCTGCTACAATTTTTACGGAATGTCCCATCTTTACCCATTCTCTGGCAAAATAATATGGACGAAATTCCATTCCCATTTCAGGACTTCCTGCATAATGATTTAACAATAAAATATTCATAATCTTTCCCTACTATATTTTAAGTACAGCGATTACCGTTAAAAATAAACATTTCAAATCAGATAATAATGAAAATTTCAAAATTCCGTTTAAATTCCAAAACATTTTCTGTGGAAGAATTTCTTTTATGTACAGCCGTTCTACCTCTTTACCCTTTACACCATCCAATATCTTACCTTCATCTTTAAATTGTATACTTGCTTCGGATGTTACTCCTGCGGGTAAAAGTAAAGTGGCATACATTTCTTTTGTATATTTTTTTACATACTTTACAACTTCTGGTCTTGTTCCTACAAAGCTCATTTCACCTTTCCAGATATTCAACAACTGTGGAATCTCATCTAATCGATATTTACGAAGATATTTTCCAACTTTTGTAATTCTACTATCTTCATTTACGGTGACTAAACTTCCCAATTTATCTGCATTTTGTACCATCGTTCGGAATTTATAAATTCTGAATATTTTTCCATATTGAGTTACCCTCTCCTGCCGATAAAAAATATCTCCTGGTGAATCTAGCTTAATCCATATTGCTAAACATAAAAAAATCGGTGCAAAAAACACCAACATCATTGTAGACATCACAAAATCAAAAGTTCGTTTAACCAACAAACTAAATTTTTTCTTAGACAATCTTTGATAATACTCTTTGACTTCTGATATCCTCATAAATTCAGGAAGTTCTTCCCACTTACAAAGCATATCTTCCCTTCTCCTTCATCTCCTCTTATCACATCTTCTAAAATTATTTTCAATCAGCTGCCTATCTATGAACCATTATACAATGAGAAAAACATTCTACCACATAATTCACTTGCTCATCGGTAAGACATGTATGTAACGGAAGAGTAATTTCGTTTTTATATTGCTCATAAGAATTTGGATAATCCATAATATCAAATCCCATATTTTTATAGGCAGTATGCATAGGCAATGGCTTATAATGAACATTGGTTGCAATCCCCATTTCTGCCATCTGAATAATTAAATCATTTCTTTCCTTAACATCATACCCATTTACCCGAACCAAATATAAATGCCCACTGGATTGATTTGTATCTGTAAAATGCTCTAACTTTTCTACGGGAAGTATCCGACACATCTCATCATAAGTTTGAATAATATTTTTTCTTTTTTCTAAAATTTCCGGATAGCGTTCCAACTGTATTAACCCAATCGCCGCCATAATATTCGTCATATTACATTTATAGTTTGGCGCTACAATATCATACTCCCATGCACCTAACTGTGTCTTAGCCAAAGCATCTTTTGATTGTCCGTGAAGAGATAAAAGCATATATTGCTGATAAATCCACTGATTATCTATACCTGAAATATCTCTCCATACAACAGCCCCTCCTTCTGCTGTAGTTAAGTTCTTAACCGCATGAAAAGAAAAACTAGTAAAATCTGCAACCTCTCCACACATTTTTCCTTTCTGAAAAGCACCAAAAGCATGTGCAGAATCTGATAAAATAATGACTCTTCCAAAAGCTTCTTGGACCTTATTCCTGGCCTGGAAAAGGTTCTTTTTTTCTTCAACTATTTGGAATAATTTTGAATAATCACACATTACTCCGCCAATATCTACAGGAATAATTACTTTTGTGTTTGAAGTTATCGCTTTTTCTACTTTTTCATAATCTAAATGATACCCATCTTTTTCACAATCAACTAAAATAAGCTTTGCGCCTACATGAGTTACAATACTGGCACTTGCCGAATAGGTATAAGCAGAAGTAATTACTTCATCTCCTGGCCCTACGCCTAATAACCGAAGGGTGAGTTCCATACACGCTGTTGCTGAATTTAAGCATACTGCTTTACTGGTATGCACATATTCTGCTATTTTATCTTCAAATTTTTTTGTTATCGGGCCTGTAGTAATCCAACCAGATCTAAGCACTTCTGATACTGCCTGAATTTCACGCTCGGTAATATCCGGCGGAGAAAATGGTACAACCATAATTAAAAACCCTTCCCTTCTGAATATTCATTATTTTTTAATTGCTATTAAAAATTTATCCTATCAGTATTTTCTCTCTGTATTCATTCAAGTATATTCTGGCTGATACGTCGGCACAATCCTCTTCACTTCTCCCCGTATCGCATCTGAATCCATATTTGCCACTTCATACAGCCTGTCCAACTGCTCCTCAAATTTCCTCATATCAAACTCAATCGGCTTTCCAATATGAATCAGCTTATTCGGTGTATCCTGCAGCCCTTCCTCGTCCATCAACAGTTCTTCAAACAGCTTTTCTCCCGGACGCAAACCGGTAAAGGTAATAGCAATATCCTCCCCCGGCCTGTACCCGGAAAGCTTAATCAAATTCTTCGCCAAATCCAAAATCTTCACCGGCTCACCCATATCCAGGATAAAGATCTCTCCCCCTCTGGCATAAGCCCCGGCCTGCAGTACCAGTGAAACTGCCTCCGGTATCGTCATAAAATATCGAATTATATCCGGATGTGTCACCGTCACCGGCCCGCCCTGTTCAATCTGCTTCTTAAACAGAGGAATCACCGATCCATTACTTCCCAGCACATTTCCAAATCTCACCGCTACAAAGTCCGTCTTTGATTTGGCGTTCATCATCTGAATCACCATCTCACACATCCGCTTCGAGGCTCCCATAATATTCGTCGGATTCACCGCCTTATCGGTAGAAATCAGCACAAACCGCTTCGTCCCATACTTATCCGCTGCCTTCGCCGTTTTATATGTACCAAAGACATTATTTTTAATCGCCTCATTTGGACTATCTTCCATCAAAGGCACATGCTTATGCGCCGCTGCATGGTACACAATATCCGGTCGATACTTTGCAAACACCGTTTCCATCCTGTGGGTATTTCTCACTGACCCAATCAATACTACAAGATTCAATCCCGGAAATTTATCCTTCAGCTCCTGCTGCAGATCATAGGCATTATTCTCATACACATCAAAAACAATCAACTGCTTCGGCTGATGTCCGGCAATCTGGCGGCAAAGTTCACTCCCAATCGACCCTCCGCCTCCAGTTACCAGCACGACTTTCCCTTTAACATAATCCAAGATTTCATCCAGGTTCACCCGCACAGGTTCCCGTCCCAGAAGGTCTTCGATCTGCACTTCCCGCAGCCTTCCCACGCTGACTTCCCCATTCAGCAGCTGGTAAATTCCCGGCAAAATCTTTACTTTGCATCCCGTTTCCCGGCAAATCTCAATAATCTCTTTCCTATCCTTCGCCGGTGCCGATGGCATGGCAATATAAATTTCATCCACCCCATATTTCTCCACCAGCCTGGGAATATCTTCCCTCTTTCCGGCAATGGGAACTCCATTTAAGATTTTCCCGACCTTATTCTTATCATCATCCGCAAAGCAGACCACCTGCCCCGGAGCATACTGACTGGTCGTCATTTCTTTTAAAATCACGGCTCCGCTTGTCCCTGCTCCTGCAATCAATACCCGACTGCCCGCTTTTCTGCTTTTTCCCGGCAAACGCATACTGGTCAATATCCGATAAGAAAGCCTTACCAGTCCTTCACAGGCGCAAAGAGTAAAAAAAGAAAGCACATAATAACTTCTTGGCACCTTCAGTTCCAGCATCAGCATTCCTGCAATCTGAATCAATGAAGCCAGTCCACAGGCCCCAATAATATGCCCCGCTTCCCTCACCCCAGCCACACTCCACATCGTGGAATACATCCGGAAAAGAAAAAATATCACAAGCGTTGCCGCAAGGTAAAACGGCAGATAGAAAAGCACGGCCTCCACATATTCCATCGGGATTTTCCCAAAATTCATATCAAAGCGGATAAACAGCCCCAGAAAGGAAGCCATACAGACTGTGCAGATATCCACAGCCATTAAAACCAACATCCTCACCCGCTTATTTCCCGGCAGGTATTTTTCCAATCGACTGCTGCTCATCTTATGCCATCTCCTCTGAACCAAAGCTTCTGTTCTTCTCTGCGCAGAAACTTTTGTCCTCCATCTTCATTTAAAACAATCCCCAGCACAAACGTCCTCTCTTCTCCCCAAAGCCTGTGACGAACCATGGCATAGCGCTTTTTAAACTGGTAACGCTCCACCTGCCCCTGGAAAACCTTTAACGGTTCGGACAACTTACAGATATTTCCCTCTTCATCCTTCTGCACATAGGAAAGCCTAACCACATGCTCGTCCCCGGAAATCTTTTCCAAAAACTGCCCATCCTCTCTCGTCATCGGCGAAATCGCAGCCTCACCACCTGCCATTGTCCGTGAATCTGCCAGAAATTTCTCCAAACGATGCAAAACCAAACGCTGCAAAACCTGCCTTCTTTCCGCCACGGTTTCTAAGGTTTCCAGCCCTTCCCCCACATCTATTTCTGACTTTTCTTCCATTTCCCTGCAGGTCAGAAATACACATCCGGGAAATAAAGCTTCCAGATGGACAATGCTCTTTTGCTGCTTCCTCCAAATCCTCTCCTGCCGAATCACAAAACATTCTTCATACATCTGCGGCGGGAGAATGCGCTGAACCTCTTTTACCAGTTCCTCTTCCCTTCCCGCCCAGGTCTTTAACAGATACCACAACACCGGCATCCACTCTCCTCCCTGTGTAATACAACCAATGCTATTCTTATCATTAAACTCATATCTTTTCAGGACAAAGCCGCACCCTGTCAGATAAATGATACCTTTCCGGCACCCGAATCGGCGCTTCCACCTTTCCGTACCAGAGTTCCTCGCTCAAATCCTCTTTTAAGACAATTCCAAAAAAAATCTCCTTTTCCTTCCCCAGAAACGGCATTCGCACAAGAGCATAGCGCTTTCCAAACCGACAGAGTACCATTCGGGAAATGCAGGATTTCATTGGCCCGGTTACCGAAAGGACATTTCCCTTCCCGTCCGTTTCCAGATAGGAAAGCCCTATCACATGATTAACATCCATAATTTTCTTTAAAAATGCCTCTTCCTCTGCCTCAACCGGAAGAAAAAAATCATCATCTCTTGCCATCATTTTTACCATGGCCGGAAGCTGTTTCAGGCAAAAAAATAAAGCCCCCGGCTCCCTGGATGTAATAAACACATACCCGGGAAAGGCTCTCCTTACCTGCACCAGATTTTTCTGCTGCCTCCGCCAAAGCTGCTCATGATAGACAACAAAACATTCTCCATACAAATGCCTTGGAACAATCCTGCGAATCATTTCCACCAGCTTTTCTTCCTCACCAGTCCTTGTCTGCAGTACATACCACTGCATAACTCTCCTCCCTTTGCCATGTTGTCATGTCACCGTAAGCTACAATACAAACTACATCGATTGACCAAAAAAGGGCAGGCTTCGCCATATCCGGATAATTTTTCAATATTCCGAATAACACAGCTTACCAATGGAACCTGCTCCTCATCAGCCAATATAACCCCTTTCCAGAGAACGCAGCCTCAAGACTCACCCTTCTCTTTCCCGGTTTTGTACAGACAACTCTACAACTCTGCACCACCTATTCTTTCTCTCCTGCCCTGTTATTTCCCTGAAATTTCCAAAATATGGGACATCAGAACATCGTAAAAAATAGACAGCCCAGTGTAACATAATATAGAATTGTGTTACACTGGGCTGCACCTGCCAGCAGGTTAAAAACATTGATAAATACAGGGTTTTCCGCCGATTTTGCCAATGATTTTCAGATTTCTTCTCTTGTCTTTTTTCAAAAAATCTTAATTCATTTTTCCAGGAATTCTTAATCTATTTTTCCGAAAAAACCTTGCAATATAGCGAAAAGAGTGCTATTATTACGTGGTAACTTTCAGTGTAACACAATTCTATATTATGTTACACTCAAGTCTGATAAATCTTATTTTTCCATATTTTCACTTCAGTTCCAGCATTTTTTCTCAATCAATTTTCATGTAAATATAAACTTTATTTAATCTTTCACCATTTCCATTTACTTGCCAGACATGTTTTGTTATACTAAATGCAAAGAAAAAGGAAATTTTTCATCAATAAGGAGCAGGGAATGGCGAAAATTTTTAATATAACCGGTTTATGTATCCCAGAAAAACATTATATGGTAAATATCGAAGGCCGCCTGGCAGAAATAAAGAAATTTGTAGATGAAGGAATGTATTTTACCATAAATAAAGCCAGACAATATGGAAAAACGACGACCTTAAGGGCCTTACAGGATCATTTACAGACCGAATATTATGTGATTTCCATGGATTTTCAAACCTTTGGAAGTGCAGAATTTGAACATGAGAATTGTTTTGCCCTGTCTTTTGCTGACGATTTTTTGCATTTACTTGATGAAAATAATCTTTCCGTAAATATGGCAACGATCCGGCCATCGATGCAGCAGGCATGTTTGGCTTTATTAAGAATCAAAAAGGATCAGCTGTAATTGCAAATCGAATATTTGAAACAAGATTGTATAACTTTTATCTTTCGACAGCGGAAAATCAGAAACGGGATATCTATAAGATTTCCTTTAATCATTGGTGATAAGATTTTGATTGAGGCTACGGTATAAAAAAATCAATGGAGCGGAAAGATTCCGCTCCTGCATTTTAAATGTTTTCCCACCACACGGTTTACGCCATTTATCTTTTTATTTTCGCTTAATCACCCCCACTACTTTCCCCAGTACACGAAATTGTTCCTGGTTCACCATCATCGGCTCATATTCGTCATTTTCTGGAATTAGCAGCACAAAACTTCCCATGCTGCGAAACCGCTTTAGCGTTATGTTTCCATCCAGTTCCACGGCTGCAATCTGCCCGTTTTCTACTACACTCGCTTTTCTGAGAACAACCCGATCCCCATGATGAATTCCCGCATTGATCATGGAATCGCCTTTTACGGTCAGAATAAAGGTTTCCGACAAAACGCTCACCCATGCAGAAGGCAGCATAAAGATTTCCTGTAACCCTTCCTGCATTTCAATCGGACACCCTGCGGCAATATCTGCAAATACCGGGCATTTCACGATTTCCGAACCTTTAAGATTTTTTTGTACACCATCAAAAACAGCAATCACTTCATCCGGGCATTCCTCGTCCTGCCAAAAAACATACTGCCGGTTTTTCACCAAATCAACAAATCGATATTCCTGAATACTGACAGGCAGCATGGAATGATCAAACATCGGAATATCCTCTAACTCATCTTTGTCCCGCCCAATAATCTTCAGAGAATTCCCGTCAGTAACCACACCATAACAAGCCTCCGGCACCACCGCCATATAGGATTTTAACTGCTCCCCGGCCTCCTCAATCCCTGCCCGATAACACTTGGTTTCTGCCAAAATATAGGGAATTTTTCGATTATCCCGGTAAATATACACAACCACATCGGCAAACCCCACCTGAGAAAATACCTGCACACGATACTCTATTCCCAATAAATCTATAGGATAATGATAGGTTTCTAAAAGTTCTCTTAACAGCCATTGACGAATCTTTTCTTCTTTGCCGTAAATATCTGCAATTTTGTCCGTAAAAAGATAATTTTTCAAAGGAATATCCGAAAAAATGCTGAATCTTGCACCATCCTTTATCTTTAACAACCGTGAACCTATGGCGGAAATAAACCGGGAGGGCTTCCCATGGCAGCTCATGTACAGACGCTCTGTCGCCCTTGTCATCCCCACATAAAATAATTTACGCTCCATGGTTTCCTCATAATTCGCATCGTCATTTTCCTGCAAAAGCCTCTGGTTCGGCAGCAAAGTATCCGTAAGCCCCACCAGAATAACCACCTTAAATTCCAGACCTTTAATCGAATGCATCGTCAGCAGCTTCATGGTATTTTTTCCAAAATCAATCTCTTCCTGGCTGGAACAAAGCGTAGTTTCTATCTCATGCTGAAAATCCATCTGGAACTGTTCTAATATCTTTCTGGTTCTGGCAACTACAGCAATTTCCCTTGGCGAATAATGTTTTAATAATTTCTCTTTAATCAGCTTTTTCGTTTCCAGAATTTCCTCTTCTATAGTAAAAAAACAGCGAAATACCGGATAGCTTCCCTGTCGGTCAATTAAGGAAGGCTTAACAAAATTGTCATCTCCAACAATCTCCTTATCCTCCTGAATCAGGCTGTAAGCAGCCTCTGCTATCTGTGTTGTCGTTCGGTAATTTTTCGCCAGAGAATTACTTTTCCCTGTCATATCCAGTCCAATACTGGTAAAACTCCGCCCCTTGACCAGCCAGGATGTAGGATAAATGCTCTGCGCAGTATCCGCCACGAACATAATACTGCTGTAATCCTTTCCTGCATCATACATCTGCATCAGACATTCTAACTGCACCCTGGATAAATCCTGACTTTCATCAATAATAATATGCGTATACTGCTCCGGCCGGTGTGTCTTTAAATACCGCAGAGCATAAAGAGCCGCATCCTGAAAATCACACAGCCCCTGTGCATATAAAGCCCTGGTATACATCACCATTAGTTCATAAATTGCCTCTCTGGTCCGGCTGTTCTTCATCAGCTTCTGCGGTCCTTCCACCCCTTTCGCACCGGTACGCCCCAGCCTGTCTGCCGTCTGATAGACCTGAAGTTCTGTAAAATTACACGCCTTAATCCATGCAATCTCTTTCTTTAAAAACCCCAGAAAACGGATATTCAGGATATTGACATCACTAAACTTTTTCCTCAATGCGCTGATACATTCCTTCAAAATCACAGACTCCTGTTCCGCCCGCGCAAAGGTTAATTTTTTCTTATTTTCTTCGCTGTACATAAGGAAAAAATGATAGAGCAGCTTATCAATATTGGTAATTTTCACCTGCTTATTTTTATCTCCTGCATCAAATAAACGATACTGCTCCTCCTCATCAATCTGGCCGTAAATATATTCAATATAATAGGTCAGGCTTTTATTAAAAGTGACCATAAGAATTTTATCCTGGGGAGTAAAACAATAATTATGCAGCAAAAAAGAAACCCGATGCACAGCCACCGTCGTTTTTCCCGAACCGGCCACTCCTTTTACCATAGACTGCCCCATAACCATACTCTGGATCAGCTTTTTCTGCTCCATATTTAACTGCATAGTCTTTTCCTCCGTACCCTCGTGCATTTTATCTGTGAAATCAGCTTATCACATTCCAACTTTTTCGCTTTATAGATCATCTTTTCAAATTCAGATTCTCCTGCGCGTTTTATGTATGTCGCAACTATTCTATAAGTATCATGAACATTGCTTCTGATATCTCCCTCAAGCAGTGTATCTGGTATAAAGTTACCTTTTCCATTAACATCCCGAAATCCCACAGCCCACTTAACTCCGCCAACCAATTTTTCCGTGTAAAGCAACGGATGCGAATTATTATAATTTCCCATCATGCTTGCAGATAGGTTCTGGTTTTTCTCCATAAAAAATTTAAAGGGAAACTACAACACCGTGGTGCTGTGCGTTTCCCTTAATGACTGATTTTATCGTTGTCCGCCAACCCTCCAGCCCATTCGTCTGGATTCGCTATCAGGTTTTATCGTTGTCCGCCAACCCTCCAGCCCATACGTCTGGATTCGCTATCAGGTTTTATCGTTGCCTGCCAACCCTCCAGCCCATTCGTCTGGATTTGCTATCGGATTTAAGATGTCAGCCACACCAGCGGAATGCCGTCCGCTTTCCTGTTTTCTATTATACTCAAAAGTCCACGGATTATCAATAGATTTCGCAAAATCTTTTTTGTAAAATTTTTGTAAATAACTACCAAAAATCCATACCAAAAACTACAACGAATGAAAAAACGCTGCAGGGCTTAGAAATTTTTCTTTGTGGGAGATTTGACGCAAATAAACACGGCGCAGTGGGCTGCGTTCATTTGCGTCAAATCCCCACAAGAGGCACCTGCACATTATCTCCGGCGGTAGTATCCGTTCAGATATTCCAGGGAATCTTCAAGTCCCGTAGTGGATACAGCCAGGTCGCCATTGTGCGGCGAAAGGGTCAGAAGGATACTTCCGGTCTGCCAGTCAGCAAGCTCAAAGCCCATGTCTGCCGGGCGCAGGGAGTAGGAGTCGGCATGGGCAGGATCGCCTGGGCGCGGAGTAAACAGGGTGTATCCACTGCCATTAAAAGAAATATCCAGTGATACTCCCGTTTCGTCATTCATATAACTGCCGACATAGCGCACATCACCGAAGCTGATTTCCTCCGTCAGAATAAAGTTTCCGACTCCGTCCAAAGCAGTCCATTCCAGCAGAGGATCAAGCTCGCCGCCGTGGGAGGTCAGTTCATTCGGTTCGATGAAGCTAGCTTCCCAGGAGCGCTCATCGTCCCTGTTGTACGTTGGAATATCGGAGTCCGTAACCTGCTCCAGAGCACAGGTATCGGCGTTAATCCGGTAAACTTCATCAATCACCCCGCCGTTGCTGTAAAGCAGGAATATGCCGTCCTGCAGAATTTCATAGGAACCTTCATCGACCTGCATAGCCAGGCTGACGGCGTCCGTGCCGTCAAAGGTGTACAGGGCATTCCAGCGGAAACCGGAACGATATCCCCCATAGCTTCCGACAAACAGCTCATCTGTGCCGTTTTTGTCAATGTCATAATAGGCGTAGCCGGCATGTTTGTCATCAAATGTAACCAGGCCCTTATGAATATACCGGTATGCATCCCAGTCAATGTTTTCCCATTGGCCGAACCAGATATTTACGTAGGGAAGTTTCCGGTATTCGTCCAGAACCCGGTCATACGCTTCATGGGCAAGCTCTGCGGCGGAGGGCGGATTTAAAACATCTAGGCCGGAAGCTTCAAGAATTGCCCGGGACAATTCGTCGTCCTGCTCAAGCTCCGTCAGGATAAACCCGGGAACTTGGGTTTCGGGAAATCCGGTTACGGTGATTTCGGTTTCTCCGTTTTCCGTTATGGTAATTTCGGCCATTTCTCCGGCAGATACCGTGACTTCCTCCCCGCTGGCACCGGATGCCGCAGTTACAGTTACTTTGCCTTCCAGAAGGTATACCTGTGCATGAGTATCGGATTCGGCATTTACCCAGCCACAGGTGCCTCGGATGCCCACCAGCATGGTAGATGTGCGGATATTCATGGTTTCATCATCGTCCAGGGGCTCGGCAACATGGAAAAACAATGCTCCGGAGCGGACAAGAATTTCCAGATCATGTTTCTTTTTCTGAATGTCTATTTCACTGTTCTCATCCATTTTCACCAGTTTTACCCGATCCAGATTCAGCCATGCATAGCTGACCGGCTGCGTATTCATGCCGTAGCCGCTGTAAAGCTTCATCCCATCCACAGGCGGGATAGTTTTTCCTTTATCGGACAAAATATTTACGGTGCCTTCCGTTTTGGTCAGGCTCATTGTAGTTGCCGTCAGCCGGTCGCTTCCGGCATTGATCAGGTTCATCACAGTATCGGTTAGGGAACTGCCGTCGGTTTTGGTAATGTCAGTATCCGTGCCGTCCGGAGGGTTTAACTGGCCGCAGGAGGTGCATAAGAGCGCAGCAGCAAGCAGCAGCGCCAGAAATTGTGTGTGCCGGAAAATGCGGTGGTTGCAGTGATTCATGGTGATTTCTCCTTATTGTGTATGGATTATATTCTTGCTGCAGCTTGTGTATGAATTATATATCTTGCCGCAGCTTGTCGGGTAATTCATGAAAATAGCTTATCAAAAAACAGGAATAATTTCAAACGAATTAGGATATTTTGGTGAATTTTTCAAAATAATGAAATAAAGCCTTCTGTTTTGTCCATGCGAATATTCCGGGGGATGGTCATTCTTGGTGATAAAGATTATACCGGAGAGGCACTTACGGAGGATATGCGTAAAAAAGGCATATGTCTTAGGTGAACAGTAACAACGCTTTCATTATCCCTATTTACTTACCAGGCATGTTTTGTTATACTAAACGTAAAGAGAAAAGAAACTTTTTCATCAATAAGGAACAGGCTGGCTGCATTTCATTTGGTTATTTCAGTTGGGATTTGTGATGTGAAAAACCTGGCATGGACAACGTCTGGCTTTCATGAGGCCATTCGGATGATTTTGAAAGAGAAAAATGCATTATTTTAATCTCTGATTGGAAAATGGTATAACTTTTATCTTTCGACAGCAAATATCAGAAACGGGATATCTATAAATTTTGATTAAGACTACGGTATAAAAGAAAACAGATTGTATGTGAGTTTTATCGAAAAAAAGGAAAGGATGTGAGCAGGTGAAAAAAACGATTGGAATTGGTTATCAGGATTTTGAAGAAATACGGATGGAAAATATATTTTATATCGATAAAACGCACTTTATTCGGGAATGGTGGGAAGCCTTGGATAAAGTAACATTAATTACCCGACCAAGAAGGTTCGGAAAAACCCTGAATATGAGTATGCTGGAGAAATTTTTCTCTGTCCGCTATGCGGGAAGGGAGGATTTATTTCAGGGACTTGCCATATGGGAAGATGAAAAATATCGCCAACTTCAGGGAACTTATCCGGTTCTTTTTATCAGCTTTGCAGATGTAAAAGAAACAACCTATGAACAGGCAAGAAAGCGAATTTGCCGCATTATCAAAGAGGTTTATAACCAGTGTCATTTTCTCTTAGAAGGCAATTTGCTGAACGAAAGTGAAAAAGAAGACTTTCTGCATATTTCTGTTGACATGGAAGATAATGAAGCATCCTATTCCCTAAAGGCTCTGTCCAACTATCTTTCCCGCTATTATGGAAAAAAAGTGATCATTTTACTGGATGAATATGATACGCCGATGCAGGAAGCTTATGTTCATGGTTTTTGGGATGAACTGGTTTCCTTTACCCGAGGTATATTTAATGCACTGTTTAAAACAAACCCTTATCTGAAACGGGCAATCATGACAGGTATAACCAGAGTAAGCAAAGAATCCATATTCTCTGATTTGAATAATCTTGAAGTAGTCACAACAACCTCGGACAACTATGCCGATTGCTTTGGTTTTACCGAAGAAGAGGTCTTTGCCGCCCTGGATGCTTATGGTTTGTCCGGGAAAAAAGAAGAAGTAAAAGACTGGTATGACGGCTTTATTTTTGGAAAAAGGAAAGATATTTATAATCCATGGTCCATCCTTCATTATCTGGATAAAAAGAAGGTAGGAACATATTGGGCAAACTCCAGTTCAAACAATCTGACAGGAAAGTTAATCCGGGAGGGAAGTTCGGAGATAAAGATGATAACGGAAACACTGATTCAGGGAAAGGAGTTTCATACGTCATTTGATGAACAGATTGTATTTAATCAGCTTGATCAGGATGACTCTGCCGTGTGGAGTATTCTCATGGCCAGCGGATACTTAAAACCGGAGTATGCTGAATTTAATCCTAAAACCGGGATGACGGAATATATCCTGAAACTGACCAACCGGGAAGTATACTTTATGTTTCACTCTATGATTAAAGACTGGTTTGGAAAATGCCGCCAGATTCACAATGCATTTTTACAGGCACTTCTCTCCCATGATTTGGAAGGGATGAATGAATATATGAACGATATTTCCAGTGAATTGTTCAGCAGTTTTGATACAGGAAAAAAACCTTCGGCAAAATTACAGCCCGAACGATTCTATCATGGTTTTGTATTAGGATTAATCGTAGAATTACGGGAAAAATATTATATCTCATCAAATAAAGAAAGCGGATTTGGCCGATATGATATCATGATAGAACCGAAAGAAAAGGAAGCAGATGCCTTTATTATCGAATTTAAAGTTGTCCATGCAAAAAATGGGGAAACGTTAGAAAGTGCAGCGCAGGCGGCGTTGAAACAAATAGAAGAAAAGAAGTATGATGCCTTGTTGCGTAATCATGGGATATCGGCAGAAAGGATAAGGAAGTATGGTTTCGCGTTTGAGGGGAAGAAGGTGTTGATTGGGTAGAATGGCTGGGTAACCTAAAATGGAAGCGGAAAATCGGCAGTATAGAGCAGTCGGGATTTCTTAATTTACAAGAAACTCCAACTGCTCTATTTTGAGGGGTTGGGGAAAATATTTACTTGTAAGTATCACAAAACATGACTTAGTGTAAAAATATAATTTATAGAATTTTTTCCTCCCTGAGAGAGTTCATCTCCCACCATACACAGCTAATTTTTACCACACATGATACTGGACTTTTGGATCTGTCCCTTTTACGACGCGAGCAGCTATGGTTTGCAGAAAAAAATGAAACATCCATGCAGACCGATATTTATGCGCTGACCGAATTTTCACCAAGGAAAGGAGAAAATATCTCCAAAGGATATCTGCAAGGTCGTTATGGTGCAATTCCATTTATCGGGGGTACTGCCGTATGGGAAGAATAAGGGAAATCAGCCGAAAATCTGCACACAAGCGAAAAAGAAACCCTGTTGTATACCTTATCTGTGAAGGAACCGAAACAGAAGTTCGATACTTTAAACGTTTTCGGAGCCGAGGATGTCATATTGATATTCTTCCGATTCCCTCACAGTATAAGGCCGCAAACCGCCTTGTCCAAAAAGTTAAGACAACTCTGGGAACAAATCCATATTATCCCGATGAAGGTGATGTTATCTGGTGTGTATTTGACCGAGATGAAAATTCTAATGCATCCTTACAGAAAGCCAAACAAATTGCAGAAAAAGAAGGTTACCAATTGGCATATTCTAATCCTTCTTTTGAATTATGGTTTTTACTTCATTAAATGTTATAGCTTTCTCACTTTTCGTGCAGGATTCCCCGCATATAAATGATTTTTTAATTGACAATCATGTGTAACTACGCTGCCTGCACCTATAACAGAACCCTCTGCAATTGAAACTCCTGGACAAATTGTAGAATTTCCTCCAATCCAGCATCCATCACCAATAACAATATTTTTAGCAATAACTTTTCCTGTTCTTTTAAATGAACTAGAGTAATCATGATTTGTAGTAAAAAAACAACAATTAAATCCCACTCCAACATTTTTACCTATAATAATTGATGCATTTATACAATCTAAAGTACAATTACGATTAATATAACTGTCATCTCCAAGACTTAACTTATTGCCACTTATATAACAAGACTTATGAATAGCTGTATTATGTCCTAAATTCATGCCCAATATTTTAAATATACTCCGACGAAATCTAAATCCAATAATTGACGAATAACAAAATCCATTTACAATTAAGTCCCATAAATATCTTTTCACTTTCCACTAAAACCTTTCTGTTTTTTAAAAATATATGTAATATATTTTTAATTATTTTAAACAAAAATATAACAAGATAATCTATTCTTTTATTTCTTCATGATTTATAGTCCTTGCAATTTCATATATTTCTTTTAAGCCAATATCCTTTTCACAATAAAAATCATACAGATATTGCATCATTTCAAAATCTTCTTCTGAATCTATATCGAGCACCAAATAATCTGGCATAATAGAAATACCACACTGATAATCCAATATAGTTCTATCTATTTTTCCTTTTAAAAAAGTTGGTTTATAAGCATAAATACTTGCATTTAACTCGAATGAATGCGGTGCTTGTTGCCTAGCAATACATGAAGATTGACAAATTTTTCTATAGAATCCGTCTTCTTTTTTTTCAACCATATTAAAATAAGGATTTCGTCGAGCTTGCACAACACTAAAAACAATATCATATTTTCCAGAAGAAAATATTTCTACAATACTTTCCAGATCTTTTACCCTTCTATAAGGAGATGTAATATCTAAATCAATGATTACATCTGGCGCTAATTCAATCATTTGTAGATATGTATCTTGAATTACTTCCACTTTAGGTATAATATCCCCAGCAAGTTTTTCTTTTCTTTCAACATATAGAACTGGTAATTTACTTTGCTTTTGTATCAGTTCTTTTAAGGACTTGCTATCTGTATTCAAAACAACTGATACCTGATGATGAGGATTAGATTTAATATAACCCAAAATTACTGCTAATGTATAATATACCAAAGGTATATGATTTATTTCTTTCAAATTTTTATTTTTAAAACCTTTAGAACCCGCTCTTCCACAAATTGTAAAAAGTATATTCACTGTTATCTCCAATACATATTAATTTTAATTGTAATATTTTTCATAATTAAATTTCATTAATAATCAATGGTTCAATTTTCCTTGAGTCAACTCAAGTATATTAATTCCATTGTTGTATTCATCTACAATAGGTATCATTCCTAATATCATATCTAAAAAATAATTTAATTCTCTACACTGAAAATCATTTCGGTTTTCATGAAAATCAATAATATTTCCTGCTTTCAAGAAACTAATCCTATTATTTAAAATATCACCTATCACCGTATCATTTTTCATAAAAAGTTGGATTTCACGAATAGGCATCTGACCAAAATAGTCTAAATGTAATTCTTCAATCATACTATCTAACTCCGCAATATAAATAGCATAATCATCACTATCAATTTCTAATGGTGACTTTTTTCCAATTAAACAAAATATCTGCTTGGGCATTCCAAATAAATAAGTCAAATAATCCCATTCATGAATCAGATCAATGCTAACGCCCCCTCCAAGTTGTCTATGTGCACTATATATTTTTTTATAATCTTGCCCTGGCCTCCAATCAGGAAGGTAACTTGAAGATATACTCCTTGTAGAAATTATATCTTTAATATTAATATATTTTTTAATGTATTGAATCACTGCATTATATCTTAATGGACAAGCAATATAATATATAGATTCTTTTCTTCGTTTAAATAGCCTTGCAACTTCTATCTGCTTTAATGACACAACTGGCTTTTCAATAAAAAAATGCTTTCCTTTATTATGAAATATTTTTAATGATTCCAAATGCATCTCTGTTGGATTCGTAATAAAAATCACATCATAATCATTAGGAACATTTTCCACACAGTAATAAGTATGGTTAAAACTTTCGTCTTTATTATTTATTTTGGAATGTCGGAATGCATCAATGGACAATTGGATTTCACGTTGCTTACATATTAATTTTAAATTACTAATATGTCGATTTGCTATTGAACCTATTCCCACAAAACATACTTTAAGACTCTTCATATTTATTATGCCCCTATTTTATCAATCAAGTTCAATATTTTTAGGTCTTGTTCAAAACCATATAAAGGTTTATCACCTTTTAATACAACATTAAAAAACTCCTGTATTTCACTTCTATATGCATTTTCAATTATAAATGATGCATATTCATTTCTATGCTCAGTTTTTTCAGATAAAATCACAGTTTGAAGAGATTTTTTACTTAAATCATATTCCTTTAAACTATCTGGTGTTCCATCCCAACTAATATAACTTCCTTCTGTATAAGCTTCAAATTTCCTAACCGCACAAGGCGATACTACATCAACAATTAATACACCTTTACATTCATTTCCATGAATTAACTGTATTATAAAGTTATCATTAAATCCAATACTCAAATTTGTTATTTTATTAGAATATGTAGAAATTTCTTTCACACATCCAAATATGTTAGTCAACCATGGTAATTCAATTGCCAATATTTCCCTGCAACCATTAGTACGATTATTTCCAACAAAAAAATCTTTATAATTTTCCCATGGATGCCAATCTGGTAGATACTGTCCTATATGGTAAATATAATTCCATTTTTTTCCAACATCAATTCTGGTACGAATATATTGTATCTCTTCTCTATAAAGAAAAGTTGATGAAAGGAATAAATTACATTTATTTTTTGCCGCCAATGACATATTCTCTTTATATCCATCTGGCACTAAATTAAGTTCAGTGAATGTATGCCATTTTCTATCTAGACATTCTCTAATTATCGCTGCATGTGACAAAGGTGATGTACAAACAAATGCACAATCAATGTGCTGACATACTTCTAAAAATGACTTATAACATTGAATTCCAAATTTATTCTTTACATACTCTCGTCGTTCTTCTTTTTCATCAATTCCGTATATTAAATATTCAGGATATAGTTCATGAATCAACCTTATACGACGTTTTCCCATTGAACCCAAACCAATAACAATAACGTTCATGTCACATCCTCCATTACGTTATCCCAAACTAATATTATTGTTATACTTGTTACACCTCTATATTTAGAGCATAAAAAGTTTTTTTAAGATCTATACTTCCTCGTGCTACTTCTACAACCTTTGCAGCAATTTTTTCTGCAGCATGTCCATCTCCATAAAGATTAATAACTTCCTTACAAAGTTTCTTATGTTTTTGACTAAGAGCAATATCAATACTTTCACAAATTGAATTTATATCCTCATCACAGTTTATTACACTTGCTGATTGAAGTCTTCCTTTCTGCCTATCCCCAATATTTATAGTAGGTATATGA
Organism: uncultured Clostridium sp.; assembly: GCA_946553025.1. GTDB lineage: Bacteria > Bacillota > Clostridia > Lachnospirales > Lachnospiraceae > Caccovicinus. The sequence continues at coordinate 48,960 of CAMNRM010000007.1, forward strand.
AATGCTGGTGCTTCAATAATTCCGCTGGAAGAATTTCCTATTACAAATTCAGCATATTTCATTAAAGACAAATATCGCTTCACTCCTAAAGATGTAAATACATGAAAATTCTTCACATGTTTTTCCGCTTCATCAAATAATGCATTAATCCTTGAACCTCCCTGATCAGCATTAGATTTTGTTACAATAAACTCCATATGGGAATATTTTTCTATTGCTTTGATAAAACCAAAAATTTTATTATCTATATTAACATTCTCCATGGTAACTGGATGATAAGTACAAATAGCATAATTACAATCATTCATTCCTATACTTGATAAAGCCTCACATTTGTTTAAATCTGCAACAGATAAAATATTATCAATACTTGTAGAGCCATAATTAAAAACTCTGTCTGGACTCTCGCCAAGTTGTATCACTCTTTTTCTACTTCCTTCATTCGTTACAAAATGCAAATAGCTAATTTTTGTTATAGCATGTCTAATCCATTCGTCTAATGCTCCTTCCGTGGTATCTCCACCACAAAGATGAAATATTGGCGTTCTTGTATTCCCCGCAGCAATTGCAAAAGATAATGTTTCATATCGATCCCCCAACAAAATGACTGCGTCAAACCTCTGGTTTAAAAATAAATCTGTAAATTATACAAGTGCATTTGCCTGATTCTTTGATATATCATATTCTGTTATAGAATTTACTGGTATTCTTACCTTATAATCAATTCTAATCCCATCCGATTCAATTTCAGAAATTGTGTTTCCATAATCTTTAATAAGGTGCGTACCACTCACAATCAAAACAACTTGCAATGTCTTGTTTTCATATTTACGAAGTTCATTTATCACTGGACGCAATAATCCATATTCTGCCCTTGTTGCTGTTACTACCGCAAGTTTTATCATAACTCTATCAACTCATCTTCCTTAAAATCTTTTATTGCAGCTGTTCCTAAAATAGCATACCACTTCATCGGTGAAATTCCATTCCCTGGTCGTTTTACCGTAAGATTATTTTCCGTCAATATTTCTCCTTGTTTTATATTTCTGGCAGCAATAATGCTTTTTCTTGCAACTAATTTATTTTTCATTTCTGATTCAACTGGTTTTTTTTCGCCACTTCCAATGGCAACTTCTATATGCCGAATAGAAGATACCATAGCTTTAAGTTCATCTGGTTCTAAACTAGCCTTATGATCTGGTCCTTCCATAGTTCGATCAAGTGTAAAATGTTTTTCAATTACTGTTGCTCCCATTGCTACAGCTGCTACTGGGATTTCAATTCCTTCTGTATGATCGGAGTATCCAATTTCACAATTAAATGTATGCTTTAATGTAAGCATTGCATTTAAATTAACATCTTCATAAGATGTAGGATATTGCGTTGTACAGTGAAGTAATGTAATCTCTCCTGCCCCATTTTTTTTCAGAATATCCACAGCCTCCGATACTTCGTGCAATGTAGACATTCCCGTTGACAATATAATTTTTTTATGCGTTAATGCAATTTTTTCCAAATATGGAAGATTTGTAATTTCTCCTGATGGTATCTTCCAAAATTTACATCCCAATTTTTCTAAAAACTCAACACTCTCTAAATCAAACGGTGTAGATAAAAATTGAATATCTATTTTTTGACAGTAAGATGCTAATTCTACAAATTCATCATAACTGAGCAATAATGTTTTTAGCATTTCTTTCTGACTTATTTTTTTTCCAGTATTTTCTTTCTGATATTCGGCCATTTCAGCATATTCAGATACAAGTGCTTTTAAATTAGCTGTTTGATATTTTACAATATCTGCACCACATTTTTTCGCTGTTAATGCTAATTTTTTAGCCAATTCTAAACTTCCATTATGATTTACACCAGCTTCTGCAATTATAAGAACCTTTTTCATTTTCTTATCACCTTTCCTGCCGGAACAAACGTTTTTTCTGGTAATTTTATATCTTGTATAATTGTTGCATTTGCCCCAATAAAAGAATTGCATCCAACATGAACTTGTCCGCACAAGACTGCTCCAACTGCAATATGAGAAAAATCATCAATATAGCTCTCATGCTCTATCAAAGTTTTTGAATTAATTATACACATTTTCCCAATCTTTACTTCTGCATTAATAATTGCTCCTTTTCCAATAAAGGTTCCCTCCTTTACTTTTGCTGACGTAGAAATAATAGCAGATGGATCTATGATAATCGGCAATATAAAATCAAGTTTTTTTAATTTTTGATATAAATTTTCTCTTAAATTTCCTTTTCCCATATATCCAATAGCAACAAATGCATTTTTTATACCTTTAAGTCGATATTGTTCAAGCACATCATCTGTTCCTAAATATGTATACTTTGTTTCATAACGTACAGTATCTGTATATCCAATAATTCTGTAAACACCAGCCCGTTCAATACAGTCAGCCACACTCCTTGCATGGCCCCCATATCCCACCAATATAATATCTTCCATCCTATTTCTCCACTACTATATTCAATTTATCTTCCATACGCTTCATTTCACTGAATTCACCCATATCCAAAAACGAATCTTCACTGATAGGATACATTCCTACGCTTCCACCATCCTTCATAACAGCTTCCACTAGATGCGGCATATGAAACATCACATTATCCGGAATTTTTTCTATAATATCAGGATTTATTATATACATTCCCGTATTAATAAAATACGAATTTTTTGGTTTTTCATCCATTCCTATAAGTTCACCATTTTCACCATACTTCATAACACCATATGGAATAACAATATTCTTTAATGCAGCTACAATCGTTATTTGATTTTCAGATTTTCGATGATATTCATACAAGTCACCATAATTTGCTCTAATCAATGAATCACAATTTGTTACGAAAACAGGAAGTTCAAACTTATCTTTAATCAATTTCAAACTTCCGGCGGTCCCTAATGGTCTATCTTCTTCCACATAACAAATTTCATATTGAGGCGATAAGTCCGAAAAATAGGACTTAATCATACCTTTTTTATAATTCACAGTCATATAAATTTTACGAATCCCATATTCTATAAAAGAATCTATAATTCTCTCAATAATCGGTGTATCTCCAATCGGAATAAGTGGTTTAGGTAATATTTTTGTATAAGGATATAAACGAGTTCCCTTTCCGCCTGCCATAATCACCAGCGGAACTCCTGATAAATCCGCTTTATTAGAATCCATTTTTTCTTCAATCTCAGTCAAAATCACAATATCCACAATTTTTTTGTTTGCGTCAATCAGTGGCAGGGCTGTTATCTGCTCTTTTTTCATAAAGCTTTTTGCCAGTTCTCGTTCTTTAGAAAACAAAAACTTTGGCTCCTTCATCATAGCATTATCCACTGAATGAGTTAAACTTCCCGTTTTCAAAATCCATCTTCTAATATCACCATCAGATACACTGCCAATCAATCTTTCCTGTTCATCCACAATAAAAAGAATGCCTCTGGCATTTAAATCAATTCGTTCCATCGTTTCTGCTATCGAAAGATTTAATGTTCCAATAAATTTATTTAATCGTTCTTTATTCATTTGCTAATTCCTCAAGTAAAGACTTCACCTCTTTTGCAACATAAAGAATTTCTTCTTCTGTAATTTGTGTACTACATGGTATATTCAATATTCTTGAAGCATAATAAGGTGCTTTTTCTATTTGATAAGTTTCTTCATTCTTATATGGTTTTTGCTCATTAATTAGTCCCCAAATTGCTCTAGTTTGAATACCTTTGTTTTCCAATAAGGTAATAATCTCCCTCATTGTAATTGTAACTTTTGTCCTCTCAATCTTTAGTGAATAAAACCATTTATTAGGAAATGTGCCTTTTCTAAATTGCATCAATTCTGCTAATGGAAAATTTTTAAATTCCTTCTGATAAATCTCATAATTTCGATGTTTTCTTCGTATAAATTCTGGAAGTTTCTCCATCTGTGCAACTCCCAAAGCTGCCTGTAGATTAGTCATACGATAGTTATAACCAATTTCATCATGAATATAGTAGTGTGGATCATTTTTAGCCTGCGTAGATAAATAGCGAAGATGATTTACTACTTTTGCATTATTAGATGTAATAGCTCCGCCCCCGCCCGTCGTTATAATCTTATTGCCATTGAAACTGTATACACCAAAATCACCTATTGTCCCCGCATATTTTCCAGCATATCTTCCATCAGTATAATAGGTTCCCAATGCTTCTGTTGCATCTTCAATCACTTTCAAATGATATTTCTTTGCCACATCCATGATAGCTTCCATATCAGCCATATTGCCAAATACATGAACAACAATAACCGCTTTTACTACCTTACCTTTGAACAGTAGAATATTCTCCTTAAAATCACACTCATTTTCACAAAAAGTTTTCAACTTGTTCGGGTCCATGCAAAAACTATCATCACAATCAATAAACACAGGTGTAGCAAACTGATATCGAACTGGATTTACAGCCGCAATAAATGTAAGCGGCGGAACAAGTACAATATCTCCTGGACGAACACCAGCTTCCACAAGAGAAAGATGTATCGCAGATGTTCCACTTTGACAAGCTGCTACATTTTCAATATTCATAAATCTTGCCATTTTCTGCTCCATTTGTGTAATATAGGCTCCACCTGTTGAAACCCATCCTTGGCTCAAAGCATCATTAACATATTTCTTTTCATTCCCCTCAAAATTAGGAACGGATAAAGGTATAAACATCGTTACTTTTCTTCCTCCTGTATGTTTTTACATCTTACCATCCAATGATTTTCCTGTTTCTATATGTTCAAAATTTGGCAAATATTCTTTTAAAATAGCAACCACCTTCTCTTTCGTTGCTTCTTCTTGGATAAACAAATGATTTAACTTCACAAATAATTTCTCTATTCGTTTCCTGTCTGGTAACTCTTTTCCAATAATGATACCTAAAGAAGAAAATCTTTCCCTGTCTGTTATTTCCGTATTGGTGAAAAATTCTTCAAAAGCTTTCTCTCCGGATGTATCAGACAAAGAATAATGAACAGGATAATATCTACTTCCCTGTTTCAGTTCTTCTGCCTTTTCAATAGCTTCTTTATCCGATGCACATTTAAGTACATCATAACCATGCTTATAAAGAAGTTCGGTTCCAATTTCATCAAACGTCATCATCTGTGCTTTTTCTAATTTCGGGAAGAAAATTTCCCGATTATTTCCAAGCATACAAGCAAGCATACAAATCTGACCACTTTCTTCTGGTGATACAAAATATCTTTTAACATCTAATGGTGCAGATAATGGCTGTAATTTTTGAATTCTAGCCAAAAAACCAGCAGGAAGCGAGCCATTAGAAAAAGCAACATTTGCAAATCGTGCTGTCTTTACTGGAAATCTATCAGAATAGCTAAAAATCAAATCTTCCATAATCCGTTTCGATGCTCCCATTATATTAACAGGATTCGCTGCTTTATCTGTAGACACGCAGAAATATTCTTCTGGCGGAAACTCTGAAATCAAATCTAATAATTGCTTTGCATGAAGAAGATTATTTTGAAGAAGGGCTTCTATGGAATAAATATCCTTCTCAGAACGCACATGTTTATGTGCAGAGAAATTTCCCACAATATCAAATCCCCCATGACTTACAAACATCTTTTTAAAAATAGAAGATGCAAAGTCCATCGGATAAGTTACATAATGTTCAGGAACATATATTCCTTTTGTGGAACGCAAATCCCTTGTTAATTCTGCCAAGTTATTCTCATTTGTATCTACAACCACAAGCATTTTCGGCTTAAACAGCAAAACAGATTTAATAAATGAAGAACCAATAGAACCTGCTCCCCCTATAACAAGGATTGATTTTCCCATAATTTTTTTTAAGATATCATCATAATTATTTTTAATATCTTCTAAAAACATGGAATTCTGTCGCTTAATAACATGAACCGCTATAAAATTTTCAAGATCAAACATATTTATACCTCTTTACAAATTTCATCATTTAAACATCAACTGAAATAATCTTTTTAGCAATTTATAATCCATAATGATTAAAAAAACAGTATATATAACTATACCAGTAAATAGATTTAATAATATTTTAAAGACATTGCTAGATATACTTACTATACTATTTATCATCATAAGCACTACTAACATTCCTAATGATGCTAATATCAATTTCAATAAACTAGTCCATAACCTGAAAAAAGAAAAATAATTTTCATATTTCTTAATGGAAATAAATAAAAGTATACAAACTGTTATATTCGATATTGTTGTTGCCAAGGCTAATCCAGATGCACCCATAAATTTTGATAAAAACAAATTAAGTATAATATTTATTACAATACCAAATACTGCATTCACCATGGGAGTTTTTGTATTTCCACTGGAATAAAAATACTTAGACAATATCTCACGTACTGCTATAAATACAATTCCAAGTGCTGTATAAAAAAAGATATTTGATGTTCTTATTACTGAATCTAAATCAAAAGCACCCCTTCCAAATGCGATTTGTATAAGTTCTTTTCTTAAAATAATCACGCCTATAGTAATAGGAAGTAGAATTGCAATTAATAATAATGAATAGTCTATCAAATCTTCAAATCGTTTTTTAAACTTTTTCTTCATATATGCTTCAGAAAACTTTTTAAAAGATACCGTTGAAACTGCACTCAAAATCAAAGCAGAAAAAACAACACTTAACTTATTTGCATAATTTAACGCAGTAATACTGCCTGAATTTAATCCAGAAGCAATTGCACGATCTATAATTCTGTTAATTTCAGCAATTCCTACACCTACAGCTACAGGAATCACTTTATATAATACTTTTCTTAAATCATCCCAAGCTTGTTCAAACATGATTTTTTCTAAAAAAACCTCTCTACGAGGCAAAACTAAAAGTAACAGATTTATAATAATCCCCCAAATTGTACCCCACACTACTGCTTTTATTCCCATTACATTGGCACTTAAAACCATTATCAAAATAATTAAAATATTTTGGGACAACGCTGATACTGAAGGATAAAAGAAATTGTCATCTGAATTATAACAAATCGCAAATACATTAATTAGCACTGTTCCAATTATTGAAGGAAACAAAATTTTTGTAAATTGTAGAGTCATTTGAAAAATTTCTCCATTAAAACTAGGAGCAAATAATTTCACTATTTGAACAGAAAAAAATTCTGCCAATACTATGAATATTATACATAATAAAATGAACATAAACATAGCTGTTTTCAAAAAACTTTTAGCAGTATGTATTCCATAGTTTTCTTTTTTTTCAGTATATAAAGGTAACATAACTGTATTAATAGCACTTGAAATAATAGCAAATAATGTAATAGGAATTTGATTTGCCATAACAAAGGCATCCGCAGACACACTTGTCCCAAAATAGTAAGCAAATACGGATTCACGTATAAATGCTATTACTTGTGATAATATAGTTATTATCATCAGTACGCTGACTGTATTTTTTACTCTATTTACTCTCATATTTTTAATTTTCTTAATAGCTTAAACCAGAATTTATACAAAAATAAATATTTACTAAAAAAAAACTTATCCGGAAGATATATGAAATCTTTCTCAAATTTATCTTGATTTCTAGGAATTTGAAAATTTTCAACAAAATATTTATTTTTTTCTAAAATTTCTTCTTTTTTACAATTAAAGATTTCTATATTCTCCTTAATAGCACTAATAATATCTGCTCCATTTTTTGTATTTACAAAAATAGCAGATACTCCCTTTTTTGTATCTACCTCAGGATAAAATTTATCTATCCCCCAAAAATCTCCAAGCGAAATATCTGCACTTCTATTATAACCCCTACACTTACAATCAAAGCAACTTTTCCTCAAAGAATTATGATGTCCAAACATAAGATGATATATATTATCTACATGTTTTTCCTGAATTTTCTTATTTTTAAATTTAATATTGTAAGAACCAACTTTCCATCCAAATCGCTTCGATCTAAAATTAAATGATTTTAAATCCCCATACTTTAATCTCATATAGTTTAAGTATTTTTGAAATACACCTATTCTAGGAACACCATGACAAAATATTTCAAGAGTAATTAAATTATCATACTGATCTCCAAGATAATTTTTGATAGCTAACACCTGGCATGGAACTCCTATAAATAATACAATTTTTTCAGTCTTTATGTATTTTTTAATGACAGTATATATGTCACTTAAATTTGACTCAACATACTTGCTTCCTCTAAAAAGAAAAATATCATTTTTATTTTTTGCTACTCTATGTAATACCATCCCTTTATTTACATCAAAATATGCACCAATAACAACACCTTTTTGAGAAATAACATATTCAGACACCTTACTAGCAATTCCACCTGAACTGCACTCAGTTGCTTCATCTCCTAAACACCAACCATAAAATGCATCTCCAATAGGTTGTTTTTTTACAGAATTATTTTCAATAAAGCATACTTTATTACATAAATTGCAATCAGTGCATTTATCAATATCAATATTTGGTCTATATTCACCTGATAAAGATATATCTAAACTGATACAATGTCTTGGACAAGCAGCCACACAAGCACCACATCCTGTACATTGAAAATTACTTACATCAACCATTATTTATTCTCCTCCAACAATCTGTTTTATATAATTCAGAGAAATATTACGGTTACTATTTAAGTTATTATTAACCATCTTATAATCGATACTTTTTCTTTCAGAAGATATTCCTAATTCAATATATCTATTGCCAATTTCTAAAATTTCATACAGATTCTCAATTCTTTCGTTTCTTGTACTTCTTCTAATATTATAAAATTCTTTATTAAAAATAATGGAAAATGACGTGGCATGAAATGAATCAGTAATAACAAATTCTGCGTCTTTAATCAAAGAAACAAATTGTTCTGGCGATACAAGACTTAAATATACATTACCTCTAAGGTACTTAAAAGGATGTAGGTTCAAAATAACAACCTTCCCTTTAAATCCCTTTAATAAATAGTTTATAATTGTCTGATCACTTCTTTCATGGCTTATCATGAATACAAATGCATATTTTTCTTTAACTAATTTATGAATACCTGAACATAAATCTGACCACTCATTAGCAGATAAAAGAAATACAGGATCGAGTGTTGATAAAATAGATCTATTCAACAGTATTTCTAACCATTCTGCTGATTTTTTTCTCTAATAGAAATTTGTTTAAACCGTTTTGTATACATTACAAACTTTAATTCTTGGTCTTTTGAAGGGTGTTCAGCAATACTTGCAGAATATGCATAAAATAATTTTGTACACACTTTATTGCTAAAATTTAGAAAATAAACATCATCATCAAACAAATTTAAGTTCCATATTTGATCACTGCCACATACAAGAATGTCATAAAAAAGACTTTTTTCCAATTCTTTTTTATTATTGATAAGGCTTCCTTTAATATTTAATCTCTCCCTTTTAAATTCATCAAAAAATATCCATAGTTGTTTTCTATTCTTTCTATATTTATACCTAAAAAAAATCAATATATTATAAATAATATTTTTCACACTACTACAAGCTTTATATTCTTTTCTTCCTGAAACTGCTTCATCTTTACAATAATTAATAACATCAACTACTTCAGCTCCAGCATTCAAAAGGGAACAGCGTAAAGCATAACACTGAAGTACAGCTCCATAATTAATTGCATGAGAAGTTGTAATAATACCTATTTTACTCATAATTGATTATTATCTCCTATCGCTAATTCTAAATCTAACAATGCTATACCTTGAAAAATCTCTATTATCACAAACTTCAAATACAATCCAATAAAATAGGTACCATGCATTGAATAAAATTGTCTGTGTAAATGATGATATAAAAATCAGGAGTAAAATAACTCTTCCAAGTTCACTTTTTGATGCTTTATTTTTTCTGAATACATTCAAATACAGCAGAAATCCAAAAAAACCAAAACTTACAAGAACCTGCGACATTGTTGTTATATATCCAAACAAAACTGTTCTTGTCAAGGGCATCCAAAAAAAATCAAAATTTCCATTTTTAAGATATTCTGTTAAATTTCCAAAACCAATTCCTTTAATCTTATCTACCCAAGGCATTGCAAAATATATTTGAAATCCCTTAGTTAATCTAATATCATAAGCAAATATATTAATACTTTTGATTTTTTCAAATATAAATGAAAATTGTTCTATTCTAATTAATATACAAAAGGCAACTAAAGCAAAAAAACATGCAATAATACTTTTTCTATATTTATTAACTGTATTCTTACCATAAATAACAAAATAATATCCCCAAACAATTACCATCAATATAATGCCCTGTGAAGAAGTTGAAGCAAAAATAGCAATAGATATTAACAAAGCACTTTTAAATTTATAGGAAAAAATCAAGTATGCCAACAAAGGAAGAATATAACTACAATATCCTTGTGGTTCTGTAAATAAGCCTGATACTCTATTTGAATTTTCTATCCAATAATGTTGATTTTCCTCTGCAACAGGTAATATCTGTATCGCATTCTGCATTACACCAAAGATATTTGCCATAATAAATTGATAAATAACTATAATACTGCAAACTAAACCAACAACATAGTAAGCCTTAAAAAAATTTCTCTGATCAATATGAAGTGAAAAAATCAAAATAAAAAGTGAAAAAAACATAAATAAATAGGTATTACGATTTTTTATAAAGGTCCCAGACATTAAATATATAATTAATTGTTGTATTATTGTATAACAAATAAAAGACATCATCGATTTGTTTATATAAGCTGCCTTACCTTTAAATAAAAATAAATATATACAATAGCAAAAAATTAAAACAAGGCCATAAGACATCAAAGGCAAATCATATTGCGCTAAAACAGAAAATGTTGCCAATATTATTCCACCTACAAGCTTATAAATCTCTCGATGTTTATTGATTATATTTTCAGTCATAATAAAACTTTCCTCTCAAAGAAACTTTATATAAATATCATTGTATTGTTTTCCAATATTCTCCATAGAATATTTTTCTGCCAAATTCATTATGTACTGATAATCCCAGGTTCTTCCAAGGGCTTTTATAATAGCTTCTGCAACCATTCTATCTTCCCTTTTATCAATAAGTATTACTGCCTTTTCATCATATAAATCTTGCATTGCGTCTAAATCTGAAAATGTAATTGTTGGTACACCATAGACAAATCCCTCAATTATAGATAACCCAAAACCTTCCGATTTACTCATCACTACATTTAAGTCTGCTTCTAACCACATTTTAGCAATCTTTTCTCGCGCAATAAATCCATGGTATATTACAATTTGATCAAGCTGTAACAATTTTATTTCTTTCTCAATATCAATATCTTCCGACTTTCCTCCTATTATATGAACTTGTAATTTACTTTTCAGTTCTTGTGGTAACAGTGTACATGCACGTAATAACTGCATCTGATTTTTAGATTTTTCAATGGTTCCAATACATAAGATATGATATTTATTATTTTTCTTTTCAGTTTTATATACTTTTTTAATATGTGTTCCATTTAAGACAACAATAATATTATTCCCAGATAAATTATATCTGTTAATAATATTATCCTTTACTCCTGAACTGACAACAGTTGTAACTATCTTGTCCCTTTCTAATTCTTTCAACGCCAAATATTCATAATCCTTTTCTATTTGCGGTAAATTAATACTCTCATTTAATCCATTTAATCCGTGTAAGGTAACAATATACTTATAGCCTTGCTTTTTACACAATTCAATAATAGGTTTTGTCTGAAAAGTTAATCCATGTATGTGTATAATATCAGGATTAATCTTTTTAAAACAAAATTCAACACTTCCTCGATTTAAATAATAATATATATATCTTATTCTATTTTTAAAAGGAGTATTAAATGAAAAAAAAAGCTTTAAACCATAGTAAAAATCTTTAATTCTAATGTGTTTAATAAAATCAAATTTTGTATGTTTACAAGCGATATATGATTCCGTATATCCTTTTGTAAATTGATGCGTAAGCAAATATGTTTCCTGCAATTTAGAAACTTCTTTTAATATATCATTTACCATATAGCCAAATCCTGAAGATGTCCTAGTGAATTCCTTATGATTCAAATCATAGATATATGGTGCAAAAAACAATATCTTCATCATCTTCTCCTGTTATTATCATAATTTTTGCATTTTAAATAAATATATATTAATTCTTTTGTATATTCTGAGAAATTTGACTTAACACCTTTTTTAATTCATCTATTGAACAGGGAACAAAAATCTTATTTTTATCTGAATATTCCTTTTTTAAATCATCTATTGTTCGTAAGTATTTTTCATCTATTTGGAAACAATTCTTTAAAATTTTATAAATAAAAATCACATATGGTTCTTGATTCATTATCTGTTTTGGAGAAAAACATGCTGTCGAAAAAATTGACAATAATATTTTATTATTCATATCAAAAGAATCCATAATAATTTCAAACGGAACCCTATCTTTATAAATTCTGCAATCCATTGGATAATTTATTCTTCTGGAAGCAGGATGTAGTTTAATTAAAACATTATCTTTCCCCACCACATCGCAACAAATTTCAGCTATTCTAAATTGTGCCTCCCTTATCTCATTACTTTCCAAATTCTGATCAAACAAAATTAATGACCTAGACAACAGGACTATATTATCATTTCTTACATTAAATACTTTCAAAATATTTTTTCTAGCCTTATCCATACTGACATGATTTATCTTTATCAATTTAACATTTATATGATTACCTAATCTTATCTTTTCAGGCATTCGTAAAAAAACAACTTCTGTATCATCAATTAAAACTTTACCAAATAAAACTTTATCTGCTAATTTTCTAAAAAAAGAAGGTTTAATATCTAAACATCCATATGTATAAGTTCCCTCATCATATAAGCCAAGCCTACTTCCTTTTTTCTTAAAATATGCATATATATTTTTACTCGGATAATCAACATAACCCATAAAAACAAAATAGTAATTTTTATTTTTATTAGGCAATGAATTCCACATTTTGTTTCTACCTACAATAGACTGTGCAATATATAATATTCTGAAAATAACATCCTTTTTACTTCTGACATGCTCCGTAGAAATCTTTTCAAATAATTCTGTCCATATATAAATATTTAAAAAATATCCAAGACTTGAAAGATAATTCATATCATAAGATTCCGCAATACTTTGCCTAGTAATAATTAAGTCTGCTTTTTCTTTTGTATTGATAACAATTGAAATAGCATTAAGTAATTGATATGAAGTACCACATATAAACAAATTCATTATAACCTCCATTTTTATTTAAAATGCTTTATATAAATTCAGAATCTTTGAAAATATTGTACTTCTAATTTCTTTTTTCGTCTACGTTCACAATGGATTTCTAATAAATTTCTATATATTTGTTTTAAATAATGCCTACTCCTCTGCAAACTTCAGTATATTGATTAATAACATCCTGAATTGCCTTTGGGACAGGACCATCCACAACAAGTACAATTTCTGAGGGCCTAACTGTCTGGTTAATAATACTATTAAGTGCAATATCAAACCATTCTGCGTTATCCTTTCTATAAACAGACATAGCTACAGAAAATGGAGGAAACTTTATTTTTCTTAGTTTTTTTTCACTTTCACTCTTCTTATATAAATCTTTTTTTATTGGAGTATATGGCTTTCTTATAAATCTAAACATTTTACTTCTTAGCCAATTAGGTGCAACTACCTCTCCGCAAAATCTAATAATCACATTATAGATGTATCTTGGTATACTAATTAATTTATGCATAAGCATATATTTTTGAATCAACTGCTCACTTTTAAAATATTTCCATCCACCTCTTCTGGCACTCATATCCTCACCTGTCCTGACATTTACAAGAGCAACAGGTATATTTTCAAAAGTATATCCTCTCTCCATCATACGTATCCAAAGATAATAATCTTCATTACAAAACCAGTCCCTATATCCTCCTGAATTCTGTACAGCTGTCTTCTTATACATCACTGTCATATGATTCATAGCACAACGTTTCTTCATATCTTTTTTAATCGTTGCATCTGTTTTAGCCACAACTCTTTCTGCTCTGATATTTGATGGACTGCCAATAAACTCCGTTATATTTCCTCCAACAATATCTACATTTGGATGTTTTAAAAACGTTTTCAACTGTAGTTCAAAGCGTCTGCTCATTGCAATATCATCGCTATCCATTCTTGCAACAAGTTCATAATCACAGTTTTTTAATGCCTCTCTAAGGGCATTCCCTAATCCTTTATTTTCCTGCAGATAAATTGTTTTAAAAGCTATTGTATCCATTAAGCTTATCTCCTTTAAATAACGGAATCCATTAGTTTCTTTACCAATCCCATTTTCTGTTTGTATTCATCTTGGCTAACCTTACCGCAATTTAATAAATAATCCCCCAAATTCTCCGCTGTAGCCATATCTTCTTGTGTAATTCCTTCTCGCTTTATCAATGCTTTATAAATTGATTCAATAATTATCTTTATATCTGTCATAAAATTTATATGATTAATGTATTTCAAATCCCAATCGAACTTTTTTTCCCAGCAAATAGAATTCCTTCCATTAATCTGTGCCAAACCACTAAGCCCTGGCTTCGCTGTATGGCGTATCCTCTGCTCTTTAGTCATAAATACTAAATCCTTTACTAACTGCGGACGCGGCCCTATTACAGACATAGTTCCATTGATAATATTAATGACTTCACCCAATTCATCCAAGCTGGTTTCTCTAAGCCATTTGCCAAACGGCGTCAGCCGCATTTCATCAGGAAGCAATTCTCCGTTTTCATCTCTTGCATCAGTCATCGAACGGAACTTATACATTATAAATATCATTTCTCTTCCATCCTCGCAAATCATTCCCGGACGTTCCTGGGTAAATAGCACGGGAGAACCAAGTTTAATCTTGACTAGAATTGCAAGGATAACATATAAAGGACTAAAAACGATTATCGTTCCAATTCCACAAATAATATCTAAAATCCTTTTGATATACTTCTCATAAAATCCTTTTTTTCGTACAAGTACAGGCTCAATATCTTTTGCCTTATATGTATTTTTTTCAGCTTTTTTACTCATGATATGAACTATCGTTACACAAGCCGTGCCTGCTAACCCAATAGCAATGACAGCTTTATTTTTCTTTGACATAACATGAACTCCTTTTTGATATTAAAAACTCCTGATGCACGAAAACGATACTCTGTTTAACATTATGAAGCCATCTGTCTGCTTTCCTGTTGCTTTTTTCTATCTAAATCCAAACATCATTGCACGAAAAAACAGGTCTGCCCGGCTTTGTCCTTACAACCAATGCAATACCTGCTATCCAAACATTAAACTTTCTTCCATTACGCAAACATAAACTTATCTTCTTCATTATGAAAAACAAGTCCTTATAATCTCAATTATCCTGTCCTGTTCTTCTTCACTCATCTTATTATCCGACGGAAGGCAAAGCCCCCGTTCAAATATATCTGCCCCAACATCCACGATTTCATGGTTAATATAGGCATCGCTTCTCGCTCTTCCAGTTCCATTACAAGTAATAAAATCATGATTCCGGTAATACGGCTGTAAATGCATAGGCTTCCAAATGGGTCTTCCTTCGGCATTAAATAAAGCCAACGTTTCTAAGATTTCCGTCGGACAGCTCTTCCCATGTTCGCCAATATACAACACTTCTTTATCTCCCCTGACCTGACGACACATGGCATCTTTTTCAATTAACAGGCAGGTCAGCCAGTAATTCGGCTCAGATTTTCCGCTGTCATAGGGATTAAGTTTTACCGGAAGCCCCTTTAGCCCTTCCTGATATCGCTGATAAATTCTCTTCTTTGCCTCAATATGCTCCGACAAATGCAGCATATTTCCTCTTGCTATTCCTGCCACAATATTACTCATGCGGTAGTTATATCCTAATTCCTCATGCTGATACCATGGTGCTGCTTCTCTGGCCTGTGTTGACCATTTTCTGACTTTTTCTGCATCTTCTTTGCTGTCCGTCAAAAAGAATCCTCCGCTGCTCCCGGTAATAATTTTATTTCCGTTTGCAGATATAGCATTATACTTTCCCATCGAACCGCATTTGTGCCACACACCTTCAGCATCCTTATAGGACGCTCCAAGGGCTTCTGCTGCATCTTCCACAATAACCGCACCATATTTCCTACAGACAGCCATAATTTCATCCATTTTTGCCGGTACACCATAAAGATGTGCCAAAACAACCACCCGAACTTCCGGATAATTGCAAAATGCCTGTTCAAGCGCAGTTGGATCAAGATTCCAGGTATCATATTCACTGTCAATAAACACCGGTTTCCCATGTTCATAGACTACGGGATTCACTGTAGCGCCAAAAGTCATATCCGAACAAAATACATGTTCATCCTTTTTTATCCCTGCCAGCCGCATACACAAATGAAGGGCAGATGTTCCTGACGCAAGGGCAACAGCATAATTTGTACCTACATATCCTGCCATCATTTTTTCTAGTTCATTAATATTTTTCCCCACTGTAGATACCCAGTTCTCATCAATGGCTTCGATAACAAATGACTTTTCCTCTTCATGCATTGTCGGACTTGCCAAATATATTTTTTTCTCAAATTTTTCAATTTTCCCACTATTATTAAACATTGTTCTTCTTTCCTGTCATGCAATTTTTATCAGCTTTTTATCTGATACGTTGGTACAATCCTCTTCACTTCCCCCCGTATCGCCTCTGAATCCAAATTCGCCACTTGATATAGCCTGTCCAACTGCGCACAAAACTCTTCCATATCAAACGCAATCGGCTTCCCGATATGAATCAGCTTATTCGGCGTATCCTGCAACCCCTCTTCATCCATCAAAAGTTCTTCATACAGCTTCTCTCCTGGCCTTAATCCGGTAAACGTAATAGCAATGTCCTCCCCCGGCTTATACCCTGAAAGCCTGATCAGATTCTTCGCCAAATCCAATATCTTCACCGGCTCTCCCATATCCAGAACAAAAATCTCTCCGCCCTTCGCATAAGCCCCGGCCTGAAGCACCAGGGAAACCGCCTCCGGTATCGTCATAAAATACCGGATAATCTCCGGATGTGTTACCGTCACTGGCCCGCCCTGCTCGATTTGCTTCTTAAACAATGGAATCACCGACCCGTTACTTCCCAGCACATTTCCAAACCTTACCGCTACAAAGTCCGTCTTTGATTTGGCGTTCATCATCTGCACTACCATCTCGCACATCCGCTTTGACGCTCCCATAATGTTCGTCGGGTTCACCGCCTTATCGGTTGAAATCAGCACAAATCTTTTCGTCCCATACTTATCCGCCGCTTTCGCCGTCTTATATGTACCGAAAACATTGTTCTTTATCGCCTCATTTGGGCTGTCCTCCATTAATGGCACATGCTTATGCGCTGCCGCATGATATACAATATCCGGCCGATATTTCTCAAATACCGACTCCACCCGATGCGTATTCCTCACCGACCCAATCAGCACCACAAGATTTAATCCCGGGAATTTTTCCTTCAACTCCTGCTGAAGGTCGTAGGCATTATTCTCATACACATCAAAAACAATGAGCTGCTTTGGCTGATGCCCGGCGATCTGCCGACAGAGTTCACTCCCTATCGAGCCTCCGCCCCCAGTAACAAGTACAACTTTCCCACGGACATAATCAAGAATTTCATCCATATTTACCCGCACAGGTTCCCGCCCCAAAAGGTCTTCTATCTCCACCTCCCGCAGCTTCCCCACGCTGACTTCTCCGTTAAGAAGCTGATAAATCCCCGGTAAAATCTTCACGCTGCACCCGGTTTCCCGGCAAATCTCAATAATCTCTTTCCTGTCCTTCGCCGGTGCTGACGGCATAGCGATATAAATCTCATCCACCCCGTACTTTTCCACCAGCCCCGGAATATCTTCCCGCTTTCCGGCAATGGGTACTCCGTTTAAAATCTTCCCCACCTTATTCTTATCATCATCCACAAAACAGACCACATGCCCCTGCGTGTACTGGCTGGTCAGCATTTCCTTTAAAATCACTGCTCCGCTCGTCCCGGCCCCTGCAATCAGCACCCGCCTGTCCGATGCCTTAACACTCCCCGGCAATCGTATACTGGTAAATATCCGATAAGACAGCCGAACAAGCCCTTCACAGGCACACAGAGCAAAAAAGGAAAGCACATAATAACTTCTTGGCACTTTCATCTCCAGCATCAGCATTCCTGCAATCTGAATCAATGACGCCAGACCACACGCCCCAATAATATGCCCCGCTTCCCGAACACCCGCAACGCTCCACATCGTAGAGTACATCCGAAAAAGAAAGAACACCACAAGCGTTGCCGCCAGGTAAAACGGCAGATAAGAAAGCACCGGCTCTACATATTCCATCGGAATTCTTTCCAGGTTCATATCAAAGCGGATAAACAGCCCCAAAAAGGAAGCTATACAAACTGTGCAGATATCCACAGCCATTAAAACCAACATTCTCACCCGTTTATTTCCAGGCAGGTATTTTTCCAAACGACTGCTGCTCATCTTACGCCATCTCCTCTGTACCAAAGCTTCTGTCCCACGTTATACGAAAGCCTCTCTCCTCCGTTATATCGAAATTTTTCATCCTCGTTATATTGAAGTTTTTCACTCCCGTTATACCGAAGTTTTCCATCCCCGCTATATCGAAACTTTTCACCTCCGTCTTCATTCAGAACAATCCCCAGCACAAATGTCCTTTCTTCTCCCCAAAGCCTGTGACGAACCATGGCATAACGCTTTTTCAACTGGAAACGCTCCACCTGCCCCTGGAAAACCTTTAACGGTTCGGACAGCTTACAGATATTTCCCTCTTCATCCTTCTGCACATAAGAAAGCCTTACCACATGCTCATCCCCGGAAATCTTTTCCAAAAACTGCCCATCCTCTCCTGTCATCGGCAAAATTGTAAACACACCGCCAGCCATCATCTGCGCAGCCGCCGGAATCTTTTCTAAGGACTGCAAAAGCGACCGGTTTTCTGTCACAACCTCATTTTCTGCCACATCCTCACTTCCCGCCGCAGCCTGATTTCCTGCTACAGCCTTATTTCCCGGCAAATCCTTACCTTCAGCCCCTGCTTCCCTTTCCCTGCAAGTCAGAAACACACATCCGGGAAATAACGGCTCCATATGAACAATACTCTTCTGCTGCTTTCTCCAAATCCTTTCCTGCCATATCACAAAACACTCTTCATACATCTGTGGCGGAACAATCTTTTGAACTTCCCTGACCAGTTCCTCTTCCCTTCCCGTCCACGTTTTTAACAGATACCATTGCACAGGCATCCACTCTCCTCCCTGCGTAATCCTTCACTTATAAGCCTGCAGTGCTTAAACCTACAGCATGGATTAATCTACATCACTTACAAATCTATAACACCCGCAAATCCACACCACTTACCAACCTATAACACTTACAAGCCCGCATCACTTACAAACCTATAACACTTACAAGCCCGCATCACTTACAAACCTGTATCACAAATGAACCTCTATCATTTCATAATCTATCTTTTCAAAACAATATTTTTCCGGTACATGAATCGGCGCTTCCACCTTCCCATACCACAGTTCTTCTTTCAAATCCTCCTTTAAGACAATGCCAAAGAAAATCTCCTTTTCCCTCCCCAAAAGCCGCAGCCGCACAAGTGCATACCGCTTGCCGAACTTCAGGCGCACAATCTTAGAAATGCAGGATTTTATCGGCCCTGCTGCCCTAAGAATTCTTCCCTTCCCATCCGTTTCCAGATAAGAAAGCCCTATCACATGCTGCTCATTCATCATCTGCTTTAAAAATGCCTCTTCCTCCGCTTCTACCGGAAGAAAAAAATCATCATCACGCGCCATCATTTTTACCATGGCCGGAAGTTTTTTCAGGCAAAAAAATAAAGCCTCCGGCTCCCTGGATGTAATAAACACATACCCGGGAAAGGCTCTTCTTACCTGCACGAAATTCTTCTGCTGCCTCCTCCAAACCTGTTCATGATAAATCACAAAACATTCTCCATATAAAGGATGAGGAACAACCCTGCGAACCATCTCTACCAGCTTTTCTTCCTCACCGGTTCTTGTCTGCAGCACATACCACTGCATAACGCACCCCCTTGCTGCCTGTCGCCATAAGCTACAATACACTGCCATAAGCTAACATAAACTGCCATAAGCTGCAAACAATAAACAAATTTTAAAAAATCTAAGGCTTGTTGCCTTCCGGAAATCTAAAACATACTGCCCTCCGGAAATCTAAAGCACCCTGCCTCCCTGAAATCTAAGGCACACAACCTTCCTGTCAACCCTATATCAACCATAAAAGGGCAAGCTTCGCCATGTCCGGACATTTTTTCAACACCCGAATCATACAGCCAGCACAATGGAAACCTGCCTCTCCACAGCTAATATAACCCCTTTCCAGAGAACGCAGCCTCAAGGCTCACCCTTCTCTTTCCCGGTTTTGTATAAACAAGCAGCCCAGTGTAACATAATATAGAATTGTGTTACACTGGGCTATGCCTGCCAGCAGGTTAAAAACATTGATAAATACAGGGTTTTCCGCCGATTTTGCCAATGATTTTCAGATTTCTTCTCTTGTCTTTTTTCAAAAAATCTTAATTCATTTTTCCAGGAATTCTTAATCTATTTTTCCGAAAAAACCTTGCAATATAGCGAAAAGAGTGCTATTATTACGTGGTAACTTTCAGTGTAACACAATTCTATATTATGTTACACTCAAGTCTGATTTTTCCTTTATTATTCCCTATGATCACAATAAAACGACAATAAAAAAGAACATTTGATAAAATAAAACAGTTGACATAAGTCTATACATTAAGATAATTTTACTTGATTAATCAGTATAAATATAGTAAACTACAAGTAACATGTTCCCGCCACTTACCCTTGACTATTGCAAATCAATTGGTAACAAAAGTATTCTCACAAAGGACGGTTATCCTGATTCAAAAATTAGTGATCACCTTCCTTTACTTGTGGAGGTGGATTTAAATGGGAAATGATTTATGGCCTAAACAAATATTAAACCAGGAATATGAAAAAAATCATGCTGTTGAAATTTTAAAGGAACAAGCCAAGATACTTGCACAGAAAACGGAGGGAAAAGTTAAAGCAACTTTTTCCAGAATAGATTATCAGGAATCTTTTAACAGCTTAACCAAAATAAAAGGATTTTCTCAGGTAAATCGTCTAATGACAAAATCCGAATCATCTTTATATCTGGAGAAAACACCTGAAATCATCGAAGAAGAATTAAAAGATAAAACAAATATCAATTATTTATATGACAAAATACTCTATAAATTTGAATTGTATAATGAAGAATTTCGTTTTCGGATTTTCATTTTAAAAAACAGCATTGAATTTCCTATCGAAATTGAACTTGATGAAGGAATCAGCAATGAACTTTATATAAACAGAAATATAATTGTAGAAAGTAATCAAGAACTTGAAGAACTTCTTAAACGGGTATTTTCATCAAAAAAGGTACAATTAATTTTAAATCGAATGATACATTCTTCTGATGTAATTCTGGAAAATAATATTTTAGATTACCTTGCGAAAAATCCAGGAAGTACAACGGTTGAAATTGCAAAAGCATTAAAAATCACTGTGGAATCCACAGAAAAGAGAATAGAATCCTTATCGATGAAAGGAAAAATATACGAATATTTGAACATGAAGCCTTCAGGATGGGGAATTGTTCATTAAATAAAGAAACCAATAAATGAAAGGAGCCAATTATCATGAACCCAACCATTGAAACCATTTTAAACCGCAGAAGCACCCGCAGCTTTTTACAAAAACCCTTAAACGACGAGGATATCCAGACCATCGTCAAATGTGCTCTTCACGCTCCCAGCGGCATGGGGCGGCAGACCTGGAAGTTTACGGTTATTGAAAACCGCGAAAAGATTCAGCAACTGGCTGAAGTTATCGGCAAAGAACTGGGAAGAGAAGGCTACAATATGTATGCGCCGGAAGTGCTGATCATCCCTTCAAACGAGCAGGACAGCCCTTTTGGTATGGAAGATAATGCCTGTGCCATGGAAAATATCTATCTGGCTGCAGAGGCTCTGGGTATCGGCTGTGTATGGATCAACCAGATCCGCACCATCTGCCAGGCTCCGGCCATCCGTGAAATCTTAGATGCCTGGGAAATTCCATCCAGCCACGTTATCTATGGCATGGCCGCATTAGGCTATCGCGACGACACACCCATCCAGCCTAAGGAGAGAATCGGGAAGGTAAATTATATTCGATAAACCGGCCTAAAAACGATAAATATCACCTGAATGAAACAAAGATAAGAAACAAAAACAAACACAACAAAAGAGCCGCTGCAGTACAGCGCCTCAAAAAAGGCATCTGCCATACTGCGGCGGTTCTTCTTTTCCGTTTTTCTTTTTAAAGTCCTGCCTTTTGGCTACCTTTAAAAGTTATTCACGGATTGCAGCAGTTATTTCTTTTTACTTACCTGCCATCTGGCGTTCCTGGGCTTCGATCATCTTTTTGACCATATAGCCGCCGACAGAACCATTCTGTGCAGAGGTTAAGTTTCCGTTGTAGCCGTTGCTTAACGGTACGCCGATTTCATTTGCTACCTCCATTTTCAGACGGTTCATCGCTTCCTTTGCCTCAGGTACGTTTGTAGTGTTAGAAGAATTGCTTGCCATAACTTGTGCCTCCTTTTCTTCATGAGCCGCTGATGTTTATTTCTGTTCATTCTGTTCATCTTTCTTTCCTTTAATGTGATTCAGAATTTCTCAGATGTTTTTGCGGCTTGTTTTCTGCTACAATCCTATTATGTGCTTTACGGCCAGGAATACACTAGAAGGTTTTACGAAAAATGTCATTTTTTAGAAATTGAAAAACTTACGCATTCTTCCTCATAAACTTAAACATCCTTCCTAAATAAACTTACACATCCTTCCTCATCATTTTCTTGCGGTAAACCAGGTAAACAAAAGCTATACACCCACTATAAATTCACCTTCTCATACCCTTCCTGCGCATATTCTTCTAACTTTATCTTCAGTTCCCGATGTTCCTCCTGTTCAAGTTCCGGATCTTCTTCCAGAAGACGGTTTACTTCCTCCGAAACCGTTTTTAATAAATTCGCGTCGGTAAAGATATCGGCAAGCTTAAATTCCATCTCTCCGCTCTGTCGGACACCGAAGATATCGCCCGGCCCCCGCAGCTTTAAATCTTCGGCGGCAATGTAAAATCCGTCGTTGGAGTGATTTAAGATATCCAGCCGCTTTTTCGTGTCCCCGTCCTCTCCGTCGTCTGCGCAGTTAATCATAATACAGTAGGACTGGTATTTTCCCCGCCCCACGCGCCCGCGGAGCTGGTGAAGCTGGGCAAGGCCGAAGCGCTCGGCATTTTCGATCATCATCACCGTGGCATTGGGCACATTGACGCCCACTTCGATTACGGTTGTGGATACCAGCACCTGGATTTCCCCGGCGGCAAACCGTTCCATAATCTGATTTTTTTCTTTTCCCTTTAATTTTCCGTGAAGGTATTCCACACAGATCGACGGGGGAAGTTCTTTCTGCAGTTTTTTTGTATAATCCAGGACATTTTCCGCTTCAATCATCTCGCTCTCCTCCACCATGGGGCAGATCACATAAGCCTGCCGTCCCTGGCGGACCTGGCGGGTGATAAAGGCATAGGCATTTTTCCGGTAATCCGTCCCCACCACACAGTTTTTAATCGGAAGACGGTTCGCCGGAAGCTCGTCAATTACGGATATATCCAAATCGCCGTATAGGATAATCGCCAGCGTCCGCGGAATCGGCGTGGCGCTCATCACCATCACATGGGGCGTATTCCTGCTCTTTTCGCCCAGAGCCTCCCGCTGCCCCACGCCAAAGCGGTGCTGTTCATCGGTGATCACCAGGGCTAAAGACGGATATTCCACCTTTTCCTGAATCAATGCATGGGTGCCGACAATGATTTTCGCCTCTCCTGTACGAATTTTTTCATAGGCAAGTCGCTTTTCCTTTGCCGTCATCGAACCCGTCACCAGAACCGCTTCATGATGAATCCCGTTTTCAATAAGAAGCGTTTCTATCGATTCAAAATGCTGTTTTGCCAGAACCTCCGTCGGAACCATGAGTGCACCCTGAAAACCGTTCTCCGCCGTTTCCAACAGGGAAAGAACCGCCAGTATGGTTTTTCCCGATCCGACGTCGCCCTGCACCAGCCGGTTCATCACCAGCCCACCCTGCAGATCCCGGCGGATTTCCTCCCACGCCCGCTCCTGCGCCGAGGTAAGCTTATAGGGAAGCGCCTGCATAAATGCGTCAACCAGGGCGCTGTTTTTCATCACAAAGGAGGATTTTTTCACCCCCCTCTGCTCTTTTAACCGGCGCACACCGATAAGAAAGAAAAAAAACTCGTCAAATACCAGCCTTCTGCGGGCAAAAAGCAGTTCGTCTTCGTCTTTTGGGAAATGAATATGTGTCAAAGCGGCTGAAAAATCTTCCAGTCCGTATTTCTTTCGCAGTTTTTCGGGAAGATACTCCGCTTCCTCTTCCTGACTTTTAAGTACCCAGGCCACGGCCCTGCTGATGGTCTTATTTCCCAGTCCCTTCGTCTGTCCGTAAATGGGCTGGAGGGAATGAATAAGCTTCTGGTAGGCTTCCGGTAAAAAAATTTCCGGCTGATCCATCGTCAGCCGGCTTTTTTTCCTCGCTACCCGCCCGCGAAATACATATAAGGTACCTGTCCTTAGATTTGTCCGGATATAGGGCATATTATACCAGGTAAGCTGGATGGTTCCGGTTAAATCCTTCAGTACGGCCACCACAATCTGCATCTCGTTAATGCGCAGAAGTTCCGGCGGCTTTAAGAGGACGCCGGAAACCGTTCCCACGACGCCTTCCTTAAGCTGCCCGATAGCTGCCGGTTCATGAAAAGCGTCATAGGCCCGCGGATAGTAATGCAGTAAGTCCCTGGTGGTTTCCACGCCTAATTTCCTGAAAAGTTTTCCCGTCTTTTCTCCGATTCCCTTGATCTCTTCGACAGGCTGCGGTTCTCTTTTCATCGCAATAACCTTTCTCTTTCCTGGTTACTGTTCACATGTTCACAGTAACCTTTCCTGCTCTTTTCCTATTCTACCGAAATCATATAATAATACACGGGCTGTCCGCCGTTTTGCAGTTCGATTTCCACCCCGGCAAATTTCTCCTGGGCCTGTTCAAAAAGTTTCTGCGCCGAAGCCTCATCCACCTCTGCACCGTAATAAATGGTTGCCAGCTCAGACTCTTCATCGATCATCGCTTCCAGCGCCTTTAAGGCAGCGGCATTCACCGATTTTTCCACCGCCAGCATCCCGTGATCGCCGATGGCCATGATATCCCCTTCTTCGATATCCATACCGTCGATATTCGTCTTGCGGACGGCGTAGGTTACCTGCCCTGTCTTTACTTTTCCCATCTCTGCCGTCATATTTTCCAGATTATCCTCGGTACTTAAATCCGGCATAAAATTAATCAGCGCCGTAATTCCCTGGGGAACGGTCTTTGAGGGAACCACCGTAATCTTCTTTCCCTCGGCAAGACCTGCCGCCTGCTGTGCAGCCAGGATAATGTTTTTATTGTTCGGGAAAATAAAAATCTCATCGGCATTCACCTGATCGATTGCCGTTAAGATATCTTCCGTGCTTGGATTCATGGTCTGTCCGCCTTCAATCAGGTAGTCCGCACCGATTCCCTTAAAAATCTCGGTCAGTCCTTCGCCCACGGAAACAGCGATAAACCCGCTGGGCTTTCTGGGTTCTTCCGCTTTTTTCGATTCGCCTGCTTCTTCCTTTCCCTTCTGCTCTGCGGCAATCCGGCTGGCGTCTTTAATCAGCCGCTCCTCGTGCTCTTCGCGCATGTTATCGACCTTCATCCGGGAAAGCGAGCCGTAGGTCAGCGCTTTTTCAAAGGCAAGTCCGGGATGGTTGGTGTGAACATGCACCTTAACCACATCTTCATCCGCCACTACGACAATGGAATCGCCCAGTTCTTCCAGATAAGCTTTAAATTCATGTTCGTTTTTTTCGGTAAATTCTTTTTCGGTATTAATAATAAATTCCGTACAGTAGCCAAAACGGATATCGGAGGTGTCAAGCTGCGCCGTGTCAAGCGGGCGGGCATCCTCCCGGCGGGCAGCGGCCTGCGGTGCGGTGCCCGCGTTTTCGGAAACCAGCCCGACTTCCTTACCCTTAAGTCCGTCCAGACAGCCCTTAACCACCTGCATCAGGCCCTGACCGCCGGAATCCACCACGCCGGCCTGCTTTAAGACCGGAAGCATCTCCGGTGTCTGGCTTAAAACATAATCTCCTTCGGCAATAATTTTTTCACAAAAATCCAGAATATCATCGGTCTGGTCAACCAGCTCTAACGCCTTCTGCGACATCCCCTTGGCCACGGTAAGGATCGTTCCTTCTTTGGGCTTCATTACCGCTTTATAGGCGGTTTCGGTCGCCCGCACCATGGCGTTTGCAAGAACTTCCCGGTCGATCTCCTGATGCTCCTTAATTTCCTTGGTAAATCCCCGGAAAAGCTGCGACAGGATAACGCCGGAATTTCCCCTTGCCCCCCGAAGGGAACCGGAAGAAATCGCCTTGGCTAAAGCCTTCATGTCCGGTTCTTCGATCGCGGCAACCTCTTTGGCAGCGGACATTATCGTTAAGGTCATATTCGTCCCCGTATCTCCGTCGGGAACAGGAAAAACATTTAATTCATTAATCCATTCTTTCTTGGCCTCAAGGCTGCCTGCTCCGGCTAAAAAGGCTTTCTGGAGCAGTTTTGCGTCAATGGTATTCATATCACCGGCTTCCTCCTTAATCAATCACTCGCACACCTTCAACATAGATGTTGATCTTGTCAACCTCCATCCCGGTAAATGCTTCGACTTTGTATTTTACATTTTCAATTAAATTATCGGCAACGGCACAGATGCTGACGCCGTAAGCTACAATCACATGAAAATCAATACTCATATGATCTTCCCTGATATCCACGTTAATCCCATGGGTCAGACTCTCCCGTTTTAAAAGCTTCACCAGTCCGTCCTTCATGCTGACCGCCGCCATGCCCACGATTCCAAAACACTCTACTGCCGTAATCCCGGCATACATGGCGATAACTTCTGAACTTATCTGAATCTCCCCAAGTTTATTCATAATCCGAGCCTTCATTCTTAAGCCTCCTCTGCACTAAAAATCTACATGGCTTTAGTATACACTATTTTTCAAAAAAAAGAAACGAATTTTTATTTTTCTCTTGCTTTTTTTATGCGTTTCTGTTAAGATGTACTTGTTGTGGGTTTTTAAAGCCCAAGTACCGACAAAGGAGGTGCAAAGTCATGGCCAAATGTGCAATCTGTGAAAAGGCTGCTCACTTCGGAAATGCGGTGAGCCATTCCCATAGAAGATCGAACAAGATATGGAAAGCTAACGTGAAATCCGTTCGGGTTAAAACCCTTGGCGGTACAAAGAAGATGTATGTATGTACATCCTGCCTGCGTTCCGGGTTAGTAGAGCGGGCGTAAGAAGTGCTTGAAAAGACGATTTTAAAAAAAGCGCTTATCCTATTTTATTGAAAACGGAAACTCCGACTGGACAAAACAGCCGGAGTTTTTTGCGTTTTCATTTCGCTTTTTATTGTTTCCTTTATTCAGCAGCAGAATAAGTTATAGCCCACGATCAAACAGGCGACAACAAAGATCAGCGTGGTCAGTGTTACCGGCAAGAATAAAAGCGTAACCATCCCGCAGCTATACGAAAATAACATCAATCCATAAACCCGCTTCATCAGGGGATTCCCCTCTTCTTTAACACTTATAACACAGGATATGCAGTAAAGACAGAAAGTATACCGCTTCTGTCCCTTCTGCCGCTTATTTTATTTCTTATTTCTTTCCCGCAATCTCCTCCGCGGCTTCCATGGCCTTAGGGGAAACCTCCCCTGCTCCTTTTGGACCGCCCACAAAACGGTTCACCACATCCGGAACCATATCCAAAGCCTTGGTGATCGGGTCCTGATTCTTTACGCTGACTAATTTGGTCACGCCGTTTTGAATCACTAAGACTGCACTGGGCGAAATTTTGGCACTCATTCCCCCTGCGCCGTTATCCTTATTTTTCCCCTTGTCGGCAAATGCCCCCGCAGCCATCCCGCAGGAAACATCCACCAGCGGCAGAATAATTGCATCATCAATCTTCACTGCTTCCCCCACCACGGTCTTTGTGGTCACAAACTTATCCATCCCCGAAAATAACGCATCCAGAGCAGATGCAAACGGATTATCTGCCATTCTTTACTACCTCCTTAAGCTTTTGACGAATATTTTTATTAAACAGAAGCCTGAGCATATAACCCAGGATTACCCCCAGGCGAATCCTTCCCTTTACATGCACCTCCCCTTCCAGCCGATCCTCCCCAAAAACGGGGTGAAGCACCAGAATTTTGTGCACAAACGGGTAAGCTGCCCCCGCATAGCTTAAAATTTTTCCCATCAGATACGGGTCTTCCCGGCCAAAAGTAATTTCTGCCGATCCCTTACGCGGAAGGATGTGCCGGAAAATTTTCTTTATCTGCCGCAGAATCAGCCGCACGGAAGCCTGGTTTGCCGGATCTTGAACCATGCTTTTAAGCCAGTCCCATTTTTCCAAAAGCCACTGTCTTTTTTCCTCTATCTGTTTAAGTTTACCACAGATTTCCGAAAAAGAAAACTTAAGTTTCTGCAGATTTTTCTTCTTCTTTTCCGTCCGGTTTTTTATTTCTTGCTTTTTCTTCTGCTTTTTCCTTTGCTTTTCCTCGTCCAGGAACAAATCCTCCAAAGGCAGTGCGTCATCTTCCGGTATAACAGTATTTTCTGCTATTTGTACAGCTTGTGCATCTTCTGCCATTGGCACAGATTCTTCTTTTTCTGCCTCTGTGCTTTCTTCCCCGGCATCCTCCGGCATTATGAATTCTTCCCCGGAATCTTTTATCCCTTCCGTACCCTCCGTATTTTCAGAATCTTCTTTCCTGCCGTCTTCTCTTTGAAGCTTCCAGACCGTCTTCCCAAAAACCTTCACCCGGACAGAGAACTCATCCTGATAGCCAAGAACCACGGAAAGGCTGTGAAAAAACCAGGTAACGCAAAGCCTTCCCTCTGCCTTTTCTTCTTTTTTTCCGTCCACCCGGTATACAATGGCAGAAAACAGCACCAAAAGCAGGATTCCAAGAATTAACCCCAGAATCCCCAAAACCAACCATCCCATCAGTTTTAGAATGAAGAATACTATTTCCATCAATCCCACCTTCAGCACCCAAGTACATTCCCCTTCAACGCCGCAAGCATGTTGCACGTTCACCTACAGCGCCGCAAGCACATTCCCCTTCAACGCCGCAAACACATTCCCTTTCAACGCCGCAACCACGTCAGAATTCACGCTGTTTACGCATGTTCACCGCAGCATAAAAACTCTTTAACCGCAAACCCTCCGGTCGCCTGGTAGACCTCGCCAACTATCGCTCCGGCAAGCTGCAGGGCCTCTGCATATCCCAGAGCAATCCCCAAAATCATCCGTTCTTCTTTATTTCCTGTCTGGACTGCCCGTTCTTCCCAGGCGAAAAACTCCGGGGCCGAATAAATATCCAGAAGATTTTTTTCATTCGATGCCAGAACAATCACATAAACCGACGATCCGGCCTTTCTCTCCCGAAGTTTTTGAATCACCGAAAACCTTTGTTTTTGGGCTTTTTCTCCCACATACAGATGTTCATACCAGGTCATCTTCCATCTCCATAATCCGCAGGATTTCTTCAATGCATGTACTTTTTTCCGCCGCATCCGTACAGGAGGAAAGGCATCCGAGAAGAAATTCGCGAAGCTCGTCCGAGCTAAGGAAAAACATCGGAAGCTTGGAAAGCAGGGTTGCCATCATGGCGCGGACAACACATTTGGGCTTTTTCTTCCAGTCCTTCTCCAGTTCATCGCAAAACGGCTGGCACATCACTTCCACAGCCTTTCTGCTGAGCAAAATTCCTTCCTCTTCCGGTTGTTCTTCCGGCTCTAAGGGTGCGTAAATACTGGTAGAAAGCAGCCGTAAAACCTTTGCAGCCGTTTCCTTATCCTGCTCCGGGGTATTCTTTCCCAGAAAAACTTCTATATTCGCATCCTCAAAACGGCTCCACTGATCGTAATAGGCTTCCTGCACACCCTCAAGAGGAATAAGGTGATTTTCCAGTTCCTCGTCCGTCAGCGAATAGTCGTCCTTTTCTATCCTTTCCGCCACCAGGGAAACCAGCGACTGCAGTTCTTCCTTCTCCCGGCTGTCCATCAACATATCCGGCCCGGCCAGGCACATCACATATAAATCATTGACTATTTCCATTAAACTCATTCGATCCGTGGACTGGTTAAATAAAATATCCCTCGCCTCTCCAAACACTTCCTGAAGCTTTAAAAATCCGTCCTTATCCAGATTCTTATAGTCGGCTTCCTCCAGCTTTTTAAGATTTTTGTAAAGCTGCGTATGACCCTCTTCCATCCCCTGCGGCAAGGTTAGCAGGGCCTCCCGCTTAAGCGCCTTAATCGCCTGTTCCAGGGTCTGCCGATCCGCGCCCTCATAGACGGTCAGGGACTGCCGAATCATGGAAAAAAACTTATTCCTGGTAAAACGCATGGGAAGCTCTGCCAGAAGCATCTTAATCCTCTGGTTTCTCTCCATGGATTCTTCGGCGGAAATCACAAACCGCATCATTTCATTGACGATTTCCCTGTCCGTTTCCGTCACAGACTCTTCATCTTCATCATCAAAACGTCCCTCCAGGCGCTTAAGAACATAGTCATAAATTCCAAAACAGTCAATATATGCCGCCGTCTTTTCCGCGTCCTGAAGAATTCGGTAGCGGAAATCATGCATCTTAGCCACCGTAGTTTCCCCGCGCAGAAAACCGCAGACCAGGGCAATGAGTTCCTGATTATTTCTCCTTAATCCGTCCAGCATCTCTTTTTCTGCCGGAGAAAACCTGTCAAAATTTTGAATACCCAAACGGAAATAGTCCGCCATGGATTCATAATACATCGTAAAATTTAATGCAAAACGGCTGTAGGCATAGCGCCCGGCTGCCGTCATCATCCGCTTTCCGTTCCTGCTCTCCAAACCTATACTCCTTTCGTCTTTCCCGGTTACTGCTCACAGTACCCTTTTCCTTTACATGCAAAAGAATCAGCGATACTGCACAAGGATTGACCGCCGCAAAAGATCCAGGGCCTTTACCACGGCCTGCTCACGGATTTTTTCCCGGTTTCCCTTAAATAAATACTGCTCCACAGATACTTTATCCTTAAGATAGCAGGCAATGTAAACCAGGCCTACCGGCTTTTCTTCGGTTCCCCCGTCCGGCCCGGCAATCCCGGTTATGGCGATACAGACATCGGAATCCGTGGCAAACACCCCTCCGGTTGCCATCTCCTTTGCGGTCTGCTCACTGACTGCGCCGTATTTTTTCAGCGTCCCCTTGCCGACATCCAGAATCTTTCGCTTTGCCTTATTGGAATAGGTGATAAAGCCCTCACGGAAAACATCCGAAACTCCCGGAACATTGACCAGGCGGGCAGCTAAAAGACCTCCGGTACAGGATTCTGCGGTGGATACGGTCAGTTCCAGCTTTTTTAACAGACGGACAACCGCCATCTCTAAGGTTTCCTCCTCCCTGGTCGAATAGACATAGTCACCGAAACGCTTTTTTATCTCCTTGACCACCGGCTTAATCATCTTATCGGCTTCCTCTTCGTTTTCAGCCTTTGCCGTTACCCGAAGATGAACCTCGCCGGTTTTTGCGTAGGGGGCAATGGTGGGGTTTGTCTGCCGGTTAATTAAATCCAGAATCTTTTCCTCCACCTTGCTCTCGCCAATCCCGCAGATCTTTACCATCTGCGAGCGGATAACCTCCGGCTGGAGCTTCTGCAGATAGGGATAGACCTGTTCCATAAACAGAGGACACATCTCATTGGGCGGGCCTGGAAGCAGGATGGCGGATTTGCCGAATTTTTCGATAATCAGTCCGGGAGCCGTGCCGTTATCGTTATCCAGGATGATTGCACCGTCCGGAACAATCGCCTGTTTCCAGTTATTTTCGGAAATTTCTTTTACGGAAATACCCCGGAAATACTCTTCAATCCTTGCCCTTGTATGGGCGTCTTCCACCAGGGCGCAGTTCATCACCGCGGCGCAGACTTCCTTGGTCAGGTCATCTTCCGTAGGCCCCAGCCCCCCGGTTAAAATCACGATATCCGAGCGCTTTAAGGCGGTGCGTATGGTTTCTGCCAGCCTTTCCCGGTTATCCCCCACCGTTACCTGATGATACATGCTCAGTCCCAGCAGAGCACATTTCTCTGCCAGAAACCTGGTGTTTGTATTGACAATATTTCCCAAAAGCAATTCTGTTCCTACGGAAATTAATTCACAGACCATATCTTTTACATACTCCCTTCTGTCAGTACCTTATGATTCTTAAAAAGATAGTCAACCAGCGAAACCACCGTGAGTACCAGGGCAGCCCAGACGCAGAGATTTGTGATAAGCGTCAGGGTAGGCAGGTTGACAATCAGTAAAATCACGGCAATCATCTGAAATGTTGTCTTAAACTTCCCCCAATAGCTTGCTGCGATAACAATCCCGTTATCCGATGCCACCAGACGGAAACCGCTGATGATAAATTCCCGGCTGATAATGATAATCACCATCCATGCCGGAAGCTGCCTGAGTTCAATCAGGCAGATCAGGGCGGAACAGACTAAAAGCTTGTCTGCTAACGGGTCCATAAACTTTCCGAAATTCGTCACCAGGTTATATTTGCGGGCAATCTTTCCGTCCAGCAGATCGGTTAAGCTTGCCACGATAAAAACAGCGGCCGCCACCCAGCGGAAGGTTTGATTTTCCCCGCCCTGATAAAGCAGGGCAAAGACAAAAAAGGGAATTAAAATTACCCTTGTTACGGTCAGTTTATTTGGCAGATTCATCGTACACCTCTCCTATTAAATCATATTCCTGCGCCTTCGTTACCCGAACCTTTAAGAAATCACCGCTTAAAAGTTCTTTCCCGGTGTGGACAAAGATTAAACCGTCCACATTCGGGCTGTCCATGGTGGTTCGCCCCACATAAACCGCCTCATCCGCTATCTTTCCTTCAATCATCACTTCCAGGATACGGCCGACCATCGCTTCCGCCCGCTCAAAGGCAATCTCCTGCTGCAGTTCCATCAGTTCATCCCGCCGTTCTTCTTTCATCTCCTGCGGGATCTGATCCGGCAGAAGGGCCGCCGGTGTATCCTCCTCCATCGAGTAGGCAAACACGCCCAGACGGTCAAACTCCATCTCATTGACAAAGCGGTAAAGCTCCTCGTGATCCTCCTGCGTTTCCCCGGGGAAGCCGGAAATCAGCGTGGTGCGCAGGGCAATATCCGGAATCTCCCGGCGAAGCTTTCCGATAATTTCCCGCAGCTTTTTCTGATCGGTTCTTCGCCCCATCCGTTTAAGCACGGCATCGCTGGCATGTTGGATGGGGATATCTAAGTAATGGCAGACTTTTTCTTCTTCCCGGATAACCTGAATCAGTTCGTCGGTAATCTCTTCCGGATAACAGTACTGCAGGCGAATCCAGTAAATTCCGGGAATCCCGGCAAGTTCTCTTAAAAGCTGCGGCAGACGCTTTTCTCCGTATAAATCCACGCCGTAAAGGGTTGTTTCCTGGGCAACTAAGATCAGTTCCCGTACCCCGCCTGCGGCAAGTTCCTGCGCCTCCTTTACCAGTTCCTCCATGGGAACGCTCCGATAATGTCCCCGAAGACTGGGGATAATGCAGTAGGTACAGCATTTGTCACAGCCCTCGGCAATCTTTAAATAGGCATAGCCCCCGCCGGTGGTCAAAAGCCGCGGCGGATTCTCCCGGAAAGGCGCGTCAATATCCCGAAAACAGGATACATGGCTTTTCTTTTCCTCCAAAACCGCCCGAACCACCGAAACAATCCCTTCATAGGCCGAGGTTCCGATAATCGCATCCACCTCCGGGATCTCCTTTAAGATTTCCTCTTTGTAGCGCTGGGCCAGGCAGCCGGCAGCTAAAAGGGCCTTACATTCCCCTTCTTCTTTATACCGGGCCATCTCTAAAAGCGTATTAATGCTTTCTTCCTTTGCATCCCCGATAAAACAGCAGGTATTCACGATAATCACCTGCGCCTCTTCTTCCCTGTCCGTAAATGCAAATCCTTCCCTGCCCAAAAGCCCCAGCATCTTTTCCGTATCCACCAGGTTTTTGTCACAGCCCAGGGAAATAAACAGTATCTTATTCATCTTCACATCCTTATCTTTTTCCAATCCATGTGCATGTATGCCAAGGGAATACATGATTCAAAAAGGGAAGTTACAAAACCATATGTTTTCGCAATCCTCCCCTTTACCATCCTTTATCTATTCTTCTATTATTTATTCGTTCGCTTCTGCATCCTCCATACTCTGCGCAGAAGGAAGAACTTCCCCAGGGTCTTCATCCCCGGCCAGTCCTGCTGCCTGCTTAGCTTCGGTCTGCATCGCCTCTTCCATGGCTTCCATCTCTTCGGCTTCTTCCAGGCTGGAAGCCTCTGCCGGGTTTTCATCCACAGAATCTTCCTCGCTGAAAATCTTTACTTTTCCTTTATATAATTCATCCACGGCAACCGATAACGATTTCTTCCCGTAAGAACCTCCGACCATGGGTTCAGCGCCGTCAATCAGCTGTCTGGCCCGGCGGGATGCAGCGATAACGATAGAATAGCGGCTCTGCACCACAGGCTGTTCCCCCGGTTCAATCTCGCTGTTTACTGCTTCAATTAAATCACTATAGGATGGACGTAACATGAAAAATCTCCTTTCAACTTCTGAAAAATACCGACAGGGTTTTATCTGAAACGTCCGCCGCCAATCAGGCAGCATCCGTTCCGGTTTATCTTCCTGCACACTACAGTATCTCCAGTCCTTTTCTAATCTCATTTAAAAATTCCAGGCGGTTAGCGGTTCGGTTGTGCTGGGCCTGAATCAGCTGGTGAAGTTCCTCCACGCAGACCTCCAGTACATCATTAAGCACAATGTAATCATAGGCTTCAATGCCCACCGCCTCCTCCACAGCCCGCTTTAACCTTGCCTGGATAAGTTCCGGGCTTTCGGTTCCCCGGCTCACCAGACGCCGCTTTAACTCCTCGGCACTGGGCGGCATAACAAATAACAACAGGGTTTCGGGAAATTTTTTCTTAATCTTTAACGCACCCTGAATTTCAATCTCCAGGATAACATCTTTTCCCGCAGCCATCTGCTTTTCCACATAATCCTTCGGTGTTCCATAGAAATTTTCCACATACTGGGCATATTCAATTAAGGCGTCGTTTTCAATCATCGACTGAAAATAATCGGGGGAAACAAAGAAATACTCCCTTCCCTCCATCTCACCCGGCCTTGGCTGGCGGGTTGTGGCCGACACAGACAGCGCATACTGGTCATAGCGCTTCATCAGTTCCTTAATTAATGTTCCCTTTCCTGCACCGGAAAAACCGGAAATTACCACTAAAATCCCCTGACGGCTCATTCTTCCTCCTGTTATTCGATATTCTGAATCTGCTCCCTTACCTTTTCAATCTCGGTTTTTAAAGCAATCGCCTTATCGGCTGTGGTTAAATCATTTGCTTTGGAAAGCGTGGTATTCGCCTCCCGGTTCATCTCCTGTGCGATAAAATCCAGTTCCCGGCCAATACTTCCTCCGCCCTCTAACTTCTTTTTCATGGACTGAATATGGCTCTTTAAACGCACCATCTCCTCGTCCGTGCAGATTTTATCGGCATAGATCGTCACCTCTGCGGCAATCCTGTTCTCATCGATCGCCGTGCCGCTTAACAGTTCCCGCACCTTATCTTCCAGTTTTGCCCGATATTCCTCGATAATCCCCGGGGAGCGCTCCTCGATAAAGGAAACCAGTTCCAGCATATAGTCGAGTTTCTTCAAAAGGTCTTCTTTTAAGCGCTCTCCCTCGGTAATCCGGGTTTCCACAAATTTTTCCGCAGCCTCGCGAATCCCTTCGGAAAGGATCTTCCAAAGATATTCCTCATCTTCCGGAGCCTGCTCCATCGTAAGCACCTCCGGACACTTCGCCAGGGCAGAAACGGTGATATCATTGGAAATATGAAACTGCTCGGACATCTGCCGGAAAGCCTCCACATACTCCGCAGCCAGCGTCTTATTATAGTTCAGGCAGAGATTCCCCTCCGTATAATCCTCATAGCTGATAAATAAATCAACCTTTCCCCGCTGAAGATAGGCTTTTAACAATGTCCTTATGGAAGCTTCAAAATAGTTGAATTTCTTTGGCATCTTAATGTTCAAATCAAGATACCGGTGATTTACGGCCTTCATTTCGACAGAAATTTTGTACGCATTCGTTACATTTTCATACCTGCCAAAACCCGTCATGCTCTTTAACATCGCAAACAGCCTCTCTTTCGCCATAGTTACACACATTATAAGGCAAGTTTACAGGCAAGTCAACTAAATTTATCTTTACCGCTCGTTATAGCGTTCGTTCCTTTATCCATACCTTACTTTACAGTACCTTGCTTAATTCCGCAAATAAAAACTGCGTATCGATAGGTTTGGGTATATGGCCGTTCATCCCGCACCGCAGACTCTCCTGCTTATCTTCTTCAAAAGCATTCGCAGTCATCGCAAGCACCGGTATGGAGGCCAGTTCCGGATTATCCAGCCTGCGGATCTGGCGGACGGCCTCATAACCGTCCATCACCGGCATCTGAATATCCATCAAAACTGCCTGGTATTCTCCCGGATAAGAATTTTTTAAGATATTTAATGCCACCTGGCCGTTTTCTGCCACCGTCACCGAAAAACCGGCTTCTTTTAATATCTCCACGGCGATTTCCTGGTTCAGTTCATTATCCTCGGCAAGAAGCAGCCTTCCGGGATGAATCTCCACCGTCTTTTCCTGCGCAACCGCCTCTTCTTTGGTTTTGCTGGTGCACACACGGAAGGCAAAAGCCACGGTAAATTCCGTCCCCACCCCCTGCTCGCTCTGCACCTCAATCGAACCGCGCATCATATCCACAATATTTTTTGTAATGGCCATGCCAAGGCCCGTGCCCTGGATTCCGCTGATGGTGGTATTCTTCTCCCGCTCAAACGGTTCAAAAATATGGGTAATAAACTCCTTGCTCATCCCGATTCCTGTATCCCGGACATAAAACATATAGTTGGCATAGCCGGTAAGTTTTCCCGGTTTTTCCTCCACGCCCACGTCAATGCTGCCGCCGTTATCGGTGTATTTTACAGAATTTCCCAAAAGATTGAGGAGCACCTGGTTTAAGCGCAGCTTATCACAGTAGATTTCATCATTGACAATACCGGAAGCATCGATGTGCAGCCTTAACTGCTTTGCATGGGCGTCGGCCTGGACGATATTATACAGGCCGCCAAGAACCTCACGAAGGCTGCAGGGCTTTTCATCCAGATGCATCTTCCCGCTCTCGATGCGGCTCATATCCAGGACATCGTTAATCAGCCCCAGAAGATGGTTTCCAGAGGTCATAATCTTTCCCAGATACGCCTTCACCTGCTCCTGATGTTCGATATGGGAAAGGGCCAGGGTGGTAAAGCCCACGATGGCATTCATCGGCGTGCGGATATCGTGGGACATATTGGAAAGAAAAGCACTCTTTGCCTTGTTTGCCTGGTTCGCCTGTAAAAGAGCATCTTCCAGCAGGCATTTCTTTTCCATCTCCTTGCGGATTTCCTCATCCACACTGTGAAGCCCCAGGACAATACTCTGATGCTTTTCATGCTTGCCCACACGCACGGCCTTCATCTGGAAATACTTCACCTCTCCGTCGATTATCGCACGGTAGTTGGCACAGTACTTTGTCTTGTCGCTTAATTCTTTTACCAGATTCTCCCGGGAAAACATCCGGTACATCCTCTCCTGATCCTCCTCGTGAACACAGTTGTTCACATAGAGCTTCAGGCAGTCTTCAATAAAAATCTCCTTTTCCGTAACCTGGGAGAACAGCCGCCGGCTCTCCTCGTCCACGCGGAGAACCTCTCCCATACCGGTGGCCAGTTCAAAGGCACAGACAACATTATAATCCAGACTAAGTGCCTGGATTAATTCCATCTGTCGGCGTTTATCTTTTTCTTCCCGGAGTTTTTTCTCCGTGCAATCCAGCAAAAACCGCTGATAGTAGGGTTCACCGTTCTCCACAAACAGCTTGACATTCCCCATAACATGACGGATTTCCTTATTTTTACGGCACACCCGGTATTCTACGCTGATGCTGTCGCCCTCTTTTTTCAGTTCCCGGATCGCTGCCCGCAGCTTGGGCTTATCCTCATCCAGCACGGAGGCGGCAACCATGGCAAAGCCGTCGGCTTCCAGTTCCTCCTGCGACTCGTAATCTAAAATCTTCAGCGCCGCACGATTAACGCTTAAGATCCGTGAACCGTCCACC
This sequence comes from uncultured Clostridium sp., assembly GCA_946553025.1. Classification (GTDB taxonomy): domain Bacteria; phylum Bacillota; class Clostridia; order Lachnospirales; family Lachnospiraceae; genus Caccovicinus. The sequence continues at coordinate 87,593 of CAMNRM010000007.1, forward strand.
GAATGACACATAATACCGCAGTCCATGGTGGTAAACATGGTTTCCAAGGTCTGGTTCTTCTGGATAATCTCCTGCTCATAGGCGCGTTCCTGGGTCACGTCAATCGCCACGCCCACGGTTCCCATCACACTTCCGTCCACATCGTAGAGAGGGGATTTATAGGTGGTAAGAAGACGCATTCCATCTCCGGTTTTTACGGTTTCTTCGGATACGCAGGTGCGCCGGGTTTCCATCACTTCCCGCTCCGACTCGATACAGGCCGGATCATCATGTTCCACATCCCAGATATAGGCGTGTCCCCGTCCTTCCACCTGTTTTTTTGTCTTATTCACTGTACGGCAGAAACTGTCGTTGACCTTTTCATGAATACCGTTCTTATCTTTAAACCAGACAAGATTGGGAATATGGTTAATCGTTGCCTCCAGATACTGGCTGGTCTGCCAGAAATCCCGGTTCATCTTACAGGTTTTCTGCCACTGCAAAAAGCGGAATCGAATCTCCTCCTCTCTCATGGGAGTAATCCATACATCCGCTGTATTTTCCAGATATTTCCCTACACGGGTAAAGCTGTCTGCACCGCCCAGAAAAATCAGCTCTGCCTTTTCGGGCTTGTTCTGCATAAAAAGTTCCAGTTCCCTCTGTCCTTTAACAGCCTGTAAGTCCGCCAGAATTACGTCCGCCTTTTCTTCCAGCGCAGGGTCCGGCTCCTCGCTCTCCCAGAACGTATGTGTAAAATACGCAAGAGGCTTCATTTCTTTTATGATTTCAAATATGCTTAATGCTTTCCCCACCAAATAGAAATGAATGTGACAATGATACACTTCCCTTTCCTCCTTGTGTTTCGCAAATCATAACTCTTCCTTTTTTCTCTACTTATTATCATACTGTATTTTTTCCATTACCGCAATTATTTTCTGTATTTTCATAATATTTTTTACAGGATGCTTTACAGAAACTGCCATTTTATGCTATGCTAACACAAAACCAAAGGGATCTTTTTGTTTGTTTGTGTTTACACATTCACAGTAACCATGATTTCCCTGCGGCGATAAAATATTTACCATCATGGGAGGACACATAAAACATGGCTTTTGATGGAATTACCGTTGCAAACTTAGTCCATGAACTACAGCAGACCATCGAAGGCGGGCGAATTTCCAAAATTGCCCAGCCGGAAAAAGATGAACTCTTATTTACCATAAAAACCTATAAAAATAACATTAAACTCCTGGTATCGGCAAGTGCCAGCCTTCCTTTAATGTACTTAACGGAAGAAAATAAACAAAGCCCGATGACTGCCCCCAATTTTTGTATGCTTCTGCGAAAACATATCGGAAATGCAAAAATTTTAAAGGTCAGCCAGCCGGGGTTGGAGCGAATTATTGACTTAACCTTAGAACACCTGGACGAACTGGGCGATATCTGCAAAAAGCGCCTAATCATCGAACTGATGGGAAAACACAGCAATATTATTTTCTGCAAGGAAGACGGGACAATCATTGACAGCATCAAGCATATTTCAGCGCAGGTAAGTTCCGTGCGGGAGGTTCTGCCCGGGCGCACCTGGTTCATCCCCCAGACCACCCAAAAGCTTGATCCGCTCTCGGTTACGGAGGAAGAATTTATCCGGATGATGGGTCAGGTTCCCGCAAAAACAGGAAAAGCCCTGTACCAGAAGCTTACGGGAATCAGCCCGGTAATGGGCGAAGAAATTTGCTTTTTAGCCTCCATCGACTCCGATTTACCGGCAAATACCTTATCCGAAACGGAACTTATCCATCTCTACCATCGGCTGCAGAGCCTTATGGACGATATCCGGTCCGGGCACTTTTCGCCGAATATCGTTTATCTGGCGCATTCCTCAGAAGAAAACGAATGGGAACCCGCGGAATTTTCTGCCCTTCCCTTAACCTGCCTTTCCGGGGAAAATTACCAGGTTCGTTCATTTTCTTCGATCAGCAAGGTTTTGGAAACCTACTATGCATCGAAGAATCGTTTTACCCGTATCCGCCAGAAATCGGCAGATCTTCGCCGGATCGTGCAGACGGCCTTAGAGCGGAATTATAAGAAATATGACCTGCAGGAAAAACAGTTAAAAGATACAGAAAAACGGGAAAAATATAAGATTTACGGCGAACTGTTAAACACCTACGGCTATGAACTTCAGGGCGGAGAAAAAAAGTTTACCTGCTTAAATTTCTATACCAACGAAGAAATCACCATACCTTTAGACGAACAGATGACTGCCCAGGAAAATGCACAGCGTTTCTTTGAAAAATACAATAAACAAAAGAGAACCTTCGAGGCGCTTCACGAACTTATCCTGGAAACAAAAAAAGAAATCGACCACTTGGAATCCATCAGCACGGCCTTAGATATCGCCCAGCAGGAGGCGGATCTGCTTCCGATTAAAGAGGAATTAATGGAATTTGGCTACATTAAAAAACGCCATGCCGGAGCAAAAAAACCAAAAATAACCAGCAAGCCCTTTCACTATATTTCCTCGGACGGCTTTCATATTTATGTCGGAAAAAATAACTACCAGAACGAAGAACTGACCTTTAAGCTGGCAACGGGAAATGACTGGTGGTTCCACGCCAAAGGAATTCCCGGCTCTCATGTCATTGTTAAAGCCGAAGGAAAAGAACTGCCTGACCGCGTTTTTGAAGAAGCTGGTTCCCTCGCCGCCTATTATTCCAAGGGCAGGGAGAGTGATAAGGTGGAAATCGACTATATTCAGAAAAAATCCGTAAAAAAAGTGGCCGGTTCCGCCCCGGGATTTGTGATTTATCACACCAATTATTCCCTGGTAGCTTCTCCGGCCTGTTTACTGGAGGAAGTGAACTGAAATGGCAAAAGATGTTTCATTCACTTTTTTATAACTTTTTTATCAATGATCACCGCCCCGGAACATACCTGGGCGGTAAGTTCACGCTTATTTCGGGCGGACGGTCAGCCTCTTGATATGGCCGTCCGCAGAAAGCTGCTGTAAGGTGGCGATGGCCATAATATTATACCCGCCAAAGGAAGCGATGAACTCCGCGTGTTTTTCGTCCAGCACAGCAGCTTCCATAATCGAATACTGACGGAACAAAAATTTGTTGCGGAAAAACATGGAAATTGCCTCTTTTCCATACAGGTGATACTCGTGCTGCGCTGTACCGTTTGCACAATAATCGCAGTAATGCCCGTCTGCGGTGAATAACTCTCCCAGGGCTGTATAATCTTTATTTTCCATAATTTCAAGAAATTGTTCTATTGGTTTCATTATCTATCCTGTCCCTCCTGACCTGGTTTCTGTTTTTCATGAACATTTCCGACGTTTAACGAAGTCTTTTTTTGCTTTTGCTAAGCTTTTCTCTCTAAATAAGCTTTTCTCTCTAAATAAGCTTTTCTCTCTAACTATAAGCTTTTCTCTCTAAAATACGCTTTTCTATCTAAAATAAGCTTTTCTATCGATTTAATACACTTTTTCTGTATTTAACAATGCATCCGTTCCGCCGTCCACAAACATAACATTGCCGTTTACCCCTCGGGCGTCATCCGAAGAAAGGAATACAATCACCGAAGCAATTTCCTCCGAATCCATCAGGGTTTCCGTGCCGTATTTGGTTGGGATAGGAAGGGCATTTAATGCCATCTTTGCATTGGCGGACATGGTCGCCGTCATTGCGGTATGTACGTTTCCCGGGGCCACAGCGTTAATCCTCACACCGTTTGCCGCATAGGTCGCCGAATGCCTGCGCATCCACCGGGCCAGGGCATATTTTGTCGCCACGTAAATGCTGTTGCCCACGCTTAAATTCGTGGCATCCAACTGGGAAACTACATTTAAGATCCGCTGTTCGTCGTCATTATTATTGTTTAAAAGATCCGCAATGTCCATGCGGGCCGCTCCCTGCGAAATCGTGTTGGATGAGGTTACCACACAGGTTCCCCCTTTTTGCTTTAATAAGTCATAAACCCCCTTAACCAGCGCTATCGTGCCGAAAAAGTTCAGGGAAATAATCAGTTCAAGATTGCCGCAGGCCCCGGAAACCCCGGCACAGCAAACCATGCCGTCTAACCCCTCGGGATGCCTCTGGTGCAGCTCATCAATCACCTTCTGCCTTCCCTCCGGCGTTGCCAGATTGGCCTCAATATCGCATTTGCGCAGGTCAATATTAATCACCTCATGTCCTTTTTGCTTTAACAGCTCCACCGTCTTTGCTCCGATTCCGCTGGAACCTCCGGTAATTGCATAAACTCCCATGTGAATCCTCCTTTTTGTCTGCTTCTGGCCGAATAACTGCGGTTTTTCGGTTTGTCTGCTTCTGCCCGAATAACTGCCGTTTTTCGATTTGTCTGCTTCTGCCCGAATAGCTGCTGTTTTTCGATTTGTTTGCTTCTGGCCGAATAACTGCGGTTTTTCGATTTGTTTCACCACTTCCGCTTTACTCTTTGCGGATACTGCTTTACGAATGAACTGTTTTCTATTATAATCAAATCTGATACAATTAAAATACCCAAAAGAATATAAAATAAGGATACCAGATGATGCTGCACTACCATTTTGAACGAAAAGATAAAAAACCGCTCTACCAGCACTTATATGAATGTTTAAAAGAAGATATCTTAAGCGGCCGACTGCCCGCACACAGCCGCCTGCCCTCCAAGCGTGAACTGGCAAGGGATAACCAAATCAGCATAAAAACCGTGATGAACGCCTATGAACAGCTTTTATTGGAAGGCTATGTGACCTCGAAGGAAAAGAAAGGCTATTTTGTCGCCCCGGTGGAAGCCCTGCCCGATTACTGCCCCGAGGTGCCGGAATATACCCAGATTTACGTTGAAGACAACTGGTTCGTTGATTTTACCGCAAATCAGGTGGTCTATGACCAGTTTCCCTTTTCCATGTGGAAGAAAGTTATGCGGGAGGTATTAAGCCAGTACGATACCGAACTTGTGCGGCGGGCACATTTCCTTGGGGTGAAGGAACTTCGGTGCGCCATCGCCGATTACCTCTACCGCAGCAGAGGGATGAGGGTTTCTCCGGAATGTATGGTGATTGGCGCAAGCATTGAATATCTGTACGGACGCCTGGTTAAACTCCTGCCGCCGGATGCCGTCTACGGCGTGGAAAATCCCGGCTATAAAAAAATCCCCCGTATTTACGAGGAATACGCCCTGCAGTGGGCCTACATCGATATGGACAGCCAGGGTATTTCCATGGAAAGCCTGCGAAACAGCGGTGCCGGCATCCTCCATGTTTCCCCGGAACACCACTATCCCCTGGGCACCGTAATGTCCGCCGCACGAAGACAGGAACTCCTGCAATGGCTCCAGGAAGAACCTGAGCGCTATCTGATTGAAGACGATTACGACTGCGAGTTCCGCTACCGCTCCCGAACCATTGCCCCCCTGCAGAACAAAGACCGCAACCACCGGATTATCTACATGAACACCTTCAGCAAAACCCTCGCCCCAGCCATAAGAATCAGCTATATGATTCTGCCGGAAAAACTGATGGTGCGCTACGCCCATGAAAGCAATTTTTACTCCAACTCCGCCTCAAGCTGTGAACAGTACGCCCTGGCTCGGTTTATCCGCGAGGGTTATTTTGAGCGCCATCTCAGCCGGATGAAGAAATATTACCGGAGAAAGGGCGAACTGCTGATGCGTGTTTTAAAACAGTCCTCCCTTCTTCCCATCGTGCAGATCAGCGACGGAAAAAGCGGAACGCATCTTTTAGTCAAGGTCGATACCTCCTTAACCGACACCGAAATCAAATGGGCCGCCCGCCAGCAGAACATCCACATCGCCTGCCTCTCCGAATTCTGCGGAGAAATCAAAGAAGAGTACCAGAACGTCCTGGTACTCAACTACGCCGATATGGAAGAAAAAGATATCCGGGAGGCGGTGCGGAGGCTGGGGAATATATTTGTGGAGTGGTGAAAAGAAAAACAGCACAAAACCCCTTATTCTGTTTTCAGCATACAATCCCCACAAACCGGAAACGTAAAATAGGTATTCGGATAAGGTTCATTGTTCAAGGTAAAATGCCACCACTCCGTATCCAGCGCACGAAAGCCCTCTTTAAGCATCGCTTCCCGAAGAATCCTGCGGTTGGTTTTCTGCTCCTGCGTTAAATCCCCGTTATAGTCCGGATGCGAGCGTTCTCCAAAATAGTCAAAGGTGCCGCCCATATCCAGTTCCTTGCCTGTCTGCATGTCCAGTAAGGTTAAATCCACCGTGCTGCCCCTGCTGTGCCCGGACTTTGTTCCGATATAGCCCTCGATAAAGAGAAGACTCTTATCCACTTCCGGGTAAAAATAAGGTTTCATCCGGGTATCACTGGTATCTGCTGCCCAGCGGACAAAATGATCCACCGCCTGCTGCGGCCGGTAGGCATCATAAATTTTCAGCCGATAGCCCTGGGCCATCATCGCATCGCTTACCTTTTTTAGCGCCTCTGCCGCTTCCCTCGTCAAAAGTGCGCACGGCTCTTCATAGCCGTCAATCCTCTCGCCGACAAAATTATAGGTGGAGTAATAGCGGATCTCCTGAATCACATCCGGAACCGCCTCCGCCACCAGGACAAAGCCTTCCGAACTATTGGCAGACGGGCCGGCTGCTGCGTTTTTTGCGCCGACATTCTCCGGAATATGGACTGTGATTTCTGCCTCTGCCAGCTTTTTCGTTTTATCCGTCCCGGTCATCTCTGCCCTCTGTTCTGACCGTACAAATCCGGCACAGCCCCCGGTCAGCCCCGCGGTTAAAAGCATACCCGTCAGCACCATAAATACCATAAATTTCCTTCTCATCCTCTCTTCCTCCGCATCCATCGTACCTGTTCACAGCACATCTATCTTGCATCTTTTCCTGCACCGTATTTTCCCTATTATAAGCCAATGAAGAGAAAAAGTAAAGAAAACCCTCCCGCAAAACACTTCCATAATCCGAAAAAACATGCTATACTATCAACAGTTCTCCGGTTCTGGGAAGAGTATGGCTTCTGCTGTATAGCCGGTGTCCGGTCGCACATGGAAAACCCCGGTGACACGCGGCTGCCGGAGAATTTTAAAAGCTTCCCAAAATTATGATCTGCCTACGCCCGAGTTTCAAATTTATGATCATATGTTCCGAGTAAACCTTTTCCGCCGCCTCCCATCAATAGTCAATCCGGCCGAAATCGCGAAAGCACCGGCAAAATACGGTGATGATTCGGTAAAGTTCGGTAATTATTCGGTAAAACTCAGCAATAGTTCGGTAAAATTTGACAATGGTTCGGTAAAATCAGATAATCCGATGCTGAGCAATACCCAGCAGAACATCCTGTCATTAATCGAAAAAAATCACCGAACCACAGCATTACAAATAGCAAATGAACTGGCAGTTTCCATTAGAACCGTTGAAAAAAATATAAAAAAACTGCGGGAAACCGGAATTCTGAAAAGATACGGCTCTGCCCGCAGCGGATACTGGGAAATTATTCAATAAAATACGGAAAAAAAGGATTCATTTGTCTGTCGGAATCTAACTCTCGATTTACCAACAAATTCCAGAAGAAAGGAAGTAACTGCCATGTGGGCCATATTTGCTGTACTCTCCGCTGTATTTGCGGCATTAACCTCAATTCTTGCAAAAATCGGAATCGAAGGCGTAAATTCTAATCTTGCCACGGCCATCCGCACAATCGTTGTTCTTATTATGGCCTGGGGAATGGTATTTTTAACCAACACCCAGGGCGGAATTTCTTCCATTGATAAAAAAAGCTGGCTCTTCCTTATCCTGTCCGGCCTGGCAACGGGGGCTTCCTGGCTCTGCTACTACCGGGCCCTGCAGTTAGGCGAGGCTTCCAAGGTCGTCCCCATCGATAAGATGAGCACCGTTATCACCCTAGCCCTGGCCTTTATCTTCCTGCACGAACGCTTTACGGCAAAATCCTTTATCGGCGCGGTGCTGATTACCCTGGGGACGTTAGTTATGGTGCTCTAATCACACATGTTACTGTTCACACGTTCACAGCAACAGGCAAAAATCCATGAAAATCGCCTTCCTCGATCCCTTACATGATTTACACTACTGCTCGTCATACCTGTCCTCTAACTTCTTCTTCCACCGCCTCTGCACAATCACCGACCCAAAGCAAACCAGAAGATAGATAAAAATAAAGGGAACAAGGAAAGTCAGCAGTTCCAGCAAATTTAACCTTCCTGTACGAACATAAGTCACGACAGCATAGACTGCACTTACCGTAACCAGACATGCCACCAGCCGGATCGCCCATGCCTTTTTCTCAACCACCGGTGCGCTCACATGCAGCATACGACAGCGAACAAACCGATACACCGGACTTCCCACCAGGACAATATATTCCAGCCAGCAGTCCGCTGCCCCCTGATGAAAAAACATTACCTTTGCAATAACCGAAACACAGCACACCAGCAGCGTAATAAAATACAATTCACTGTAAATTTTTTGATATTCCTGTCTAACTCTCTCGTCCATATAAACCTCCTGTTCATCCTTACCTACGGTTACAATCTCATTCTTTTTGTCTTTTTTCTTTTTTTCAATCTTTTTTCATTCTTCCCAAAACAACCCATCCAGGGTCTGTCCCAGCACTTTGCAGATGGAAATGCATAAATTCAGCGTCGGGTTATAATCCCCCGCCTCAATCATCCCAATCGTCTGCCTGGTCACACCCACGGCTTTGGCCAAATCCTCCTGGGACATCTCCTTTAACGCACGGGCAGCCTTCATCTTTACGTTCTTATTTGCTTTCTTATTTTCTTTTGGCTTCATCGCATCCACCTTTCATCATTAACTTTTATTACCTGCAGGAGTAAAGCAATTCCATCAATCACCTTACAATATGTAATATATATCTTACATTCAAAAATGTCAAGTATTTTTTGCATTTTGTTAGATATTTTATTTTTCCATAACGAACAGTCTTTATTAATTTCGCACGATTTTATTGATTTTTTCTCTGAAATCGCATATGATAAAACTGACCCGAAAGAAAGGAGGTGTCATTTATGGTTGTTACTGCGACTGAATTTAAAACCAATTTTGGCAAGTATCTTAACCTGATTACCCAGGAGGACATTTTTATCACACGCAACGGAAAAACCATTGCAAAGGTTGTGAACCCGCATATTTCTGCCGTGGATTCCCTCCGTGGAATGCTGAAGGATGTGCCTTCCGACATTGATTTGGATTCTCTGCGAGAGGAGCGACTGTCAAAATATGAAAATCATGTGTGATACCAACGTCATTATTGACGTACTGCTGGAAAGGGAACCTTTCGTAGAAGATTCCTACAAGGTTCTAAGCCTTTGCGAAGAACATAAAATTGATGGTTTTGTTTCCGCTTCTTCCGTTACGGACATCTACTATCTGGTTAGGAAGTACACCCACAGCACCGACCTCGCATATAAGGCAATCGGAAAGATGCTGGAAATCGTCAAGGTGTGCAGCGTTACTAACAACGATATCCTCACTGCATTCCAGAAAAGGGCAAAGGACTTCGAGGACTGCCTTGTAGCTACCTGTGCCAGATCCATTCGCTGTGATTACATCGTCACCCGTAACAAAAAGGATTTTGAGGAATTTGATATTTTACTCCTTACCCCTACGGAATTTCTGCAGCAGTTTTCCTAATCCCCAGGAGCCGTCGGGAAATAAATATCTTTAAACAGAGGCAGATATGGCTCGCATAATTCATATTTGCCTCTGAAATTTTAAAAAAGAGAAAAAGATGGCTCACAAAAACCATCTTTTCTCCGTTCCATGGTATAATAATCCTTACTCCGCCAGCTTCTCCACCGCATCCATCAGTCTTTCAAGCTTCTCCTTCCCGTCTTCCATACTCTCACCCTTCACTCCGGCATAGAACTTAATCTTGGGTTCGGTTCCGGACGGGCGGATGCAGCACCAGGCATCCTCTTCCAGATCCAGATACAGCACATTCGAGGTCGGAAGCCCGGTTTGAAGTACCTTTCCGCTCTCCTTTATCACAATCTTCCCTGTCCTGTAATCCCGCACCCGAAGCACGCGAAAACCGCCAAGGCTTTCCGGGGTCTGTGCACGCAGCCGTTCCATAACATCGGCAATCTCTTTCGCGCCGTTTACTCCCTTCTTCGTCACCGTGCAGAGATCCTCCTGAAAATACCCATACTCCGCAAATAGCTTCTCCATCTGTTCACAAAGAGAAATCCCCTTATCCCGGTAATAAGCCGCCGCCTCACACAGCGCCATCACCGCCACAACCGCATCCTTATCCCGTGCATGTGTACCTTCCAAACAGCCGTAGCTTTCCTCATAACCAAAAAGAAATTCCTGAGAATGATCCTGCTCAAACCACTTAATCTGCTCGCCGATATACTTAAATCCCGTCAGCGTTTCCATCCTCTTCACCCCGTACTTCTCGGTTATCGGCACCGACATCTTCCCGGATACAATGGTCGTAACCACGGCCCCGTTTTCCGGAAGAATCCCCAGTTCCTTTTTCCGCGAAAGAAGATATTCCAAAATCAGCATCCCTGACATATTTCCGGTAAAACTCCGGTATTCTCCCCGGGCGTCCTTCGCATAAATTCCCAGCCGATCAGCATCCGGGTCGGTAGCCAGAACCAAATCGGCATCCACCTCCCTCGCCAGTTCAAGTGCCAGCCGAAACGCCGCCTTATCCTCCGGGTTCGGATAGGGAACGGTAGGGAAATTTCCGTCGGGAAGCTCCTGTTCCTTCACCACATAGACCTGTTCAAAGCCCAATTCCCTTAATATCCGCCGAACCGGAAGATTTCCCGTTCCATGCAGCGGCGTATAGACAATCTTTAATTCCTTCGCCTGACGCTTAATCGCCTCCGAACTGAGAACCAGCTTCTTTAACGCCTCCATGTACTTATCATCCATCTCCGACCCGATTTCCCGGTAAAGCCCCTCACGCTTCGCCGTTTCCAGATCCATCGTCTTTACCCGGGAAAAATCCGTAATCGCATTAACCTCCTCGATAATCTCCTTATCCTTAGGTGCCGTAATCTGCGCCCCGTCCTCCCAGTACACCTTATACCCATTATACTCCGCCGGATTATGGCTGGCGGTAATCACTACCCCCGCCGTACAGCCCAACTCCCGCAGGGCAAAAGAAAGCATGGGCGTAGGCCGCAGCGAGGGAAAAACATAGGCAGTAATGCCGTTTGCCGCCATGCACAGCGCCGTTTCCCTGGCAAACTCCGGCGACATCCTCCGCGAATCATAGGCAATGGCAATGCCCTTCTCCTGTGCCTTTTCCTTAATAATATAATTTGCCAGTCCCTGAGAAGCCCTGCGCACCGTATAGCGGTTCATCCGGTTCGTCCCCGCACCGATAACTCCGCGAAGCCCGCCCGTCCCAAACTCCAGACCGCGGTAAAAACGATCCTCTATCTCCCCGGTATTTCCCGAAATTTTCTTTAACTCATCCCTGGTTTCCTGATCAAAATACAAATCACTGCACCAAAGGTCATACTGCTTTTCTGCTTCTGTCATCCTTAAATTTCCTCCATCTCTTTTATACAATGATAGAATCGTCAAAAGGTCTTTTGGCGGCTCCCAAGTTCAAAAATTCTCCCGAAAGCAAGCCTTCGTTAAATTTTCGACCTTTTGCCCCTGGTATCATGCAATAATCAACCCAAGCAAATAAAACGGTGTTTCGCCCCTCTTTGCTGTTTCTGTCACCTCAATCTCCACTCTATGCTCCCCTCGTTCTCCATGGTGAAGAACCGGCAGAAGATACAGGCAATCCCCCCAGCTTTCCTCAAAATTTCCGTCCAGCAAAACCGCTTCCTCCTGCTTTCCGTCCAAAATCAGCCGGGCCGACATCGCCGGACGCTGAATCGTTTTTCGATACTGTACGGCAATACAAAATGCATCCACATAAAAAATAATCCTATCTCCCGCCTTCTTCCCCATCCATCCATTCTTAAATGTATCCAGATGCCCTTTTTTCTCCCGGCTGTCCGCCCGAAAACCATCAAGAACGGGCCGGCTGTTTCTTATCGTCAGAAGCTTCGCCCGCTCATAGGCATTTTGCGTTAGAGGTAACGGTAATATTTCTCCCCCGACAATATCTTTTCCATCAATATCTTCCCGATTACTTTCTCGTCGGTCAATATCTTCCCGGCTGCTTCCTTCTCTGTCAATATCTCTTCTGTCCGCTCCCGGCTCTGTACACAAACCTTCCTTTTCACCCCATGCCCGAATCTCCTCCAGCAACCGGATAATCTCCCCCGCCACCAGTTCATGCCCCAGATCATTAGGATGAAGCCCGTCCGGCGTCAGCTCTTCCAGGCAATATCGCCCTTCCTTCATCTTTCGGTAAATACTGTCCTTAATCGAAACAAACGGCACCCGGTAATGTTCTGCCACCGCATTATGCCGATCCTGCATAGTCTTTCCGCTGTCATAATACACATTGTTCAGCACCAAAACCGCCGGAGAGGAAGGCCAGGAAACAATCCTCCGCAGCAAACCCTCATAGGTTTCCTGATAAAAACTCTCTTCTTCAGACGTTTCCCCCTTATCATTCACACTGAAATCCACCACAACCACATCCGGCTGATACATCAGCAAATCCCGGACAGCCCTTGCCGCCCCAAAGCAGGAACAGGTTCCCCCAATCCCGCCATTCACATAATGGAATTCTGCCTGTAAAAAAGCATCGCACCACCACCGGTATACCCGATAAGCATAGGTCTTATCATCCGCTGACGCCAGACTCCCCTGCGTAATCGATCCGCCCAGAAACCCAATCGTCAGTTCCTCTCCCCGCTCAGCCCTGGCCATACAAGCCGCCAGCTTTCTCCATAAAACTTCTTTCTCCGCATCCATAGTTCTATTTTCCGGCACTATCCCTTCTCTAATCCCGCCTTTATCTTCAAACACTGCTTTTCTTCATCCTCCGCAATCATCTTCAACACTGCTTTTCTTCATCCTCCGCAATCATCTTCAAACACTGCTTTTCTTCATCCTCC
>CAMNRM010000008.1 GCA_946553025.1 uncultured Clostridium sp.
ATTATTCGTTCCTTTTGTTTAGTTGGTTACTTACTTCCGATAATGCATATTATCCCTTCTTCTTCACCTTTTTGGAATAAATTCCCTCCTGCTCTAAAAACAGACAAAAAGCAAGAATTTTCCGAAAATTAAAAATAAATTCTATTTTTTTCTGATAAAAATATTTTTTTACCAAGATTTCCTTCTCTTAAGTATCCGAATCAACCTGTAAGAACCAGTATTCATCGCAAACATAAAAAAAATATCGCAAAAATTTTGATAAAATGCGAAAAATACTTGAAAATTTCGGTAAAATAGGCGAAAATAGAAGAGAAGCATTTCTATACATCATAAGTCGTTTCTTCTTTTCTTTTTGGAGATTTTTGGAGAAGAAATTGCTATGTTGATTAAACTTATAAGATACATTAAGAAAATCGGGAGGTGAGCGTGATGGTAAAATATGACCGTTTATGGGTTACCATGAAGAAAAAGCATATGACACAATACTGCCTTATTAAATATTATGGTGTTAGTGCCGGGCAGATTGGGCGTCTGAAACATAACAAGTATGTTTCGACACATACATTAGAAATGTTGTGTTCTATTTTGGATTGTTCTGTGGAAGAAATAATGGAAATTATTCCCGAAAAAGTTGAACCGATAATCCCTTTAAGATATTGATAAAAGAATAAAACATTAACGGAAGAAATAAACAAAGCAAAACGTTTTTCTACAAAATATTCTTTTTTATAAATTTAAATCCATTGGGAACATTGAATTGTTCGGAAGATAGAAGAAATATCGTTGCTGTGAACATGTGAACAGTAACAAAATATCAATTCAAAGTTGAAGGTGAATTTATGATTAGATATGATAATTTTTGGGTAACAATGAAAAAAAGAGGAATCTCACAATATGTATTGATTAAGGAATATAATATCAGCAATTCATTGCTGCACAGGCTGCGTATGAATGAAGTAATTAATACCAATACGCTGGATACACTTTGCAATATTCTGGATTGTGATGTTGAAGATATTCTTACGCACTATAAGGATGAAGTACCTAAAATATTTTAGAAAGCATTATAGAAAATATAATAAAAAATATTATTAAAAAGCCATATAAATTATTGTATAAAACCCAGATAAATAACTATAATACCAGTAAAAGAATTCCCTACGCAATACATAGATGGAAAAATTCCAGACATAACAGAATAAATTCCCGGGATATAGCCGATCGTCCGGCCTTCCCGGGAGTTTTCTATATATCTCTATTAATTTCTGTTAAAAATCAGGCTAAAAAAACATAAAACAAATACACAATAAAAAAATTTTTGCTCTGTTTATGACCGTTAAGCAATAATTTTCCCTGTTTCAAATGAGTAAAACATTGCTTCTAAGCACTGCTTATCTACATTTCTGTACTTTAAATGATAATTAATATGTTTAAGGTACTTTAAAAATTTTTCTTCCTGAACGGCGGATAATGGTTCGGTTTCTTCCGGAATTAATAACTCATGGGCAATAAAAATCGTCAAAAAGCCTTCATTGGCAAAAACCAGTCTTGCATCCGATATTTCTTTTTTTATCTGTAGTGGTTTTCTGCGCAAAATCCAAAAAACCTCATAAGCTACAATCTTTGTAATATTGACATTTTCAATTTTATGGAATTTCTTTAAACGGTAGATATCCGTAAAATAATCCATAAGTACCTGGTGCAGGATATCTTCATTGATCATAAGGCAGTCCTGCTGATTACGCTCGTTGATATATTCCTGCATTTTATCATAAAGATATTTAAAACGCTCGGTTATGGTTTCTTCCGTAAAATAGGCAATAATTTCATTATAATTCAACAGTTCTTCCTGCATCGGCTTCCTCCAGCATTGTTAATACTTTTTTCCCGTTTGAAGATTTTAAAAACTGACAAAAAGAGATATAATTATTTTCTTCCAGATCTCCGGTGAAGCGGCCGTAATTGTTAGGAAGAACTTCCATGACCAGTGCACCGTCATGTACTTTTTCTAAAAGATGCTGGGCACCCTCCACGGCCTTTACTGAATTTACAATCCGATTCTTTCCCCAAAAGTTTTTCATCTTGCCCTCCTCAAATTAAAATAATCGCTTCATTTTACCTTTAAGATTTAATTCTGGTTCATCATCTTCTTTATTCAAATGGTCAGGAACCGTATTCGTGTTATTATTTGCAGGGTGCTGTTCAAAGTCGATTTCTTCATAGAAAGAAATCAGCCGATCTGCGGCAATCGCCAGGCTGCTTAAAACACTTGCATATTCCTGTTTGCGTTTATTATTCTGATCAAAAGGGTACTTAATTCGATGGTCAAATTCCAGCCATCCTTCCTCAAAAAGCGTGCGCATCTGCAGTTCAAAATATACGGTTCCATAGCGTATAATATAATGAATAGAACGATAATGCGACTTGGAAGTGTCAATTTTTAAACTTTCATCCACATAAACCGACCGGTCTTCTTCCGTAGTAATGTACACAACCGGGCGCTCTGCATGGTAGCTGTTTTCCAGTTCTTTCCTGCTTGTGGTCGCCTCCTGGTAGTAATGGTCATAGTTTTTAATGATATCCGTCGGCAGGATACTGTAGCGCTCTGGAATATTCGGAAAAACCTGCAGCAGGCTGTGATGAACTTCCTTCCAGTCACGTTTATCCAAAATAATAATTCTTACACCAATCAAGTCGGTAATAATTTTATAGTAATTATCGGCATCAATTAACATGTACTTGTCAGGTCGATTATTCGCATTTCGGATAATTTTTTCAATCAGATGATCCGGCTCTTTAATTCGGCAGCGGATAGAATGAACTTTTCCTTTTAGTTCGTCGTTTAATACAGCAAGGATATTTGTCCGAATTTTTTCCAGGCTTGGAATCGTTGACTGGTAATGGTTGTAAATTTCTTCCAATGTAGAGAATTCCAGAGGACAATTGTCAATGCTTTTTTGTCGGATATTCAAATTTTTCTGAATTCGTTTTAAATCAAATTCCTTTTTTTCTTCAAATGCCATGTGCTCTTCCTCTGTATTAAAGTGTATACGAGTATCATACGATGGAATTGGTGGTTTGGCAAGTGGTTTTTGTGTAATTACATAATCATTTGCCTTTTAATTCTCTTATTTCTTCTAAATCTTAATCTTTATATCAAATTACATATTTCTTAATCATTCTGCTTTTAGTATAATAACTGTATCTGCAAATATTCAAAACAAGATAAATGTGTGGACGGGAATGTTTTTGCTTCACTATGCTTTACTAATCTTGCTTGATGTAGTAAAATGATGGCAGAAGTATGTTTTGAAACTATCAGATATAGCAGATAAAGGGAGATTTTTGATAAGGCTTAAAATGGCGAAACTTCTTTATGACTATACATCAGGCTATCCATACCTTGTATCTCGATTATGTAAATTTATGGATGAATGTATTGTGGAAAGGTAGGGATTTTCAGACAGAAGCAGTGGCTGGACAAAAGAGGGATTTTTGAAACGGTATTGTATAACTGGTTTATGTCAGAAGAATATGGAAGTAACAAAATAATAGTAATAATGAAGCGGTGCTGAAATAGGAGATCGATAATGGGATTGTTTTTGAACAGTAAATTGCCTTATGAGCAATATAAATCCAGTAAAACAGCAAAATATTATGTAGACAAATCGGAATTGCTTGTTGAATTATTTGATAGTATTGGCACGGAAAGTCCTTATATCTGCATTACCAGGCCAAGACGATTTGGCAAATCCGTTGCCGCCAATATGATTGCTGCTTTCTTTGGAAAAGGGGCAGAAACAGAGCATTTATTTTGTGATCTTGTTGTGGCAAAAAATGAAGATTTTAAAAAGCATTTAAACAGTCATAATGTGATTTATATTGACTTTAGTATTGAACCAGAATGTTGTTCTTCCTATCATTCCTATATTATGCGGATTTTAGACGGAATAAAAACCGAACTTTGGGAAGCATATTCTGAACTTTCTCTGAACCAGGTGCAGTCCCTCTGGGATATTTTGGCTGTTATCTGTCAAAAGACGGGGGACAAGTTTATCTTTGTTATCGATGAATGGGATGCACCTTTTCACTTGTCTTATATTACAGAACAGGAGCAGCAGGCTTATTTGCGTATGCTTCGCTCACTTTTAAAAGGACAGGCTTATGTTGAATTAGCATATATGACAGGTATTCTACCCATTGCCAAGTATTCGGATGGTTCGGAATTAAATATGTTTTTAGAGTATTCCATGGTTACATCTGAAAAATACAGCAGATATTTTGGTTTTTCGGATGCAGAAGTGGATTTCCTTTTTGCGATTTATAAGAATACAACGCCTGAGCCGAAAATAACAAGGGATGATTTGCGGATTTGGTATGATGGATATTATACGGCATCGGAACAGAGAATTTATAACCCGCGATCTATTGTGTCTGCATTAAAGGATAATCAGCTTCGCAATTATTGGACGAGTTCAGGAACGTATGATTCTATTTTTGGATATATAAAAGATAATATAGAAGATGTGCAGGACGATTTGGCTCTTATGTTTGCAGGAGAAGCTGTTCCAGCAGATGTTATGGAATATGCAGCTTCAAATATGCAGTTAAATACAAAAGATGAGATTTATTCGGCAATGGTAGTTTATGGGTTTTTAACTTATCATGATGGCTGTGTATTAATTCCTAATAAAGAACTAATGAAGAGTTATGCGGCAATGATGAAAAAAGAAACATCTCTGGGTTATATTTACCAACTGGCTAATGCTTCCAATCAGATGCTAAAGGCTACATTGACAGGTGATACCTCCAAAATGGCTGAAATTCTTGAATATGCCCATAATACGGAATCGCCAATTCTCTCTTATAACAGTGAAATTGAATTAGCGGCAGTAGTTAATCTTGTATATCTTTCTGCCCATGATCAATATCATATGGAAAGAGAAGATAAGGCTGGGGAAGGCTATGTGGATTTTATCTTTTATCCGGTTAGGAAGAATGCAGACGGAATTATCCTGGAATTAAAAGTTGATGCATCGCCGGAAGAAGCTATTGAGCAGATTAAGGAAAAGAAATATAGCTTACGTTTTAAGGGAAAACTTGGAGAAACACCGAAGTATACGGGGCGAATTTTAGCGGTTGGAATTAGTTATAACAGGAAGACGAAAAGGCATTATTGTAAGGTGGAAACTTTGATGTAAATGGAAAGGGACTGAAGGATATGAAAAATATTAAATAACTGTTATCTTGAACACCTAGAAGTCATTATTTTCCCATACGCGAAATACCCACTGGAAAAGGGTTTGCAGATTTGGTGTTTCTTCCCAAAAGAGAGTATCTGCACATGCCGGCAATGCTGATTGAATTAAAATGGGATAAAACGGCAAAAACAGCATTGTAGCAGATAAAAGACAGAAACTACATACAAGCCCTGGAAGTTTATGCAGGGGATGTATTATTAATTGGAATAAATTATAATAAAAAGAAAAATCAGCATGAGTGCTTGATCGAAAGGGCTGTATTGTAAGTGATATAGACGAGGAGATAAACTGCCTGTTGGGGTGAGGTCAGGCAGTTTATGATTTAGACTTATAGATTGGTGATTAGCTTTTTTTGCATGATAAAAAATAATACAATAATAACCCTGAATTATTCACCGCCTTACAGCGAAAACAGCTAAAGGCCACATTGTTGCTGTAGTTTCAAAGTTTTTTACTTTCATCTGAAAAATGAATAGAAAAAGAACCTAATCTTTAGTAAAATTAAGGTGACCAAGCCATAAATCAACCAAAGAAAGAGGTTCTTCATGACTATTTTAAACAATATGGCGCTGGAAAGCAACAAAAAAATAAAAATAAATTTCAATGGTGTTGATCTTTCTTCGGATGGCGGTCTGCTTCTCATCAAGGAATTCGCTGCAAAAATAGGGCTTCTTAAGTTAGTCAAAAAACTTTTCAAGACCAATGACCATACAAACAACCGCACACATACCGAGCCAGACAACCTCATGCAGGTAATCTACCAAATTATTGCCGAATATTTTGAGGATGATTGTGCAGATAAATTGACAAATGATCCAGTGATGACAGCTATTTTAGATAAGGATGCTTTGGCCTCGCAGCTTACTTTATCCAGATTCTGGAAGCGAATGGATAAAGATACGCTTGTCCAGTTTGACGAAATCGACAGAAAAATGCGTGAGATCGTTTAGTCTATCAACTATCCTGAACCTATACTTTTTGACCTTGATTCTACCTTGCTGAATACTTATGGCCATCAGGAAGGAGAAGGCTTTAACTACCATTACCAGGCACATGGCTATCGCCTGCTCCTTTGTTTTGATGGCCTTACCGGTGGTCTGCTCAAAGTGGAATTGCGGGATGGCACACAGTACTGCAGTAAGGACACAGATCGTTTCATGATTCCGTTAATGCAGGAATACCGGGAAAAATACCCATCACTTCCAATCTGGTGACAACGGCTTTGCTTCCCCAGAACTGTATGAAGCATGTGAAGACAATGACTGCAAGTATGCAATCCGCCTGAAAAACAACCCAGTATTCCGAAAGTTCGCAAAGGATTCTCAAGAGGTACTTTGTATGCTTACATTTTAAATGGCACATATCGGGCAGTTCTTTTGACCAGGGTATATAAGACTCGCTAATCCCTAGATGCTCAAGATGATGGTTGCTTGGCATTTCCATCAACCGGTGAATTATAGTAAAAAAAAAGTCGGCATGAGTGTTTCTTAATCATAAAGAAATTATAACGCAAAGATTCCTCCAGGTGACCTTCTTTAGACTAAAGTTTTTGCCTTTTCTAATGCAGATACTATGTATTCAATTGCATCATGCTTGTGTGTTTGTTTTATATTATAGAAATATAGAACTTTTGACCGTTGACAAAATCCCCTATCATCCCAATACATGGCTGATTTATGACAGGAACTCTCTAACCGGTCTTGGTTAACTTAATGACATTGGTTTTGTATAGGTACGCACTATCTACCGTTTACCCACTACCGGGCGGATTTGGGACTTACACCCGTTGGAAACATGCACCGCTAGGTGCACAAGTATAGCTGGTTTTTGAAGACTACTCCAAAAGCCTTATTGAAGTTTCAGTTAATGCGTGGCTCAACACATAACAATTACTTTGCCATCCAAGGCTGATACGCTTTTCCTTCCAAAATATCTGCGATTCTCTCACAGGCATGGCCATCTCCATAAGGATTGCAGGCGTGAGACATTTTATTATATTCGTCTTTATTCTCCAGCAAAAGTTTGAATGTATTGTATATTGTTTCCTCGTCCGTACCAACGAGCCGTAGTGTCCCAGCATCTACACCTTCTGGCCTTTCAGTTGTATCTCTCATCACTAACACTGGCACACCATAACTCGGGCACTCTTCCTGGATTCCACCGGAATCAGTCAGACAAAGATAGCTTCTCGCTTCAAAATTGTGACAATCAAAAACTTCAATCGGTTCAATGATATGTATTCTATCACATCCGCCCAGTTCATCGTCTGCGGCCTGCCGCACGACAGGATTCATATGGATCGGATATACAGCCTTATACTCAAGATGCTCGTCCAATACACGGCGAATAGCACGGAACATATGGTGCATCGGCTCACCAAGATTCTCCCTGCGATGGGCTGTAATGAAGATAAGTTTTCCATCCCCCACCCAATCAAGTTCTGGATGATGGTAGTCCTCTTTCACCGTATGCAGCATGGCATCAATGACCGTATTGCCGGTCACATAGATATTTTCGGCCTTACGGCCTTCACGGAGCAGATTATCTCTGCTCAATGGTGTCGGGGCGAAGTTGTACTGAGAAATAATCGATACAGCTTCCCTATTGAATTCCTCCGGATAAGGGCTATAGATATTATATGTCCTCAAACCAGCTTCCACATGTCCAACAGGAATCTGAAGATAGAAGCAAGCCAGAGCTGTTACAAATGTAGTCGAAGTGTCGCCATGGACAAGCACAATATCGGGTTTTGTTTTTTCCAACACACTCTTAATCCCATTTAAAACATTAGTAGTTATATCGAACAGCGTCTGACGATCTTTCATAATATTCAAGTCGTAATCCGGAGTGACATCGAAAGTGGCTAATACCTGATCCAGCATTTGCCGATGTTGTGCTGTGACGCAGACAATGACTTCCAATGATTCTCTCTTCTTCATCTCCAGAATCAACGGGCATATCTTTATTGCTTCTGGGCGTGTACCAAATACGGTCATAACTCGCTTCTTCATATACTTAACTGCTCCTCCTCCAGAATATAAATATGGATGAATAAAAATTGCTTTTTATTGTAGTCGATGCATAATCATTCTATCACTAAAGAATGGATGGGTTATTATGCGAAGGAAAACAATTGATACAATCCCGGTTTTATCTGATGCCATAAAAAACATATTATCTGCTTTTTCAAAAAGCTGCTCCCTCACGTCAGGACTGGTCAAAAGAGCCAACATTAAATCACCACGCCAATTCATGCCCAAAGTATTGCAGGATATAGCATATGATTATTAATACCAGAGCAAAAAATCTAATAAATGAAATCTCGTAGTCTATCTGTCAAAAGATTATCCATTGTATTCTACCCCCAGTCAAGACATGAAACGAAAAATTTATCATGACAATTCAAACTTTGTAGATATGTGAAACTGACATATATCAACTTATTCAAATTAATCTGTTTGTCAGGCAACTAAATACAATTCAGCTTTTCATAATTCGCTTATATGCAAGCTTCAAATAGTCAAAATGATTTATTATGAGAATTAATATCGAAACAAAGGAAACCAATACGATATTCCAATTAAATGAAACTAGTACACCCTCAATAATGGCAACTATAATATCTACAGCTAAAACTCGAAACTTAATATCAATGTGAATATATTTGTCAACTCTATACACTCTAATAACTGCTATGATAAAGAAGGCACAAACTGTACCAACGATTGCCCCCCATGTTCCAATCAGCGAAATGAAAATATAATTTAAAATAATATTTGCAATTGCGCCAATAATTGTAGTCCACATACATTCAACGCTCTTTTTTAGAGCACCAAACATAGAACCACAAAATGCAGAAACAGCTGAAAACGAAGCAGCAACTAGCAGTAATGGAACATACTGCCACGCCTCTTTAAACTCATTTCCAACATATATAGCCATAAAAGGTTTAATAATTGCCATAAAAAGAATGGACGCCCCAAATGCTAAAAAAAAATATATCCGGAAAACTTTGGAGTAATACCCTGAATCATTATCTGATTCAATTTCTTTAATCGAAGAAACACCCCATGCCTGTGAAAAAATATTTACAAATGTATTTATCAAACCAGGAATTTTGGAAGCAACTGTATATAATCCAAGCTCATCTTTGGAGATTATCCATTCAATCATAATTTTATCAGACGAATGAATAAACCACCAAGAAATATCATTTAAAATTAATGGTGCGGAGTATTCAATCAACTGTATTGCAAGATTCCTATCAAACTTTCCGATTATCCAATCTTTATAAAGTTCCCCAAGTATAAGTACCAATAAAGCCGCTGCAGCATTTGCAATTATATTAGAGAGAAGATATCCTTGGACTCCTATTCCAATATACACCAATAACAAAATGTTAAGTCCTGTGAGCAATAACGTTTGTATGACACTTATTAGAGAGAATAATTTATTCTTCCCTTTGACTTTAAGATAATTAAGTTCAACTTGATTTGCAATATATGCAATAGAATAAGCACACAAATACCATTTCCATTCCGATATTGGTGAATATATGCCCATTAGCGGAGTTAAAGCAATGATTAATATTGATCCAAAAAGCCAAATCAGAATCGAATTCTTAAAGACACTTTCTGGCTGTTGACTATTCATAAGTCCGTATCTAATTAATCCATTCCATATTGTTACCGATGCAATAGGAATAAGTAATTGTGCAATTGTAAAAACGAGTTCAGCTGTTCCATATTCAGCTTTTGTTAGATAATTCGTGTAAAGCGGAACGAGCAAGAAAAGTATTAATTTTGAACCTAGACTACCAAGGGAAAATATAAAGATATCCTTAATGAGCCTTTTAAATTTATTATTCATATTTGCACTCATGCTATTATTTATCAATTCAATCATTGTTCTATCAAATATTCTATTAATTTCCTATACATCTCTTCCAAATTGTATTTCGGCTTCCACCCTAATGTTCTTATTCGAGAAATATCCAGATTCAAAAATGTAGTATTAGGGTATATATTCTGCCGATTTCCTTCAACTTTTATAGTGATATTTCCATTACCGAATTTATCCGCTACCATCAACCCCATTTCGTATATAGAGCAATACGTTATTGGATTAGATGCATTATAGCTCTTTCCTTTCTCTCCCTTTAACAGAACTGTTAGGATAGCAGATACCGCATCAGTGACATATAGGTAAGGGTGTTTACTCTCTCCTTTTGTTTTAAGAACAATATCATTGCCCTCAATAACACTTCTGGCCATCATTGCAAAGACACGCGGATCATCATATTTAATTCCTGGTCCAAAAGTTTGTGCCAAGCGAATACTTTTAGAATTAACACCATATTCTTTTGCATATGAAGCAACAATCATTTCACATGATCGTTTACTTTCTGGATAACAACTTCTTATAACCAAAGGATCTACATAACCGTATTTTTCTTCAGACACAATATGTTCTTCAGAAATTTCACCGTATATTTCCATGCTGGATAAAAACAAGAATGTTGCATTGTCCGACTTAGCCTTTTCAATAAGGTTTAAGGTACCTAAAATTGATGCTTTTATAACTTCAACCGGATTGCTTACCATGTATGCACTTGCAGTAGGGCACGCTCCATGTATAATGTAGTCCATCTTCTCCGCAATCATAAGGAAAGATTCAACTGAGCCCTTTACGATGTTTACTTTCGAGTCAAAAAGTTCACTAGCCCTTATTTCATCACGTACAAATACAAAAATCTTACAATCAAGTTCATGTTTTTCATTCATGTATAATAAGGCTCGAACTAACGTTGATCCAATCAAACCTGTTGCACCTGTAACAAGAATATTATGTTTATATAGCTTACTCCACGGAATTTCGCAGTCGCAATAAATGCTCTCAAATTCTTCACAAAAATCTATCATTGTCACTCCCTTTCACATCTCAACTAAATACCAAATATTTGTGAATTTTCCCTTGCATCCACAATGGCTCTGAAAATATAGAAATCCGATGGCGTAGTAATTTTAATATTCTCGACAGGACCCTCCACTGTGTACAGATCGTAGCCATAATACTGCATTAAGCTGGCCGAATCTATAAACGCTCTGCTGTCCTCGTTAATGGCACGTATATTTGCACTTAATATATCCTTTAAATAAAAGCACTGCGGAGCTCTAGCCATCTCGCATTTTGACCTTTCAATTATTTTTCCTATTTTTCCTCCGCTTCCCTTAACCGTTATTGTTTCAATAGCAGGAGTCACAGTAATTGCAGACCTATGTAATTTTACACTTTCAATGTCTTTGCTGATTGTATCGTAATCAATTAAAGGCCTAACACCATCATGAATTAGAACAATTACGTCATCTTGTCCATAAATCTTGTCAGCTTCCTTTAATCCAAGCATTGTAGACTCCTGTGCTGTTGCACCGCCTGAAATAATAGATTCTACCTTATCAAGTCTATATTTTTCTATTAAATCAGAGCAATGCTCAATCCAGGCAGATAAAGTAACAAGAATAATCTTATCTATTTCGTTGTGAGCATTAAATTTCTCAATTGTATATGCAAGAATGGGTTTTCCATGGAGTTCCAAAAACTGTTTGGGTATTGATTTTGAATTCATCCTTTGTCCTGTTCCACCAGCGAATATTATTGCAATATTCTTTGCCTTGTTCATATTTTACACACTTTCTTTGGCTCTTCGAGATTATTTGTCATAAAAAATATTATAGAAACCAACAACCAAAAATCATCATGATAAATCGGATTATCAAATAGACCTAGAATAGTTATATATATAGATACCAGAAGGGCTGATGTTGTATAAACAGATTTGTTAGTTCCTAAGTATTTTTTGAAAATAGTTCGTCTTCTATTAAGTATAACCAGTACCATAATT
The DNA here is from genome assembly GCA_946553025.1 of uncultured Clostridium sp. Taxonomy (GTDB): domain Bacteria; phylum Bacillota; class Clostridia; order Lachnospirales; family Lachnospiraceae; genus Caccovicinus. The sequence goes on from CAMNRM010000008.1 coordinate 12,163, forward strand.
AATCCAAATATGGTTCCCACTATTCCTACTTCACATAATAATTGGAGATAGATGTTATGAACATTAACATCATTAGATAGAATTTTTCTTGTTATAGATCTTGCACCACCCCACCCTATCCCGAATATAGGATGCTCCCTAAAAGATTCTATTGCCGCAGCATATAATCTTAATCTTCCATTTGAAATATCCTCACCATGAATTAGCAAGAAAAGAGAGTTTATTATTCTGTTTTTGCCAGAATATGTTATTACATTTGAAGCAATCAAAAAGTACAATGCAATTATTACAATCAATAAAGCCATAAATATAAGTATAAGTCTTTGTTTTTTTCCTCTAGACGATGATTCATATAATATCAGTAATGATGCCAATATAAATGCTAATAATTCAGAACGTCTTCCTACTAAAGCTAAAGCTAATAACAAGAACATTGTAATCAGCAAGTTTTTTTTGTCTTTGTAATATAAAAACCTAGAAAAGGTAAATGACAATCCCAAAGTAATATATGCTGCAGTCTTACCGATATCTGCACCGACGGTTCCTGAGTATCCCTGACGCATAATCCATTGATTATATTCTCGTGAAGATCTCGAAACTAAGTTCAAATAAATTGATGAAAAAATATCGGGAAGAAACATGCTAAGATATACAAGCACAGCTACAATAACTGAAGTAACTAATGCTATAGATATAACCCTATTTCTATCTACATCGCCTGGTTTACATAATGGCATAATAAACAAGAACATTAGCATTGAAAATAAATAAAACGGTTGTTCTTCTATATATCCATTAGGTCGTAGATTAATAATAATCATTAAAGCAAAAAGATAATAAGGAATATGTGCGCTATTTAAAGTTACCTTGAATCTTCTGCTTAATATTAGTACTCCGATTTCAAATAAAGTCAGAAATACGACCATAACTGGAACATTTAAAGATAAGTCAGAAATCAAAAAAAATCCCGCAAAAAATACAGCCATCATGACAAAAGCATAATTGGATATACTATGATTATTGTTGCTTTTAACCGAATTTGACATATTCATCACACCTTATATAATCAGTTTAGATCTCCATCTATCAATTCAATAACGCTTTTAATTGCAGTTCCTGTTTCGAAGCTCTGGAGTTCCCTATGATGATCACTCATCCTCCTCATAAATAACTCTAAATCAAATTTTATAATTTGTTCACATAATTCATTCATATTCCTTGAAACCGGAAAATGCCAGTCCATAATTGGCATATAAAAATCTCGATCCTCAATATATAAATCTAAATCATAGCAATACAAAAAGCAGGGCTTTCCGGTAAAAGAAAAATCCCATATGGAGGAAGAATAATCTGAAATCAAAACATCTGCAGCAACAAGTAGTTCCTGCATATCCTCATACGAAGACAAATCTATTGAATCCGGTGTATTTTTAAATTTTGATGCTGTCGCATAGTGGCATCTGTATCCAAAGATCCACTCTCCACCAAATCTTTTTACTAATGAAGTTAAAAGTTTTTCTACATCAAGGGGGCACACAGCATCTTCCGGTATATCCCTTTCTCCCCTATACGTAGGCGCGTACAAAACAATATTCTTGTTTATGTTCAATATCTTCTTTATTCTCTCTTTTTCAGATGGTGAAGCATCATTTATCAAGTAGTCAACTCTTGGTGATCCAATTGGAAGAAACTTCTTTTCATCCGATATCACTGCTTGAGAAAACACTTTTGTCCATGCCTCGCACCCGGATAGATAATAAGTAATGTTTTTTTCTGCAATCATTCTGCGTTTTTTGTACTGTTCTAAATTTTCTTCGTAATCTATCCCAACTTTTTTATAGCATCCGGCACCATGCCACGTATTAATGGATAATTGATTTTTCCTAAGCGGAAAGCTTGCAGTGATTCCAGTATTAGAGATAATGATCTTTGAGGTCATTACATGATATATGTATGAAATGGAATTGTGTTTTACATAAATAACTCTATCAGAGCCTACCAGAACATTTCTATCCTTGTTGGATTCCCATACATATATCAAATTATCTCCATATTTTTTATATAATTCCTTATAAATATACTTTGGGTTACATGATATTGAGGCCCCTTCATAGCTGGAAAAAAAGACTTTTTTCGTATTAACTTTAAATATATAGAAAAGTTTTAATATGAATCTGGCAAAGTATACTTTATTCATTACTACTTCTTCCTTTTGGCTTTTGATATCGCTAAACTCGCCCTCTCACCAAGCAATCGTTTAACTGTTCTTTTAAAATAATGCCAAAACGGGTTTCCCCATGATCCTGCAAAATGATGTATCGCTACTGTATTCTTGGTTATATGAACCTTGAGTGTTCTAAAGTCTTTCGGACAAAAATAGTCATATGGATAAAACGTAAAATCCTCAATAGTCTGCAGTTGATTATTGAGAACCAATCCTTTCTCCAGTGCAATCTTTGTTATTGTATCAACATTTGTTGTCACATCTAGTTTCCCATCGTCATAAAGGAAATGGCGATCATTATAAGCACGCAATAATTCTCCGATAAATTCATTACCTTTTTCTGCTGCCATAATCCCCGTAGGAACCTGCGTTTCATTTTCGAATCCTGAAAATCCTTTGTTATACAGATATTCGTCTAATGATGCTATCATCTGAACATCGGTATCCATATAGATGCCACCTTGCTCGTATAAAACTTTAAGTCTTACATAATCTGTAATAAATGCCCATTTTTTGGCTTCAAACGCTTCTCTTACATATTGATTGGATTGCAAATCTGTATTGCTTTCATCCCATCGTACTATTTCATAGTCAGGACAATATTTTTTCCAACTTGCTATACATTTCTTGGCCAATTCAGGTAAAGGTTTTCCACCATACCAACAATAATGTATCTTTTTCGGTATCACAATACTTCCCCTTTATTATTCATTCATGTCTAAGAATTTCTCAAGACAAATCTTTGTCTATTCAGAAGTACAAAGATCCTTAGAGTTCGTCAACCATATTCAAGAATTTTTCTAAACACCATAAGAGCCACTTCTGATTACCCTTATATTTACGCATATCAATGTCATCACAAAATTCTGGTCTAGTGGGACCTTTCCAATCAGCAAAGTATACATCAACTGGCCTCGGCATTGGTAACTTGTTAGGCACAGATATATCAGGATACCTCATTCTGAAAAGTTCACGAATCAAGTACTTTGACTCACCACTTCTGATTCTATGTAAATCTAATGGCTCCGCCATCTTCAGCTTCTCATATGGATCAAAATAGTCAAGCCCTGCTGTGAAAAATGCATTTGAATAACTTCCATAACTTTCCTCTGTCGCAACCACATCCATGAACCTTAGAAAATCAATTCCATTACCTTGTCTATAGCGCTCAAAAAGATATCTGATGCTCACAGGCTCTTTCAAGACTTCTTCTGGCTTTATATAGATATATCTATGGTAGAACTCATCAAAAGTCCAATCCTTTGAAAGAAGCTGATCCATCCCGCCGAACACATAGTCGCTTCCATCACCAATAATCATTAGATCAACGCCATCATCCATAGCTTGCTTTGCCCCTTGGCATATCTGTGGTTCTATAGAATGCACCGGCCCGCCTTTGGACATCATGATCGATTCTAGATTCTCAACCACTGTGTTCCAATCGATATCCACATAGTGGAGCGTTAAGCCATAATACTTTGCGAAAGCTTCTGCTCTCTGTAACTCCTCTTTTTGATAATCACCGCCTAAAAAGCGGAATGTATACGCATCACATCCTGGCAAAAACGATGCCAAAATCGCGGAATCCATGCCACCCGAAAGAAGAATGCCCGTCTTTTTGTACCTTCCCCGAATAGTTTGGAGCTGTTTTCCTATCTCATCTCCGATATCCTGCGCTGTATGCACTAAGATTCTATCGTCTTCAGCAGGCAGAGTCGGGTGTCGATAGCGCAGTTTCTTTGTGAAATCCACACCTGGTTTTTCTATATATCGAAGCGTAAGAAACGAACTCATACTCAAGTTTTTATCAACCATCCTGTTCACCTCCGTTAATATGGTCTTTAGTAGCAGTTTCACGCGCCTCGCTTGTCCAGCCACGAACTTGCTTAAGTACCTGTGTTATCTTTGTACTTGAAACTCCTTTAGTATAAGGGAAATAGACAATCTTAATGCCTTCCTTAGCGAATTCCCTCTCATAGTTCTGCCACTTCTCAGTCCCATACCAGTCATCACCAACAAAGAGTATGGTTGCTCCAAGTTCTTTACACGCCTTCAATTTATCCATATCATACTGAGGAATCACTGCATCTACATACTTACAAGAACGTACAATTTCAATACGGTCCTCAAATGGGATCATTGCCTTCTTCCCTTTATACTGAACAAGTTCATCGACTGTAACGCCTACAACCAGTTTGTCGCACATACCTTTTGCATTTTTTAAAAGATTTAGATGACCAATATGGAATAGGTCATATACACCTGTCGTGTAACCAATAGTCATTATCTTATCTCCTTACCATTTTCATTTCATAATCGTTGATTATGATTTTATCCTTCTTTCAATTTCATCAACCATTTTTATGCTTGCATCACCTTGAAAGTATTCTGCAAATCGAGATTTGAATTCTTTGGTTTTTTTACAGTCCCCTACATAATCTATATTTACAATCGACTTTATAACTTCATCTTCTGTTCTCATAATTGGACACGGAAGAATCGATGGCATATCATATACAAGGCCATTCTTCTCTAGGTATTCTTCATAGTCATAGCCAAAGCAACGTATTGGTTTTTCTGTGATTGAGAAATCAAATATTGAACTTGAATAATCTGTAATGAGAATATCTGCTATGGCATATAAATCTGGAAGCGGCTGATATTTACAAACATCATATACAAATCCGTTTTCCTTTAGATTCAATGACTGAGCAACCATATAGTGAGTACGCATAAGCAAAACATACTGATCGCTCAATAATTTTTCCCATTTTTCCAATTTCATAGGAGGCTTAATATAGTATTCGTGCTGATTGCTCCTTACGTAATTTCTGAATGTGGGCATATAAAGTATGACTTTCTTATCTAATGGAATTCCAATTCTATTCTTAATCTCGTTTCTCTTAGCATCATTATATTTTACAAGGCAATCATTCCTAGGAAGCCCACAACGCATAAATGATTCTGGTGTCGCTTTGAAAGTTTTTACACAGATGTCTAGTTCATTTTCTGTTTGAATACACCGTATCGACCTGTCATCGATTTTTAAGTGTTTTCTATAGGTTGCAAGCACTGCATTTGATTTTTCTTGTCCTTCGGCATATTTTAGTACTGTTCCATGCCAAGTTCGAACAATGATATTCTTTTTTCGATTTAGGTTTATTCCCAAATCAATTCCACCATTTTCTATCCAGATTCTTGTACTAAGAAGAGTAATCCAATATTTAATCGTGCCAAATTTCACCTTTTTTCCTCTTGGCAGATTAATGGTATTTGGAGCTTTAAATGCCCATATCAAGTTCCAATCATCAAAAAAACTACGACTCCTGATTTCATCATACAAAGCTTTGGGGCTGTCATCAAAATTCCGTCCGGCCAGTGAAATAAAAATAATTGATTTCTTGTTAACAGGAATAAATAAACCTATAAATAACAATATCCATCTAGCTATAAAATACATCGCATTCATCAAAACATCATGTGACTTTATAAAACCTTTAATCTTTGACATTCTAAATACTACCTCTTTGCGGAAACTTCAAATGCACTCGCTTTTCAAAATTAAGCCCCAACTTATCTTTTGTTTCTCAGCAATCTTTCATAAACAAAAGCCCGCATTTTATTGGTCATCAGCACCAGCACAGCATAATTTGCCATCTTTTGAAAGGTCAATTCCCCTGCCCCTATAAGACCAACCTGGTGTTTATAATCAATTGATTTTTTAACGTAGTAATAGGCCTTTTTACCGCCACGCCTTTTATACATCTCCTGTCCGGCATGTACCTTCACCAAGTTTTGCTGAATGTTTGCAAATTTCAATCCAGCTGCATAAAATGCGGTCCATAGATATGTATCTTCACAAGACTTCATTTCTGACGAGTAGTTTCCCGCCTTAAGTACACTTTCCTTTCGGTACATTGCAGTCATATGGTTAATAGGGTCTCGTCGCTTTAACATTTTCTTGCAATCTTTATCTTCAGCTGGAACATTTCTCTCTGCAATGATATTATTAATATCATCATCAAACTCGGCTATATTGCTCCCTACTACATCAACATCCAGATGTTTATCCAAATAGTTTCTTTCTACTTCAAACCGTGTTAAATCAGCTACATCATCAATATCCATCCTTGCAATATAATTGCAAGTACAATGCTGAACCCCTACATTGAGTATAGCACCAAGACCACTTCCTCGCTTACAATAGCATTTAATGACTTTTATACCGCTTTCTTTTTCAAATACATCTATAGCATCTTCAATGTCGGGTGTGCTGGGGTCATCTAAAGCACAGACTATTTGATTTGGTCGAACTGTTTGACTAATTATACTATTTAGGCACTTATTGATTACATCAACAGATTCCTTGTAATATATCGGGAGTAATACACTTATTGTTGACACTTCTCAATCACCTCGTTCACTTACAGCCATTTTCGTGATTCAATACCCACACCATCATATGATCCAGAATCATGTGCAGATCTTCAGCAATCTGCATATTATCGATATCTACATGAATGCTGTAATCAGCTATTTCCTTCATCTTCCCACCGCTATAACCAACGATAGCAATTACTGTCCCACCATGCTCTTTCGCATAGTCAAAGGCATTAACAACATTTGCACTGTTGCCGGAACCCGAGATTCCAATCACAATGTCACCAGGCTGCATTTTGACTGAAAGAGGGAATCTAAACACTTCAGCATATGATTCATCATTACTTACTGCCATCATAGTAGCAACATTGTCCGAGAGGGACTCAAAGTTATATAAAGGAATTTCTTTCATCTTTTCTGCATTAGGTATCCCGTCTTCGCTATATCCATCAAGACCAGCCAAACTCATATTAACGCATTTATTGAAATCTCCAGCATAATGACTCGCTGTAGCAGCGCTTCCGCCATTACCGCATATAAAGATATGCTTACTAGATTTTCTTGCATCTTCCAGCACATTCATTACATTATTTACATCAGCCAGATTAAGTTTCTGGTATACTTCTATCTCACGAGTACGATACTCTTCTAATTTTTTTAAGAAATCCATCCCTAACCTCCCCATTCCGTTCTTTTTATTTGGCTTCATATTAACTTAAGATGTAATCAATTGCAGATAGTAAATTCTCTGCTATATAATCAGGTGTTGCATTATACTTTTTATCTGTACCAGCTTCACCTGTTTTAACCAATATTGTATTCATTCCGGCATTTTTTCCGGTTTGCACATCCATAGTTGTGTCGCCTATGTACCAGGAAGCTGATAAGTCAATGTTATACTTATCTGCAGCTCTCTCTAACATCCCAATCTTCGGTTTACGGCAATTGCAATCTATTTTTAATTCCGAAATTTCACCCTCATACCCTTTATGTGGATGATGCGGACAGAAAAAAATATCATCAAGATAAGCTCCGTTTTTTCCCAGCTCGGTTTCCATTTTCATGTGGATTTTATCAAGCTCCTGAAATGTAGACTCGCCTCTGGCAATGACAGGTTGATTTGTTGCTACGATGGTTAGATAATGGCTTGCATTGATCTTTGCAATTGCTTCAGATACCGTAGGGAGCAGCTTAAACTCCTCCATGTTTCTCAAGAAACCAACATATTCATTGATAGTGCCATCCCGATCAAGAAATATAGCTTTCTGCTTCTTCTTTAGACTTCTTCCACTGACCACACCATTTTTAAGATCTGCTGAAACTGCGGTAAGCCTGTCAGGTGTACCCATATCTTTCACATACTCGATGGACTTGTAAGCATAAACTGCGCCTTGTTTAATTAAGCCTGCAATCAAAGTCTTTTCAAGGTCAATCTTCTCCGGTTTTTCTATGCATTCCAATGCTTCTTGACTTACACAATATACACCTGCATTCACAAAGTTATGATAGTAGCAGTTCCTCACAGCCTTTTTGTCAATGATCTCCATTACCATGTCATTCTCACCCATAACTATTACATCAGAATCATATGGATGTGTATTTGGATGACCATAGAGAGTAATAGCAGCATGATGTTCATTGTGAAAATGCATAAAACGATTAAAATCAATATCGAGGATGAGATCGCCGAAAATCAGAGCGAAGTCCTCTGGTTTATCTTTCAGATAGTACAGTGCGCCTGCTGTTCCGAGTGGCTCATTTTCTTCGATATATTCGATCCTTACTCCAAACTTCGAACCGTCCCCAAAGTAGTCGATCACTCGCTCTTTCAAATGTCCAACAATTAGTGTAATATCTATTATGCCACTGCGGATAAGACTCTCTATCTGGTATTCAAGAATCGGTTTTCCAAGAACTGGAAACATAGGCTTCGGAATTTCAGCATTAAGTTGTGCCAGCCTTGTACCTTTGCCACCAGCCATTATTACTGCTCTCATAAATTAACAAGCCTTTCTAGTTTATTGTTATAGAGTCGATTACATCCCTGCAGCCACTGCATCCTTAACCGTCTGTCTTACAGCCTCATCAGATGTATGTTTCGGTACCCAACCTGTAGCCAGTACCTTACTAATATCATACCTAAACCTCGGTACATCGCCTTTCCAGCCACGATCCCCGCCTGTGTAGTTGAATTTCACATCTTTTAGCCCCAGCTCCTCAACAACTATCTCAGCAATGTGTGTTACCGTTGTTCCAGGACTGTTCACGCTGATATTATAAATCATCTCACCTGGCTCAAACTTCCGCGTTAGATTCATAATGGCTTCAACCAGATCAAGAACGTAAATATACGGCTTACATTGAGTTCCATTACCGAGAATTTCAAGTTCTGCTGGATTCTTACGCAATTTTCTGATGAAATCGAACACAGCACCATGAGTAAGACGAGGACCAATAACATTTGGAAAGCGGAATATAACCACAGACATATCGCACATGGAAACATACGAACTAATCAACGCCTCGGATGCAAGTTTGGCTCCTCCGTAGTAGGATACTGGCATAAGTCCGCCAGTTGTTTCTGCTAGATCTACATCTAACATTTCGCCATATACAGCTGAAGTTGATGCAAAGAACAGCTTCTCAACATCAGCTTTTCTCATACCTTCCAGAAGAGCTCTAGTAGTAAGCAACGTATCATTGAAATCGATGGATGGCTCATTGCCACCCTTTTGAATGTCAGAATTTGCCGCAAGATGGTAAACAACATCAATGGGATTCTCATTGAATACCTGATCAACTTTGTCCTGATCAGCCAGATCCATTTCATAAAATTTGAACTTTGGATTATTTTTCAAATACTCAATATTCTGTTTGCCCATGATAAGCTTGTCGGCACATACAACACTGTGACCTTCAGCTAATAAACTATCAATCAAATGACTGCCAATGAAACCAGCACCGCCAGCAACTAATATATTCATTTAAATATTCTCCTTATCTACATGCACGATCGATGCACCACTGTTATCCATCTCAAAATCCATCTCCCGGAGATTGCCTAATGCTGTTCTGACAGCATCCTGATTCTCGGACTTTACGTAGAAAATCATAAATCCTGCACCGCCAGCACCAAGAAGTTTCCCACCAAGTGCTCCAGCATTCATTGCTTTTTCGTATGTTTCATCAATAAGTGGATTAGAAATTCCAGAGGCTAGAGACTTCTTTAAAATCCAATTTTTATGAAGCAACTCTCCCATCGCATCAACGTTATTCTTCTGAAGTTCTTCTTTAAGAGTCTTTGTCAGATCACATATCTTCTGCTGTATTTTAGCCTTATCAACGGTCTTTACATTCTGGCTCTGCTCTTTCAGAATTGCTGAAGCAGAATGCACACCACCGAGATAGAACATCAGTATGTTGTCTTCAAGCTTTTTATAACTTTGCGGAGCCATAATAATAGGCTCAACATTCACAAAGCCACTTGGCTGAAATTCATAAAATTTAAGACCGCCAAATGCCGCTGCAAATTGATCTTGCTTCCCTATTGGTTCTCCAAGCTTATCAATCTCAATCTTACAGGCATCTTTGGCAAGCTTATACTTTGAAACAAATTCGCCTCTGTATGTGTGGAGCAGATGAAGAAGAGCAACCGTAAAGGATGAAGATGAGCCAAGACCAGTTCCGGAAGGAATATCAGCCATTGAGCTGATTTCCACACCCATAATCCCTAAATCTTTCAGACACTGCTTAAAATATTTATGTTCAATAGAATCATAATCCTTAACAATCTCAGTTTTGGAATATTTCAGTACTATCTGATTCCTATGAAAGTAATTATGTATGGTTAGATACATATATTTCCTTATTGTAGTTGACAATACACATCCACCATATTTTTCATAAAAAGTTGGGAGATCACTGCCTCCTCCACAGAATGAAACCCTAAATGGTGCTCTTGTAATAATCATCCTTTATCTCCTTAGTTATGTTCTCTCTCTAAATACGGCAAAAATTGTTTGAAACATAGTTAATATCTCTCCACGTAAATTAAATTTGTATATGCTCTCCAAGTTATACTTCATTTTTCCCGGAAGCACCTGCTTAATATACACCTTATCTACATCATCAGCCGCATTTAACAGTCTGGCCTCATCTTTATATTTAATGCTGCACTCTGAGGTTATCCCTGCTGGCAACAGAAAAGTCGCATTGTATTCTGGCTTATACTGTTCTACATACTTCACCACCTCAGGTCTGGTACCGACAAAACTCATATCACCCGCAAGCACATCAAACAGTTGCGGCAGTTCATCAAGTCTTAGCTTTCTTAACTTTTTACCGATTCTTGTGATTCTGCTGTCGTCACAAATCGTTACTGTTGAGCCTATTTTGTCGGCGTCAGAAACCATTGTTCTGAATTTGTGAATACGAAAACATCTTCCATATTGGGTCACACGCTCCTGCCTATAAAACACTGTTCCTTTAGAATCAAGCTTTATAAGAATCGCTATTATTGCCATTGGTATGCCTAAAGCAATAAGAATAATCAACGCAGTCAAGACATCAAAAACACGTTTCAAAACAAGCTGCATACGGTGTTTATTAAGTATTTCCCAATACGGCTGCACTTCCGGTATTTTCATAAAATCCGGAAGCTCTTCCCATTGTTTCAGCATACTTATCTCCTAATTTCATTAACAACTTCTCTCAATATCTCACATACATATCCAACATCCTCATCTGCCAACTTGGTATGCAGTGGAAGCGTTATCAGATTACGGTAATATTCATATGCATTTGGAAAATCCTTGATATTCCATCCAAACGCCTTATACGCCGTCATCATTGGAAGTGGCTTATAGTGAACATTTGCTGCTACACCGTGTTCCGCTAATTTTTTAATGATCTCATTCCTTTGCGATTCGCCAATTTCGGGTATACGAATAATATAGAGATGCTTTGAACTGTCACCACCGTCAACATGGTGATTAAAATGAAAAATTCCTAATTCATCACATAAAGCGTCATATTTTAAGATAATCTGAGCTCTTCGTTCGAGAAGTCCGAGATATCTGTCAAGCTGCCTTAATCCTATAGCCGCCATGACATCGGTCATATTGCACTTGTACCAAGGAGCAATGATGTCATATTCCCATACGCCAACCTTTGTTTTGGCAAGTGCATCTTTGCTTTGCCCATGGAGGCTCAATAACTGATACATATGATATATCTCTGTGTCATCAACACCGCTAATCGGCAGCCATGTTGACGCTCCGCCCTCTGCTGTGGTGAAATTCTTTACTGCATGAAAGCTAAAGCTGGAAAAGTCTGCTATTGCTCCACAATATTTCCGCTCTGCCTTCATCATACGGCTCGCCCCAAGGCTGTGGGCACAATCCGCAACTACAGCGATTCTTCCAATCGCTTTCTGAATCCGAGATGATAAATTTGTCAAAGGACTACGGCAATCTTCTAAGGGCGTAAAAAGAGCCTTTTTTCTTTCTACAATCTTGAAAATATTCTCATAATCACAGACAATTCCACCTATATCAACGGGAATAATCACCTTTGTTTTTTCTGTTATTGCCCTTTCCAGTTGATCATAATCCATCTCTGGCATATGGGTATCTGGGGCACCATCTTTCTGAATATCTACAAATTTAACTGTCGCACCGCAGTGAATCGCAGCACTCGCTGTAGCTGTATATGTATAAGCGGGAACAATGACCTCATCTCCCGGACCTATACCAAGTATACGCAAATTGAGTTCCTCTGCTGCTGTTGCAGAATTAAGGCAGACAACTCTATTTGAATACTCGTTTCCTGCATCAATGTCTGTTTTGCCGGTGTCAATATAAGCAGCAAGGCGTCTTTCAAGAAGTTTAGTCTTTGCTCCTGTAGTTATCCAGCCACTTCGCAATGTTTCTGCAACTTCGCAAATTTCTGCTTCGCTAATGTCCGGAGGGTTAAAGCTGATTATTCTATTTTGTCCATTTAGGTTTTCGTTCGTCATTTCTCTGCACCTTCTATCTCACTTTTCATTTGATGGTATTAGCAGAACACGATTTTAAAAAATCTATATTTCAAAAGAAACCTGGTTATATGCCAACCTGTTTTATATCGTCTAAACCTTTTCTGCTTTTTTGTCATAAGTCAGGGCTTAAGCTACCTCATCCAACTGCTTTGCAAGATTCATTTTCACGGGTAAGTCCTTAAATCTTTCTTTATATCGCTGATAAATTTTTCTTTTTTGTTCGATATGTTCTTCCAGGTATTCTATCTGTCCTCTTACCACACCTGCGATAACATTGGACATTCTATAGTTATAGCCAAGTTCCCTATGCATAGAGTTTTTGTTCCTTTTGCGTTCAAGTTTTTTTGTTAAATTTATTCACAGGTTTATTCATTTTTCATCTGAAATCAATGATTTAATAACTGTTCACTATAATCGTTCAATGCTTGTATTACAGCATAAAAAAAACGAATAAAATTAACTTACTCCATTCGGCATATACGTCGGAACAATCCTCTTCACTTCCCCCCGTATCGCCTCAGAATCCAAATTGGCTACCTCATACAGCCTCTCCAGCTGCTTCACAAATTCCTCCGTATCAAACTCAATCGGTTTTCCTATATGAATCAGTTTATTCGGTGTTTCCTGCAGTCCTTCTTCATCCATTAATAGTTCTTCATACAGCTTCTCCCCAGGTCGTAATCCCGTAAATACAATCGGTATATCCTCCCCAGGTTTAAAGCCGGAAAGTCTTATCAAATTCTTTGCCAAATCATAAATCTTCACCGGCTCTCCCATATCCAGCACAAAGATTTCTCCGCCCTTCGCATAAGCCCCGGCCTGCAGTACCAGGGACACTGCCTCCGGTATCGTCATAAAATACCGAATAATATCCCTATGCGTCACCGTCACCGGCCCGCCCTGTTCAATCTGCTTCTTAAACAACGGAATGACCGACCCATTGCTCCCCAGAACATTTCCAAACCTTACCGCCACAAAGTCCGTTTTCGACCTGGTATTCATCATCTGAATGACCATCTCACACATCCTTTTTGACGCTCCCATAATGTTCGTCGGGTTTACGGCTTTATCGGTAGAAATCAGCACAAACCTCTTCGCCCCATACTTATCCGCTGCCTTCGCTGTCTTATATGTACCGAATACATTGTTCTTGATCGCCTCATTTGGGCTGTCCTCCATCAAGGGTACATGCTTATGCGCTGCTGCGTGATAAACAATATCGGGCCTGTACTTTTCAAATACCGTTTCCATCCGATGTGTATTTCTCACCGACCCAATCAGCACCACAAGATTCAGTTCCGGAAACTTTTCCTTTAATTCCTGCTGAAGGTCATAGGCATTGTTCTCATACACATCAAAGACAATTAACTGCTTAGGCTGGTGCCCTGCAATCTGTCTGCACAGTTCACTCCCAATCGACCCGCCGCCTCCGGTGACCAGGATGACTTTATCTCTTACATAGCCCAGAATCTCATCCAGATTCACCCTTATCGGCTCCCGTCCCAGAAGGTCTTCAATCTCCACCTTCCTCAACTTGTCCACGCTGACTTCCCCGTTTAATAACTGGTAAATCCCCGGAAGGATTTTTAAGCCGCAGGGACATTCCCGGCAGATTTCAATAATCTCTTTCCTGTCTTTTGCGGATGCGGAGGGCATGGCGATGTAAATTTCATCGATAGCATATTTTTCCACCAGCCTAGGGATATCCTCCCTTTTTCCGGCAATGGGCACACCATTTAGATACTTCCCTGCCTTATTCTTATCATCATCGACAAAACAAACCACATACCCATCTACAAATTTGCTGGTAGTCATTTCCCTGAGGATTATGGTTCCGGAGGTTCCTGCGCCCACGACCATAATTCGTTTTGCCCCGTGTTTATCCGGGCCTTTCCTGAAAACCGTGGTTATAATCCTGTACGACAGGCGAATGACAATCTCACTTCCGCACAGCGCCACAAAGCTTATCAGATAAAAGCTTCTCGGCACCCGGCAGTCGAGCATGGTCATTCCGGCAATCTGAATTACGGAAGCCATCACACAGGCCGCAACGATGTGGGTCACTTCCCTTATCCCCGCCACACTCCACATCGTGGCGTACATATGAAACAGAAAGAAAATCACGATCGTTGCCAGGATGTACAGGGGAAGGTATCTTCCTGCGGCTGCGCTGTACTCCGGGGGTATCCTGCCGATATTCATATCAAAACGGACAAACAGGCCAAGAAAGGATGCAAACCAGACCGCTAGGATATCGACGGCCATCAGGGTGAGCATCCGCACCCGTTTGTCCTTGGGTAAGTATTTTTCTGCTAATTCATCCATCATTAAACCTCTGCCATGTCCATTACAGGGGGACTTCCAATGTCCATACGTCCATTCATGCCCCTGCTCTGGCCATTTACTTCGCATAAGCATCCTTATCGGAAGTAAATTTGGTAGAAAATCAAAAGAAATACAAAGAAAAGTATTAAGAATTCCGAAAACCCCTGTAAAAATCATGATTGGAAGAAAAAGAGGATTGTGTCCTTTCTTTTCTTGTGTTATGATAGCGTAAGCGGCAGAAAACAGCAGGGATCAGCAGAGTACAGCAGGGTTTGGCAGAGGACGAAAACAGCAGGCGGCAGCGGGGCTGGTTCTGGCTTTTTCTGGCGGAGATTTTATGGATGAGAGAAGAAAGATTAAGAAATAAGGGAGAGGAAATCATGGATCAGAATAATACCTATGAGCAGGAAATTGATTTAAAGGATCTAATGTTTGCAGTGCTACATAAATGGAAGGGCATACTGCTTGTTGCCATTGTCTTTGCCGTTCTTCTGGGCGGGGTGAAGGCGGTTATGACTTATCGGGATCAGAATAATGCGGAAAATATTTTAGAAGCAGAAGAGAAGTACGAAGAGGAACTCCATGCTTATGAAACCAGTAAGGAAACGATGGAGAGGGAACTGGGAAATTTGCAGACGGATATTGAAAATCAGCAGAATTACATGGAAAAGTCCGTGCTGATGAATATGAGTCCTTATGATATTTATGAAGCCAGGGCGGATATCTTTATTAAGACGGATTACGAGATTATGCCGGGCATGGTTTATCAGAATGTGGATTATACGGATACGATTTTACAGACCTATCAGTCGGTAATGACCAGTGTGGCGTTTCTTTCGCATATTGCAGAGAGCACAGGGATTGATGTTCAGTATTTGCAGGAACTGATTAAGATTGAACGGGGAAGCACGGTGATTGGGAGTACGAGCAAGCTGACCAATCTTCTTACGGTGAAGGTAAAAAATTCCAGCCAGAAGGATGCAGAGGCTGTTTTAAAGAAGCTGCTGGATGGAATTGAACTGCTTCAGGCCAATATTACCGCAAATATCGGCGAGCACACGGTAAATACGGTGAACAAGAGCACGGGTGCAACGGTGGATTTGGCGCTGGCCGATCAGCAGAGAGAGAAGAATAACCAGTTAATTAATCTGCAGCAGTCCTTAGAGGAAAAACAGCAGGCGTTAGATGATCTGGAAGAGCCGGAGAAGCTGACTTCTGCATCGACAGCGACGATTAAAAACGGCATTAAGTACGGTGTTCTGGGCGGCGTGCTGGGCGGCTTTATGATGGTGTTCTTTATCTGTGTTATCTTTGTGATGAGTGATAAGATGTATTCGTCGAAGGAACTGCGTCGCCGTTCGGGCATTAAGGTGCTGGGAATTTTCCCTGTTTCCGAGAAAAAGTCCGGTGCGGTCAATAATCTGTTAAACCGCCTGGAAGGAAAGGTTTACAGTGCTTCTGCGGAGGAAGAGGCAGCGCTGATTGCGGCCAATATCTGCAATTATGCCAATGATGTGAAAAAACTCCTGGTTACGGGTACAATCGATGAAAAGAAGATTGCCGAGGTTACCCGCCTGCTTGCCGACAAGCTTCCGGGAATGGAGGTTGTGTCCGGCTCGAACATGCTTAAGAATGTCGAAACGATTAAGGCGCTTCCTACATGTGACGGTGTTGTACTTGTAGAACAGGCAGGGATGAGCACTTACGGCATGATGGGACAGGAGATAGAGAAGGTTCGGGATTTACAGAAAGAGATGATTGGCTGCGTTGTTTTTGAATAAAGAAAAGCAGAGGATGGGCTGGAAATGTTAGGGAACCGTTAGTGAACCAAAAAGGCATTTTGGCTGATCAACACATAAAAAATATCATAAAAGGAATTATGGCTCCGGAGGCTGTATCGCTTCCGGGGCCTTTTATTATGCAGGTTCTGCGGGCAAAACAAAAATCTTTCGATAATAAAGTGCAAATAAAGTCCCAATTTGCTATAATAGAAAAAAATGGAAGGGGTGTGCACTATGTTAGAAGAGTTTGAGTACTTTTTGCGTGGGTTAAATTTATCAGAAAATACGGTGAAGTCCTATCTGTATGCACTGAAGCAGTACGAGTCCCTGTATGGGACGGTAAGCCGCAAAGCGGTTCGGGATTACAAGGTATTTTTGCAGGAGAATTACAAGCCGCAGACCGTAAACCTGCGAATAAGGGCAATTAACTGCTATCTGGAAAGTATTCAGAAGGAAAAATGGCAGATTTCCTGTATCAAGATGCAACAAAAGACCTTTTTGGAAAATGTTATCAGCGAGGCGGATTATACATATCTGAAAAGCTGCCTTCAAAGGGATGAGGAATGGTTCTGGTATTTTGTTGTTCGTTTTCTTGCGGCGACGGGGGCGAGGGTGAGTGAACTGGTGCAGATAAAGGTGGAGGATGTGCAGTTGGGGTATCTGGATATTTATTCTAAGGGCGGAAAAATGCGCCGGATTTATATTCCCAGAACTTTGCAGAAGGAAACCCTGGACTGGCTGCGAGAAAAGAAACAGGCCAGCGGCTTTTTCTTTTTAAATAAGCAGGGAAAACGGATTACCACCCGGGGAATTGCCGGGCAGTTAAAACATTTTGCCGTCCGCTACCAGATTAATCCGGATGTTGTCTATCCTCATTCTTTCCGGCATCGTTTTGCCAAAAATTTCCTGGAAAAATATAACGATATTGCGCTGCTGGCGGATTTAATGGGTCATGAAAGCATTGAAACGACAAGAATTTATCTTCGTAAAACGAGTTCGGAACAGCAGATGATTGTCGATCAGGTGGTGGACTGGTGATGGTTTTGTTACTGTTTTTTCAGTGCCCAAAAAACGGCAGAAAAAAAGTAACGCAAGAGAGTGATGGAGGGGTTATTTTTGGAGAAAAATGTTAATGGAAAAGATGATGAACAGGTGGCTAAAGTTATAGGACAACAATTTTTTTCAACAGAATCCGACAAAAGGAAAGGGAGGGGAGATACTATAAATAGTGTACACAGCTTTTTAAAATGGCATATTTAGTGCTGAAAAAGAGAATATTAGGGCAGAATACTGCTGAAATTAAGTACTTTATGTCGAATTGTGCGTTTAAATTCCCTTTTCAAATGCGCCAAAAAGACGTATATTGTCAACATAGACTTGAGCGCATACCTGAACGAATATCTGGAAGGAGGATAGGCCAAAACGTGACAGGAGCGCTTAATCATGTCTTCCGGGGCATTTTCCGGAAACACTCAATAATGATAAGGAGGGGTGTCTGATGAACATGGAAACACAGCTGCAGGTTTTAACATTAGAGAACGAAAAATTAAAAAAGGACAGAGATGAAATGCTAAAAATTATAAGTCAGATGCGGATTACGATGAACCGCCTGATTGATCAGTACATTTTGGTGCAGGAAAAGAAGTAGATTTCGGGAAGTACGTTTTTTAAGGAGCAAAGTATGGAGGGCAAAAAAAGGGCAGGAGCAAAGAACAGAAGGCAGGAAAGAGGGGACAGGGATAAAGCATTGCTGTGAACATGTGAATAGTGACCATAAAGCACAGGGGCTGCCTTGACCGAAAAAGCAGCCCCGCAGGATACGTCTTGTATGCTGCGCCGCGCTTTAATCCAGGCCCTTTCGCTCGCGCATCATTTCCCAGATGGTCTGATGCATCCAACTGATGGTTTCGTCGAGTTTTTTGTTTTCTTCTTCCAGTTCATTGATTTTTGAACTGAGCAGGGCAATGGTTTCTCTCTGGTTGGCTGCTTTGTGTGCTGCGGTAATCCGTGTGACGACGGATGGGCAGTTCCTTAAGATTTCCTGGGAGAGCAGCCGGTCGCGTTCTTCGTAATCTAAATCCATAAATTCCTGATAGGGCATGTTCAGCAGCTTCATTTTAACACTGCATTTGGGGCATACGGCATTTTTGGTCAGCTGGTAGTAGGCGTAATAACCGCATGTCGGACAATAGTAAACAGAAAGTTCCCGCATAAATAAATCTCCTTTCTTTTTGGAAAATTTAGGGGTTACGAAGATATAAACGGATAACAGAGGGATTTGTTACATAAAATATTGAATTTTTTGATAAAATATTTACAAACAGCAAAAAGGGCGCTTTAGCGCCCTTTTATTGTTGAACTTACGGTTGAACTTGTTGCTAAATTTGTTATTGAACGGATGAAGTATTACTGCTTAAAAATGTGTTTTTATTTCTGGACAATGCCGTTGACATCAACGACCCATACTCTGCCGTTGCCGTCCTTGATATCCTTAAATCCATTGCCTAAATCCGGCTTTTCGGTGGATTTTGAGGTTGAGGAGGCTTTCTGGATAGAACCGGAGGCATTAACCAGATAGGTGCTGCCTTCAAAGTCTACCGTGTCATAGCGCAGGTCATTGGCGGCCTGCTGGCGGAGTCCGTAGATATAGATGGCGTTGTCGCGGATGCCGTGGAAGCCCTGGCCTTTCTGTGTGCCGTCGGTGTGGAAGAACCAGGTCTGGTTTTCTCCTAAATCTTCATCGTAAATCGTCTGTTTTCCTGTTCTCATCACACCGTCAGCGCCAAAGTAGGCGTTCGCGGTCTGTCCGTCTTCCAGCGTAATTACCTGTTTTCCGGTCTGCATTTCTCCTTTTTCATTAAATGCGTATTTCTTAGAATCTATAGTGAATACCTGGATGCCGTTTTCGGCAGCCAAAGGCTTTCCGCTGCGGAAGTAAAAGCGGTAAATTTCGCTTTCGGTGCTTACGCCCTCGGCACCTTCAATTTCGTACCAGCCTGAAGCACGTTTTCCGTCTTCTTCATAGTACTGATAGCCGTGGATGGTGCCGGGTTTGTGGATTGTTGGAACAACGGTTTCCTCTGCCGGTTCTGCCTGGGAATCCGAAGCGGTCTGGGAGGCTGCATCTGCGGAAGTTTCACTGTTTGCTGCGTCTGCATCTGCGGAAACTTCACCGCCTGCTGCTTCCGTGATAACTTCTTCGGCCGGAAGCTTAAGCCATCCGGTCTGCATCTTGCCGTCAACGAAGCTGTAGTGATTGCCGTCGATCTTGCGGTCAATCTGGTTTTCTACCATCTTGCCGCTGTTGTCAAAATAGTACCAGCTTGAGGAGCTGTCCGGGTCATCGCTTTCGGCATCGTTTAACTGAATCCATCCGGTCTTTCGCACACCGTCGTTTTCGCCGCCGAAGTAGTAGGTGGAGCCGTCAATTTCCTGCTTTCCGGTGAGCATCTGACCTTCGGCGTTAAAGTAGTACCAGTTATTGTTGATTTTAAACCATTTGGATTTTACGGCTTTGCCGTCGCGGCCGAAGTAGTGCCAGTAGACTTCCGGAGCATCGAAGGAATCCCAGTCATCTTCATTTTCCACGGAAACCCAGTAGTCGGAAACCCGCTTGCCGTTTTCATCAACATAGTACTCGTCATCAATCATTGTATTTACAGCGATATCGCCTTCTTCATCTAAATAGTACATATCCCCGTCTTTTCTCTTCCAGGTATTGGTCTGATAGTAGCCGTCGCTGTCGATATAGCGCAGGCTTCCGTCTTCTTCCACCCATCCGGATGCTGCCAGTGCGTATGCTGCCGGGTCGGCGGTGAAGGTTTCAGGGGTCAGGGCGGCCATCATTGCCGCGGTAGATAATACAGCCATCATTGCGATTGGTTTTTTCATAATTTGTTCTCTCCTTTTTTGTGGTTGGGCCGTGGCCCAAATTCCATGGTTGCATTACGGTTGTGATTATAACCTGTCTTTTTTTTAATTTCTAGTGAAGCTTATTTCCAAAACTGTCAGCGGCCGGAAGGGCTGGAAGCAGACGGCGGGAATGTGGGTTAAGTGCTGCCGGGGGAGGGGTAGACAGGATAGGAAAATGGCTTACCGTATGATAATAGGAATGAAATCCGCTGAAAAAGGAAAAATAAAGAAATACGGAAGAAGAGCGTAAGAAAATTTTAGGTATAATTTTCCTTTGAAATATGGTAAACTGGTGGAAACGGGTTACTGTTCATGCAGATCTGCGCGGTGAATTGTAACGGAAAGGGTAAAGTGGAGGAAGGATAAATGCGTATAAAAGTATCAAATTACATTGCGGGGAAACTTGTAGAGGCGGGGATTTGTCAGGTGTTTTCCGTAACCGGCGGCGGTGCCATGCACTTAAATGACGGGCTGGGCCATCAGGAAGGTTTAAACTGTACCTATAATCATCATGAACAGGCAAGCGCCATTGCCGCAGAAGCTTATGCAAGGATTCATAACCGGATGGCTGCCCTCTGTGTGACGACCGGGCCGGGCGGGACGAATGCGATTACCGGTGTTGTGGGGGGGTGGCTGGATTCCATCCCGATGCTGGTTCTCTCCGGGCAGGTGCGCTACGATACGACGGCACGCTGGTCGGGTGTGGGAATCCGGGCGATGGGGGATCAGGAGTTTGATATCTGCCAGGCGGTTTCCTGCATGACCAAGTACTGTGAGATGGTGATTTTGCCGGAGCGTATCCGCTACTGTATGGAAAAGGCGCTGTATCTGGCGCAGTCGGGAAGGCCGGGGCCGTGCTGGCTGGATATTCCGCTGGATGTGCAGGGGGCGTTTATTGAGCCGGATAAGCTGGCCGGGTTTGACCCTGCGGATTATGAGGCCGGGGGAACCGGTTGGGCCGGGGATTCGGCTTTGTTTGCCGTGCAGCCGCAGGATAAGGCAGGACAGGGGGAAAAGCGTCAGGTTCTTCCCGGAAAGGTGAGCCGGGAAACGGTGACGGAGGTTCTTTGCCAGATCCGAAAGGCAAGGCGTCCGGTATTGAATGTGGGCAACGGTGTGCGGATTGCGGGTGCGCATGATGCGTTTCTTCGGGTAGCCGACCGTCTGGGGATTCCGGTGGTTACCGGGTGGAATTCACAGGATGCCATCTGGGATGAGCACCCCTTATACACCGGACGTCCGGGAAATATGGGCGACCGTCCGGGGAATTTTGCCGTGCAGAACAGCGACCTTGTCTTTTCGGTGGGAAGCCGTCTGAGTATCCGCCAGGTCGGCTACAATTATAAGACCTGGGCAAGGGCTGCCTATGTGATTGTCAATGATGTTGATTTGGAGGAGCTGAAAAAACCGTCCGTGCACAGCGATATGCGCATCCATGCCGATGCAAGGGATCTTCTGGAAGTGATGGCGCAGGTTTTAGAGGAGGAACAGGATGCAGGCCGTCTTCCCCGTCCTCTGTTTGACGGCGGAGAGGGGCTGCCCGGGATGAACTGGCTGGAAACCTGCCGTATGTGGAAGGAAAAATACCCGGTTATCCTGCCAAGACATATGGAGCCGGGAAGGGATAAGCCGGCGAATGTCTATGCACTGGTCAAAGAATTAAGCAGCCAGCTTCATGAAGATCAGATCACGGTTGTGGGGAACGGTTCCGCCTGTGTTGCCGGAGGACACGGCTATATCATTAAAAAAGGGCAGCGCTTTATCTCGAATTCTGCGATTGCTTCCATGGGCTATGATCTTCCGGCGGCCATCGGAGCCTGGATGGCGGATAACCGTCAGGATATCATCCTTTTGACCGGGGACGGAAGTATTCAGATGAATTTACAGGAACTGCAGACCATTATCCATCACCGCATGGGCATTAAGATTTTCCTGATTAATAACGGCGGCTATCATTCCATCCGGCAGACCCAGAAGAATTTCTTTGGCGAGCCGCTGGTGGGCGTCGGCATTGACAGCGGGGTAAACGGCCCGGATTTAAGCTTTCCTTCGATGGAAAAGCTGGCGGCGGCTTACGGCTATCCCTATGTGAAGGCGGTGTGCAATGATGAACTGAACGAAGCTGTGGCAAAAGCCCTGGTGATGGAGGGACCGGTGATCTGTGAGGTGTTTGTCACCACGGATCAGGTGTTTGAGCCAAAGTCTTCCTCAAGAAAGATGCCGGACGGAACGATCACATCCCCGCCGTTGGAGGATTTATCGCCGTTTCTTTCGGAAGAAGAGATGAATGCCAATATGATTATTCCAAGGCTGCTGTAAACAGGGAAACAGTAACCTTTTAAAAGTCCTGGGAGAGTGAGGTTTTGTCAGAATGAATATTGTAGTAACGGGGGCAACCAGCTTTTTAGGATCGGCACTGGTTAAGCGGCTGCTTCAGGGAGGACACAGGGTTTATGCGGTGATACGTCCGGGTTCAAAAAACCGCGCCATGCTTCCGGAAAATGCGCAGGGGCTTTGTGTGATTGAGCAGGATTTACAAAAATTAAATAGGATAGAGTGGGAAATTCCGGAAGACTGCGACGCCTTTGTGCATTTTGGCTGGGGCGGTTCGGGGAGTACGAGCCGGACGCAGGAGGATGTACAGAAGCAGAATGTCGCCGCTGCCGTAAAGGCGTTAGAAGGGGCAAGGTCACTGCACTGCAAAAGGTTTTTATTCGGCGGTTCGCAGGCTGAGTACGGCATGTGCCGGGAACTGATGAAGGAGGAACAGGACGGCCTGCCGCTTTCGGCTTACGGCAGGGCCAAGGCAGAGGTTTACCGGAAGCTGTCGGCGCAGTGCAGGGCATGGAAGGAAGAAGGCACAGCCGATATCGAGTATATCCATGTACGGATCTTCAGTGTCTACGGGCCGGGGGATCACCCGTGGACGCTGGTGGAGTCCTGTCTGGATACCTTTTTAAGCGGCGGCCATCTGGCGTTAAGTCCCTGCACGCAGCTGTGGAATTTCCTTTACATTGACGATTTAACCGAAGGGATAGAGAAGCTTTTGCTGCACCCGGGAAGGCTTTTGGAGGATGGGCTTTATAACCTTGCCGGGGATGCCGCGCAGACCCGTCCCTTAAAAGAATATGTGGAGTGTATGCATAAACTCTGCCGTCAAAACGGAAGCTTTACTTATGGAAAAAGACTGCCGAATGCGGAAGGTCTGATTAACCTGATTCCCGATATTTCCCGTATGGAAAAGGGTCTGGACTGGCATCCAAGGGTGTCTTTTGAAGAGGGAATTCAACGAATAATTGATAAAAAGGAAAATAAACATGAAGACAAAAACCATTAGTGTTGTAGTGCCGTGTTTTAATGAAGAGGAAAATGTAGAACCCATGGCGCAGGCAATCCGGGAAGTTTTTGCAAAAGATCTTCCGGATTACGGCTATGAACTTATCTTTATTGACAATGATTCTTCCGACCAGACCCGAAATATTATCCGCCGTCTGTGTGAGGAAGATCGGAATATTAAGGGGATTTTTAACGCAAAAAATTTCGGGCAGTTTAACTCGCCGTACTACGGTATGCTGCAGAGCAGCGGCGACTGTACCATCCTGGTTGCTGCTGACTTTCAGGACCCGGTGGAGATGATTCCCCGCTTTGTTTTAGAGTGGGAGTACGGCTATAAAATCGTTATCGGCATTAAGAATTCCAGCCAGGAAAACAAGCTGATGTACTGGCTTCGGGGCTGTTATTATAAGCTGATTAAAAAGCTTTCCGATGTGGAACAGATTGAGCAGTTCACCGGTTTCGGACTCTATGATGCGGAGTTTGTTCAGGTTCTCCGCGACCTGGATGACCCGACGCCGTTTCTGCGCGGAATCGTGGCGGAACTAGGGTTTCGGCGCAAGGAAATTCCCTATGAACAGCCGCTGCGCCGTGCCGGAAAGACGAGCAATAATTTTTACCGGCTCTACGATGCAGCCATGTTAAGCATTACCTCCTACACCAAGGTGGGGCTTCGTCTGGCAACGATTGCGGGGAGTCTGTGCTCGGCCTTTTTTATGGTGGTTGCCGTGATTTATCTGGTGATGAAGCTGGTCTACTGGGACCGTTTTCCTGCCGGGATGGCACCGCTTTTAATCGGGGTCTGCTTCCTTGGATCGGTGCAGATTTTCTTTATCGGCATGGTGGGAGAGTATGTGCTGAGCATTAACCAGAGGGTGATGAAGCGCCCACTGGTGGTTGAAGAGGAACGCATAAATTTTGAGTATCCGCCGGGAAAGCCTGCTGCTTCGCCAAATCCGTACAGGAAGAGGAGAAGGAGGAAGAAACCGGTTGCGGCAAAGGAAAAGCCGGCTGCTGTGGAGGTTAGGGATGAAGTACAAGATTGATGTAGTCCGCATAAGAGAAAATACCATGACGCTAAACGGCTGGGTTCTGGGGAGAAAACTGGATGCAAAGGCAGATTTTTTTGTCGAGGATGAGAACCATAATCCCGTGCCTTTTCGTCATGTTCCCGTCCGCAGAGATGACGTCAGCCAGGCGTATTTTAAGCAGATTTATGACCGGGATTTTGGCTTTGATATCCGTTTTCCTTATGAACGCGGGAAGGATTATTACCTGACAATCCAGTGTGAGGGACAGAAAGTCAGGGTAAAATATAACGAGGAACTGATGAAAAAACGTACCAGCGTGGCCTATAAGCGGGTGCTGCAGCTTAAAGGGATGATGAACTTGGAAACCCTGCAGGAGGCTGTGGATTTCGGGAAAGAACATGGGATAAAAGCGCTTCTTTTAAAGGTAAAGCATAAGGTGCAGGGCCTTGAAAATGAGTACGATTACGGGGAATGGCATGAGCTTACAAAGATTTCCAACGAGGAACTGGAAGCGCAGAAAACCACGCATTTTGCCGTTGAACCGAAGTTTTCCATCGTGATTCCCGCCTATAAGACACCGGAGTATTATCTAAAAGAAATGCTGGAATCCATACGCAGCCAGACCTATACAAACTGGGAAGTCTGTGTGGCTGACGGCAGTCCCAGGGGCGAGGGCGTGGAGCGCGTGTTAAAGCGTTTTGCCCAGGAAGATACCCGGTTTAAGTATGTGATTCTGGGGGAAAATAAGGGGATCTCCGGGAATACCAATGCGGCGATGGAGATGGCTTCGGGGGACTATATCGTGCTGGCAGATCATGACGATACCCTGACTCCGGACGCATTATTCTGCTGTGTAAAAGCCATGAACGAGAGCGGGCCTTATGATATTCTTTACTCGGATGAAGATAAGCTGGACATGGACGGACAGGCTTTATTTGACCCGCATTTTAAGCCGGATTTTAATGAAGATCTGCTGACCAGCGTGAATTATATCTGCCATCTTTTTGTGGTGGATCGGGATCTTGTCAGGGAAGTGGGAGGCTTTCGCCAGGAGTTTGACGGGGCGCAGGATTATGACTTTATTTTCCGCTGTACGGAGAAAACCACAAAGATCTGTCACATTCCCAGGGTGCTCTATCACTGGCGCTGCCATATGAACTCAACCTCCAGCAATCCCGAGAGCAAGACCTATGCTTTTGAGGCGGGTGCAAGGGCGATTAAGGCGCATTTTGAACGCCTTGGGATAGGCGTGGAGTCGGTGGAAAAGGGGATTGACTACGGGATTTACCACACCCGTTTTGCCCTGGAATCCGAGCCTTTGGTGTCAGTGATCATCCCCAATAAAGATCACCAGAAGGATTTGGAAACCTGTCTTACTTCGCTTCTTGACAAGGGAACCTATAAGAATCTGGAAGTGATTGTGGTGGAAAATAACAGCACCGATCCGGAAACCTTCCGCTACTATGAGGAGCTTCAAAAGCGGCGAAGCCAGGTGAAGGTGGTGACCTGGGAGAAGGAATTTAATTTTTCAGCCATCAATAATTTCGGCGTGACCTTTGCCCGCGGGGAATACCTTTTATTCTTAAATAATGACGTGGAAGTGATCGAGCCGGAGGTTATCCGGGAGATGTTAGGCTATGCCGTGCGGGAGGACGTGGGCGTTGTGGGCGCAAGGCTTTTGTACGAGGACGGGACGATCCAGCACGCCGGGGTGGTTATCGGCTTCGGCGGCATTGCCGGGCACACCTTTATCGGGCTTCACCAGGCGGAGAGCAGCTATTTCCACCGCGCCATGTGCGCCCAGGATTACAGTGCGGTGACGGCGGCCTGCATGATGAGTAAGAAAAGTCTTTTTGCAC
Source organism: uncultured Clostridium sp. (assembly GCA_946553025.1). Classification (GTDB taxonomy): domain Bacteria; phylum Bacillota; class Clostridia; order Lachnospirales; family Lachnospiraceae; genus Caccovicinus. Next base: position 39,045 of record CAMNRM010000008.1, read on the forward strand.
AGGTGGGGGGCTTTCGGGAGGAGCTTGCCGTGGCCTTTAATGATATCGATTACTGCCTGAAAATCCGCAGCCTGGGAAAAAAGGTGGTTTACAATCCCTATGCTTTGTTGTATCATTATGAATCGAAATCAAGAGGACTGGAAGATACGCCGCAGAAGGTGGAGCGGTTTAACCGGGAGGTTGCTCGGTTTATCGGCTACTGGCCCGAGATTGTTATCCAGGGCGACCCCTATTATAACCCCAACCTGACCCTGCGCAAGTCGAATTTTGCGCTCAGGGATTTGTTAAAGGAAAAAATCGGGGAACCTTATCCGTTAGATGTCTATATGCCTTATATGGAACCTGCGGTGAAGGAGAGGGTTTCGGCGCTCTACCGGGAAAAAACCGGAAAGGAATTAGAAGAACCTTCACGCACATAGGCGGCAGAGAAGGATAGCGGCTGTTTTATGCGGCGGCGGACAGATGAAAGGAAAGACATGGAAAGACAAGTCAGAGAAAGTACAGGCAGCCAGGTTACGGTGATTATTCCCAATTATAACGGAATGAAGTATCTGCCGGACTGTATGGAAGCACTGCGGGCGCAGACCTGCCGGGATTTTACGGTGCTGGTGGTGGATAACGGCTCACAGGACGGGAGTGAGGCGTGGTTAAGAGAACAGGGGATACCTACGGTTTTCCTCCCTGAAAATCTGGGCTTTTCCGGAGCGGTAAATATCGGAATTAAAAAAAGTTCAACGCCATTTGTCATTCTTTTGAATAATGATACCAAGGTGGACAAAAACTATATCAGGGAAATGCTTCGGGCCGTGAAGCGTTCGCCGAAGATATTTTCGGTGAGCAGCAAGATGGTTCAGCTTTATCATCCGGAATTGATGGATGACGCGGGGGATATGTACTGCCTTTTGGGCTGGGCCTTCCAGCGGGGCGTGGGGCGTAACTCTGCGGGCTACAACCGTCCGATGCGGATCTTTTCGGCATGTGCAGGGGCGGCGTTATACCGCAGGGAGGTTTTTGAGGAAATCGGGTATTTTGACGAGATGCATTTTGCCTATCTGGAGGATTTGGATGTGGGCTACCGTGCAAGGATTTGCGGCTATGATAATGTTTACTGTCCGTCGGCCCTGGTGTACCATGTGGGAAGCGGTACGACCGGTTCCAAGTACAATTCCTTTAAGGTAAAGCTTGCCGCAAGGAACAATATCTACCTGAACTATAAGAACATGCCTCTTTTGCAGCTTTTGCTGAACCTTCCGGGAATTACGGCAGGGATTTTGCTGAAATTTGCGTTTTTTTATAAGCTTGGATTTGCCGGGGACTACCTTGCCGGGATAAAAGAGGGTATCTGCACCAGGAAGCAATGTAAAAAAGTCCCGTACCGCAAGGAAAGATTTAAGAATTACCTTGCCGTCGAAGGGGAGCTTTTCGCGGCGACCTTCCTCTATACCTATGAGTTTTCCAGCCGGCAGCTTGCAAAAGTTATCCGCCGCGTAATCGGCACACGGCAGTTGAGGTGAACATTATGATAAAGGATAATCAGAAATCATTGAACCGTTCCCAGGTGCTGCTGGACGCGGCGACCATTATTGCTTCTTATGCACTGGCCTGGTATATCATTATTGAAAGCGGGATTTACCAGCAGGCGGGAGGCGTGCTTGCCCCAAGGGTTTACTTCATCCCCCTGGTGGTGATTGTGCCGGGTTATCTGCTTTTGTACAGCATTTTCCATCTGTACACGCCCAGGCGGGTGCAGCGCAGCCGTGTGGAACTGGCCAATATCAGCAAGGCGAATGCCATCGGTGTGCTGACCTTTACCCTGATCCTGTACCTGGGCGGTAAAAATCCATATTTTTACAATTTTTCCCGTGCCATGGTTCTGACGTTTTTTGCGATTAACACCCTGGCGGAAACCCTGGTGCGCAATATTATCCGACGGGTTCTGCGCTCCATGCGCTCAAAAGGCTATAACCAGAAGCACATCCTGCTCATTGGCTACAGCCAGGCGGCAGAGGAGTTTATCGACCGCATTCTGGCAAATCCGGAGTGGGGTTACCACATCCACGGGATGCTGGACAATCATCATCCGGCCGGCTTTACCTACCGCAAGGTTGCGGTTCTTGGGAAGATTGAGGAACTGGATGCCTTGCTGGAGAAAAACACCCTGGATGAGATTGCCATTACGTTAAGCCTGAAAGAATATGAAAACTTAAAATCCATTGTAGCCGCCTGTGAAAAGAGCGGCGTCCACACGAAATTTATCCCGGATTACAATAAGATCATCCCAACCATTCCCTACACGGAGGATCTGCAGGGGCTTCCGGTCATCAATATCCGCCATGTCCCGCTTAATGATCTGTTAAATGCGACCGTGAAGAGGATGATGGATATCTTCGGGGCTGTTGTGGCCATTATTTTATTTTCGCCGGTAATGCTTTTAACGGTCATCCTGATTAAGCTGACCTCCCCGGGACCGGTGATTTACAGGCAGGAGAGGGTGGGGCTTCACAACCATCCCTTCCAGATGTACAAGTTCCGCTCCATGGCCGTACAGCCCCCGGCAGCGGAAAAAAGCAAGTGGACGACACCGAACGACCCGCGGGTAACGCTGGTGGGGAAGATTATCCGCAGAACCAGCATCGATGAAATGCCCCAGTTTTTTAATATCTTAAAAGGCGATATGAGCCTGGTGGGGCCAAGACCGGAAAGACCTTTTTTTGTCGAACGCTTTAAAGAAGAGATCCCCCGCTACATGATTAAGCACCAGGTTCGTCCCGGTCTGACCGGATGGGCGCAGGTGAACGGCTATCGGGGAGATACTTCGATTACGAAGAGAATTGAACATGATTTATATTATATCGAAAACTGGACCTTGGGATTTGATGTTAAAATCTTATTTTTAACGATATTCAAGGGATTTATTAATAAGAATGCGTATTGAGGTTACTGATCCGTGCAGCAGATGTGCAGATACGCAAACAGTAATGATTAAGGATACATGATGAGGACTAACCATGGGATATGATTTGAATGATGAACGAAACGGTCTGCAAAGACCCCGGAGCCGAAGAAGGGGGCAGAGTGCAGGCCGGGAGGCGGCTCCTGTCCCGCGCTCGCGATCGGCACAGGAAATTCCGCCGCCGGGAAGCTGGGATATGCCGGGAAATCCGGCGGCAAGCAGCTGGCACAGCAGTGAACGGAAGGGAGAAAAACCGTCGCTGGAACTGGACCCTTCGCTGAAAAACGGGGGAAGGAAGAGAATGTCAAAGAAGAAGCGCCGGATAATTACCATGATTATCGCGGAGTGCTTTGCCCTGCTCTTTATCAGCGGCTACGGTTACTGGGCAAGAACCTGGAACCAGATGCAGAGGATGGATGACTGGATTCCGGAGGAGATACAGAATCAGAATTTTTCGGTCGATCTTCCGCAGTATGAAAAGCAAAAAGGGCACTGGGGCATTTATATTTTCGGTGTGGACAGCCGCGGGACGAATGTGGGCAAGGACACCCATTCGGACGTGAATATCGTGTGCGACATTAACCATGATACCGGGGAGATCCGCCTGGTCAGCGTGTTCCGTGATTCCTATTTAAATATTAATGATAAAAATGAATATAATAAAATCAACCAGGCTTATTTCCGCGGAGGTCCTGCGGAGGCGGCAAAGGCGTTAAATAAAAACCTGGACTTAAATATCCTTGACTATGTGACCTTTAACTGGAAGGCGGTAGCCGACGGAATTAACCTTTTGGGCGGCGTGGATATGGAGATCAGCCGTGCCGAGTTTGCCTATATTAACTCGTTTATTACTGAAACCGTAAAGGCAACCGGGGTGTATTCCGAACATTTAAAGGGTCCCGGGATGCAGCACTTAGACGGTGTGCAGGCTGTGGCTTACGGTCGGCTTCGCCTGATGGATACGGATTATGCGCGGACGGAACGCCAGAGAAAGGTGATTCAGGCTGCGTTTGAAAAAGCGAAAAAGGCCGATATCAATACGTTAAATCAACTGGCCCTGGTGATCTTTCCTCAAGTGGCAACCAGCGTGGATTTGGCGGATATTTTAAAGCTTCTTGGCAATGTGGGAAATTACCATATCGGAGAAACCGGAGGATTCCCCTTTGCCCGGGGCGATGCCAATATGGGCAGAAAGGGTGCCTGTGTTATTCCGCAGACCTTAGAGAGCAATGTTATCGAACTCCATGAATTTTTGTACGGGCAGGAGGACTATACGCCGAGTGAGTCCGTAAAGACCTTCAGCGCCAAAATTTCCAGCGATACCGGAATGTACAGCCAGGGCGTGTCCATCGACCATGTGTCGACCACCGGAGGTTCGGTTCCGCGCCCCGCAAAACAGCAGGAGAAGGAAAAGCCAAAGAAGACCGAAGCTTCCGACGAAGATAAGGACGATGAAGATGAGGAGAGTAAGCGGGAAGAAACCGGGGAAGACGGCGAAATCATTGACCGCGGGGAAGACGAAACCTCCGATGACGCGCAGATGACGGAAATCCCGAAGCCCGGGGAGAAGCGGCCCACATCAACCCTTTATCCGGATGAGCCGGGAACCCAGGAACCGACCCCTTCCAGACCTTCGCCCACGTCGCCTGTGCATCCCGGAAACAGTCAGGGAAGCAATGTCCCGGATGTTCCTTCGCCGAATTCGCCGACCCAGGGAAACCGGCACCCGAATACCCAGGAGCCGACAGGAAACCGTCCAACCGAAGCAAACCCGCCAACGGCAGGAAACCGCCCGACAGAGGCAAACCCGCCGACCGCAGGGAATCAACCGACGGGGTCAAACCCGCCGACGGCAGGAAATCATCCGAGCGGGTCAAACCCACCGACCGCAGGGAATCAACCGACGGGAGCAAATCCGCCGACGGCAGGAAACCATCCGAGCGGGTCAAATTCGCCGACGGCAGGAAACCATCCGAGCGGGTTAAATCCACCGACCGCAGGGAATCAACCGACGGGAGCAAATCCGCCGGCCGCAGGGAATTCGTCGCCGACGGATAATCCCGCAGGCCCGACGCAGAGTACGCCGGATGTGCCTCCGCCAGTATCCAACGGCCCTACATCGGTGGTTGTACCGGATAATCAAGTGATTTCCTACGATGGACCGCCTGGTTCCGGAAATTAATAATTCTATTAGAATTCTATCACAATTTAGTCACAATTCATTGTTAGAATCTCTGATGTAAACAAAAAAAGCCTGCATGTAATGATTTTGGTTTTAGTAAAGACATCGATTACGGAACTGCCGAATCAGAAAGGAGATTCTTATGTATAGGGATGATGAAAATAAAGTAGAAGACAGGACAGAAGCAGAGTGGGAAGAAAAGAACGAAGAAGTACAGGGCTTAGCTTCGGAGGAAACAGAAAAGTCCGATGCAATGAATGCACCGGAACAGTCACCGGTGACGGCACAGGATAATTACACACAGGATAATTACAGCAGCAGTGTGCAGCCGTCGATAGATCAGAAACAGACACAGAATATTTACGGGAACGGGCAGCAGGGCGGATATGGAAATCATCCGTATACGAATCAGCAGTCCTCGTATAATCCTTCTTCGGGTAATCTTTCTTCGGGTTATGGCCGGCAAAATCCGGCAGGTTATCCGCAGCCGAATTCTGCAAACGGCTATCCGTCCGGAAACACCGGTTATCAGCCGTCGGGGAATGGCGGTTATTCCTCACCGGGAAACACGGGCTGTCAGCCGTCGGGGAACAGTGGTTATTCTTCACCGGGAAACACGGGCTATCAGCCTTCAGGAAATACAGGTTATTCTTCACCGGGAAATGCGGGCTATCAGCCGTCGGGGCATAACGGCTATCATCCTTCAGGAAATGCGGGCTATTCTTCGTCGGGAAATACCGGCTACCAGCCGTCAGGCAGCAGCAATTACGGGCGGCAGTATGCACCCTGGCAGCAGCCGCAGAACAGTTTTTCTTCGGATGCCAAAAAGCCACATGCCAAAAAGCCCGTCCCGCCGCTGGTGAAGAAGACCGCAGGGATTGTGGCGGCAGCGCTTCTCTTCGGCGTAATTGCCGGGACGACGATGTCCGGGGTGCAGATGCTGACAAAGCAGTTAAATCCGGATACCGCGCAGGAACAGGTAAGCTTATCCCAGGCAGAAACACTTCCTGCGCCGCAGGATTCTGCAAAGGATAATGCATCGCAGCTTATCGTGACCGGAACGAATGATGTATCGGCCATTGTCGAGCGTGCCATGCCTTCGGTGGTTGCGATTAACAGCGTTACGCAGAAGGAGATACAGAACTGGTTTGGACAGTCCCAGATTTATGAGGGCAGGGGTTCCGGTTCAGGTATTATTGTCGGGGAGAGCGACACGGAGCTTTTACTGGTGACGAATAAGCATGTTATTGAAGGGGCAAGCAGTTTAAGTGTCAGTTTCTGCGATAATGAGAGCGCAGATGCACATATTAAGGGAACCGATTCGGAAAATGATCTGGCTGTCCTTGCGGTAAGCCTGGATCAGATTTCGGACGATACAAAAAGCAAAATTGCCAGTGCAACCCTTGGGGATTCGGATGCTTTAAAGGTAGGGCAGGGCGTTATCGCTATCGGAAATGCCTTAGGCTACGGGCAGTCCGTGACGGTGGGTTATATCAGTGCACTGGACCGTGAAGTGCATACGGACGAACAGACTACCCGCAATCTTTTACAGACCGATGCGGCAATTAATCCGGGGAACAGCGGCGGGGCGCTTTTGAATATGCAGGGAGAACTTGTCGGCATTAATTCTGCAAAGTATTCTTCGACCGATGTGGAAGGGATGGGCTATGCTATTCCTATCAGCAAGGTTAAAGACATTATCAATGAAATGATGACCATGAAAACCCGTGTGCAGATTGAGAAAGAGCGTCAGGGCTATCTGGGAATTCAGGGAACGGATATTGATGCCAATACTTCGAATCTTTACGGAATGCCTCAGGGCGTATTTGTCTATAAAATTGTGGAAGGCGGGGCGGCAGCGTCCTCTGACCTGAAAGAAAAGGATATTATCACAAAGTTTGACGGACAATCCGTAAAGTCCATGGCAGAGTTAAAGGATATGCTGATTTACTATGCCGGCGGCGACAGTATCGAACTTACCGTGCAGTCCTTAAAAGACGGAGAGTATGTGGAACGCCAGGTAACGATTACCCTGGGAACCCGTCCGCGGGAAGAAAATATAAATTAAGTATTGTAAAAAGGGTTCGGCGGGCCGGACTCTTTTTTCGTGGGTATTGCCTTGTATTCCTGGTCAAAATCTTTTATAATAGACGCATTGGATGAAAAAGAACCTGAATGGGTGTCGTGAACACAGGTAAGCGGCAGCCCTGAACGAAACAAAAAGGAAGGAAAGCAGATAAAGTGGAAGAGAAAAAGACAGAAGCAGCGACAATCGAAGAAGAAAAACAGGAAGGCACAGAGGATGATGGCAGCTATGAGAAGGTCTGCTATATCTGCCGCCGGCCGGAGAGCAAAGCCGGGCCGATGGTTTCCATGCCGGGAGGAATCTCCATGTGCAATTCCTGTATGCAGAAGGCATTTGATGCCATTAACCAGAACGGGCTGGATTTTAGCAAGCTTTCCAGTATGCCTTTCTTAAATCTGAATTACGGCGATATCAGCAGTCTAATGCAGCCGGATGCGGCGGTTCCGAAGAAGCAGAAGATTAAGAAAAAATCGGAAGCGAAAAAAACCTATGTACTTAAGGATATCCCCGCGCCCCATGTGATTAAGCAGAGGCTGGATGAGTATGTGATTGGTCAGGATAAGGCGAAAAAGGTGATGGCGGTTGCTGTTTATAATCATTATAAAAGGGCGCTTTTAGGGGAGCAGAAGGGGGTTTTGGAGGATGTAACCATAGAAAAATCCAATATCCTGATGCTCGGCCCTACCGGAAGCGGCAAGACCTATATGGTAAAGACCCTGGCAAGGCTTCTCGATGTGCCGCTGGCCATTGCCGATGCGACCTCTCTTACCGAAGCCGGCTACATCGGCGACGATATCGAAAGTGTGGTCAGCAAGCTCCTGGCGGCTGCGGGAAATGATGTGGAGAGAGCCGAGAGAGGGATTATTTTTATCGACGAGATTGACAAGATTGCCAAAAAGCAGCAGACGAATGCCCGGGACGTCAGCGGGGAGTCGGTGCAGCAGGAGCTGTTAAAGCTTTTGGAAGGCAGCATCGTGGAAGTTCCTGTGGGCTCAAACCAGAAAAATGCCATGACACCCATGGCGACAGTGAATACGGAAAATATTTTATTTATCTGCGGCGGGGCATTTCCTGAACTGGAAAATATCGTTAAAGAGAGGCTGAGCTGCCGTTCCTTTATGGGATTTAACGGCGAATTAAAAGACCGGTTTGATCAGGATAAAGATTTACTGGGGAAGACGACGAATGAGGATCTGCGCAAATTCGGCATGATTCCGGAGTTTTTGGGAAGACTTCCGGTGATGGTTTCTTTAAGCGGTCTGGATCATCCGCTGATGAAGAGAATCTTAACCGAGCCGAAGAATGCGATTTTAAAGCAGTATGAAAAACTCCTGGCTTACGATGAAGTGAAGCTGGTTTTTGAAGATGAGGCGCTGGACTGGATTGCCGAGCAGGCTCTGGGAAAGGAAACAGGAGCAAGGGCGCTTCGGGCAATTATCGAAGAATTTATGCTGGATATTATGTTTGAAATTCCCAAGGACGCCAATATCGGCAAGGTGATTATCACACGGCCCTACCTGGAAAAACGAGGCGGGCCGAGGATTGAGATGCGGGGGTAGTTGTTATTCCCTCAGATCCAAAAAGGACTGATAGAGGTCTAAGGTGCCGTAGCCGAATTCCCTGTTCGGGTACTCATAGCCAGGCGTCCTTTTGGCACCGCGAACCAGGTAGCCGCGGACGGAAGAGGTACTCATGGTCATATCATTTCCGGCGACTAAACCCCAGGATAAGAGGTTGGCGACAGCTCCGGCGGCGTGGGCGGCGGATACGGAGGAGCCGCTTTTCCTGGTCATGGGCAGTTCTTCCGTGTTCGCGGGAACCGGGGGTACGGTAGGGCCGTAGACGTTTACGCCGGGTGCGGCAAGATCGGGTTTAATCTGCTCGTTTATGGTAAATCCCCGGCTGGAATGAAGGTAGATGCTTCCATCGACATGGTTGTAGGCGCTTATGGTTAAGGGGAAGCGCGCATTGCCGGGGTTGGTAATGGTGGTGTCCGGGTTGGGACGCAGGAAGATGGTTTCGGGTTTGCAGAAGCTTTCTACGGGAAGCCACATATGGTAGCGCCCGTTTAAGTATAAGGAGTTATAGACCCGGATGCGCCAGACGCCGGCGGTGGGGTTTTCAAAGCGGAAAAAGATCAGCTGCCTTCCGGAGCCGGATTCATTGGGGAGGTAGTTGATGGTAATGATCGTCGGCTCCAACAGGAAGCTAATCTTTGTTTCACGCCCCAGGGTCAAGGGAATCCGGCTGATGATTTCACCGCTGGGGGAGATAAAACCGACGGTGTAGAGATCGGTGATATTCGACCAGAATTCGGTTACAAATCCGCGCTCTCCCTCGGCTACCCGGATTTCCACATCTTCGGAGTTCTGTCCGCTGGGGAGGTTTCCCAGATAGTGATGGGAGAGTCCGGTTTCATTTCCTCCGGCAATAATGTTAATGGTGCCGATGGACTGGCTGGAAGCCTGTAAGATCTGGCCTAAAGGCGTGGTGCCCTCATGGCTTCCGCTGTTGCTTCCTAAGGATATGCACAGGGCCAGGGGCATGTGCAGGCGGTGGGCGAGTTCGGTGAGATAGCGGACTCCCGTCATAATATCATTTTCCTGATAAGCAGAGGCATCCTCCTGAATTAAGAAGAAATCCCGGAGATATTTTTTTGCAGGTTTAAGTTTAACCATGCCGATGGCGGCTTTTGGCGCAGCCCCGATAAAATCACCCGACGGCGACTGACCTCCGGCAGCAATCCCCGCCATAAAGGTTCCGTGGCCTTCAGCATCAATGGAGGGGACGATGTCCAGCGGGCGATCCGAGCGGAGTGCTTCGTTGATCTGGCGGGAAGTAAAGGCTGTCCCGTACAAAACTTCGATTGTATCCTCCCGGCTGCCTTTCGATGCAGAAGCAGGCTGTGAAGGGTCGGCAGAAAGGGTCTGGTCCCAGATACCGGCGATCCTTGTGGTTCCGTCCAAATTTTTAAATAAGGGGTTCTGGTAGTCGATGCCGGTGTCAATCAGGCCGATGAGCACGCCCTCCCCCCGGTTATTTAAGGCAGGCTGCTGGAAAATCGGAAGTATGCCGGCCGCCTCCATGCTGGATGTGTCCAGGAGGGTGTAAAGCTTGGGAATAGAGTAATAGTAGTAGGTGACCAGAGATAAGGGCGGGATGGACGCCAAAGGAAAGTAAAGGATTTCATATTCCCGGGAAGCGCTTTCGTGGCAGAGGATGTAGTTTTCTAGCTGATCCATGCTGGTATAGGCGCTGCTGCTGCGGTAGATAAAATCGGCAACTTCTTCGCTTGCAGGGTTAATCGAACAAGAGGGCATAGATAGAACCTCAGCATTTTGCTGTTTTTTCAATATATGCCCATTTTGGAAAAAAATTCCCTTTACGCCGGGGCAGAAAAAGGGTAAAATATAACATAAGAAAAAAGGAAAGTGATCCAAAGAAAGTAAGGATGAAGGAGGTAGCAGCATGGGTTTGATTTTGTTGATGTTTCTGATTGCCGGGATAGACCTCTGTATTAAAGCGGAGATTGAAGCCAGGGACAGCAGTGAGTTTCCCAAACCGCTTGCGATAGCTAAGGGGAAGATTGTTCTGCACAAGAGCCATAATACGGGTTTGCCCTTTGAGGTGTTAAAGAACTATCCGGATGTGGTGAAAAAACTTCCGATGTTTGTTTTTTCCGGATTATCGGGAATTTTCGGTTTTTTACTGCCGAAGAAAGGCTTCTGGGCGGAAAAGATTGCCCTGGCCCTGACCCTTGGCGGTGCGTTCAGCAATCTTTTTGACCGCTGTACGCGAAATTATGTGGTGGATTACTTCAGCATTGAGGTAAAGGGAATTAAAAAGATTATCTTTAATTTGGGCGATATCTGCATTTTCCTCGGAGCCATCATTATGGTGGTCAGCCAGATTGTGCGCGAGATTGCGTGGAGGATGAAAAAAAAGAAGGCGTGACGCGGGAGAGAATGTTGTTTTCGATAAAGGAACAGAAAAAGAAACCGAAAAAGAAACTTAAAATACCAAAAAAGAAGATAAAAAGGGCATAAAAAGGAGCGGCGTCAGAAAAAGCGCCGCTCCTTCCCCTTGACAGAAAGCGGATCGTGTAGTAAAATCACCAGTAAAAATCTGCATTTTATCAGGGGTTCCCGGTAAAGTGAATCAAAAGGAGTGGTTATTTTATGGCCCCGTCGGGCGACGCGATCATACGATTGTGTATTTTATTTATTCTTTTAATGTTATCGGCATTCTTTTCTTCGGCAGAAACAGCTCTTACGATGGTCAATAAGATCCGTATGCGTACCCTGGCTGAAAACGGGCACAGGCAGGCAGAACTGGTGATTAAAATTGTAGAAGATCAGGGTAAGATGCTGAGTGCTATCTTAATCGGTAATAACGTGGTAAACCTGTATGCCTCTTCTCTGGCAACGATGCTGGCAACGGATCTTTTCGGGAGCCGGGCCGTGGGGGCAGCCACTGGAATATTAACCTTGCTGATTCTGGTATTTGGGGAAATTACGCCCAAGACCGTTTCTACCCTGTCTTCTGAAACGATTTCTCTGAAATATGCACCGTTTATCTATACGCTGATGTGGGTTTTGACACCGGTGATTTTTCTGGTGAATCAGCTTTCGATGCTGGTGCTCCGCCTTCTGCGTGTGGACCCGAACAAGAAACCTGAGTCCATCACGGAAGATGAGCTGCGTACCATCGTGGAAGTCAGCCACGAAGAAGGCGTGATTCAGATGGAAGAAAAAAAGATGATCACCAATGTGTTTGATTTTGGTGAAAATCTTGCCAAGGATATTATGGTTCCCCGCATTGATATGACCTTTATCAATGTCGATGCAACCTACGATGAACTTTTAGAAACCTTCCGCGAGGAGAAATACACCCGTTTCCCGGTTTATGAAGAGTCCACGGACAATGTTATCGGGATTATCAATGTAAAGGATCTTCTTTTGCTGGAAGGAAAGGAAAATTTTTCCATCCGGGATTTTTTGCGTCAGCCCTTATATACGTATGAGTTTAAGAAGGCCGCCGAACTGATGGTGGAGATGCGCAAGACCCTGAATAATATCGTAATTGTCTTAGACGAGTACGGTGCGACGGCAGGACTTATCACCTTAGAAGATATGCTGGAAGAAATCGTCGGCGAGATCCGGGATGAGTACGACGAAGACGAAGAAGAAAGCGTCGTCGAAATCGAGCCGGGGCAGTACAGGGTGAATGCATCCTTAAAGCTGGACGATTTAAATGAATATTTAAACCTTAAGCTGGAATCGGAGGATTATGATTCCCTGGGCGGCCTGGTTATCGGGCTTTTGGATCATCTTCCGGAGGAAGGCGAGGAAGTAACGCATAAAGGGCTTCGGATGGTCGTGGAGCACATGGACAAGAACCGGATTGAAACCATTCTTTTGTATCTTTTAGAAGAGGATGAAGAGGGCGGGGAGCAGGAAGAGGAAGCAGTGGAGGAAGAGGCAAAAAGGGCATAGGGTTACTGTGGACAGTGACGGCGCAGGTTTTTGCCTACGCCATCCCTCCGACCATGCCGCTGACCATACAGATACCCAAAACCGTGATAAGCTTCTGGGTATCATTTCCCAGACCGCTGTTTAACAGTATGGACATGGCAAAAAGAACCGCAAAGTAAAGCAGGCCCGAAGCCAGGCCCCAGAAAAACCGGCGGGTTTTCATCCCCTTTCCGGCAAGCAGCCCTCCCAGAAAGCAGCTAAGTGCGTAAATGCCGTAGACGGCTCCGGAAACCCTGGAAGGGGAAAGCTTAAACTGAAACAGCCCAAAGGCCAGTCCGGTGAGCAGCAGGGCGCTTAACAGGTAGGAAAAGAATAAAGAGCGGGTTAATACCTTAAGAATTCGCATTGCATTTCCTCATCTTAACATTTAGTCCATCTTATGCGGTTAGTCCGGAAGATATGTAAGCTTTTCCCGTCACCCGCTGCTGTGAATATGTGAACGGTAATTTTGGGCCGCATTTGCCGGGGGCGGGTAATTTGGCGGTCAATTTGCCGGGAGCAAGGCGGAAAAATACTTGCGAACTCCCAGGACATATGATATAATCGCAAGGAACTTTAGCGAAATTTTATAGAAACCAGGAGGCGAGCAAGATGAAGCACGTTAAAACATTAAATGCAAATACTTTAAAGGACACCATGAAAAAGGGCGGCTGCGGCGAGTGCCAGACTTCCTGTCAGTCCGCATGTAAGACTTCCTGCACCGTAGGAAACCAGAGCTGTGAGAACCGCAGCCGTTAGATCGTGCCGGAAGTTTCAGGTTTTTTGACTGTTTTGTGCAGGCAGAAAGCCTGGTATGGATGTAGCGCTAACCCCTACGGTCGATGGGCTTGTAGGGGTCTTTTCGTTGCTGTTTGCTTAAGTCCGGACATCTGCGGTGCTGACTGCGGGATGAACCGGGCCGACCGGCAGAAATTCCAAAAAGAGAAAGACGAGGATAGTTTGTGATTCATCAATTTAAAAATAATGGTTATTCCATCGTCCTTGACGTCAACAGCGGTTCGGTGCATGTGGCTGATCCGGTGATGTACGATGTTATTTCCGTTCTGGCAAAACGGGTTGAAGATATGGACAGGCCCAGGCCGCTTTCGGATAAGGAGAGAGGGCTGGTAAAGGACGAGCTTTCCGGAAGGTATTCCCGGGAGGAGATAGAGGAGGTTCTTGGGGAGGTTCAGGAACTGATTGATCAGGGGCAGCTTTTTGCCAAGGATATTTACAAGGATTTTGTTGTGGACTTTAAGGAGAGAAAAACCGTGGTCAAGGCGCTCTGCCTTCATATTGCCCATGACTGCAACTTAGCCTGCCGCTACTGCTTTGCCGAGGAAGGGGAGTATCACGGACGGCGGGCGCTGATGAGTGCGGAGGTCGGGAAGAAGGCCCTGGATTTTCTGATTGCCCATTCGGGAAACCGCAGAAACCTTGAAGTGGATTTTTTCGGCGGGGAACCGCTGATGAACTGGGATGTGGTCAAAGAACTTGTGCGCTATGGGCGAGAGCAGGAGAAGCGTTTTGACAAACATTTCCGCTTTACCCTGACGACGAACGGCGTACTGCTTAATGACGAGGTGATGGAGTTCTGCAACCGGGAGATGGCAAATGTCGTGCTGAGTCTGGACGGGCGAAAAGAGGTTAATGACCAGATGCGGCCTTTCAGGAACGGAAAAGGAAGCTATGATTTGATCGTTCCGAAATTTCAGAGGTTTGCCGAGAGCAGAAACCAGACAAACTATTATGTGCGAGGAACATTTACGCATCATCACCTGGATTTTGCCGAGGATGCCCTTCATTTTGCGGATCTGGGTTTTCGGCAGATGTCGATTGAGCCGGTGGTTGCGCCCAAGGAAGAACCCTATGCCATCCGGGAAGAAGATCTTCCGGAGATTTTTGACCAGTACGATAAGCTGGCAAAAGCCTATATTCAGCGGGAGAAAGAGGGAAGAGGGTTTAACTTTTTCCACTTTATGCTGGACTTAAACGCCGGGCCCTGCGTGGCAAAAAGGCTTTCCGGCTGCGGCTCCGGCACAGAATATCTGGCGGTTACGCCCTGGGGGGATTTATATCCCTGCCATCAGTTCGTCGGGCAGGAAAATTTCCTTCTGGGCAATGTCGATGAGGGCGTGACCAATACCGCCGTGCGGGATGAATTTAAGTTCTGCAATGTCTATGCCAAGGAAAAATGCAGGGATTGTTTTGCGCGTTTTTACTGCAGCGGCGGCTGTGCGGCGAATTCCTATAACTTCCACGGGACGATCCGGGATGCCTACGATATCGGGTGTGCGATGCAGAAGAAGAGGATCGAGTGCGCGATAATGATAAAAGCAGCGTTGTCTGAAGAATAAGAAAGAAGAAGAGGAGAAAGATCATGAAAAGCAGTAAGGGAAAGGGCTTTTTGGCCTTGCTGGTCATTGTGCTGGTCGTGGCCCTGTTTGGCTGGTTCGGCTACGACAGCATGGATGACATTAAGCTGGGCCTGGATTTGGCCGGCGGCGTAAGTATTACTTACCAGGCCGTGGATGCCAATCCTACGGCAGAACAGATGTCGGATACGATTTACAAGCTTCAGCAGAGAGTGCAGAATTACAGCATGGAGTCAGAGGTGTACCAGGAGGGCTCCGACCGGATTAATATCGATATTCCGGGAGTTTCGGATGCCAACTCCATTTTGGAGGAACTGGGAAAACCGGGTTCTCTGTTGTTTATGGACGAGAGCGGGCAGGTGCTGATGACCGGCGATATGGTTGCCAGCGCAAAGGCCGGGATGTATGATCAGAACGGCACACAGTACGTCGTTCAGCTTACTTTAACCGATGAAGGCGCAAAGACCTTTGCCGAGATCACCGCGGCAAATATCGGAAAGCGCATTGCCATTATCTATGATAATGCCGTGGCTTCCGCGCCCGTGGTTCAGTCGGCAATCACCGGCGGACAGTGTGAGATTACCGGGATGCAGACCTTTGAAGACGCAGAAAACCTGGCTTCGACCATCCGTATCGGTTCCCTGTCGCTGGAACTGCAGGAACTGCGTTCCAATGTTGTCGGGGCAAAACTCGGACAGGAGGCGATTTCGACCAGCTTAAAGGCCGGTGCTATCGGCTTTGGCATTGTGGTTGTCTTTATGATTGCCGTTTACCTGATTCCCGGTCTGGCGGCTGCTATTGCTTTAGCGCTCTATGTAGGGGTGATTTTAGTTCTTTTGTCCGCGTTTGAGATTACGCTCACCCTTCCCGGCGTGGCAGGTATCATCCTGTCCATCGGTATGGCGGTGGATGCCAATGTTATTATCTTTACCCGTATTAAGGAAGAAATCGGCTACGGAAAAACCGTAAAATCCGCAATCAAGAGCGGCTTTAACAAGGCGCTGTCCGCCATCGTTGACGGCAATGTGACCACCTTAATTGCCGCAGTTGTGCTTTACTGGAGAGGTTCCGGTTCGGTCAAGGGATTTGCGGCTACCCTGGCTTTAGGTATTGTTTTATCGATGTTTACGGCTCTGGTGATTACCAAGGGTGCATTAACCGCCCTTTATAATCTGGGCTTTGAGGATGCAAAGTTTTACGGTGTCCGCAAGGAAAAGGAACCCCGGAATTTCCTGGGAAAGAGAAAGGCATTCTTTGCCTTCTCCCTGGCTGTGATTGTCGCCGGATTTATCTTTATGGGTGTGAATAATGCATCCACCGGCTATGTGTTGAATTACAGCCTGGACTTTATGGGCGGAACCTCCACCAATGTTACCTTTAATGAAGATATGAGCCTGGAGAGAATTTCCAGTGAAGTCGTTCCGGTTATCGAGGGCGTGACAAAGGATGCGGGAACCCAGACCCAGAAGGTTGCCGGAACCAATGAGGTGATTATTAAGACCAGGACGCTGACCGTAGAAGAGCGTCAGGCGATGAACGATGCCCTGGTGGAAAAATTCGGTGTTGAAGAAGATAAGATCACCGCAGAGAGCATTTCCGCGGCGGTGAGCAATGAGATGAAGCAGGATGCCGTTATCGCGGTCGTGATTGCCACCATCTGTATGCTGGTTTATATCTGGTTCAGGTTCAGCGATGTGAAGTTTGCGGCAAGTGCGGTTTTAGCCCTTCTCCACGATGTGCTGGTTGTGCTTACCTTCTATGCCATCTTTAAGTGGTCTGTGGGTTCAACCTTTATCGCCTGTATGCTGACGATTGTGGGTTATTCCATCAATGCCACCATCGTTATCTTCGACCGTATCCGTGAGAATTTAAAGGAAACGGGAGGAAAGGTCGATCTGGCCCAGGTGGTGAATGCAAGTATCACCCAGACCTTTACCCGGAGCATTAATACTTCACTGACGACCTTTATCATGGTTTTCGTACTCTTTATTATGGGTGTTTCTTCTATCCGCGAGTTTGCCCTGCCGCTGATGGCGGGTATTATCTTCGGAACCTATTCTTCGGTGTGCATTACCGGAGGTCTGTGGTATGTGATGACCATGTACAAGCAAAAGAAAGTTGCCGAGGAAAAAGCCGCACAGAAAGCTGCCGAAAAGGATAAGAAGGCAGAAAAGAAGACGGAGAAAAAGGCATAGCATGATGGAATATCGAATTTTAGCAAAGGACGGGCGGGCAAAGCGGGCAGAATTAAAAACCGTCCACGGCACCGTCCAGACCCCTTTGTTTATGAATGTAGGCACGGTGGCCGCCATTAAAGGGGCGGTTTCCACCGACGACCTGAAAGAGATTAAGACCCAGGTGGAACTGTCCAACACCTATCATCTCCATGTGCGCACAGGCGATAAGCTGATTAAGCAGTTTGGCGGGCTTCACCGGTTTATGCACTGGGATCGCCCGATTCTTACCGATTCCGGCGGCTTTCAGGTTTTTTCCCTTGCGGGTCTTAGAAAGATTAAAGAAGAAGGCGTAACCTTCCAGTCCCACATCGACGGGCACAGAATCTTTATGGGGCCGGAGGAGAGTATGCAGATTCAGTCGAACCTTGCCTCCACCATTGCCATGGCCTTTGACGAATGTCCGCCAAGCCATGCCGAGTATGGCTACATCAAGCAGAGTGTGGAAAGGACGACGAGATGGCTGAAGCGCTGCCAGGACGAGATGGCAAGGTTAAACCGGCTTCCGGATACGATTAATAAAGAACAGCTCCTGTTCGGCATTAACCAGGGCGGGGTGGTGGATGAGATCCGCACGAATCATGCCAGGCAGATCTCAGAGATGAACTTGGACGGCTACGCCATCGGCGGTCTGGCTGTCGGGGAAACACACGAGGAGATGTACCACATCCTGGATGTTACCGTGCCGTTTCTGCCGGAGAATAAACCCACATATTTAATGGGGGTGGGAACGCCGGTAAATATTTTAGAAGCCGTGGATCGGGGCGTGGATTTCTTTGACTGTGTCTATCCTTCAAGGAACGGACGCCACAGCCATGTGTATACGAACCATGGAAAATTAAATTTGATGAACCAGAAATATGAATTGGATGATCGCCCCATCGAGGAGGGCTGTCAATGTCCCGCCTGCCGTTCCTACAGCAGGGCCTATATCCGCCATCTGTTTAAGGCAAAAGAGATGCTGGGAATGCGATTGTGCGTCTTGCATAATTTATATTTTTATAATACAATGATGGAAGAGATTCGCCAGGCGATTGAAGAGCACCGCTACAGCGAATACAAAAAAGCAAAGATTGCCGGGATGACGGCAGAGTAAGCCGCAGGCATCTGCCCGGATATCCCCGTAAGGATGATGCCGGACAGTGTGTCAGGCAGGAAAGAGAAAGGAAGAGAAGCATGTTTGGAGGCCCTATTGGTTGGATTCTGTATTTTGTATTTTTGTTTGGCTTAATGTATTTTATCGCATTTCGCCCGCAGAAAAAGGAAAAGAAAAGACATGAAGAACTGATGGCCAGCATAGCCGTAGGCGATACGGTGCTGACCAGCAGCGGATTTTACGGTGTAATTATTGATATGACGGATGATACCGTAATTGTAGAGTTCGGAAGCAATAAGAACTGCCGGATTCCCATGCAGAAAAATGCAATCGTTCAGGTAGAAAAACCGGAATAGGAAAAGGACAGGGTTTACCGTGAAGGCATCAGAGCGGTAAAGGACAGGGACTGCGGGCAGGAACAGGTTGCCGGCAGTCTTTTTGGCTTTATTTCGTTTTAAGGAGAGGAAAGCATATGATTAAAAATATTGTCTTTGATATGGGAAAGGTTCTGGTGGACTATGTGGCCGACGCGGTGTGCCGCCATTATATGACGGACGAGAAGGAAATCCGGGAAGTCTGCACCAGTGTGTTTATCTCGCCGGAGTGGGTGTTTCTGGATATGGGAGTAATGGAGGAGGAGGACGCCTTACAGAGGATGAAGGCCCGCCTGGAAACGCCCCACGCCAAGGAGATGGCCGAGCTGTGCTTTTGGCACTGGCACGAATATAATATGTGGGCGATGGAAGGGATGGAAGAACTGATTAAAAATCTGCACAGCCGGGGTTATGGGATTTACCTCTGCTCGAATGCTTCCGTGCGCCTCTTAACCTGTTATAAGCAGTTAATTCCCGGCATAGAATATTTTGACGGGGTTTTATTTTCCGCGGAGGAAGGCTGTATGAAGCCGCAGAAGGAGATCTATGAACGGCTGTTTGCGCGGTTTGGGCTTAAGGCGGAAGAATGTTATTTTATTGACGATCAGCCGCTGAATATCCGGGGTGCCGAAAGCTGCGGGATGAAGGGCTGGGTGTATGACGGCGATCGGAAAAAGCTTATGGAAAAACTGGAAGAAGTGCTGGAAGGATAAGACGGGCTGAAAATACAGGGACAGGAAGGCAAAGGGATGCGAAGAAGGAAAAACGAAGATTCGGAGGGTGTTATGGAAGAAAAAGAGTTCCGCAATAAAATAACATGTTTCAGCTTTTTCTTCAGTGTCCTTGTAATCTGGGCACATTCCTATAACGGAGAGCTTTTTCTGGGAAAGACGCATCAGGGGAAAACGGTGCTGGAAGCGGAGAGGCTTTTGGGAGATGTGGTCGGGCAGATGGCTGTGCCGGGATTTTTTCTTCTCTCGGCCTACTTGTTTTACCGGAATTTTCACTGGAGGAAGCTTCTTGGCAAGTGGAAATCCCGGGCCTGGAGTGTGCTTGTGCCGTATTTTCTCTGGAACGGGCTGTATTATTTCGGTTATCTTGTCGGCAGCCGCCTGCCTCTGGTTTCCCGGGCTATCGGTAAAGGCGTGATTCCTTTTACCTTCGATGCCCTGCTGGACGCTCTGCTGAATTACCGCTATCTCCACACCTTCTGGTACATGCATCAGCTGATCCTTCTGCTTTTGCTTGCGCCGCTGCTTTACCTGCTGCTGAAGCGTTTCTGGAGCGGACTCATGGTTTTGCTCTCCCTGTTTATCGTGATATGGACGGCGTGGGATCTTCTTCCCTGGCTGAATGAAGACGCCCTCTTTTATTACGGGACAGGTGCGTTTCTGGCACTTCACGGAAGGCAGTTAGAGCAGGAAGAAAACGTAAGGCGTCGGATCGCAGGTACAGGGATGATCGTTATGGCTCTGGTCAATCTGTATCTCGGCAGAAAATATTATGCGCCCGGGGCGACGGTGCTTGGCCGTCTGTTCATGCCCCTGGGACTCTGGGGAGTTATCCGTGCGGATGTACTGCCTTTAGCCCGGCCTTGGATGCAGTGCAACTTTTTCCTCTATGCGGTGCACTTTGCCGTTATCCGTCTGGTGAATAAGACGGCGGCAATGTTTATGCCAAAGACGGCGGCAGTTCCCCTTGGATTTTATCTTTTTATGCCTGTGATTGCGGTGGCGGCAAGCTACGGGGCGGCAGTGGTGCTGAAAAAGCGCACTCCCGTGCTGTGGAGGGCGCTTAATGGCGGGCGGTAAAGTTGGGTCGTGCACAGGAAATAATCGATTCAGGCATTGCTTTCCCAGCGCCCGGAAGCGCCGCAGGGAAGCACCAGGCCGTTGGAGGATACCGGAAGACCTACCTCGTCGGCACTGACCTGCCCGCGGTATCGCTTCAGTTCGGTTGCTAAAAGATAAGAAAGAACCGAAGGGGCAAGTCCCGTGGTGTAGGAGTTAATTAAAAAAAACAGCGGGTCATCGGACAATAAGCGGCTGCAGAGTTTAACCAGGCCGTGGATATTGTCTTCAATCTTCCAGATCTCCCCTTTGGGTCCCCGGCCATAGGAGGGAGGGTCCATAATGATGGCGTCATAGGTTTTTTCGCGCCGGATTTCCCTCTCCGCGAATTTCACACAGTCGTCAACAATCCAGCGAACAGGTGCATCTTCCAGGCCGCTGGATTTTGCGTTTTCCTTTGCCCAGTTTACCATGCCCTTGGAAGCATCGACATGGGTAACGGCGGCTCCGGCAGCGGCAGCGGCAAGCGTAGCGCCTCCGGTGTAGGCAAAGAGGTTTAAGACCTTGATTTCCCGCCCTGCGTGTTTGATTTTCTCGCTGAACCAGTCCCAGTTTGCCGCCTGTTCCGGGAAAAGACCGGTGTGCTTGAAGCTGAAGGGCTTGAGGTTAAAGGTCAGGCTTTTATACCGGATGGACCACTGCTCGGGCAAATCAAAAAACTCCCATTCCCCGCCGCCCTTGCTGCTGCGGTGATAGTGGCCGTTGGGATGTTTCCAGCCGGCGTCTTTTTTCTCTGTATCCCAGATAATCTGCGGGTCCGGACGGATTAACCGGTATTTTCCCCATCGTTCCAGTTTTTCTCCTCTGGAGCAGTCGATAACCTCATAATCCACCCATCCGTTGGCTTTCCACATAAATTCAATTCCTCTCTGTTTTTGTCGTATATTCTTTATTATAGACAAAGAAGGAAGCACGGTCAAGAAATCGTAATAAAAATGAAAAAGAAAATTTGTTGCAAGCATGGAAAAACCTTGCTAAAATTTCCTGTATATAGTAATATTGCCATAGACTGCCGGAACCTTGGGCAGCCGGGATGGAAATCTACAGAAAAACACAGAAGATTTGTGTAAAAAACCAGGCAGAAGCCTGTGATACTAAAGGAGCGTAAGATGGAATATAAGAAATTAAGGATTGCCGTCCTTACAGCCGCCCTGACCCTGGGAACGGGGATTAGCGCCTTTGCTGCGGGATGGGTAAAGAACAGCACAAACGGACAGTGGCAGTATCAGGATAATGCCGGTTACATCGTAAAGAATGAATGGAGAAAAGGTGCGGACAACCAGTGGCGTTATTTAAACAGCGCCGGATTTATGGCAGTGAGCAGCTGGGTTGACGATGAGTATTATGTCAATGACGAGGGCATTATGGTTGCGGAAAACTGGCTGCAGGTAAGTGACCCGTATTCGGATAAGACGATTTGGTATTTTTTTGACAGCAAGGGAAAAGCCGTAAAGGACGGCTGGAAGAAGATTAATGAAAAGTGGTATTTCTTTGACGAACTTGGCGTGATGCAGGTCGGCTGGGTGGATGAGAACCGCTATTATGTGGATGAAAACGGCGGAATGCTTATCGGCTGGCAGAAGCTTGATCCGCCGGCGGATGTGGATTACAGCCAGGACTATGAGAATGATTATGACCCCTTTGCCTTAGCCGACCATGACGGGCAGTACTGGTATTATTTTAAGTCCACCGGGAAAAAGCTTACGCCCAAGGAGGACGGCGGCGAGAACGGGGTTGTGCGCATTGACAATGATTATTACTGCATGAACTTAGACGGTGCCTTACAGTACGGCTGGAAGAATGTTACCGGGGAAAGTTCGATTTCGGCTTATAAGTACTTCCTGCCCAGCGGCAAGATGGTTACGGGCTGGTATTCTGCCGAACCGCCCAGGGGGCTGGATAACAGTGACGGCGATGTGCACTGGTATTATTTTAACTCCCGCGGCGTGCCAAAGGCTGCCGAGAGCGATGACTACAGCACGAAGGATTTAATGAATATCGGCGGAAAAACCTATCTTTTTGGGGTGGACGGCACACCGCTGACCGGACTTCGCAAGATTTATCTGGACGAGAATAATGCGAACTATACCTCCTATTACTTTGGCAAGAATGAAAACGAATGCTGGGCACACAAGGGCCGCCAGCAGGTAGAAGAGGATAACGGGGAAGTCAGCACCTTTTATTTTACCGATGCGGGAAGGGGCTATACCGGGGTGAAGGACGGCTACCTGTATTTTGCCGGGAAGGCGCAGAAGGCGGAAAACAGCAAGTACGAGGTGATTAACCTGCCCGGGAGCAATTACGGCGTGGTGGTGAATTCCTCCGGGAAAGTGATGAAAAACACCACGGTTAAGTTTGACGACGGAAGCAAGTATAAGACGAATGCCGCCGGAAAGGTGATTAAGATTGACGACCAGGATGTGGATAATATCACCGGAACCGATCCCAGGGAGCCAAGCTGGTACAGCGATTAAGTTTGTCAAGGCTTTGTCAAAGTTTGTCAAAGTTCGTGCAAAAATTTTTCTTGACATTTTTTCGCCGTTCTGTTATAGTAGACAAGCTATTTAGTGTGAAACGAGAGGATGAAAGCCCTTACGTGGCGGACACCTCTCTTTTTTTGGGCTTATGATGATACCTTCCATCCTTATTCCGGACAGAGCGGGAGGTGATGTTAAGCTTATTGTTCACATAGGCTTTGCAGCTGCGAATATGTGAACCGTAACGATGTAAGCCCCTGCGAAAAACCGTTGGAAAGGATGGTAAGATAGATTATGGAAACGATTTGTTTTGAAGAATTACATTTACATCAGGAAATTTTAAGGGCTGTGGCGGAGATGGGATTTGAGGCGGCATCGCCGATCCAGGCCCAGGCTATTCCGGCGCAGTTAGAAGGCCATGATATGGTGGGGCAGGCACAGACCGGAACAGGGAAGACGGCGGCATTTGGGATACCGCTGCTGCAGAAGATTGATCCGGACAATAAAAAGCTTCAGGCCATTGTCCTGCTTCCGACAAGGGAGCTGGCTATTCAGGTTGCCGAGGAGATCCGCCGTCTGGCAAAGTTTATGCACGGGATTAAGGTATTGCCCGTGTACGGCGGACAGGACATTGTCCGGCAGATTCGGGCGCTTAAGGACGGCGTTCAGGTGGTTATCGGAACACCGGGGCGGGTGATGGACCATATGCACAGAAAGACGCTTCGGGTGGATCAGGTGCACACCGTGGTTTTGGATGAAGCGGACGAGATGTTAAACATGGGCTTTTTGGAGGATATGGAAACGATTTTAAGCCAGCTTCCCCCAAACCGCCAGACCGTGATGTTTTCGGCGACCATGCCGCCGGCCATTACCGAGATTGCCAGAAAATTCCAGAACAACCCGGTGATGGTGCGCGTGGTGAAAAAGGAACTTACGGTTCCCAAGGTGGAGCAGTTTTACTATGAAGTCAAGCCCAAGAATAAGGTGGAGGTGCTCTGCCGCCTTATGGATTTGTATTCGCCCAAGCTTTCGGTGGTGTTCTGCAATACCAAGAAGGGCGTGGACGAGCTGGTGCAGTCTTTGCAGGGCAGGGGATATTTTGCCGAGGGGCTTCACGGGGACTTAAAGCAGGAACAGAGGGATCGCGTAATGAACGCTTTCAGGAACGGCCGGACGGATATCCTGGTGGCTACCGATGTGGCGGCAAGGGGAATCGATGTGGACGACGTGGAGGCGGTGTTTAACTACGATATTCCCCAGGACGACGAGTATTACGTACACCGGATCGGGCGTACCGGGCGGGCCGGGAGAGAGGGAAAGGCATTCAGCCTGGTTGTCGGCAAGGAGGTCTATAAGCTTCGGGATATCCAGCGCTACTGCAAGACCAAGATTATTCCGCAGGCGATTCCGTCGCTGGACGATATTACCGATATCAAGGTGGAAAAAACCATTGACCAGGTGCGGGATATGCTGGAAAACTCCGATTTAAGCGCGATGGTGAATATTATTGAGCAGAAGCTGATTGAAGAAGAGTATACCGCCCTGGATCTGGCGGCTGCCCTCTTAAAGATGAGTATGGGCGAGGATAATGAAGATATTATCGATAATTTTGAACCGGCAAGATCCTTAGATAACCTGGACAGCTACGGACGGGGAGGGCGCAGGTACGGCCGTGAGTCCCGGGATAACGGAAGGGGACGCAGAAGGGGCGGCGTAGAGCGTGCCGCCGTCGATTACGTGACCGGGGAGAATAACGCAAGGCTCTTTGTCAATATCGGAAGAAACCAGAATATCACACCGGGAGATATCTTGGGAGCGATAGCCGGAGAAGCAGGGATTCCGGGGCGCGTTGTGGGAAGCATTGATATGTACGACGGCTATACCTTCGTTGAGGTGCCCAGAAAGTACTCCGAACAGGTCTTAAAGGCCATGGAACATGCAAAGATAAAGGGAAAGAAGATCCGTGTGGAGAAGGCGAACGGACGAGGGGGAAGAAGCAGGTAGAAACGCCGGTTACGGTTTATATGTTCACGGAAAAATAAAGCAAAGCCCCACAGCTGTGTTGCAGTACAGATGCAGGGCTTTTTTAAAGGCAAATCAGCAGTATTCTGTTCCCCGGCAATAGGTTTGGATTACGGAATAGTCATCGCCAAGAACCACAATATCCGCATCGTACCCTGCCGTAAGACGTCCTTTTCGGCCGTCCACACCAAGGCATCTTGCCGGATTAAGCGTGCAGGAATTTAAGGCGGTTTCAAAGGGTACCATGGCTTCTTCGACCAGAATCCGCAGGCCCTGGTTCATCTTTAAGGTGCTTCCTGCAATGGTGTCCGTGCCTTTTAACCGTGCCAGACCGTCCTCGCCGATTTCAATCTGATGTCCGCCCAGGGTGTATTCGCCGCCTGGCGGGCAGTGCTTTGCACGCAGGGAATCGCTGATCATCATGCTGTAGTCGCTTCCCTTGGCGGTAAAGAAGTTATTTAATGCATTCACATCGGAGTGACAGCCGTCACAGATAATCTCCCCGTAAACCGACCGAACGCGGAAGGCGGCGTTGACCAGGCCCTGCCTGCGGTGGTGGTAGGGGGTCATGCCGTTATAGACGTGGGTCATGGAGGTTGCGCCGTTGGCAATGCCTAAAAGAGCCTCTTCATAGGTGGCCGCGGAATGGCCCATGCTTACCACCACGCCGGTTTCCTTACAGTAGCGGGTGAGGGCAAAGTCCTCGTCCAGTTCCGGGGCAAGGGTGATGTACTTAATATGGCCCTTTGCCGCCGCCTGATAGCGGGAAAATTCCTCAACGCTTGCCTTGGCGATGGCCTCCGGGGGCTGTGCGCCCTTGTACTCCATATCCAGATAAGGGCCTTCAAAGTGGATGCCGAGGATTTCGGCACCTTCGTAGCCCTCGTCGATAACCGCAGCCACATTGGCTACCGCGGCTGTCAGAACATCGGGCATCTGGGTTACGGTGGTGGGGAGGATGGAGGTCACTCCTTCCTCGGGAATGTGGCGCATCCAGTGTCTTAAGCCCTCCGGTGTCCCGTCGTTGGTGTCGAAGCCGTAAGCGCCGTGCGTGTGTACGTCGATAAATCCGGGAACCAGGCGGGCATTTTCGTAATCGATATCTGCCTTTTTTTCACCCCAGGCGTAAATCCGGCTGATTTTTTCACCGGTTACTTCAAGCTGTGCCGGGAGGAACTGGCTGCCGATCCATACACGTTTGCTTTGGATAATCATGGTTTCTTCTCCTTTTTTGTTATATTTTAATAAACACCATTATTTTGATTTTACTTCCTTCCATAACTGGTTGTACACGGCGTCGTCTTCATCGCCGAGGTACTGGAATACCTCACAGTTTTCCAGTTCATCCAAATCGGGGAAGACGGCCTTATTCTCCTGGGTTTGGGCGTCGAGAAGTTCAAAGGCTCCCTGGTTTGGCGTGGGGTAGGTGATGTATTCAAAGTTTCTTAAGGCAATATCGGGGCGGCAGAGGAAGTTAATCCATTTTTCTGCGTTTTCCTTGTTCTGTGCGTTGGCGGGGATGACCCAGCCGTCGATCCAGAGGTTTGTGCCCTCTTTGGGAATCACATAGTCAAGCGCATAGTCCAGTTCGAGTGCTTCGACTTCCTCCTGGATGTAGAGCAGTTCGCCGGAGTAGATCACGCCGACGGCTGCCTCGCCGCCAATCATCTTATCGCGCACCTGATCAATAACGTAAGCCTGAACCAGAGGTTTTTGTGCAATTAAAAGCTCCTTGGCCTCCTGAAGTTCATCGACATTGGTGGTATTCATGGAATAGCCCAGTTTTTTTAAGGCAACCATAAAGGTATCCCGCACACTGTCCTGCATCAGGATTTCTCCGGAGAGGGCAGGGTTCCACAGATCGTCCCAGCTTGCGGGCGGTTCGACGTTTAACTCGCTAAGGCGTTTGGTGTTGTAGATAATGCCCACCGTGCCCCAGCAGTAAGGAACGCTGTAGCGGTTCTGCGGGTCAAAGGCCCGGGACATTTCCATGTAGCGGGGATTGATCTGGCCGATATTGGGGATATTGTCAAAATTAATTTCCGCCAGCATATCATTCTCCACCATTCTCTGGATCATGTAATCGGAGGGACAGACCACATCGTAGCAGACGGCACCTGCGTCGATAACGGGGTACATCTCTTCGTTGGTTTCAAACATATCGTAGACAACCCGGATACCGGTTTCTTCTTCAAACATGGCGACAACCTCTTCGTCAATGTATTCTCCCCAGTTGTAGACATAGAGCTCGTCGTTGTGGGTCATGGCGTAGTTTTTAATGGAAATCAGGCCCGCAGCAAGCAGGATGAAGACCGCGGCAGCAACCATGCTCCATTTGTGAAGCTGTTCGGTAAAATGGCGCTTCTTAAAGAAGGATTTATCGTTATCGTCCCCGGAAGGACTGGTTTGCTTTCGGACGGCGTGACTTTCTTTTGCGGCGGTTTTGGTTCTGGGCCGATAGTTGGCAATCAGCAAGAGCACCAGCACCGTCAAGAAGATAATGGTGGACAGCGCATACATGGAAGGCTGGATGCCGCGGCGTACCTGGCTGTAAATTAAGGTGGACAGGGTGTTGATCCCTGCGCCCCGGGTAAAGTGGGTGATGATAAAATCATCCAGGGACATGGTAAAGGCCAGCAGAAAGCCGGAGAGCACGCCCGGAAGAATGTCCGGGAAGACCACCTTAAAAAAGGCATAGAGCGGGGAAGCGCCGAGATCCAGGGCGGCTTCGTAGGTGCTCTTGTTGGTCTGCTTTAGCTTGGGCATAACACTGAGGATGACATAGGGGATATTAAAGGTAATATGCGCAATTAATATGGTTTTAAACCCTAGGGAAATGCCAAAGGCGATAAAGGCCAGCATCAGGGAGATTCCGGTAACGATATCGGCGTTAAGCATGGGAATATTCGTAATCCCCATAACGATCGTGCGGCTTACCGGCTTCATGCTGTTGATGGCGATGGCGGCAGCCGTTCCGATAATGCAGGCGGCCAGGGCAGAAATCAGGGCAATCATCAATGTATTATATAATGCAGAGATAATGCTGGCATCGGAAAACATCTGCCGGTACCAGGCCGTCGTAAAGCCGCCCCACTGGGTTCTGGACTTTGAGGTATTAAAGGACAGGATCATCATGGTGACAATCGGGACATATAAAAAAATCAAAACCAGAACCAGGTAAAAATTAGAAAGAAAGCGCCGCAAGGACGGTAATCTTGTGTTCATCAAAATGCATTTCCCTCCCCGTTCTTATCGTATTTGGCGATCAGCGCCATACTGATGAGGATGAAGATCATCATTACCAGGGAGATGCCGGAACCGAGATTCCAGTTATTCCCTTTTGTAAATTCCTGTTCGATCACATTGCCAATCAGGAGAATTTTGCTTCCGCCCAAGAGGTTGCTGATAACAAAGGTCGTCAGGGCCGGGACGAATACCATGGTAATTCCGCTGATAATGCCGGGGATGCTTAAGGGCAGCATAACGTACCAGAAGGTCTGGGCGGTGTTGGCCCCAAGGTCGCGGGCGGCGTTAATGGTATTGTCATCGATTTTTACTAAAACATTGTAAATGGGCAGAACCATAAAGGGCAGGAAGTTGTAGACCATGCCCAGGATAATGGCTCCGGGGGTGTTAATCAGGTTCTGCAAAGGCAGGCGGAGGGCGGCTAAAAAGCCATTAATTACACCGCTTTTTTCCAGAAGGGTCTGCCAGGCCAGGGTGCGCAGCAGAAAGTTCATCCACATGGGAAGAATAAAAATAAATACGATAAAGGCGCTGCCGGAAATTCCCCGGGAACGAAGAATCATAGCCAGGGGATAGGCAAAGAGCAGACATAAAAGTGTGGCGGCCAGGGAGAGCGCCAGGGACAGTCCCAGGGCTTTTGCGTGCTCCGGCGTGGCGATTGCCGCGACATTTGCCAGCGTGAAGGCACCGGATTTATCGGTAAGCCCAAAGTAGACAATTAGTCCTAAAGGGATGATGGTAAATCCCGCCATCCATAAAAGATAGGGGAAGGATAACAGTTTTTTACTCATTGACTCCAATCGCCTCCTCATCCTCCGAAGCCGGTTTATTCATAATCTGGATATCAAAGGGGTCCACATGGATATCCACTTCCTTCCCCACCGGGAAGAGGTTCGTGGAATGGACGAGCCACTCATAGCCGTCCGGTGTGGTAACTTCCATCTCATAGTGGACGCCCTTAAAAATCAGGTGGGTGACAATGCCGGAAAGACTGCCCTTACCCGGTTCTAAAAGATCGATATCCTCCGGGCGTATCACCACGTCTACCGGGCGGTTATTCCCAAAGCCCTTATCGACACAGGGGAATTTTGCCCCGAAGATTTCCACTAATTCATCGCGGATCATCGTGCCGGGAACGATATTGCTGTCCCCGATAAAGTCGGCGACGAAGGCATTTTCCGGTTCGTTGTAGATGCTTTCGGGGCTTCCCATCTGCTGGATATAGCCCTGGTTCATCACGACGATGGTATCGGACATGGTCAGCGCCTCTTCCTGGTCGTGGGTGACATAGATAAAGGTAATGCCCAGTTCATTCTTTAAGCGGATCAGTTCGTACTGCATATCCTGGCGCAGCTTTAAGTCCAGGGCACCTAAAGGTTCATCCAGAAGAAGAAGCTGGGGCTCGTTGACAATGGCGCGGGCGATGGCGATGCGCTGCTGCTGCCCGCCGGAAAGGGAATCCACGGAGCGGTTTTCGTAGCCGTCCAAGTTCACCAGTTTTAAGGCGTACTTAATCTTATCCTGAATGTAGGCTTTGGATTTATTCTTGATCTTCAGTCCAAAGGCAATGTTTTCGGCAATGCTCATATGGGTGAACAGGGCGTATTTCTGGAAAACGGTGTTTAAGGGCCGCTTATTAGGAGAAATATGGGTGATGTCCTGTCCTTCAAAAAAAACCTTCCCGGTATCCGGGGTTTCAAAACCGCCGATAATCCGCAGGGTGGTGGTTTTTCCGCAGCCGCTGGGTCCAAGAAGAGTGACAAAACTGTTTTGCTTTACGGTAAGGTTTAAGTCGTCTAAAACCATCGTCCCGTCATAACTTTTGGAAATATGCTGTAAATCAATAAGTGGCTGCATCATGGCCGGTTCCTCCTGTGTGTAAAAATATTTTGTGCTTAAAAGCTTGGGGGGACGCTGACCCAAATCAGGGAAGCGCCGTTTTTGCTGGTGAGATAGTGGGCTTTATCGGCCCGGTAGTAGAAGGATTCTCCCTTTTTTGCCTTGTAGATCTTATTTCCCAGGTGGATGGAAACCGCACCGGAGAGCACATAGCCGAACTCTTCTCCCTCATGGGGGTTATCCGGATAGGTGGAACCGTCGGCTTCTAAGGTTAAAAGCAGGGGTTCCATGCTGTTTTTCTGGGCATTGGGGATGATCCATTTAATATTGTTCTTATACTCCGCATCGTTTTTTTCAAAATAATCCTGTTTTCCAAAAACAATCTGTTCTTCTGGCGCTTCGTTAAAAAATTCACCAATGCTTGTGCCCAGGCACTGGAGAATATCCATCAGGGTGGCGATAGAAGGGGAGGTCAGATCCCGTTCAAGCTGGGAAATAAAGCCCTTCGACAGTTCTGCCCGGTCGGCTAACTCCTCCTGTGTCAATCCCTTACAGACTCGCAGCTCCTTTAGTTTTGCGCCGATACTCATAAATGCCTCCTTTGTGCATTGCCAGTAACTATGGTGTTTTTTGGGAAAATAAACACTTTACGGTAAGTTTAGAAATACTAACTAGTTAATAAAAATAACTTTTAAGTTTAGTATTTTTAAACAAGCACAGTCTATTATACAGCAAACTCCCCCGCTGTCAATACCCTAAATGCATAAAGATATTTTTTGATAAAATTGTACAAAAACAGAGCAAATAATCAGTAACCAAATAATCTGCCGTTACTTCACAAATCCGATTTTTTGTGGTATGATAGATGAAGCTTGAAGAATACGGCATTTTAGGAGGAGTTTATTGATATGAAGGGAAAGTACATGGCATATGTAGGGTCATACTCCTACACTGGGAAAGCAAAGGGAATTACCGTATACGATGTGGATGTAGAGAAAGGGACATTCAAGGAGCGCTGTGAAGTGGAAGTTGATAATTCTTCTTATGTAATCGCTTCCCACAACGGAAAAAATCTTTATTCCATCGCCGATGAAGGCGTGGTATCTTTCCGGATTTTGGAAAATGGAAGTCTGAGCCGTTTAAACAGCAGGAACATTAAGGGGATGCGGGGCTGCCATTTATCGACGGATGCAGAGGATCGCTACATTTTTGTTTCCGGCTATCATGACGGAAAAGCAACCGTTCTCCGGCTGAATGAAGACGGATCGGTGGGACCGATTGTCGATGGCGTATTTCATAAGGGCTACGGCTCTGTAGCCGAGCGAAATTTCCGCCCCCATGTCAGCTGTACACGCCTGTCCCCGGACGGAAAGTATGTAATGGCGGCAGATCTGGGAATTGACCAGGTAAGGATTTACCGCTTTGACGATGAAAAACTGGTGCAGGTAGATGCCATCCGCTGTGAGCGGGAGTCTGCTCCCCGTCATTTTCTCTTTAGTGCCGATGGCCGTTTTATGTACCTGATGTATGAGCAGAAGAACGTTATTGATGTATTTTCCTATGAAACCGGAGAAAAGGTGCCCAAGATTGAAAAGATACAGACGATTTCCAGTATCGGGGACAAGACCTATTCGGAACTGACAGCGGCCTGCTCCCTGCGGATGACCCACGATCAGCACTATGTGTTCTGTTCCAACGCCGGGGATAATGCGGTAAGTATTTATTCGCGGGATGCAGAGAGCGGACTTTTGGAATTTTTATGCTGTCTGCCGATCAGCGGTGACTATCCAAAGGATATTGCCATCTTCCCGGATCAGAACCACATCGTTTCGGTGAACCATGAAACAGGAAGCATGACCTTCTTTAAGGTAGATTATGAAAAGCATCTGCTGATTATGAGTTCGAGGGAGATTTCCGTCAATGAGCCAAACTGCTGCAAGATTGTAAAGATAGCCGATTGAGAATGGTATGCTTGACTTTCACAGGGGAGGGTGTAAGCCTTCCCCTGATGTTTGTCCGGACTTGTCAGCATCCGAAAAAGCAGGTAGAATGGAGGAAAAGATGTCAGGATCTGTATTTGGAAAATGTTTTCAGGTAATGACCTGGGGGGAAAGCCATGGAAAGGGAATCGGCGCGGTTATCGACGGCTGCCCGGCAGGGTTAGAACTCTGCGGGGAAGATATTCAGCGCTTTCTGGATCGGAGAAAGCCCGGACAGAGCCGCTTTACCACCCAGAGAAAAGAGGAAGACAGGGTGGAAATCCTCTCCGGGGTCTTTGAAGGAAGGACTACAGGATGTCCTATTGCCCTGGAAGTCCGAAATATGGATCAGCGGTCGAGGGATTACAGCAGGATCAAGGATGTTTATCGCCCGGGACATGCCGATTATTCCTTTGACGCCAAGTATGGTTTTCGGGATTACCGGGGCGGAGGGCGATCTTCCGGAAGGGAAACCATAGGAAGAGTGGCGGCGGGAGCGATAGCGATAAAGCTTCTGCGCGAATTAGGTATTGAGATTAAGGCTTACACGAAGGAAATCGGCGGGATTTCGGTAAGTCAGGAACATTTTGATTGGAAGGAAATGGAAAATAATCGTCTGTACATGCCGGATAAAAAAGCGGCGGCAGAGGCAGAAGCCCTTCTGGAAAAGATGATGGGGCAGAAGGATTCCTTGGGGGGCGTAATCGAGTGCGTGATTGACGGTCTTAAGGCAGGCGTGGGTGAGCCGGTGTTTGATAAGTTCGATGCCAATCTGGCCAGGGCCATCTTTTCTATCGGGGCGGTCAAGGGAATGGAGATTGGCGACGGATTTGCCGCTGCCCGCTCGCGGGGAAGCCTGAATAATGACGGTTTCTGTCCCGGAGAAGATGGGGGGATTGCTAAGGCAGCGAACCATGCCGGGGGGATATTAGGGGGAATCAGCGACGGTTCACCGGTGGTCTTTCGGGCGGCATTTAAACCGACGCCGTCGATTGCTTCCCAGCAGAAAACGGTGAACCAGAAGGGCGAAGAAACGCTCCTGGAAATCGAGGGAAGACATGACCCGATTATCGTGCCCAGGGCCGTAGTGGTAGTGGAAGCGATGGCGGCGCTGACGGTGGCGGATCTTCTGCTTCAGAATATGGGGGCGCGTCTGGAACATTTAAAGCTGCTGTTTGGGGAAGGATAAATAAAGAAGAAAAAGAATATCGAAAGAAAGAGAAGGTAAAATCAATGAAGATTGCTATGGGAAATGACCACAGCGCAGTGGAGATGAAAAGGGAAATCAGGGAATATCTGGAAGCAAAGGGCTATGAAGTGGTTGATTTTGGAACGAATGAAACGGCAAGCTGCGACTATCCGGTTTACGGGGAAAAGGTAGGACGGGCAGTAGCGGCAGGGGAAGCCGATCTGGGGATTTTAATCTGCGGAACCGGCGTGGGAATCTCCTTAGCCGCCAATAAGGTTAAGGGAATTCGCGCCTGCGTGTGCAGCGAGCCCTACAGTGCAAAATTATCCCGTATGCATAATAATACAAATATCCTGGCGTTCGGTGCCCGCGTGGTCGGGTCGGAGCTGGCAAAAATGATTGTGGATGCCTGGCTCGAAGCCGAGTTTGAAGGCGGCCGTCACCAGCGCAGGGTGGATATGATTATGGATATTGAGGGAAGGTAAAGCAGCAGCAAAAATTCCTTATTTTTCCTGTGTTTCCTGGTTTTTCCATGCATCAGGGCGATAAAACAGTAAGAAGGCAAATGTGACTGGAATCATTAAAAAAATGTTATGGAATCGTAAGATTTGTAAGATCTTCATCCCTTGAAATACCGATCTAATCATGGTATATTTACTATATAAAATTCACATAAAGAATGAATTGCCAACAGGGCAGTTTTGTTTATGGGTTGGGTAAATCGATGAGGAGAGATGGCGATGAAAGGGCGATTAACGAGGATTTTAGCATGGACTGTGCTGCTTGCCTGTCTGGGGCAGGGCAGTTTGCTGACGAGCTGGGCCTATACATTTCATACAGGGGAAATTGAGATTTCCATGAACCAGGATGCGTCCGAGGTGCTTTCGGTACTGGGTAAGGCAGAGAACTTTTACGAAGCACAGAGCTGTAAGCACCAGGGAAAGGAGCGGGTGTTTACCTACGAAGGGTTTGAACTTTCCACCTATCCTTCGGGAGATGCCGATTATGTAAAGTCGATTTGGTTTTTGGGAGAAGAAACCCAGACACCGGAGGGAATCCACATAGGATCTTCGATTGAGGAGATGGTGGAAGCCTACGGCGAAGACTATACGGAAAAGCAGGGACGCTACAGCTATACGTCAGAGGAAGAAAAGGTTGTACTTACGTTTTATACCAAAAAAGGTTTAATCAGCGGAATTGAGTATAAGGCAGAAGGCGAGTAAGACAAGAAGAGCCGGTTGAAGACAGTTTTGTTTTCGGCTGGCTTTTTTGTTTGGGTTTTTCCGGGCTTTTGGATAAGCCGTGTAAGAATGGCAGAGCCAGGAATTTTATAGAACAAAAAAACTGTTTTATCCTACAAATTTAACTCCCGTAACTTTTGTTTATCTTTTATAATACCTGTAACATTGAATACAGGAGGAAACAGGTTATGGGTATTTTTGTTCATGAAAAAACGGGAGAATTTCACCTTTATAATAATGAAATCAGCTATATTATGAAGGTTCTCAAAAACGGGCAGCTGGGACAGCTTTATTTTGGAAAGCGGATTGCCCAGAAAGACAATTATGACTATATGATTGAAAACAGTTACCGCCCCACATCCGCCTATGTTTTTGAAGGGGAATATTCGTTTTCCTTAGAGCATTTAAAGCAGGAATATCCGTCCTATGGCACAAGCGATTTTCGTATGCCCGCGGTGGAAATCCTTCAGAAGAACGGGAGCAGGATTACCAACTTTACCTATGTTTCCTCAAAGGTCTATGCAGGAAAGCCAAAGCTTGACTCTCTTCCGGCGACCTATACGGAAAAGGATGAAGAGGCGGATACCCTGGAAATCCTTCTGCGCGACGAGCTGTTAAACGTGGAGCTGACGCTGTACTACACGATTTTTAATGAAGAAAACGCCATTGCCCGAAGCGCACGTTTTGAAAATAAGGGCGGAGAAGAGATGCAGCTGACCACCGCGATGAGTTTATCGCTGGATCTTCCGGACGCCGATTATGCGTGGATGCAGTTTTCCGGATACTGGGGCAGGGAACGCCATCTGAAAGAGAGAACGCTCCAGCCGGGCATTACTTCCATCAACAGCACAAGGGGCGACTCCGGGCATGTGCACAATCCCTTCGTTGTTTTAAAGCGGCCTTCGGCGGATGAGTTCCAGGGAGAGGCGCTGGGCTTTTCCTTAGTTT
Organism: uncultured Clostridium sp.; assembly: GCA_946553025.1. Lineage (GTDB taxonomy): Bacteria > Bacillota > Clostridia > Lachnospirales > Lachnospiraceae > Caccovicinus. Next base: position 74,649 of record CAMNRM010000008.1, read on the forward strand.
ACAGCGGGAACTTCCTTGCCCAGGCCGAGGTGGACAGCTTTGGTGTTACCCGGATGATGATGGGAATTAATCCCTTTGGCTTTTCCTGGTGCTTAAAGGGGGGAGAGAGTTTTCAGACCCCGGAAGCCGTTGTTGTATACTCGGATAAGGGCTTAAACGGGATGAGTCAGACCTTTCACCGCCTGTACCGTTACCGTCTGGCCAGAGGGGAGTGGAGGGAAAAGGAACGCCCCATCTTAATCAATAACTGGGAAGCAACCTATTTTAATTTTAATGAAGAAAAGCTGGTGGAAATTGCAAGGACAGCAAAAGAGGACGGTGTGGAACTCTTTGTCCTGGACGACGGGTGGTTCAGCTCCAGATGTACGGAAACCAGCGGTCTGGGTGACTGGTGGGCGAACACGGACCGCCTTCCAAACGGAATCAGGGGGCTGGCGCAGAGGATTGAGGATCTGGGCATGAAGTTCGGGCTCTGGTTTGAACTGGAAATGGTGAATAAGGACAGTGAACTTTACCGCGCTCATCCGGACTGGATTATACAAACTCCGGGAAGAAGCACCTCCCACGGAAGGAAGCAGTATGTTCTGGATTTCTCCCGGAAGGAAGTTGTCGATTATATCTGCGGTCTGGTGGAAAAGATTTTGTCGGAATCCAAGGTTTCTTATATTAAGTGGGATATGAACCGCTATATTACCGAGTGCTTTTCCGCGGCTTATGAAGCTAACCGGCAGGGGGAAATCTTCCACCGCTATATTTTAGGGGTGTATGATTTATACGAGCGCTTAACATCGAAATTCCCGCACATCCTCTTTGAGTCCTGTGCCAGCGGCGGCGGGCGTTTTGACCCGGGAATGTTATACTATGCGCCGCAGGCGTGGGCGAGCGATGATTCGGATGCCGTAGAACGTCTGAAAATCCAGTATGGAAGCAGCTATGCCTATCCGGTCAGCTCCATGGGTGCCCATGTTTCGGTTGCGCCAAACCATCAGCTTTATCGGGTAACGCCGATGGAAACCCGGGGCAATGTGGCTTATTTCGGCGCGTTTGGCTATGAACTGGATTTGACCAAGCTCTCCGAGGAGGATCACGCCATTGTCCGCAGACAGATTGCCTTTATGAAAAAGTACCGCAGTTTAATTCATAACGGGACGTTTTATCGCTTAAAAAGCCCGTTTGAGGGAAATATCACGGCATGGATGGTGGTTTCCCCCGACAAGAAGCAGGCGGTTGTGGCTTATTTTAAGGTGCTTGCTGAAACCACCAGTCCTTTCCGCCGGTTAAAGCTTCAGGGGCTTCAGGAAAATACCCGCTATCACGAGGTCGATCTGGCGGCTGAAGGCATGGATACCAGTATGCAGAAAGGCGTGCAGCCCGGGTATTTCTACGGCAATGAACTGATGAATGCCGGCCTTGTCACCAGCGATTATTCGGTGGGCGAGGTGTCAAAAGAAAGGCACTGTGCGGATTTCTGGTCCAGGATTATCGTGCTGGAAGCCGTAGAGGATTGTCAGTAAGCTGGAAGAAAAGGGAAGCTATTCATTGCTGTGAACATGTGAACAGTAACACCGTTATTCTATCGATGAAAACGTTAAAAAGAGGAGCAAGTCATGGAAAATAAGAAGAAACGTATAGGGATGGCATTGTTTGGGGTACTGCTCTGCGGTGTCTGTGTGGGCATTCTGCAAAAGAGCAGCCTGGGTGCCGATCCGTTTACCTGTTTTGTTTCGGCGTTTGCCAATCTCGCCCATTCCACCTATGGAAATATTTATCCCATCGTTACCGGGGTATTGCTGGTCGGTGTTTTTTTCGTCGAACGCCATTACATTGGTATTGCTACGATTTTTAATCTTTTCGGCACGGGAATTATGGCGGATTTGACCGTGAAGCTTCTGGACCAGATGTTTGTGCAGCCCGGCATGGTGATTCGTATCCTTTTGCTGATTGTCGGTGTTATTTTTTCCAGCCTTGCCGCTTCTTTATACTTTACTGCGGATCTGGGGGTATCGGCCTACGATGCCGTATCCCTGATTGCCGCCAATAAATACCGGCTCTGTGCCTTCCGCATCTGCCGGATCAGCACGGATTTACTCTGTGTGGCCACCGGGTTTATCTGTGCGGTGGTTATCGGTGTGGGAACGGTAATTACGGCCCTGTGCATGGGACCGATTATCCAGTGGTTTAATACCCACCTTTCCGAACCTCTTCTTTCAAAAACAGGAAAATAACTTCCCGGCGCAATTTGGATTATGGAAAATTTTGCTGTAAATCGGGCTTTTTTGGGTAAGGGAAAAATAAAGGCTTCCAGTATCTGCCTCCGCGTGCTATGATAAAAGAACAGAAGTATGAAAAGGTTTTTTGGAGGTTAAGAGATGGAGAATGCGTTTGTACTTAGTCTGTCCGAGCAGAAATTTTCTGATCTTTATTTGTGTTATTGCGGTTATGCCGATTGTGAACCCCTCCACAGCTTTGGGCCTGCAGTAAGGCCGAATTATATTATCCATTTTATTTTAAAAGGGAAGGGCTATTATCGGGTCGGGGATAACCGGTATCCGTTAAAAGCCGGGGATGGTTTTTTAATTCCGCCGGATATGCTGACCTATTACCAGGCCGATGAAAAAGAACCCTGGTCCTATCTGTGGGTGGGATTCGGCGGAAAAAATGCAAAACAGTATTTAAGCGATCTGGGTCTGGGAGAAAGCCGCATGATGTTCCAGTCCGACAGCGGAGAGGAATTAAAACAGATTGTGATGGAGATGCTGCAGCACCGCCAGAGCAGTATACTTACGGATTTTAAACTGGAATCCCTTCTGTATGCCTTCTTTTCCGTGCTGGCCAAAACCGCCGTCGTGCCGAAACAAAAGTATCGGGAATTAGAAAATCAGTATGTGCGCCGTGCAGTGGAATTTGTACAGAATAACTATCCGCGGAAGATTAAGATTTCGGATGTGGCCGACTATGTGGGAATTACCCGAAGCTACCTCTATACGATTTTTATGAAAAGCTTTGGTGTTTCGCCACAGGAGTATTTAAGCAATTACCGCATTACCCGGGCGTCGGAACTGCTGACGATTACGGATCTTACGGTGGAGATGGTTGCTGCCTCCTGCGGCTACGACGATCCCCTGGTCTTTTCCAAGGCATTTAAAAAGATCAAGGGACTACCGCCTACAAAGTTTCGCAAGGCGGATCGAAAAAAGCAGGATGAGGCCGATAAAAACATTGGCGAAATAAAACTAGAATAAAAGAGCAGCGGCAGGAACCGGGGCATGAGTGCTTCGCTTCCTGCCGTTGTTTTTTTATATTTTTTTAAGGCTTTTTTTACAAAAGTTTATTTGGAGTGAGATTTGTCTTTTTGGAAAATTTATGCTATTATAGTGGGCATTAACAATGCATACACTGGCATAGAGAGTTGCTGCTGTTCATATGGTCTTTGGCCCGTTGCTGTGAATGTATGAACAGTAACCGTAATGAAACGGTAATCCAGAGAGGCGGTGGGGAAATGAAAAATATATTTCTGATTAATCTGTGTTTCAGCATTGCGATTATTTTTTTCCAGCGAAGAGATCCGAAAAGTGTGTGGACCTGGCTGTTTGCCTTAAACTTTATTCCTGTATTCGGCGTGATTTTTTATCTGTTTTTCGGGCAGGATCTCAGGAAAAGCAAGATGTTTCGGATTAAGGAAGTGGAAGATCGTCTGCGCTATTCGGTGAAAAGCCAGGAGCAGATTTTCAGGGAATACCGTCCGGCCACCGAAAATGAACCTGTGGTTCGCGACTATGGAAGTCTGGTGCTCTACAATCTGGAAACCTCCGGTTCGGTGCTTACCATGAACAATGACCTGGAGATTTTCACGGACGGAAGAAAAAAATTTGAAGACCTGCGCCGGGAGTTGAGGAATGCCAGGCAGTACATTCATATTCAGTATTATATTATTAAAAATGATGAGGTTTTTGATTCCATTGTGCCGATTCTGCTGGAAAAGGTAAAGGAGGGCGTGGAGGTTCGGGTGCTTGCGGACGGGATGGGCGGACGGTTCATGCCCAAAAAGCGCTGGAATGCGATGAAGCAGGCCGGAATTAAGGTCGGGATTTTCTTCCCGCCGGTGCTTGGACGGCTGAATTTCCGGGTAAACTACCGCAACCACCGAAAGATTGTCGTAATTGACGGAAAAATCGGCTATGTGGGAGGATTTAACCTGGGAAAAGAATATATCTCCAAGGTTCCCAAATTCGGGTACTGGAGGGATACGCATCTAAAGATTACGGGGGAGGCGGCCATCAGCCTTCAGATCCGCTTTGCCCTGGACTGGAATTATGCGGTAAAAGAAAACCTGTTTTTACAGAGCAGGTATTTTGAACAGGAGATGCCGGAATCTTCACAGGTTGTAGGCATACAGATTGTCAGCAGCGGTCCGGACACGGGGACGAAGAATATACGGGACAATTATCTGGAAATGTTCCACCGGGCAAAGAACCATATCTATATCCAGACCCCCTATTTCGTGCCGGATGACGCAATCTTATCGGCATTAAAGATAGCTGCCCGCTCGGGGGTGGACGTGCGGCTGATGATTCCCTGCAAGCCGGATCATCCCTTTGTCTACTGGGCTACGTTTTCCTATGCGGGAGAATTAATTCAGGCAGGGGCAAAATGCTATATCTATGAACACGGCTTCCTTCACGCCAAGGGAATTACGGTGGACGGGATGGTCAGCTGTTATGGAACGGCAAATATGGATATCCGAAGCTTTGAGTTAAATTTTGAAGTCAATGCCGTAATGTACGATGAAGAAACCACAGGGAAGCTTGAACAGGCATTTTTAGATGATCTGCCTTACTGTAGGGAAGTTACCTGGGAGGATTACCAGAAGCGCAGCCTTCTTATCCGCGTCAAGGAACAGTTCTGCCGCCTTTTGTCGCCGCTTTTGTAAAGTCTGAAGGGATCGGCAATGGATTTTGGCGGTGGTAATCAGGTGATAAACTGGCGGTGAACCAGGGCGCGGTGGTGAGCAGGCAGTGAACCAGGGTGCGGTGGTGAGCAGGCAGTGAACCGGGACGCGGTGGTGAGCAGGCGGTGAACCGGGACAGGGAAGAATCTGGAAGGGAAAACAGCGCATATTCCCTCAGGCTGTGTGCATACTGGTTTTATGAAAACGATGAAAAGATGCAGTATGCAATGGGTTAAATATTTTTTGCTTTGTGGGGTTACCGGGTGGTGCCTGGAAATCTTATTTACTTCGATGGAATCGATCCTGCACCAGGACTGGCGGCTGATGGGCAAGACTTCCCTTCTGATGTTTCCCATTTACGGTCTGGGGGTTTTTTTGGGGCCAATATGCAGGGGAATTGACCGGTGGCTGGATGAAGGGGTATGGGATAAAGGAAGGATTTCCCAAAGAGAACTTGCCCTTCGCCACGGAATGATTGATATGGTGCTGATTTTTACGGCAGAATATCTGTTCGGGCTTTTGCTGGGGAAGATGGGGATCTGTCCATGGGATTACCGGGGGATGCCCACGAATATCCACGGCCTGATCCGGCTGGATTTTGCTCCCCTGTGGTTTCTGACCGGCTTAATTTTGGAAAAAGTTACAGAAAATCAGCAAAAAAACGAACCTCTGGTCTTGTAAATGCCTCTAACCTTTTATATAATGATACCATCAAAAACATTGATCGTTTTTGTGAAAATGATAACAGGTTTGAGGTGCAAGTCATGATACGGTTTATTTTGGTGTTTCTGCTGCTGATGCTTTTTCTGGTTCTCACGATTCCCTGGGTGATCTGGGAAGCGGTTTGGGGAAAGAAAAATATGGAGGCAAGGAACCATCGCTGTCTGGCGGTTGTCCAGTTTATGTTCCGGCTGATTTTAAAGATTTCCGGAACGAAGCTTGTGATCGAAGGGATGGAAAATATTCCCAGAGATAAGGCCGTCCTCTATGTGGGCAATCACAGAAGCTATTTTGATATTTTAATCGGCTATACCACGGTTCCGGGGCTTCTGGGCTTTGTGGCCAAGAAAGAGATGACGCGCTATCCGGTGCTGAAAAACTGGATGGACTATGTCCAGTGCCTGTTTTTGGATCGGGAGGATACCCGGGAAGCATTAAAGACCATTCTGGAGGGAATCGATAAGATAAAGCACGGGATATCGATTTGGATCTTTCCCGAGGGAACGCGGAACAAAAACAGCGAGCCGACGGAACTCCTCCCGTTTAAGGAGGGAAGCTTAAAGATGGCGGAAAAAACCGGCTGCCCGGTGATCCCGGTCGCTATGCTGGGCAATGACGGGATTTTTGAACAGCACATCCCCTTTATCCGCCCCCGGAAGGTGTACCTGCGCTACGGAAAGCCGATTTACTTAAAAGAACTTTTGCCGGAGCAGAGAAAAAAGAGCGGAGCCTACACCCGGGATGTGATCATTTCCATGATTAAGGAGATGGAAGAGGCGGTATAGCCCGCAGAAAAGGATTTAAGAACAGAATAAAGAAAAGACAAACGATGCTTTGACTGGAAATGGAGATGGAACATGGAAAAAGAACTGGATTTGCAGGAGATCCGCGCTCAGCTTGACCAGGTGGACAGCCAGTTGGTGGAATTATTTGAGCAGAGAATGAAGCTGTGCGGGGATGTGGCAGAGTATAAGCGGAAAAGCGGAAAGCCTATCTTTGACCCGGAGAGAGAAAAACAAAAGCGGTTTGCCGTGCGGAGTCTGGCAAAGACCCCGTTTAACGAGATTGCTGTGGATGAGATGTTTGCGCAGATGATGACGATCAGCCGCCGCTATCAGTACCAGCAGTTAGGAACCGCGAAAAGCCGGATAAGCGAAGGATTTCGTCTGGTGGAAAACCTTCCGACCGCCGGGGTGAAGGTGGTTTACCAGGGCGTGGAGGGAGCCTACAGCCATGAGGCGACCAGAAAATTTTTCGGTCAGCAGGTGAACGCCTATCATGTGCCCTCCTGGGAAGAGGCGATGGAGGATGTTGCTGCGGGAAAGGCGGCCTATGCGGTTCTGCCGATTGAGAATTCTTCGGCAGGGGCGATTATCGATAACTATGATTTATTATTAAAATATGATAATTACATCGTGGGAGAAACCGAAGTGGTGGTAAACCATGCCCTTTTAGGTCTTCCGCAGGCAAAGCTTTCGGATATCCGCACGGTCTATTCCCACCCGCAGGGCTTAATCCAGTGCCAGGAATTTTTAAGCGCACATCGGGAATGGAAGCAGGTGAGCATGGAAAATACCGCTATGGCGGCAAAGCAGGTGGCGCAGGAAAACGATGTGACCCAGGCAGCCATTGCCAGCGAAACCGCGGGGGCGCTCTACGGTCTGACCGCCTTAGAACAGTCGATTAACCATAACCGGAACAATACCACACGCTTTATTATCCTGGCAAAAGAACCCTTATACCGGCTGGATGCCAAAAAGGTCAGTGTCTGCTTTGAAGCGCCGCACGTCAGCGGTTCCCTCTACAATATGCTGGGCCATTTTATCTACAACCATGTCAATCTGGTGATGATTCAGTCCCGGCCGATTCTGGAGAGAAACTGGGAATACCGGTTTTTCGTGGATATCGAGGGAACACTGCAGGACGGGAAGGTGCAGAATGCCCTGCTGGGGATTGAGCACGAGGCGGTGAACCTGCGTATTCTGGGGAATTATTAAGTTTGCAGAATAAGCCTGCAGAATAAGGAAAATACAGAACCATCGAAAATAGATTACATAGAAACGGGGCCAAAAACGTGAAAACACAAGAGTTAATTTTATACCGGGGATTTCGCTATCAGCAGCTTTTTGAAGATATGGAGTCCCTGCTTACGGAGAGGGGGCCGGAGGATCGGCGCTTTTCCTGTATGAATCAGTTAATTGAACTGGCAGTGACCTATGGGTTTCAGGGGAATCTTTATCACTGCTTTTTAGCGTTCTGCCTGGCCAACCATGAGAACGCCTACAGTACTTCCTGTGAGATCTCCGGGCCGGCGGGAGGTTCCTTAGATATCCTGGCCCGCCATGACTTCCAAATCTTTAAGGATCTTTTTGACTATGATATCCGGGTGCTTGACCGGGATTTGGATACGGGAATCTGGCATCTGACGGCGGATTACCGTGCGGCGAAGGAGAGCAGCCGGGTGTTTAATAAAAGGATTCGGGACCGGATTGTAAAACTTGCGGTTTCTTTGGAGCAGGCTAAAGATGTGGATGAATTCCAGCGGGAGGTTACGCAGTTTTACCATGAGTTTGGCGTGGGGAAGTTCGGGCTGAATAAGGCGTTTCGCATACTGGAAAAGGATGAACAGGCTTATATTGATCCCATTACCAGCATCGAGCACATCGATCTGGAGGATCTTATCGGCTATGAGCGCCAGAAGCAGAAGCTTGTGGAGAATACGGAAGCCTTTATCCGCGGCAGGGAGGCGAATAATGTCCTGCTCTACGGGGATGCCGGGACGGGCAAGTCCTCCAGCATTAAGGCCATCCTTAACCGGTATTACGATCAGGGGCTTCGGATTATCGAGGTGTACAAGCACCAGTTTAAGGCATTGTCCGATGTGCTTGAGCAGGTGAAGGACAGGAATTACAAGTTTATTATCTACATGGACGATTTATCCTTTGAGGAATCGGAACTGGAATATAAGTATTTAAAGGCGATTATCGAGGGCGGTCTGGGAAAGAAGCCGAAAAACGTCCTGATTTACGCCACATCCAACCGCCGTCATCTGATCCGGGAAAGCTTTCGGGATAAGCGGCAGCTCTCCGACGATGAAATCCATGCCAATGACACGGTGCAGGAGAAGCTTTCTTTGGTGGCGCGGTTTGGGGTAACGATTTATTTCGGCGCACCGGAGCCGAAGGAATTTAAGACCATTGTTAAGGCTCTGGCGAAAAAACGGGGGGTGAACCTTCCGGAAGAAGAACTTCTGCTTGCGGCAAATCAGTGGGAATTAAGCCATGGCGGCCTGTCAGGGAGGACGGCGGCACAGTTTATCACCCATCTTCTGATGCAGGAGGACTTAAGCGATCAGCAACATTAAACAGGAAGGAATAAGGAGAGTATGGCAATTCAAACATTTGCAGCGATTGATGTAGGCTCCTTTGAAGTGGAGCTGGGGATTTATGAAATTTCCAATAAAAACGGCATCCGTCCCATTGACCATGTGCGCCATGTGATTGCCCTGGGGAAGGATACCTTCAGCACGGGAAAGATCAGCTATGATCTGGTGGAGGAACTCTGCCAGGTGCTCAAGGATTTTTCGGTGATTATGAAAAGCTACCGGGTATCCGCCTATAGCGCCTATGCGACCAGCGCCATGCGGGAGGCAAAAAACAACCCGATTATCCTGGATCAGATACGGGTGCGCACCGGCCTGGAAATTAAGCTGATCAGCAACTCCGAACAGCGTTTCTTAAGCTATAAGGCCATTGCCTCCAAGGAAAGCGAATTTAACACGATTATCCAGAAGGGAACGGCGATTGTCGATGTGGGCTTTGGCAGTATGCAGTTATCCCTGTTTGATAAAGATGCATTGATTACCACCCAGAACCTGCCGTTAGGGGCGCTGAAAATCCGCGATTTGATTTCACGGATTCCCACGAATGTCAAGATGCACCAGGAGATTATCCGGGAACTGGTGGACAATGAACTTTTTGTGTTCCGCAAGATGTATTTAAAGGATCGGGAAATTAAAAACCTAATCGGTATCGGCGATAACGCGCTTTCTCTCTATAAGCAGATGGTGACGGTGGATAAACAGATGCCGGATCGGATGACCGCCGAGGATGTGAACCGTTTTTACGACGCGCTCTTCCATATGAGTCTTCAGCAGATGGAGGATTTATTCGGGGTCAATGAAACCTATGCGGAACTGATGATGCCCAGTGCCATTATCTATAAACGGATACTGGAAATCACGGGTGCCGAGCAGTTCTGGCTTCCGGGAATCAGGCTCTGCGACGGGATGGCGGCGGAGTATGCGGAGAATTCCCGCCAGGTGAAGTTTAAGCACAGCTTTGAAAACGATATTCTGGCAGCTTCCAAAAATATGGCCAAGCGCTATAAATGCCACACCGGGCACAACCAGATTCTGGAAATCCATGCCATGGATATCTTTGATACCATCCGCAGATACCACGGGATGAATTCCAGGGATCGGCTGCTTCTTCGGATTGCCGTCCTTCTCCACGCCTGCGGCAAGTTTATCAGTATCCGCGACGCGAACGAATGTGCCTACAATATTATTATGTCCACGGAAATTATCGGATTAAGCCATTTAGAGCGGGAAATTATCGCCAATGTGGTGCGCTACAATATCCGGGACTTTGACTATAACCAGATACAGCTGGAAACCGATATTGACCGCGAAGTTTCCGGGGGCTTAAAAGTTAGCACGGCATCCTCCGGAAATGATATGGAAACCTTAAGCGTCAACGATATCCGCATAAAAATCGCCAAGCTGACGGCAATCCTTCGTCTGGCAAACTCCATGGATCGCAGCCACAAGCAGAAGCTTTCCGGCTGCAAGATGGCGGTGCGCGACGAACAGCTGGTGATTACCACCGATTATCCGGGGGAAATTCTCTTAGAACAGATGTCGTTTTCGCAAAAAGCCGATTTCTTTGAGGAAATCTTTGGAATCCGGCCGGTATTAAAGCATAAAAGGAGGGGTTAGTCATGGCGGAAAACAGTGTGAATTACAGAGAACCAGGAAATTATGTGAACCGGGAGTTAAGCTGGCTGGAATTTAACTACCGTGTATTAAGCGAGGCGAGGGATAAGACCCTTCCGCTTTTTGAACGGCTGAAATTCTTAAGCATTACCGCCTCGAACCTGGACGAGTTTTTTATGGTTCGCGTGGCCTCCTTAAAGGATATGGTTCACGCAAAATACGATAAGGAGGATATTGCCGGGCTGAAGCCGCAGGAACAGTTAGAGAAAATCTCAGTGAAAACCCATGAACTGGTCACCCAGCAGTATTCCACCTATAACCGCTCTCTGGTGCCTGCCTTAAAGCAGCAGGGGCTCTGTGTGATTGAAAATCATGAAGACTTAAATAAAGAGCAGAAAAAGTATGTGGACAAGTATTTTGAGGAAAATGTCTATCCCGTACTCACCCCCATGGCCTTTGACTCGTCCCGTCCCTTCCCGTTAGTGCGGAATAAGACCTTAAATATTGCCGCCCTGTTAAAAAAGAAAAAGGGAGATGAGGAGCCGGAGTTTGCCATGGTGCAGGTGCCGTCGGTGCTTCCCCGTTTTGTAGAACTTCCGGTTTCTGCCGGGAAAGACGGCCGGGAACTGCGAAACATCATCCTTCTCGAGCAGATTATCGAGAGGAATATGCAGACCCTGTTCTTAAACTACGATATCCTTGCGGCAGCACCGTTTCGGATTATGCGCAATGCCGATCTGACCATCGAGGAAGAGGCGGAGGATCTTTTGCAGGAGATTCAAAAACAGCTGAAAAAGCGCCAGTGGGGCGAGGTTATCCGCCTGGAAGTGGAAGAAAAGATTGATAAGCGCCTGTTAAAAATCTTGCGGAAGGAACTGTCGGTAAGTGCGGAAGATATCTTTGCCATCAACGGGCCGCTGGATTTAACCTTCTTAATGAAGGTCTACGGCGGTCTGACCGGTTTTGACAACTTAAAAGCCGAAAGATACACCCCGCAGCCCGTGCCGGCACTGATGAATGAGGACGATATTTTCACCAATATCCGAAAAGGGGATATCCTGCTCCATCATCCCTACCAGACCTTTGACCCGGTGGTTGACTTTGTCCGTGCGGCTTCTAAGGACCCGGAGGTGCTTGCCATTAAGCAGACCTTATACCGGGTGAGCGGGAATTCGCCCATTATCGCCGCCCTGGCTGCAGCTGCAGATAACGGCAAGCAGGTATCGGTGCTGGTTGAGTTAAAGGCGCGTTTTGACGAGGAAAACAATATTCTCTGGGCAAAGAAGTTAGAGCAGGCCGGATGCCACGTTATCTACGGTCTTTTAGGCTTAAAAACCCATTCCAAGATCACCCTGGTGGTTCGCCGGGAGGAGGACGGCATCCGCCGCTATGTCCATCTGGGAACCGGAAACTATAATGATTCCACGGCAAAGCTTTATACGGACTGCGGACTGATGACCTGTAATCCTTTAGTGGGCGAGGATGCCACGGCGGTCTTTAACATGCTGTCCGGCTATTCGGAGCCGTTGAGCTGGAACCGCCTGGCCGTTGCGCCGATCTGGCTGCGCAACCATTTTGTGCGCCTGATCCGCCGGGAAGCGGCCAATGCCAGGGAGGGAAAGAAGGCAAAAATCATTGCCAAGATGAATTCGCTGTGCGATAAGGAGATTATCGCCGAGCTTTATGAGGCTTCCTGCGCCGGGGTAAAGATTGACCTGATTATCCGTGGAATCTGCTGTCTGAAGGCGGGAATCCCCGGACTGAGTGAAAATATTGCGGTTCGCTCGATTGTGGGGAACTTCCTGGAGCACAGCCGGATCTTTTATTTTGAAAACGACGGCATGGCGCAGCTTTACATGGGAAGCGCCGACTGGATGCCGAGAAACTTAGATAAGCGGGTGGAGATTGTCTTCCCGGTGGAAGATGAGGTGCTGAAAGAAGAAGTTTTCCATATTCTGGAGGTTGAACTGGAGGACAATGTAAAAGCGCACATCCTCCAGCCCGACGGAAGCTATGAAAAGCCGGATAAGCGGGGGAAGGTCCTTGTCAACTCCCAGGAGCAGTTCTGCCAGGAAGCCGTGCACATGGCAAAGGAAGTCAGGAAAAAACTCGACCCCGATCCCATGACCACCAGGGTTTTTATCCCGGTGGAGAGCGAAAATTAAACTATCCAATAAACTCCTATAGATTTTTTCACAGGCTGCATGTAAGCTATAGGTAAATGCAAAGAAAGAATGTGAAGTCAGAACCCGTTCTGGCTCGTTTAAGAAGGAAAAGCGGCTGCGGTTTGCCGAAGGGCCTGGCAAACCGCAGGAAAAAGCGAAAGAGAAGGAGGGGCAGCTATGCCGGAAACCCGGATTTTAGTAGTAGATGACGAAAAGGAAATCGCTGATTTAATTGAAATTTATCTGGTCAGTGACGGCTATAAGGTGTTAAAGGCAAATAATGCAGAAGAGGGGCTGGAAATTCTTGGAAAGGAAGAGGTTCATCTGGTGCTTTTGGATATTATGATGCCGGGGATGAACGGCCTGGAGATGTGCAAGAAGATCCGGGAAACCAACAATATTCCCATTATTATGCTCAGCGCAAAGTCTACGGATCTGGATAAGATCCTGGGCCTGGGAACGGGAGCCGACGACTATGTGACGAAGCCCTTTAACCCGTTGGAACTGACGGCCCGGGTAAAGTCGCAGCTTCGCCGCTACACCCAGCTCAATCCCAACAGCAGCGTCCACGATGCCGGGAAGAATGAGATTTCCATTAAGGGGCTGACGATTAATAAAGACAATCATAAGGTGACGGTCGAGGGGGAAGAGATTAAGCTGACCCCGATTGAGTTTGATATTTTATATCTGCTGGCTTCCAATCCGGGAAGGGTGTTCAGTACGGATGAAATTTTTGAAAATGTGTGGAATGAAAAAGTTTATGAAGCCAATAATACCGTTATGGTACATATCCGCCGCCTGCGGGGGAAGATGAAAGAAGATACCCGGCAAAATAAGATTATAACCACAGTATGGGGAGTAGGGTACAAGATTGAAAAGTAAGGATGTAAGCAGAAGCTTTTATTGGCACATGGCAGTAAATATCGGCTACAGTGCGCTGATTGCCTGTATGTCCGAAATCTTTTTCCTTACCAATCTTTCCATTATTTCCCGCTATCTTCGGGAAATGGGGAGGGAGAACATCTTTACCGATTGGGGAGGACAGGGAGATCTTATCCGCGTGCTTATCTTTGTGCTTTTGGGCATTGCGGTTTTTTCGGTGTCCTTCCTCTTTCTTCAGCGCAGGACGATGCGGTATATGGCAGAGATCTCCCAGGCCATGCAGAATATCTCCGAGGGGGATTTAAACACGGCGGTGGAAATTATCGGCGACGACGAGTTCTCGCAGATGGCGGAAAGCCTGAATAAGCTGGCGGAAAATATCCGTGAACTGATGGATAAGGAGAGGGAAGCAGAGCGGTCAAAAAACGAACTGATTACCAATATTGCCCATGATCTGAGAACGCCCCTGACGTCCATTATCGGCTATCTGGAACTTCTTTCCAACAGCCGGCAGACGGTAGCTGAGCCGGAGATACAGAAGAAGTACATAGACATTGCCTATACAAAGGCAAAGCGTCTGGAAAAGCTTATCGAAGACCTTTTTGGCTTTACCAAAATGACCTACGGAAAGGTTTCCATGAAGGTGGGGCAGGTGGATATTATAAAACTTTTAAGCCAGCTTCTGGAAGAGTTTTACCCAAGCTTTGCCGATAACAACTTAACCTATGAACTGACCTCCGATGTCCCCGTGCAGATGATCTGTGCCGATGCCAATCTGCTGGCGCGTCTGTTTGACAACCTGATTAATAATGCGATTAAATACGGGGCCGAGGGAAAGCGTATTCAGGTCAATGTCTGCGGCGGGGAAGAACTGGCGACCATCTCCATTACCAATTACGGACGGGTCATCCCGCCGGAGGAACTTCCCATGATTTTTAATAAGTTTTACCGGGTGGAGCACTCGCGATCCACCAGCACGGGAGGAACCGGCTTAGGACTTGCCATTGCCAAGAATGTCGTGGACATGCACGGGGGAAGTATCCAGGTGACCAGTGACTTAAACGGAACCGTGTTTACGGTAAAGCTAAAGGTGCATTTTGATGTAAATAAGGAAAATTTTGGAGAGATTGGCTGATGGAAAGAAGAAGGATGAAAAACCGGTTAGGAAAGGGGCTGGCAAGGGCGAGGAGAATCGCTCTTGCCTTTCTTTGCTTTGCCGGAGTAATCTTTGGAAACGGTCTGCTGGTTTATGCCCAGGATGCCCAGGAGGTGAATGCCGCCTACGGCTATAAAAATGCCCCGGTCGCCATGGAAGCCAGCTACGGCTATGACAATATGGCAAAAGGCGGGCGCTATCTTCCGGTGTACATTACCCTGACCAATCAGCTGGATGAGGTGTTTCACGGAACCGTGTCCGTGCGCTCGATGGAAGCCGACGATAACATTTACGAGTATGCCTATCCGGTGTCCTTAGAGGGCAGCCAGACCCGGCAGGTGAACCTAAATATCCCTCTGGGGCTGCGCTCCGATCAGCTTTATGTCCAGCTTTACGATCAGGAAGAAACATTGATTGTGAAAAAGCGTCTGAAAATCAATATTCGCCGGGATACGCCGGAACTGCTGATTGGAACCCTGAGTGATTCCCAGGATAAATTGGAGTATTTAAACGGCGTGGGTATCCACTACAGTACCCTGCTGACAAGAACCTGTGCCATGGTTGCGGGAAGCATCTCCGAGCAGGCGGCAGGTCTTGATCAGCTGGACGTGCTGTTAATTACCAACTATGATATCCGCCGGCTTTCCATTTCGCAGATTGAAACCATTAAGGAGTGGGTGAGCCGGGGCGGGATTCTTCTTTTAGGAACCGGAGCCGGAGGACAGGAGGCCATAGAAACCTTTCTGGAAAATAATATCGAGGGGGAGCTTCCGGACCCGCAGGAGCAAATCGTCGATATGGGGCAGGAATTTGCCATCTACGGGCCGGAGGACGTGCAGCTTTCCCTGACGACAACCCAGGTAAAGATCAGTGACGGGATGGAGGTTTTAACCAGCCAGGGCCTTCCTGTTCTTACCGCGGTAAACCGGGAAAAGGGCATGATTGCCGCCTCGATCTATGATTTTTCGGATATCAGCAGTTTCTGCCAGGAGCATCCCTATGTGGATAAGCTGTTTACCAGCCTTTTGGGAGAAGACCGGATTGGAGAACTCGCCGATTACCTCTTTGACAACGGCTACAACACCTACTGGGAGGTTCAGGGGGTTATCAACTCGGGAACGATCGATAAGCTTCCGCAGATTTCCCTGTATGCCGTAGCGATTTTCAGCTATATTCTTCTGGCGGGGCCTGGGCTGTACTTTTTCTTAAAGCAAAGGGGCCTGCGCCGCCGTTACCCTCATTTTGTCACGGCGCTTTCTCTGTTTGCAAGCAGCCTGATTTATCTGATGAGCAGCAAAACCAGGTTTGAGGACAGCTTTTTCCACTATGCCTCCATCCAGGACTATGCCGAAGATACGATTGTAGAGTCCACCTACATCAATATGCAGACGCCCTATAACCGTTCATTTTCCGTCTGGCTTGACCCGTCCTACGATATCCGCCCCATTACCAGGATGCAGGGGAACAGCGGGGAGCAGTATTCCCGTTTTACCGGGGAGGAAGCGCCGGATATCCGTATCGATTATAAAGAAGAGGGAACCCGCCTGATGGTCAGGGATGCAGGGGCATTTTCCCCGAACTACTTCCATCTGGAAAAGCGTTCTCAAAATGAAGAAGATCAGGGACTGACCGGCAAGGTTTACAGTTTTGACGGCAGGATCTCCGGGGAAGTGACCAATAACCTGGACGTTTCCTTAGAAAAGGCCGCCGTTCTGTGTTCCGGTGCCATGGTGCTTATCGATGAGATAAAAGCAGGGGAAACGGTCAGCCTTCAGGATCTGCCGGTGCTGTATTATCCCAAGGCAAGTTCCTTTATTACGGCGGACCGGATAAGCGGAGGCTATCGTTTTGCCCAGGCGGAGGTAGATTCGCCGGAATATATGACCGCAGTCAACCGTTCCAACAGCTTAAGATTTTATCTGGACAATCTTTTGACCGGTTATCAGTACGGCGCGAGGCTGATGGGCTTTGCTTCCCGGGAAGAAAAGGACGGGATTTTTCAGGGACAGGATATCGATGTCCAGGGCTATTCCCTGTACACGGCTTCCTTGGAAACCGAGTGCAGAGAGGGGAACAAGGTTTATCATACCTCTTTAGAGCGTCAGCCCAAGGTGGTCAACGGTTCCTACAGTGCAGAAAAAAATACGATGGACGGGATGTCGCCCCTTACCCTGGAGTATGATTTAGGCAGGGGAATCCGGGTGGAAAAAGTGCGTTTTATCTCCGTGTCCGAAGAATTTCTGGAAAATCCCAAGTACGGGGTCTTTCCTCTGTTTGACGGAGAACTTTATTTTTACAATTACCATACGGGAAACTATGACCAGATGGAGCAGGGACAGGAAGAGTTTGCCGACTGGCAGCTTGAGCCTTATCTCTCCGAAGACAATAAGCTGACGGTAAAATACGCTTACGATAAAGAATACCTTCCGGATATCGCGCTTCCGGTGATTGCGGTTGTGGGTACTGAGGGAAAGAGGTGATCAGGGGCAATGCTGCGGATAGAAAACGTAAAGAAATCCTATGGAAAATACCGGGCGCTGGACGGTTTGAATATGGAAATTAAGGCGGGGGCCCTGTACGGCTTTGTGGGACCCAACGGGGCAGGAAAAACAACGACAATTAAGATTCTGGCAGGGCTTTTAGCGCCGGATGAGGGAAGGATTATCATTGACGGCATGGATATGTCCACGGCAGGGCAGGACTTTAAAGGAAAGATTGGCTATGTGCCGGATCATTTCGGCGTGTATGATAATCTGACGGTCTGGGAATATATGGAATTTTTTGCTGCCTGCTACGGGATAGAAGGGCTGACCGGAAGAAAGCGGTGTGAGTTCCTTCTGGACCAGGTGGGCCTGGAACGAAGACGGGATTTTTATGTTGACGGCCTCTCCCGCGGAATGAAGCAGCGCCTCTGCCTTGCCCGCGCCCTGGTGCATGAACCGAAACTGCTGATATTAGACGAACCCTCGTCCGGGCTTGACCCGAAAACCCGAAAGGAATTTATGGAGATGATTATGGAAATCAATGAGCAGGGAACGACGATTTTCATCAGTTCCCACGTTCTCTCCGAACTCTCCCAGGTCTGCACGGATATCGGGATTATCGAGCAGGGCCGCATGGTTTTAGGGGGAAGCATGAAGGAAATCTTAGAGCGGGTGGATCAGTCCAATCCCCTGCTGATAACGGTTTACCGCAACGCCGAGCGGGCCATGGGCATACTGCGCAGTCACAGCTGTGTCCGGACGATTTCCATAAAAGATAACTGTTTTGCCGTGGGCTTTACCGGAGATGCCCAGGACGAAGCCCTTCTGCTTCAGCAGCTTGTCGATGCGGAAGTCTTAGTCAACGGGTTTACACGCCAGCAGGGAAACTTAGAATCCCTGTTTATGCAGATTACCGACCACAAGGAGCAGCCCGTGCTGCACTATGAAGGGAGGCCGGGAACATGAGTAAAATTGCTGAAAAAGCGGAAAGAACCGAAAAGACGGAAAGGAGCGAGAAGACGGAAAGAACCGAAAAGACGGAAAAAAGGAAGCATTTTACGGGGATGAAAAAGAACCCCATTTACCGCAGGGAGATGACCGTCAGCAGCAGGAGCGTCCGCTATCCGGTGATGATTATGCTGTTTAACAGTATCCTTGCCCTGGTTGCTTTTCTGGATATGTATTCTGCGCTTTCTCAGGTTCGGCTGACGGCAGAAATCCAGTATTCCCGCTTTTTGGAACTTTATGTTTTTGTGGCTTCTATCGAATTCATCCTCCTCCTTGGGCTGATGCCGGCGCTGACGGCAGGGAGCATCAGCGGGGAGAGGGAAAGACAGACCTTAGAGCTGCTTTTATCCACCCAGGCAACTCCCCTGCAAATTGTCACGGGAAAGCTGTTTTCCTCCTTAAGCCATGCGGCATTGATGATAGTATCCAGTTTTCCGATTATTGCGCTGGTGTTCGTCTACGGCGGAATCCGCATGGTTGATCTGGGCGTTTTAATCCTTTTATACATTGCCGTGGCGCTGTTTGCCGCCAGCCTGGGGATTTATTTTTCGGCGCTGTGTAAAAAGTCAACTATGGCAACCGCCGTTTCCTACGGCGTACTGCTCTTTCTCCTGATTGGAACCTATGTCGTGAACTGGTTCGTGGTATCTATGGCGCAGACCAGCGCACAGGGTTATTTTAACCAGGTGGGGGGAAGCCGCACGCAGATGAATTCCGGTGCGTTCTTTTACCTTCTTCTGCTGAACCCGGCAGTGACCTTTTACCGGATGATCAGCAACCAGGCAGGAAGCGGGAACGCCGGGGAAAACATCCTTCAGTGGTTTGGCACGCGCTCATCGAATTTCATCCTCGATGCCTGGATTCCGGTAAGCATTGTTCTCTGGGTCTTCCTGGCCGTTTTGCTGCTGATGGGAGCGGTAAAGATGATCGATCCGGTTTCCGGGAAAAGGAAGAAGAAAAAGAAAAAGAAAAAGAAAAAGGAAAATTAGGAACCCATCCGCTCTGTCCACATATGATATAGTACAACCATATAAAAAAAGGAGTTAATCATATGTGTAATCTTTGTTTTGGATGGAATAATCGTTTTTGCTGCCGCAGGAGATGCTGCAAATGCGGACGCTGGTGCTGCAATGGGAACTGCAGCTGCGGGAATAATAACGGAAACTGTGGCTGCGGGAATAATAATGGGAACTGTGGCTGCGGGAATAATAACGGGAACTGCGGCTGCGATAATAACTGCGGGAATAATGCGGGCTGTGACTGCAATTGCAATTGCAACAGCCGTCCTGGTTGTGACTGCGACTGCAACTGCAACAGCCGTCCTGGTTGTGATTGCGACTGCAACTGCAACAGCCGTCCTGGTTGTGATTGCGACTGCAACTGCAATAATCGTCCGGGCTGCGATTGCGGAAGCCGTCCGGGCTGCGATTGCGGCAATCGTCCTGGCTGTGACTGCAACAACCGTCCTGGCTGTGGGTGCGGAAGCCGTCCCGGCTGTGACTGCGGAAATCGTCCGGGCTGCGGGAATAATTCCGGCGTGTGCGGCGGCATAATCGGGTGCTGCGTTCCCTGCCGCCCGGTAAATGTATGCGGCTGTGAAGAAAATAATCAGTGCTCCTGCTGCGAAGTAGATTCCTGCTGCGATTAAGGGGTAAGGTTATTATTCATTCGGATAAAAATAAATAAGTGAAAAAAGGCTGTCATCGGCAGAGGAGGAATTCTCTGGGGTGGCAGCTTTTTTTATATATAAACAGAATCAGCTTTTTGGTGGTTTTATTTAGCTATGCGAACAAATTCAATTCATAATCTCCTGAACTGCCAAAAAGTAAATGAATTTTTTTATAATTACCCGATTCCAGGCTTTCAAGAAAACGATTGATGGATTTTTGGTATTTTACATACATACTGTCTTCTTTTGTAAAGCGGGTATAGTCCGACGGAACAAAAAAATTATCCCAGTCATGTTTTGCAGAATAATCACGTTTTTCTTCGTTTTCAAAAAATAGTTCTTCAAACTTTGCCCATGACTCCTGGGTAAAAATATCCGGAATATTTTCTGGTTGATGATGCTGCATGGTATATCCAAAAAATTTTGCTTCAGCGATTGACCGTGCCTGTTTTGCACCTTGAGTAAAGGCATCCAGAATATTTCCGGTTTGACGGTATTGCATCATGGTGTAAGAATAAACTTCATTAATTTCTTCTCGGTTGACACTGGTTTTAAATGGGGTAAAAAACTGCTTTGCCTTTTCCTTAAGCATTTGTTCCAGGGTATTTATATAGTTGTCCTTATAGCTTTGAAATGTGTTTTGTAAAAGATTTTGCATATTATTGCTTAATCCGGCATGTTTTGCCAGATAATCCGTTTTCATTCCCTGTACGGCCAGATCCAATCCTATGCGCTGTTCATTATCTGACCAAAATGTCCCTCCCTGGTTATCCAACTGCTCTTGGCATTCCGACGAATATATTCCTGCGATTTCCAGATCCTGAAGCGTATAAGCCATTTCCTCTGTCTTCGTGGAGGACGTCTGTGCGGACACACGGCCATAGGCGTTCATATCTTCCCGAAGCCGTGCCGCCATGTAGCCGTCATCCTGCTGCATCCACTTTACGGTTGTATTACGGAGAGCAGCATAGGATTCACTTTGCTGTAAATGTTCTTCATATTGAGAAATCCGCTGATCAATACCTTTGGATAAACTTTCTGCCATTTCTGCTTTGGCTTCAGAATAACCACATTCTTCATAAAAATTTCCAACCGATCCGCAATAAGAATCAATCATTGTTTTTTTTGTGTGATTTAAAATTTCATTCAGTTTGGATAATTGCTGTTCCTTTTCCTCACCGGAATAATTTCTATCAATGCGATCTTTTAAGACCGCACAGCGGGATGCGATATAGTCAATTCTTGTATTTAAGTATCCTGCATTACGGAAGTTTATATCCATATCCTGAAAATCATATTTTACTCCCCACCAGTCAATTTCATCCCCAATGCCTTCCTGCTCCAGTTTTCGCTGAAAAGATTCCAATTCTTCTGACGGAATTGTTTTCGTAAGAATGTGAGGTGCAAGGTGACGTATATCAGCATTGACCACTAATTGACCATCGACGATTTTCAGGGCATCACGGTACGGCTTCATGTACTGATTCCACAATGCTTCATCTTCGGTGTAATGAGATTTTGCCACAATTTTATCGGGATCTTTTCGGATAATGGCTGATGGATTTGCCTCATATACTGTTTTACATCCTGATGTTTCCAGAGCATTCTTCCATCCCTGGCCAAATGTATAAGGTAAGCTTCCTGAAACTCTTCCAATGTTCATTGTAATACCCCCATTCTTGAAAATATTTATGAAGAAACTTTATTTTTAATTATAGCAATGTGGGTGCCTTTTTGGCAACCTGCATTTTTGAAGGATTATAATAATTTTTCTTATGAATAACACTGCAGAAAACTCCAAAGGTTCCATCCAAAAGGGAATCTGCATGATCACCAACGATCGTCATCATGGCGGAAATTATAAGTATCTTGTCAAAATTGTTTGAAATCGTACCAAACTTGTCAAATCAACCTGATTCAATTGACATGATTGACACGATTCGTTATATTTATAGAAGCAGAATCCATTTGGAGGGGTGTGTATGATTAAAGAAACCGACGGAGATCGTTTTGAGGCTATGCGCTGCCTGAAGCAAGAACTTACTTTTGAGGCTGTAAAGAAGGAGTTTGGGCTTCGGGAAGTGGATTTTGGATTGCAGCAGATGCGTACACTAAAGCTGATAGATCAGGACGGCCTTTACAGCAATCTTGCGTTACTCTTATCGGATCAATGTGTCCACACGGTTAAAATAG
Organism: uncultured Clostridium sp.; assembly: GCA_946553025.1. Classification (GTDB taxonomy): domain Bacteria; phylum Bacillota; class Clostridia; order Lachnospirales; family Lachnospiraceae; genus Caccovicinus. The sequence continues at coordinate 96,869 of CAMNRM010000008.1, forward strand.
CAGTTTTCCAGGGAACGGATCAGATGGTTTTTAAGGATCGCCGGGAATTTACAGGGTCTTTGATGCAGCAGATGAATGAAATCTATGATTTTATTGATTTTCGTAATCAGGTTCATGCGACAATAGAAAAACTATACCGCATTGATGTTCGGGATTACCCTGAAATCGCGGTCAGAGAAGCATTATTGAATTTGTTGGTGCATCGGGATTATTCTTTTAGTGCCAGCGCTCTGATCAGTATTTACGAAGACCGGATAGAGTTTGTTTCTATCGGAGGTCTTATGCCGGGAATTGAATTGGAGGATGTTATGGCAGGTATTTCCATATGCAGAAATCAGGATCTTGGAAATGTGTTTTATCGCTTACATTTGATTGAGGCTTACGGTACAGGAATGGGGAAGATCATGAAGGCATACGAAGATATGGAAGAAAAGCCCATCATTGAAACCACCCGAAATACTTTTAAGATTATACTGCCGAACAGAAACGTAAGAAATGACACAACCAATCGTTCTGCTTTCAAGGCGAAATCTGTGGCTGTTTCGGATACCAAAGAAGAAAAAATAGCAGATGGCAGAGAAGAACAAATTTTGGAATATGCCAGGGAACATAATTCTTTTACTAAAAACGATATTGTCGATTTGCTTAAAATAAGCCCGTCAACGGCTGCAAGACTGCTCAGAGGACTTATCGAAAGAGAATTGCTGAAACGAAATGGAAAAGCAAGAAGTAGTTATTATTTCTTAGGATAAGAATGAAAAGCTGAAAGGTGGTATGCTTTATATGAAGATAGGAAAAGAATGCATTGCGTTTCATTTTGATGATGTAAAAGAAGCAAGAGAACACATGGATTTGGAAATTATTCAGGACTTCGGAAGCTTTGCTTATGGTCACGCGCTTTACTGCTGGGATGACGGACACCGCTATTTGGCGAGATGCCGTAGATGCGGAGGATATGTCTTAGTGCAGTCTTCGGAGTTTCACGGGGCAATAGACGATGATTACTATACAGATTACTTTCCTGTTTGTGGACTCGATGAGGCAGATAAATTGAATCGTTTATACAGCGGTTTTGCTATTGAAGCCTCATTTGAGAAAAGGTATCTGATGATGACAAACTTAAGACTTCATTGGTCACAAGAGAAAAATTCGGATGATTTGGGGTAGATTTCCAATTGGGGGACTTGATACTACAAAGCTATTGGAGGTGCAATATGGCTACATTACAAATATGCATTGATGATACGATAAAAAAACAAGCAGATACACTATTTTCCAGCCTGGGTCTGGACACATCAACAGCGATCCGTATTTTTTTGAATGCCGCTATCGAAAACGCAGGTATCCCTTTTTCCGTGCAGCATAAGGCGATTCCCTATCTGCTTCAGGAGGCTGTTTACGACAGCCGATTCCGAAGGGATCTTAATGGTCCTTTTGATAATGCAGAAGATGCCGTTGCCTCTATGTTGGAGGATTGATTTATGTATCAGATTTATGAAGATATGCTTATCCTTTCAGCTACTGCAACTGGCAGTCATGCGGACTTGTTTGGGAAATAAAGAGCCTTCGTGAAGGTCTGCGCAGACCTACATAAACAGTAACCTGGATTGCTTCCCTTGCTGCTGACAATTTCGATAGTGTAACTTTACCTGGGGAATTTTAAAAAATAAAAAAATAAGACGACATCT
>CAMNRM010000009.1 GCA_946553025.1 uncultured Clostridium sp.
GCGGCGGTTTCGGAAATCGTGACGGCCAGGGAAGAGATGGCCAGAGAAGCGGCGGCTTCGGAAGCCGTGACGGTCAGGGAAGAGATGGCCAGAGAAGCGGCGGTTTCGGAAACCGTGACGGTCAGTCAAGAGATGGTCAGAGAAGCGGCGGCTTTGGAAACCGTGATGGTCAGGGAAGAGATGGCCAGAGAAGCGGCGGTTTCGGAAGCCGTGACGGTCAGTCAAGAGATGGCCAGAGAAGCGGCGGTTTCGGAAATCGTGACGGTCAAAGAGGCGGTTATGGGAACCGCGACGGTCAGGGAAGAGATGGTCAGAGAAGCGGCGGTTTCGGAAATCGTGACGGCCAGGGAAGAGATCACCAGGGAGGACGTTCCGGCGATCGCCGCAGTCAGGGTTCCAAGTCAGCCTTTGATTCGCCGATCCAGACCAAACCGACCAGCGGCCGTCAGAATAAGAATGCCTATAAAAATGATAAATATGATAAGAGAAAGCATGAGGAAGAAGAGGGCCGCTTAAAGGGCGGAAAGCCTGCAAAGGGTGCCTTTATTATGCCGCAAAAGCCTGTAAAGGAAAAGGAAGAAGCCGTAAAGGTTATTACCCTTCCCGAGGCAATTACCATTAAGGAACTGGCAGAGAAGATGAAGGTTCAGCCGTCCGTAATTGTCGGCAAGCTCTTTAAAGAAAAGGGTCAGATGGTTACGGTGAACCAGGAAGTGGATTACGATCAGGCAGAAGAAATCGCTATGGAATTTGATATCCTCTGCGAAAAGGAAGAAAAGATCGATGTGATTGCCGAACTCTTAAAGGAAGCCGAGGAGAATGAAGACGATATGGTAACCAGACCGCCGGTAGTCTGCGTTATGGGCCATGTTGACCACGGAAAAACCTCTCTTCTTGACGCTATCCGAAAGACGAACGTTACCGCAAAAGAAGCCGGCGGCATTACCCAGCACATCGGTGCCTATGTGGTTGAAATCAATAACCAGAAGATTACCTTCTTAGATACCCCGGGACACGAGGCGTTTACCGCTATGCGTATGCGCGGCGCTCAGTCTACGGACATTGCTATTTTGGTGGTTGCCGCGGATGACGGCGTAATGCCCCAGACCGTGGAAGCAATCAATCATGCCAAGGCTGCGGGTGTGGAGATTATCGTTGCCGTGAATAAGATTGATAAGCCAAGCGCCAATGTAGATCGGGTAAAGCAGGAGATGAGCGAGTATGAACTGGTTCCGGAGGACTGGGGCGGAAGCACCATCTTTGTTCCGGTTTCGGCACACACCCAGGAAGGCATTAAAGATCTTCTGGAGATGATCCTTCTGACTGCAGAGGTAAAGGAACTGAAGGCAAATCCCGACCGGAAGGCAAGAGGTCTGGTGATCGAGGCAGAACTGGATAAGGGTAAAGGCCCGGTTGCCACGATTCTGGTACAGAAGGGAACGCTTCACGTAGGAGATAATGTGGCGGTAGGTGCCTGCTACGGCAAGGTCCGCGCCATGATGGACGATAAAGGACGCCGCGTAAAAGAAGCCGGGCCGTCAACCCCGGTAGAGATTCTGGGCTTAAACGATGTGCCCAACGCAGGCGAGATATTTGTAGAAACAGAGAATGAGAAGGAATCGAGAGCATTTGCAGAAACATTCATTGCCGAGGAAAAGAACCGTCTGATTGACGATACCAAGGCCAAACTTTCCCTGGACGCTTTGTTCAGCCAGATTAAGGCAGGAAATATCAAGGAACTGCCGATTATTATCAAGGCCGATGTACAGGGTTCTGTGGAGGCCGTAAAGCAGAGTCTGGTGAAGCTGTCGAACGAAGAGGTTATGGTGAAGGTGATTCACGGCGGCGTAGGCGCGATCAATGAGTCCGACGTTACCTTAGCTTCCGCTTCCAATGCGATTATTATCGGCTTTAATGTGCGCCCGGATGTTATGGCAAAGTCCATGGCAGAGCAGGAGAAGGTGGATGTGCGCCTGTACAAGGTAATTTACCAGGCGATTGAGGATGTGGAAGCGGCTATGCGCGGTATGCTTGATCCGATTTTTGAGGAAAAAATTATCGGTCACGCAGTTGTACGCCAGACCTTTAAGGCTTCGGGTGTGGGAACCATTGCCGGTTCTTACGTCCTGGACGGACAGCTCACCCGCGGATGCAGCGCAAGGATTACCCGCGACGGCGTACAGATTTTCGACGGCCCGTTAGCTTCCTTAAAGCGTTTTAAGGACGATGTCAAGGAAGTTAAGGCAAATTATGAATGCGGTCTTGTCTTTGAGAAGTTCAATGACCTTCAGGAAGATGATATGATTGAAGCTTATGCTATGGTGGAGGTTCCTCGATAGGAGCGTAGAATGAGAAAAAACAGCATTAAGAATACAAGAATTAACATGGAGGTGCAGAGGGAATTAAGCGAGATTATCCGCAGAGAAATTAAAGATCCCCGGATTCACCCGATGACCACCGTCGTAAGGACGGAAGTTACCCCCGATTTAAAGTACTGCAAGGCATTTATCAGTGTTCTGGGCGACGATGAAGCCGCTCAGAACACCCTTGCAGGTCTAAAAAGCGGTGTAGGCTATATTCGCCGGGAACTTGCCCGGCGGGTGAACCTGCGCAATACTCCGGAAATTACATTTATTTTGGATCAGTCCATAGCTTATGGAGTGAATATGTCCCATTTAATTGATGAGGTAACAAAAGACTTAAAATAGGTAATTGCGAGTGAAAGGAGAGAGGCGTTCATGTCAATACTGGATACGAAGCTGGCTGGAGCAAAAACGGTTCTGATTCTTGGCCATGTGCATCCCGACGGGGACTGCATCGGAAGCTGTCTGGGTCTTTATAATTATCTGAAGGAGGTTTACCCTCACCTGGAACTTACCCTGTGCTTAGAAGAGCCGCCCCAAAAGTTTTCCTATCTGCAAAATTTTGATCAGATCCGCACAGAATTTGTCTATGAGAAAGTTTTGGATCTCTGCATATGCTTAGACTGCAGCAGTGAAGATCGCCTGGGCGAGGGAGGGGAATTGCTGGCCATGGCCAAGGACAGCCTCTGTATCGATCACCATGTGACCAACACCGGCTATGCCGGGGAAAATGTGGTTGAACCGGATGCCAGTTCCACCAGCGAAGTGCTTTACGGTCTTTTTGAAGAGAGCCGTATCACCAGGGAAATTGCAGAATGTCTTTATACAGGAATTATCCATGATACCGGGGTATTCAAGTATTCCTGCACTTCCCCTAAAACGATGCGGATTGCAGCAAAGCTGATGGAAACCGGGATAGAATTTGATCGGATTATCGACGAGAGTTTTTACCGGAAAACCTATGTCCAGAACCAGATTTTAGGACGCGCCCTTTTGGAGAGCATTACTTTTCTGGACGGTGCCTGTGTATTCAGCGTCGTCCGGTTAAAGGATATGAAGTTTTACGGCGTGACGAGCAAGGACTTGGATGGGATTGTGGAACAGCTTCGGCTGACCGACGGGGTGGAGTGTGCGATTTTCCTCTATGAAACCGAAGCCCAGCGCTATAAGGTCAGCCTCCGTTCAAAACAAAAGCTGGACGTGGCAAAGATTGCCGCTTATTTTGGCGGCGGCGGCCACGTCCGCGCTGCGGGCTGTACGATGTCGGGGAGCATTTACGATGTGGTCAATAATCTTTCCCTACATATCGAAAAGCAGCTTAAGGAATGGGAGAAGAATGCATGTACCACGGAGTAATCAATGTGTATAAGGAACCGGGCTTTACCTCCCACGATGTGGTGGCAAAGCTTCGGGGAATTTTAAGACAGAAAAAAATCGGTCATACCGGAACACTCGACCCGGCAGCCTGCGGCGTTCTGCCGGTGTGCCTGGGGCAGGGGACAAGGATTGCCGATATGCTGACCGAGAAGAAGAAAACCTATGAGGCCGTGCTTCTTCTGGGACAGGAAACCGATACACAGGATACGACAGGAGAGGTTCTTTGTCGCCGTCCGGTGAACGTAAGCGAAGAAGAAATCCGCCGGACGGCCGCCTCCTTTATTGGTCCCCAAAAGCAGGTACCGCCGATGTATTCGGCGCTTAAAGTAGAAGGCAAAAAACTCTACGAGCTGGCACGGGCGGGAAAAGAAGTAGAACGTCCGGCCAGGGATATCCAGATCGATGAACTGACGATTAACTGGATTAAACTTCCCCGGGTGGGCATGACCGTAACCTGTTCTAAAGGAACCTATATCCGTACCCTGTGCTATGATTTGGGAAAGGCACTTGGCTGCGGGGGCTGTATGGAAAAGCTTACCCGGACCAGGGTGGAGCGGTTTCTTATCCGGGACAGCTTAACCCTTTCCCAGATTGAAACCCTGCGCGACGAGAACCGGGTGGAGGAGGTAATTCTTCCGATAGAAGCAATGTTTGACGGGCCAAGGGCGATTGCCAATGAAGCAGGGAATAAAAAGCTGATCAATGGAAATCCTGTTGCTGCCGAAGATTTTGCCTGCATTTTGCGGGAAGACGGACAGGCTGAGCCATTCGTACCCAATGCGCTTCCAAAGACAGGGCTGGTGCGGGTTTATTCTGCGGACAGGAAGTTTCTGGGGCTGTATGAATACGAGGAAGGACGCCGTTTTTGGAAGCCGAAAAAGATGTTTCCGACATAGGGTGTTTTGCGGTTCTTTTTCAGGGCGGCGTTGCTGTGAACGTGTGAACAGTAACAAACAGGACAGGGAGAGAAATAGGATGAATTATATAGAAAACTGCCCGGACTTTTATCTGAAGGAACCTACGGTGGTCACGATAGGAAAATTTGACGGCAGGCACAGAGGGCATCAGAAGCTTTTAAGCACTATGCTGGAATTAAAAAAAACCTATGGCTATAGAACTGCGGTCTTTACCTTCAGCATAGCCCCCGGCGATCTGGTCGAAGGAAAACGCCATACCGTGATTACAACCAACCTAGAGCGGAAGAATAATTTACAGAAAATGGGTATGGATGTTCTGGTGGAATATCCTTTTACCAGAGAGGTTTCCCAGATGAGCGCCGAGGAATTTGTTCGTGAGATTTTGGTTGGGCGGATGCAGGCAAAGGCAATTGTTGTAGGGACGGACTGCGGTTTTGGCTATAAACGTTCGGGAAATGCAAAGCTTCTGGAAAAGCTTTCGCCGGTTTACGATTATCATCTTGTGGTTATTGAGAAGGAAAAAGACGAAGACAGGGAAATCAGCAGCACCTACATCCGCGAGGAACTGGATAAGGGCGATATCGAAAAAGCCAATGAACTCTTAGGCGAACCCTATTATATTCATGGAACCGTCGTCCACGGAAACCATATCGGTGAACCTCTTTTGGGGTTTCCCACGGCAAACCTTCTTCCGCCGCCCGAAAAACACCTGCCGCCCTTTGGTGTCTATGTGGCTCAGGTGCTTATTGACGGGAAGCTTTACGGCGGTGTGACCAATATTGGAAAAAAACCCACGATTAAAGGAAAAGACGGCGAAGATTACCGCCCGACAGGGGTGGAAACCTTTGTTTTTGACTATGACGGAGATTTATACGGACAGGAAATCGAAGTAGGGCTTTTACACTTTATCCGCCCGGAGAGAAAGATGAGCGGGCTGGAGGAATTAAAAGCGCAGATAACGAAGGATAAGGATTTTGGGAGGGCGTTTTTGGCGGAGAGGAGTTGGGATAATGCATAGGTTGATTATTCATCAACTTGGGCCAATAAAACATTGTGAACTGGAATGTTCTTCTTTTATGACTTTAACAGGTTTTCAGGCATCAGGAAAAAGTACAATTGCAAAAGCTGTTTATTACTTCCGGACAATCAAAGAAGATATTATGGAATTAGCCGTGAGGCAGACACTGAGTAAAAACTGGATGGGCAGTTTAGAAGACAGTGATTACCCTGAAACAGTAAAGGATCTGGAAGATGGGCTAAAAAGATATCTGGTAAAAAAATATAGGAACACCTTTGGCCTAGTCAAGGGAAGAGAACATGGAACCTATCTGGAATATTATTTTACTAAAACCTGTTTTGTGAAATTTATTTTGTCCCCGGATATGGAAGTCCCTGTTCCCAATGAATGTCAAATTATTTTTAGTGATGAATTAAGCGATTTTCTTCAGAAAAAAAACGATTGCTTTTCCAGCACTCCATTAGGTGTGCCGGAGAAAGAGAAAAAACAGCTGTACGCAGAACTGTATCAGCTGTTTGATGATTCCTGTATGGTTGTCTATATTCCGGCAGGGCGCAGTATGATAACTTTATTGTCCCAGCAGTTTAACTATATCTATGCAACAATGGATGACAGTCAAAGGCGTTCATTAGACAGCTGTACAAGAGATTATATTGAACGTACACTGCGTCTTAAAGGAGAATTTTCTGATGGTCTTTATGGATTAACTCCGGTTTTTCCTGAAAAATATGATCTGCTTTCTGAATCGGTCAGACAGGCAGTAAACCTGATAAAAGCAGTGCTGCGTGGGGACTATCGCTGCAGTAATGGTGAAGAACAGATAATTCTTGCTGATGGGAAATATGTAAAGCTTAATTATGCTTCTTCCGGTCAGCAGGAATGTGTTTGGATATTAAATTTATTATATTATTATCTTTTGCAGCAGAAACCGGTTTTATTTATTATTGAGGAACCAGAAGCCCATTTATTTCCTGAGTCACAAAAATATATTACCGAACTGATTGCGCTGGTTAATCGCTGCGGACATTCGATAATTCTGACCACACACAGCCCGTATGTCCTGGGAACATTAAATAATTTATTATATGCCTGTACAATTCCAAAGCAGTATCAAAAAAAAGCATCGGAAATAATTCATAAATCCTTATGGATCGATTTTCATTGTTTTGCGTCCTGGTTTGTGAAAAATGGAACGATTGAAAACTGTATGGATGAAGAAATCCATATGATACAGAATGAAAAAATTGATGAAATTTCAAAAGTCATTAACGATGATTTTGAACGGCTGTTGGATTTGCAGATAACAAATGAGGATGGTGCAAACGTATAATGCCATTAAAAGATTTTCCGTCTTTGTGCAGTAAAAATGCTGTACAGATAGTATCAAAAGATAAGAAAAATCCGCAGTATCACAAGGGACTTAATCCCAGGAAAGCTTATGTGACACAGTATCAAATTGATGGAGTAGTGATAAAAACAGGAAGCCGATGTGATTATCTGCTTATGAATGAAGAATCACAAACAGCGTATTTGATTGAATTAAAAGGTTCAGATTTAGTAAAAGCTGCAGAACAATTAGAAGCAACCGAACGTATTCTGGGGAAAGAACTTGCAGCGTACCGTAAATTATATCGTATTGTTGCCAAGAAATGCAAGACACAGGAGATACATTCATCGTCATACAGGAAATATCAGCTTCGCTGGAAAGGGAGGCTTATGCAGAAGACAGGATGTATTGAAGAAATAATCGAATAAAATAACCGGGAAACCACACTTCTTTCATGTGATGATTGTTGTGTGGTTTTTTGATTTTTAAGAAACTTTGACTTTAAAAATGGAAAAAAAGAAAAAAACGCTTGCAAAATACCCATAGGGGGTATATACTGAATAAAGAAAGAAAAAAAGGAGATAGATAATGGAAGAAGTACAAGTACCACAGGGATGCTGCCATAAGACGAAGGAAAGACCAGAAAAAGAATACCGGGATTTAATTAACCGTTTAAACCGGATAGAAGGTCAGATCCGTGGAATTCGCGGGATGGTTGAGCGGGATGTCTACTGCCCGGAGATTCTGGTTCAGGTGGCTGCGGCAAACGCTGCCCTTAACAGTTTTAATAAAGTTCTTCTTGCCAACCATATCCGCACCTGTGTTGCGCGGGATATTCAGGAGGGGAAGGAAGAAACGATTGATGAACTGGTGGCTGTTCTGCAAAAATTGATGAAGTGATTTCGCTTTTAGAATTTAAGGAAGGAGAGTGATGCTTTTATGGATCAATTCAATGTAACCGGGATGACCTGTGCGGCCTGCAGTGCCCGGGTGGAAAAGGCCGTTTCTAAGGTGGAAGGGGTAACTTCCTGTTCGGTCAGTCTGCTGACGAATTCCATGGGCGTGGAAGGGACGGCTTCTGCAGCAAGTATTATCGCTGCCGTGGAGCAGGCGGGCTATGAGGCGGCGAAAAAAGGGGATAAAAAAGAAACGGCATCTGCCGGGCCGGATGAGGATTTGTTAAAGGATACGGTTACTCCGGTGCTCAGGCAGAGGCTTATCTGGTCGGTGGGATTCCTTGTGGTGCTGATGTATTTTTCCATGGGGGCGATGATGTGGAACTGGCCTCTTCCTGCATTTATGGAAGGAAACCACGTTTTGATGGGGATAATCCAGGCAACGCTGACTGTTATCATTATGATTTTAAATAAGCAGTTTTTTATCAGCGGCTTTAAGAGCCTCAGGCACGGTGCACCCAACATGGATACGCTGGTTGCCCTGGGGGCCGGTGCATCCTTTGTCTACAGCTATTTTGCCCTGTGCGCCATGACGGTTGCGATGGACAGAGGGGATATGGCGGCTGTGATGGGCTGGATGCATGAGTTTTATTTTGAGTCGGCAGCGATGATTCTTACCTTAATTACCGTGGGGAAGATGCTGGAGGCCCGTTCTAAAGGAAAGACGACCGATGCCTTAAAGAGTCTGATGAAGCTTGCCCCCAAAACAGCCGTTGTGGTTAAGGAAGGAATCGAGCAGGAGGTTCCGATTGAACAGGTGCTGGCGGGGGATATTTTTGTGGTTCGTCCCGGGGAGAATATTCCGGTGGACGGTGTTGTCGTGGAGGGAAGCAGTGCGGTCAATGAGTCGGCATTAACCGGAGAAAGCATCCCTGTAGATAAGGCTGTGGGCGATCCGGTATCGGCGGCTACCGTGAACCAGTCCGGGTTTATCCGCTGTCAGGCAACCCGGGTGGGAGAGGATACCACGCTTTCGCAGATTATCCAGATGGTCAGCGATGCAGCGGCGACCAAAGCGCCGATTGCCAAGGTTGCCGATCGGGTGTCCGGGGTTTTTGTTCCGGCAGTGATTACGATTTCCGTTATTACCATGGCTGTCTGGCTTTTGGCTGGAGAAACGGCAGGGTTTGCGCTTGCCCGGGGAATTTCTGTCCTGGTGATTAGCTGCCCGTGTGCTTTAGGTCTTGCTACGCCGGTGGCGATTATGGTGGGCAACGGCATGGGTGCAAAGCATGGAATTATGTTTAAGACTGCGGTTTCCCTGGAAGAAACCGGAAAGATGGATATTGTCGCCCTGGATAAGACAGGGACGATTACCAGCGGCGAGCCGAAGGTTACGGATATTTTTGCGGCGGAAGGGATGCGTGAAGAAGAACTTTTACAGCTTGCCTGTTCTTTAGAGGCAAAGAGTGAACATCCTCTGGCAAGGGCGGTGATGGAAAAAGCCGGGGAGGAATCCATTGCTGCGCGGGAGGTTACGGAGTTTCGGGCGCTTCCGGGCAACGGGCTTTCGGCGGTGCTTGACGGGGATGTTTTACAGGGCGGAAGCATGAAGTTTATTGCCGGTGTCGCCAAAGTGCCAGAGGCCATGCTTTCCCGGGCGGAGAAGCTGGCAGAAGAAGGAAAGACCCCTCTGCTTTTTGCCCGCGGAGATAAGGCACTGGGCATTATTGCCGTGGCAGATGTGATAAAAGAAGACAGTCCCCAGGCTGTCCGTGAACTGCAGAACATGGGTATCCGCGTGGTTATGCTGACCGGAGATAATGAGCGCACAGCCAGGGCTATCGGCAGACAGGCGGGCGTGGATGAAGTGATTGCCGGAGTGCTTCCGGAAGGAAAGGAAAGCGTGATTCGCTCTTTGAAAGAAAAAGGGAAGGTAGCCATGGTGGGCGACGGGATTAACGATGCCCCGGCACTGACCAGGGCCGATATGGGAATTGCCATCGGCGCAGGGACGGATATTGCCATAGATGCCGCGGATGTGGTGTTGATGAAGAGCCAGTTAAAAGATGTACCGGCGGCCATCCGTTTAAGCCGAGCCACATTAAAAAATATCCATGAAAATTTATTCTGGGCCTTTTTCTATAATGCCGTGGGAATCCCGCTGGCGGCAGGGCTGTGGTATCCGATTTTCGGATGGAAGCTTAATCCGATGTTTGGGGCGGCAGCGATGAGTCTTTCGAGTTTCTGTGTAGTAACCAATGCCCTGCGGCTGAATTTCTTTAAGCTTTATGATACGTCAAGGGACGGACATTCCAAAAAGAAAAGAAGTGATCAGCATGTTTATGATCAAATAAATCAAGAACCAATAAATCATCAGGAGGAAAAAGAGATGACAAAAACCATGAAAATCGAAGGTATGATGTGCGGGCACTGTGAGGCCAGAGTAAAGAAGTGCTTAGAAGCACTTGAGGGTGTAGCCCAGGCGGAAGTAAGTCATGAGGCAGGAACGGCGATCGTTACTTTAAACGGAGATGTAGCCGATGAATTGCTGAAAAACGCTGTAGAAGATCAGGATTACAAGGTGATTTCCGTAGAAGGATAATCGTTAGTGTTTACCTGGGGTCTGCGCACCTGAAAACAGTAACAGATAATCCGGTACAGGGTCAGAAAAAAGACAGGGCTTAGGGTAAGATGAAAAACCGTTATTAAGTCCTGTCTTTTGAAGTCTTTTGAAACTGCAAAATGATAGAAAAAATTTTTTATACGAGAATATCCACCCCGCCTTCAAAGCCTGACATCGATAAATCGATGCCGCCCATATCGCCAAGTGCCGCGTCAAGAGAAGAAGATGTGACCGGATCGGAAGCACCTGTGGAAGCAAGGAGGTTTGCCGTTTCGTTTTTCATATCTTCAGCAATTTCCTTCTGTGCGTATTTGCGGTCTTCCCTGCGGCGTTTGGTGCGCCGTTTTTCCAGTTCTTTGTGAAGTTCCTGGGCCTTTTCCATCTCCATCTTCTTAATCGCACGTTCTCTGCGCAGTTCAAGCTGTTCTTCCTTGGAGAGGTTTTTCAGTTTTTTCTGGATTTGTTTCATCAGTTTTTCCAGCCGCCGGATTTGTTTGGCAAGCTTTTTTGCATCTTCGCCTTCGCTTCCAACGGATGCCATCTTTAACTCTGCAAGCGTCCGCGTAACCTTGGAAGAAACCTCCATAACCTCCATCTTCGTTTCTGCCTTGGCTAAAAGGGCGGCGTAAGAACCTACGGATTCACCGGAAGAGGAACTTTTCAGAAACTTGGAGTTGCTGTTTTTCTTTGCCTCCTTGGCTGCTTCTGTGCGCTCTTTGAAAGAGGCAAGAAGTTCTTTATCTTTTTCCATCTTGTCTTCCCAGTAGGTTTTCTTTTCCGAAGATTTATCGGCAGCTTCTTCTTTGCGGTTTGTTTTATCCGATTTGCTGTTCGCTGCGTTTTTTTTCGTTTGCTCCGTGCTTTTTGCACTTCGGGAGGAGGTGTAATAGCTGCTGTTTGTTTTTGCTGTGGTCGTTTGTCCGCTGACTTTCATAAAATAGCCCCCATTCTCTTTTTAAGACACTTTTTCACGCTCTTTTCCAGCTGATCCTGCATTGCATAAATAAGGGTGCAGATTCACCGGAATTTATGCAGGGCAGTACAGGTTATTCGCTGTATTCTTATGGTATATATCGACTGAAGCAGGGAAAAGAAAAGCAGAATACCGGCAATTTATTGACAAATCGATAATGCTTTGTTTTAGTTGACGAAACATAATCCTGTCAGGTCGCCTCTGTCCGGAAATTGCGGCAGAGGGTGAAAAGGGAAATTTGCAGGAGAGAAAATCTGCCTTTAGTGAAACTCTGTGACGGGCATTGGGTAAGGTGTTTTCGGTTCTTATCGTGAACCGCAACCTTCCGCCATTAAACAAAAATCAATAACCCCATTTATATGGACAACGGATAAATGGTAGTAAAAAACTGCAGTCTTTAACATGGCTGCGGTTTTTTTGATGCAAAATATTAAGAGAAAAATATTAATCTGAAAATATTAATCGTGAAATATTAATCTGGAAATTTTTTGAAACCTAAAAATACTCCGTATAGAAAACAAATATAATTCATTCTCAAAAACGGTTTATTCCCTTATGCTATAACCAGAACATGATTATACAGGAAGAACATGATTTCACAGGCAGAGTATTTACTCAACATCCATAAAAAGGGGGGATTGCTACGGCAAATATTACGTTTCCTTACGGGAAAAGCTTTTTATCCGTGGATGTACCGGATGAGCGCTATGCCGGTTCTCTGGTATCGAAGCTGCACAGCTTTATTCCCGAAAAGGATGAAACAGAACTGGTTAAGGATGCCCTAAAACATCCGATTGGCACACCTCGTCTTTCGCAGATGGCAAGGGGGAAAAGGAATATTGTGATTTTGGCCTCGGATCATACACGTCCGGTTCCTTCCAAAATTATAGCGCCCCTGCTTTTACAGGAAATCCGTTCGCAGAACCCGGATGCACGGATTACATTTTTAATTGCCTCGGGATGCCACCGCAGGATGACCAGGGAGGAATTATGCGATAAGTTCGGGGAGGAGATTGTCCGTCGGGAAAATATCGTGATTCATGACAGCAGAAATGACGCCGAGATGGTGTGGATTGCCAGACTTCCGTCGGGCGGCGATTTGCTGATTAACCGCCATGCAGCCGAGGCAGATCTTTTGATAGCAGAGGGGTTTATCGAGCCGCATTTTTTTGCCGGGTTTTCGGGAGGGCGAAAAAGCGTTTTGCCGGGGGCTGCGTCATATAAAACGGTGTTATACAACCACAATGCATTCTTTATCGATCACCCCAATGCCCGAACCGGAATACTGGAAGGAAATCCGATTCACCAGGATATGCTGTTTGCTGCAAGGGCGGCGAAGCTTGCCTTTATCTGCAATGTGGTGATTCGTCCGGACAGGAAGGTTGTCTGCGCAGTTGCCGGGGATGCAGAACTGGCCCATGCAGAGGGAAGGAAGTTTTTAAATACGTATTGTAAGGTGGATAAGAAATGTGCGGATATCGTCATCGCCGCAAACGGAGGCTATCCCCTGGATCAGAACATCTATCAGGCAGTTAAAGGGATGACGGCGGCGGAGGCTGTCGTTAAGAAGGACGGTGTGATCATTATGCTGGCGGAGTCGATTGACGGTCACGGCGGCGAGGGATTTTATGAAACCTTTAAACAGGAGAAGGATTTAAAGCGGATGGTGCAGGGATTTTTGGCAACGCCGCCGGAAAAGACGATTGCCGACCAGTGGCAGTCGCAGATCTTTGCCAGGGTTCTGATGCATTCGACGGTAATTTATTTATCCAATGCACCGGATCAGATGGTTAGAGATTTACACATGATTCCTGCGCACACGCTAAAAGAGGCAATACGGCTGGCCGACGGGATATTGTTAAGGCAGGGAAGGACAAACGGAACCATTCTTACAATTCCCGACGGTGTTTCCGTGATTATCCAATAGGAGGGAAGGACGATGTGTGATACCTTTGTTGTAATGCCGGATATTTCCGAGAACGGAAGAACGGTTCTTTGTAAGAACAGTGATCGGCCGTCCTTTGACTGCCAGCCGCTGGCCTGTCATGGACGGAAGCATTTTGAAAAGGACAGTTCTTTAAAGCTTGCCTATCTTACCATTCCTCAGGCAGATAAACGTTTTGCCACGCTTGGCTCTTCGCCGTACTGGTGCTGGGGTTATGAGGAGGGAATCAATGAATTTGGTGTGGCCATCGGCAATGAAGCCGTCTATACCAGGGATTTAACTCTGTATGCCGAGATGGAAAGGGAGGGTATAGGTCTTCCCCGCGGCCTTCTGGGCATGGAATTAATACGGCTGGGGCTGGAACGGGGAGAAACCGCCCTGAATGCGCTGCTGGTAATGACAAGCCTGATCGAACAGTACGGACAATGGGGTTCGGGCGTGCCGATGGCGGATACGGTGACCGGCGCTTATCATAATTCCTTTATGATTGCCGACGGGAAAGAAGCCTATCTTTTAGAAACGGCGGGAAAGCGCTGGGCGGCAAAAAAGATTACCCGTTCGTTTGCCGCAATATCCAATGAATTAAGCATCCGCACGGATATCACCAGGAAAAGCCCGGATCTTATCGAATATGCCTGTAAGATGCTGTGGCACAGGGAAGGGGAGGTCTTTGATTTTGCAAAATCCTATATCAGCCAAAAAAATCCCCGGCAGCTTTCCCACATCCGTGTGCAGAGAGCCAGGCAGCTTCTGGCGCAGGCGGTCAGCGAACATGGCAGGGTAAGTATTTCCTGGATGAAGCGGATTCTGCGGGATCACTATGAGGGAAGCTTTTTAGAAGGCCCGATGTTTAACCCCTCGTCACCGGATTTTTTGTCCCTGTGTATGCACGATTCCCCTGCAAAATTCACCTGGGGAAATACGGCTTCCTCAAGCCTGTTCGTACTGCCAAACGATGAAAACCACCTGCCGATATTCTGGTGGGCACCCGGCGTTCCCTGCTGCAGTATCTATATCCCGTTTTTTGTCGATGCCGGGACATTGCCGGAGTGCGTGACCCTGGCGGGAACCTATGGAAAAACTCTGTGTGCGCCTTCTGAGGTAAAGGAGGAGGACCGATACCAAAAAGGGTCGTTCTGGTGGGAAATGCGCCGACTTTTAGATCAAATCAACGGGGATGAGGACGGCAGCTTTTATCATCAAAGACATGCACAGGTAAGGGCGGTATTCGATGAACTGGAAAATCAGTGGATGCAGGAACTGGATAAGGTTGAGGCCAGGGCCGTGCAGATGAAAAAAGACGGCGATATTTCCGGAATGAAGGAATTTCTCGCGGGATACTCTAAGCAATGTCTGGAAAAAGCCGCAGAAGCCGTGGAAAAGGCCGCAGAGAGTTTTGATGGAGCGATATAAATAAAGATGTATAAATAAAGATAGCAAAACCGTTAAACGAGTTTGCATAAATAATTCAAAAAAGGAGGAAGTTTTTATGAAGAAGAGAATGATGAACCTGATCATGGCAGCCGTTATGGTGTGCGGATCGCTTAGCGGATGTTCTTCGCCTGCTCCAAGCAGTCCGGGGACGACCGCCGCTTCCACAACCGCCGCTCCGGCAGCAGATTCCACAGAAACCGAAGGAAAGGAAGAGGAAAAAGAGGAAAACAAGGAGCCGGTAAAAGTAGGAATGTTAGAGGATCTTTCGGGAGATTTTTCGCTCTGCGGAACCTACAAAACCCATGCAATGGAACTGGCGATTCAGGAGATTAATGCGTCGGGAGGAATCCTGGGAAGACCGGTGGAATTAATTGCCCCGGACTGCCAGAGCGATAACCAGCGCTATCAGGAAATGGCACGAAAGCTGATTTTAGAGGACAATGTGGATGTGATTATGGGGGCATTTTCCAGCGCTTCCCGTGAAGCCATCCGGCCGATTATGGACGAGAATAAGACCCTGTATTTTTACAATAACCAGTATGAGGGCGGTGTGGCAGACCATTATACATTCTGTACCGGTGCCGTTCCCGAGCATCAGGTGATGCCGCTGATTGAGTACATGATTGAAAATTATGGGCCGAGGATTTACACGATAGCTGCCGATTATAATTTTGGGCAGATTACGGCGCAGTGGGTGCAGAAGGCAGCCGAAACCTACGGCGGCGAGGTGGTAGGGAAGGAATTTCTTCCGCTTTCCACGTCACAGTTTTCTGCTTCGATTGACAAGATTCAAAAGGCAGACCCGGACGTCCTGGTGGTGCTTTTAACCGGAGTTACCCAGTCCTCCTTCTACGGACAGTGGGCAGCAGCCGGAATGGATGTGCCGATTGCAACTACCATCAATATCGCCCAGGGCTATGAGCACCTCCGGTTTGACCCGCCGGCCTGTGCGGATATGTATGTAACGGCGCAGTTTATTGAAGAACTCGATACTCCCGAGGCCCAGGATTTTGTTCAGCGCTTTCATGAACTTTATCCCGATGAACCCTATGTCGGCATGGAAGCCGCCGCACAGTACACGGGCATGATGCTTTATAAAGAAGCCGTGGAAAAGGCAGGTACAACCGAAACCGAGGCAGTGATTGCCGCCCTTGAATCCGGCATTTCCTACGACGGCCCGCAGGGGAAGGTGACGATTGACGGTGCAACCCACCATGTGATTCAGGATATCTGGATTATCTATTCGGATGACAGCCACAAGATCAGCTTTAAGAAAAAATACGATCAGATTGTTCCCGACTGGCTTTCTTCGGAGAAGGGTATTGACCTGAGAAAAGAAGCTCCTAACGTTCAGTATACCCCGGAGTAACCCTTTGTGTGCCGTATTCTTTTTTAGGAGGGATTTGTGTTTACTGCAAGTTTTAATTATCTTTACCAGTTTATGGATAGTTTTTCTTTTTTAGTCCTGGCGGTTGCCGGTCTGGCGGTTATCTTTGGGATGATGGGAATTATTAACCTGGCGCACGGTGAATTTATTATGATGGGTGCCTATCTTTTTACGATTTTTGCCAAAGCCGCGGTTCCCTGGCCGATTGCCGTTATTGCGGGGGCTGGAATTGTGGGAATATTCGGCTATCTTACGGATCGTCTGGTGATTTCCCGGCTTTATCAAAGACCGTTGGACTCGGTGGTTGCCACATGGGGGATCAGCCTGCTGTTAAAACAGGGCACGCTGATTATCCTTGGGCCGTCGCTTCCCGGGCTGACGACTCCTCTGGGGACGTTTTCGCTGGGGAGCAGTACCTATTCGGTTTATCGGATTGTACTGGGCCTCATTGCCGTTATGGTTTTGATTGGCATGTATGTTTTGTTTAATCACACCCGGTTCGGCCTTCATTCCCGTGCAACCATGCAGAACAGCCAGATTGCCGAAGCGCTGGGCATTAATACCCGGAGAATGTATTCTTCTACATTTATGTTTGGGTCGGCGCTTGCCGGGCTTTGCGGTGCCCTTTATGCACCGACGATGACGATTACCCCGACGATGGGACAGGCATTTCAAAATGAAAGCTTTGTCACGGTTATTGTGGGCGGTGCAAATCCTTTGGTGGGTGTGGCCCTGTCCGGGGGCGTGCTGGGGATGATTCAAAGTATTCTGGCTCTGGTGTTCGGCACATTTATTGGCAAGATTGGCCTGCTTTTGGTTGCCATTATCGTGATTCGCGTTCTGCCGGAGGGACTGTCAGGTGTGGCAGAAAAAGCGATGATGAAAAGACGGAGGTGACAGGGAATGAAAACATCGTGGAAGAGCAGAGTGACAACCGAAAATATCTGTGCCGTTTTGCTGTTTATGTTCTTTTTTATCTATCCCATGGTGAAAAGCAGCTATGCGGTTTTAAATATGGCGAATTTCCTGATAACCGTTATTTTGACGTTAAGCCTTGGTCTGATTTGGGGCTATACCGGGATCTTCTCCTATGCCCAGGCAGCGTTTTACGGGATTGGCGGCTACACCTATGCCATTTTATGTAAAAATTTTCTCTCGCCTTCGCTCACACCGCTCTGGCTTTTGGGCGGTGTGCTGATGGGATTTTTAGTTGCTCTGCTGCTTGGCTATTTTATGTTTTACGGCGGGGTAAATGATGTCTTTGTTGCCCTGGTGACCATGTGCTTTACCCTGGTTTTAGAAACCTTTCTTGCCCAGACCGGCGGCTCGCAGTGGCGCATCGGCAGAGCGGAACTCGGCGGTTTTAACGGAATTAACGGGGTTTCGTCACTGACTTTCGGGGCGTTTCCCATGAAGGGGCTGGCCCTCTATATCCTGGTGCTTTTAACTGTACTTGTTATCTATATTTCCATGAGGATGATGGAAAAGAAAAACCTGGGCTACTGTCTTTTATCCATCCGTGAAAACCGTGTGCGGAGTGAGATGTTCGGCTATAATACTGCCTTTGTCCAGATGATGGTGTTTGCCGCAAGCGGAGCCATTGCGGGGTTATCCGGCGTTTTGTATACTTCCTGGGGCGGCTACATCGTTCCCACGGCGGTGGGGATGACTCAGGCAACCCTTCCGGTCGTTTTAGTTGCCGCAGGCGGAAGAAAAAATCCCACAGCCATTATGATATTTACCATATTTTATCTGATGCTTTCACAGAAATTAGCGGCCAGCGGCAGCCAGTATTCGCTGGTGATTCTGGGCATGATACTGCTTTTGGTTGTTTTGTTTGTTCCCAAGGGAATCATCCATTCTCTGTTTGAAATCATCGATCAGAAGCTTATCTGCCCCCGGATGAATGGAGGAAAAGCCGAATGAGTTACCTAATTGAACTTCAGGATGCATGTAAATATTTTGGCGGCTTAAAAGCGGTTGACCATGTAAACCTGGCAGTAAAAGACGGTGATCTGCACTGCCTGATTGGGCCGAACGGTGCCGGAAAAACCACAATTTTCAAGCTGATTATGGGTATATATGCGCCGACAAAGGGAAGGATGATCTTTAACGGAAAAGAGATAACAAAGCTTCCCACCTGGAAAAGGGTGCGGGAGGGAATCAGCATTAAAATGCAGGTTCCCGGTGTCTATCTGGATTTATCCCTCTACGACAACATTCGTATAGCCATACAGCGCTGTGAGAGCAGCAAAAACATGCCATCCGAGATTGAACGGCTGATTGAACTGGTCGGAATTAAGGAAATCGGCAACCCTCTGGTGCGCAATATGCCCCACGGACAGCAGCAGTGGCTGGAAATTGCCATGGCGCTGGCCTCAAAGCCCAAACTTTTGCTGCTGGACGAACCGGCAGCCGGGCTTGGGCCGGAGGAAACCGAGTTTACGGCAAAGATTGTAAAACGGATTAATGATCAGGGAACCACCATTATTTTTATTGATCATGATATGGATTTTGTGGCAAAGCTGGCCAAGAAAACAACGGTTCTCCACTATGGAAAGGTTTTTGCCGAGGGAAGCTTTGAGGAAGTCCATAATAATCAGGATGTGATTAATATTTATCTTGGCAAGGTATAAGCGCGTTGCTGTGAACAGCAGCATACATGCAGATGGAGGGATGGATAAGGCATGTTAAACGTAGAACATATAAGTTCCGGCTACGGCAGGATTTCCATTATACGGGATATTTCTTTTGAACTGAAAAAAGGAGAAATCGTGTCCGTTATCGGAAGAAACGGGGTGGGAAAAAGTACCCTGATGAAGACACTTACCGGACTAATCGAGAGCAAAAACGGGAAGATTATCTTTGACGGAAAAGATGTGACCGGTCTTAGCGCATCAGAAAGAGCGCAGCAGGGGATTGGCTATGTTCCTCAGGGGCACGGTGTATTTCCGTTTTTAAACGTAGAGGAAAACTTAAAAATCGGCGCTATGATTCATCGGGCAGAACGGGATAAAGACCTTGCGATTGCCTATGCATATTTCCCGCGTCTTTATGAGCGGCGCACACAGAAGGCAGGAACGCTTTCCGGCGGTGAACAGGCCATGCTCTCCATAGCCAGGGCATTGATTGGAAGGCCGAAGCTGATGCTATTGGACGAGCCGTCCGAGGGAATCCAGCCAAATCTTGCACAGCAGATAGGAGAAATCGTTCACCAGTGCAGCAAGGACATGGGGATTACTGTGCTCTTATGTGAGCAGCATATCGGCCTGATCCAGCAGGCGTCCGAACGCTGCTATGCCGTCGATAAAGGAACGATTGTGGGCCGTATACGCGGCGCTGAGGTGAAGGATTACCATAAGATTAAACAGTATCTGACGGTATAAAAAGAGCAGGTAGAAAAAGGAGGGCGGATTTGTGAAAATCATTAAGCAGCCGGGAAATTACAGTTATGCATTTAACCGCTATTTAGAACCTATAGCCTGTGTACATACAGGAGAAGAAGTTGAAATTTACACGGAAGATACCTTTAAAGGAAGGATTGCCAAGGAAGATGTGCTGCCGGAAACAGCACTGAAAAATGTGACTGAATTAAACCCGCAGACCGGCCCGATTTACATTGAAGGAGCCAAGCCGGGGGATTGTCTGGCTGTGCATATTTTGGAGATTACACCCACCCGTGACTGGGGAGTAAGCTGTATTCAAAAGCCCCTGGGGGGATTATCGCCGAATAAATATACCCGTATGTTAAACCCGCCGCTGGAAGAAAAAACCTGGATTTATCACCGGGATGAAGAGGGAAATTATATCCGCGATGAACACCTTCGCTTTCCTTATGAACCGTTTCTGGGAACCATTTCCACGGCTTCGGCGCTGGAGGTTATCTCTTCGCTTACCCCCTATGAACTTGGCGGAAATATGGACGTGCCCGATGTCTGCCCGGGCAATATTGTCTACCTTCCCGTGGAGGTGGAGGGCGGATATTTCTTTACCGGCGACGTACACGCCAAGCAGGGACAGGGAGAACTCTGCGGAACAGCCATTGAGATTGCGGCAAAGGTTCGTCTGCGGTTTGAACTGATAAAGGGCAAGAAAATCTGCTGGCCGAGGATTGAAAGTCCCACGGAACTTATGGTGGTGGGAAGTGCAAAACCCATGGAAGATGCCGCACGCATTGCCTATGCAGAACTGATTGCATGGATGGGAGAGTATGGGTGGGATGCGATGGAAGCCTATGAAGCATTGTCCATTGACGGGAAATTGTATTGTGCAAATATGGTGGATACCGTATACTCTATGGTAGCAAAGGTTTCAAAAAAACTGGCGCAGCGATAGCGGTACAGAATGGTTTTTTGACGGAAACGGCATGGTGGTGAAGATATGTATTCGATTTGCATTGTTGATGATCGGGAAATTTTTCGCAGGCAGTTTAAGCGGTTTGCGCTGTTTCGCAGCAATGAAGATTTTCAGGTAAAATATGAAGCCCGGAACGGGCAGGAGGCTCTGGAGATTTTGCGATCGACATCCGTAGATATGGTGATTACCGATATACGGATGCCGATTATGGACGGGCTGGAACTGCTGAAGACGGCCAAAGAGGAGAAATTATGTTCATGCATCGTTTTGCTCAGCGAATATTCGGATTTTACTTATGCCAAGCAGGGAATTGTACTTGGGGCCTTTGATTATCTGGTCAAGCCCATCGATATGGGGATGCTGGGGGATCTGCTTGAACGGGCGAAAGAATATCTCCGCTCCCGTGCACAGGGCATTGCGCAGAGCAACAGCGAGATGAGGATTTTACCCGGACTGATCTTAAAAAATGACAGCTATGCCGAGGTGGTGGGAAAGCAGATTGCAGAGAGAATACTTTTATCGGAAACAGATGCCGACGGGCTTTATCTTCGGCTGAACGAGGTTCTGCACCAGCTTCGGGAAAAGGTCGAGCCGGATCTCTCATACATGGAAAAATACTGCTGTTTTGATGAACTGTTTCTGTTAAAACCAATCCAAAACGGTGAATCCTGGGTTGATGTGTTTGTGGAAAAGATTCGTGAGATAAGGATGAGTGTCAATAAATTTTTTGTCAGTACAAAGAATGAACTCATCCTTTCGGTGATTAATCTTATCGTGCGCAATATCGAGGATAACCTTTCTCTGCAGAGTGTGGCAAGGCTTTTATTTGTGAATAAAGCCTATCTCAGCCATCTGTTTAAGCAGGAACTGGGGATTGGTTTTACGGATTATCTGGTCAGCGTTAAGATCGAACGTGCCAAATATTTGCTGGGATACAGCCAGATGAAAATCTATGAGATCAGCACACAGCTTGGCTATTCCGATACCGAATATTTCAGCCGTGTATTTAAGCAGATTACAGGAAAAAAACCTACGGAGTACAGGGAAATGTTTTTCGGAGGTGATGCAGGATGAAGGAGAATGCAAAAGTACAGGGTAAAAAACTGTGGATTACGCTGTTTTTGAACGGACTTGTCCTGTATTTTTCCCGCTATCCTCTGGTTTTGGACAGTATTTACCGGACGACATTTCCCTGGTATTATCTCTTTCCTATGCTGCTTGCTTTTGCATGGGGAAAGCAGTATGCCCTGCTGTCTTTTGCGGGAGGGTTTTGGTTTCTGCCTTTTTTGGAGCACCCGGAGTATGGCCTGGCGAATGTAAGCTATTGTTTTCTGCATTTTCTTCTTCTCTGGATCTGTGCTTATCTGGGGGAACGTGAATGTAAGGATTATGAATACTATCTTTTGTTCAGTTTATTTGCTGTTTTTTACTATATTTTTATCGATCTGGCAAGACGGCTGATTCTGGATACGGGGATTGTCTATGTCAATCTGGTAAGATTTGCCTCCCCGATGATCAGCCGTATCTGTGCGATTACAACGGTGATGGGAATTATGGGACTGGCGGCTATGGTACGGGTTGTGGTGAAGCTTCCGCCGATCCGAAAAATGCTTTCGTTAAAACCCCTTCCCTATGCGCAGAAGAATACCTATACTTTTTTTGCCGTAATTATGGTTATGGCTGCCTTTTTTCTTGTGGACGGTTTATTTGAATCGTTTTATTTTCAGTCCCGGGGAATGCATACCTTTTGGATTTACAGCAGTTTTGGGGATATGGCAAAATTTCCGCTGGTCTTTCTGCTGATTTTTGCCATCGGTGACGCATTGATTAGCATTACCATGATTACCTTAAAATCGCACGATAAGCTGATGCGAAGCGAGGAGCGCTACCGGGTGATCTTTCAAAATATGACCGATGCTTATTTTGAGGTTGACCGGGAAGGAAAGATTTTAAATGTAAACCCGGCGGCAGAGTCTATGGGATTTTTGGCGCAGCAGCTTAAGGACAAGAAGATTGCGGAACTTGTTGACGATAAGATAAAGGCAAAAGAACTGATTGAAACCCTGTTTCAGGACGAACATATTGAAAATATCGAGATGCAGACCGTACTTCCAAGTCAGGTGGACAGCAACCTTCTGATCTCCGGTGTTGTTGTCAATATCGATCACCATGATGTGGCAACGCTGATTGTGAGGAATATTACCGAATATAAAAAGAATGAGGAACAGCGGTGGGAACTTTCGGCGATTTTAAATGCTATCTTTGAGAGCAATAAGGACTTTATCTGGACGGTGGATGCAAAATCATTTTCCATTAGTTCATTTAACCAGGCATTCGGGCGCTATGTGCAGAAAGGGTTTGGAAAAGAGATAAAAAACGGCTGCCGGATGACGGATATTTTTCCAAAAGACGACGGGAATCAGTTTATTCGCTATTACCGGCAGGTTTTGGAACAGGGTGATCTTTCGGCAGAATATATTACCCCGGACGGTATGATTTTGGATATGAATTTTTATCCGGTGAAGCTGGACGGACAGATTACCAGCATTGTCGTCTTTTCTAAAGATATGACGGCCAGGAAGAGGGCAGAGAAGAAAATTGAAGAATTAAATGCCGGTTTGGAACAGACCGTTGCGGATCGGACACAGTCCTTAAAAAAGGCGTATCAGGATCTGGAATCCTTTAGTTTTACCATGATTCATGAACTGAAAACCCCTATCCGGGAGATCCATGCCTACCTGGAAGTTATTCAGGAGGATAATTTTTCCATTTTAATCGAACAGTCCAGGGAAGATATCGCCTCCGCGCAGAGGGTCTGCCTGAATACCCTGGATATGATTGAAAAAATGATGCTTTACACCAAGGCCGGATTTATGATGCTGGATATTGAAAAAATCGAAATGGAAGGGCTGGTAAAGGACTGCTTTGAGGAAATCTGCCAGGCAAACGCAAACGTCCACATGCACCTGACCATGACAGCCCTGCCCTATCTGTATGTGGATAAGTTTTTGCTTCGTGTTGCCATAGCCAATGTATTGTCCAATTCCATGAAATTTTCCAGGGAAAAGGAGGTTATCGAACTGGAAGTGGGGTGCAGCGAAACCAAGGAATATTTTATCTATTACTTTAAGGACAATGGCATGGGATTTTCCATGAAAAAAGGGAAGGATTTATTTGAACTTTTTCAGCGGGCGCATAACAGCGGTGAATACGAAGGAAACGGCATCGGCCTGGCCCTGGTCAACCGGATTGTGGAAAGACATGGAGGGGCCGTGGATATTCAGGGGAAGGCAGGAGAGGGCTGCACCGTGTATTTTCTGTTTCCCAAGGCGCTGCAGATTGTGGAGAAGATTGGGAAGATGGAGTAATCCTGTCGGGATTTTACAGCAGAGATAGAACTATCGAAGTGAGGATGAATAAAACGAATGGACTGCCGGAAGAGAAAGATTATTTTTTTCCAGCAGTCCTTAGGTTGGAATGTATGATTAACATTCAATGATTACTTCATATAATTCATGGGATTGATAGATAAATGCTTTATTTGCCTGCGGTTGTTTTCTGTTTCGGCAAAAGCTGATTAAGTATCCCTTGTATATTTCCCTGGCATCAAGATATTGAATGAGCTGATCGTACCCCTTTTTTTCGTAAGCTTGTCCATGCCATAGCTTTAATTCAATGATAAATTCTTCTGTACCGTAAAACACCAGAATATCCATCCGTTTGTTCTGCCGGGTCTGCGGCTCTACGACATAATGTCCGGTTCCATTAATGATTGGTCGTAAAAAGCTTAAGAATAAAAGCCGTCCCTGGTGCTCAAGAAAGTCACCGTCCTCTTTCCGGTATTCTGATTTCATAAAAGCAGCAAAGCGGGTAAGGACTTTTTCCATGTCCAGCAGACCATGATGGATGTATTGGGATTTTTCAATATAATCCGAGTTTTCTAATGCAGCCGTTGCACGTACAGAAGTAAAATAGTTTAAGATTAATGTTTCAAAAATAACATTAGAAATCACGGTTTTTCCGTCTTTTTCCGCCAGTATTCCAAACATTGTTCCCATATTGAACGTTGGATTAGTGATTTCATAGAAAATGGTTGCTCCATGAAGAAGAATCTGTTCCGCAAGCCTGGAAAAATCCTGGTGGTTGCGGATGTTTTTAATAACGTCTTCAAAGAGGGCGTTGTTTTCTTTTAGAAGTTGATGTACGGCGGTATGAATGTTTTGTACTGTCCAGCCCTGTAATGTTTCATCTAAGATTTTGCAAAGACAGCTTACCAGATAGGGATAGCCTCCTGTATAAAAATATAATTCTTCTGCAATCTGTGGTTGGTTCATTCCGGTATGGTGCTCGTCTTCATAATCATTTAACATGGTCAGAATGTCGTTCGGAGAAAAACGCATATCTATCGGAAATGGAACAGCGATATTCCAGGGGCTGTTGTAGCGGTGCATTTCTTCCGGGCGGATTTTCTGCCTTAGATTTTTGATATCGTAAACTCCGGCCAGGATAACCGAATGGAAAGTCGCTGTTTCCTCACGAGTCATATAATATTCGCGGAGCTGCCCTAAAAAATCCAGAAATACCTGATTATTGGACGCCTGATCAACTTCATCGACCATTAACACGATAGGTTTTTGTGCTGTACCACAAATTTCACTAAGTCCTTCAAATAATTCCGTTAAATCGAAGGCTATACGCTCGTCTTTCTGCATAGCTTCCAGATTATCCAGAGATTTTTGGGATAATTGGTTTTTCAGGGCTTCGTCCTTTGCTTTCTTTATAAAATTCCGCGCAAAGGTTTGTGCAAATATGGCTTCATCACGAAATTTTGCCGTACTCATTTTCTGGAAACTCATGGAAATGGTGATGTAGTCTGGATGAAGGTATTCTTTTAATGCACGAAGAAAGGTGGTTTTTCCGTATTGTCTGGCGCGATTGAAGACGAAATAATCACCATGATCGATCAGGTTTTTGATTTGTGACAGGCGGCTGTTTAGATCGACCATGTAGTGTTTGTCGGGATAGCAGAGGCCGTTGGTGTTGAATTTTTTTTGCATTTTTGAATCCTTTCGGGTCAAAATTGATAATGGAAATTTTTTCCGATCCGGGTTTGTAAAACCCCCACACGATCCCTTGCGAGGTCACCACAGGCTGCAGCGACGAGCTGTTTTAACGTCCAGTGACGAGGGCAGCGAGGGGCGAGAATGGGAGATACAACAGGATTCAAATTGTCGAAAATCTCATCAACCGAATGCCACCCTGGAACCGCTCTGAGATATCCATAAATAAAAGCTTTGACAGGGATTAAAAGAGATGAGTTGTTCAAAAAGTAAGCAGGACCGCTTTTGGTAAACATTTGAAAACCTCCTTATAAAAGTTGTATCGTACAGTTTAGCACAAAAAAATTAATTTGTCAATACCATGTTGTGTACCCTTTATGGGTTGCATTTTGATTAGATTTAAAAATATCCCGTTAAAATTTCCTTAATTGCCAATATTGCATGTTCTCTTCGATGCGCATCTTCTTTCGTCTTAGTAGCCTCCCCATAAAGAAGATCTACCATTAGCTTTAAAGCTGCTGAATCGGAAAGCATGGAAGCTGTTTCTATGATTTCACTCTTATCTCGTACAATTTCACTTTTAAACAGTCCATGATTATAAACTGCTTCATCAAAAAGACTTTTCTCTTCATGAATTTTTCGACGCTCATCTACTCGTAACAATTCACGGCTGAATCCAGCCAGACTTTTAGAAACCATCTCCAATTTTGAGGAAGATGAGAGTTGGACAAGTAAATATTCTGGTTGTATTTCTAAAATTTTGAGCCGTTTTTTTCTTTTTTGGAAATTTTCTGTTTGATTTACATACTTTTGTGCATGTTCAAAAACAGGAATTCCATTCACTTTCTCTTTTGCAATTGCAGTAAAATCAACATTTCCTTTTCGGTTAGCCGGGGTTAATTTTAAAAAATATTCTTCCATGTGTTTTTCTCCTTTATTTGGTATAATGTTTTAAACTTATAAATATTTTTCTGGCATATAAAATACTTTAATTTTTTCTTGATAATACGTGCCACACGTGTTATACTGTTTCTGTAAGGAGGTGGAACATGAAAGATAAAGACTTGTTAAAACTTTTGAAGAAAAACGGTTGGCATATTGTTAGAGTTAATGGAAGCCATCATATTCTTCAAAAAGGGGAACATACTACAGTAGTTCCCATACATGGTAAAGATGTTCCGCCCGGCTTGCTTAACAGTATTCTTAAGGAGGCTGGTTTGAAATAGTCCTTATGTTCTTAAATCTATATCAGGAGGTTGCGCTTATGTTATTTGTTTATCCTGCTATTTTTCATAAAGAAGATGATGCTTATTGGGTTGAGTTTCCTGATTTGAAAGGCTGTCATACTTATGGAGGTTCGATTACTGAAACGATGGAAGCTGCACAGGAAGCTTTAGCTGGATACCTTCTTACGCTTTTGGAACAAAAAAGAACAATTGCATCACCTTCAGATATTTCTTCTATTTACGTAAAAGATGGTTTTTCATCCCTTGTATCTTGTGATATTAATCAATACAAAGATACCAAAGCGGTTAAAAAGACATTAACGATACCATCATGGCTGAATGATCGTGCTGTTTCCATGGGATTAAATTTTTCACAGGTATTGCAGGAAGCACTTCTTTCTAAAATACAGGTGTAATCGCTAAATCATCTGTGATGGTTATTCAAGGAGATGTGATATAAGTTGCATCTCCTGTTTCAATCGCATAAGCCGCCAGCCTCCCGCCGAACACACATCCGCAGTCAATCGCGATATGTCCGTTTCCGCAATAGATTTTCGGCAGATGGTCTTTTCGGATATATACAGTAGGTGTGTGCCCGGTAATGACAAAAATATTCGGATCGGAATAATAGCGTTTTTCATAATCCGTGCGATTGTCAATAAAATCAATAAAGTCATAGTTTTCTAAAGGCTTATCTTCGCTGAAATTACTGATTCCCGCATGGACAAGAATATAGGTTTTTTCATTTTCCTTAATTACTTCATAGGATTTTGCTTTTTCCAGAAATTCATTTACAGCTATTCGCTCTTTTTGAGGAAGTTTTATAAACTGCCTTGCCGTTGTAATTCCACCATCCTCCAGCCACATGCGGAAATCGGTGATATCTTCCGGATCACAGTCTTCGAGGTATTTATCGGCTAAATCCAATCCCTTCCTTCCGAGAAAATAAAGAAACATATAGTCATGATTGCCCAGGATATAAGTGATGTTTTTCCGGCTAAGCAAATCCTGAAAAACTTTTATCGGTTCTGGACCACGATCGGCGGCATCACCTAAAACATAAAGCCAGTCGTCCACAGAGAAATGAATTTTATCCAGCAGAGCAAGGTATTCTCTGTAGCAGCCGTGGATATCTGAAATAACATATTTCATAATGAATAAGTCCCCCGCACAAAAAAGATTCTCAATTGAAATAATTATATTATTTGTGTTGTGAAATAATCATAACACAATCCTAGTTCTCTGTCAACAAAAATATCAGCCAAAAAATCGAATGAATGTTCGAGAAAATACAGGTTTTTCTCTTGAAATACTTGACTGGGGAGATAAAAAAACATATACTGTAAAGTAATAAGAAACAAATCCTCATACAAGTAAATTTTGTTTGAATTTTTATCTTTTTCTGTAGGAAGGGGGAGTTTTATGTTAAAGGGAATTGATGTTGCAACTTATTTTTTAAACTTGGATAAAACCGGTGAAATTTTTAATAAAAAGCTCCGCACGCAAAATGGGAGAACATTTTATGAAGGAAATGCAAGATTAAATAAGTATATGCATTTAGCTCAGAATATCTATATTGCGAAATATGGAGAACTGCTTATGGATTCTATATTTTATGCTTATGATAATGGCGCTGTAGATCCTGTTGTTCAGGAAAATTATTCTGTGCTTTTAGACCGCCGCGGACGTTTGGTTTCGTTTTCGGAAGAAGAAGAGAAGTTTTTATGCAGTATTTTTAAAGCTTTTCGCAATGCGTCACTTGATGAGTTAATTGAGTTGTCACATGAAGATGCTGAATGGTTAGATAAACATGGGCATTATCAGAAAGAAGAACAGAGAATGGATTCTTTATCACGTCGAGATGAATATAAAGAACAGTATATGGATATGGTTAAAGTCCTGGAAAGGATGGAAGTATGAATGATTTGGAAATTGGTCAAGTGATTTCTTTGAGAATCCGTTTTAATAATTCGGGCCAGATTTCCTCTATTCGTCATCCATATCTGGTGGTAGGTATAAACCGTGAACTGGGGATAATTGAGATAGCACAGCTTGATTCACTGGAAGGTAAAGAATATAAGGCTGCAATGCGATGTAATAAAGTGATTTATTGTGATGACCCGCAAGAGAAAGTTATTGATAAGGATAGTTATTTACAATTAGATAATACTTTTCTGATAGAAATTTATGATGGATTGATTAAGTATCGCAGGCAGCCAGATAAATTGAGTAAAGAAAAGCTGAAGAATGTACTGGAAGCTTATTATTCATATCATAAAAAATATCAAATTGATGAAAATAAACAAGTATACATGACACAGCAGGAAGTGGAAAGCTTACAGTAAATATAGAAAAACAAATCAAACCAAAGAAAGGAACCCCGCCCATGCACTCCTCCTCCTCTTTTATGAACAAAATCCGCTTTAATTTCCTTTACATCGACAAATATTCCTTTGGCAGGACGTGGATTTACCCGGAGAGTGCCATTCCCTATAATATGCTGCGCTACATCATTGACGGAAGTGCGGAGTTTATCGTGGATAATGAGGTGGTGATGGTGAAAAAGGGCCAGGTTTCCTACATCCCGGAAGGCTGCTATCTTTCCTGCCGGGCGCTGGAGGACAGTTTTTCTTTTTACAGTATCCGTTTTACAACTTCGGTATTCTACGAGGGTGCCAATTTTCTCCGGGAATATTATCATTTTCCTCTGGTCATGGATGTGGGGGAGGAGATAGAAACGTATTTTCACGATATCTATACCTGGGTGCGCACGGAAAAGAAGTCGAAGGTTTTCCATGTGCGGGGTGCTCTGGACAGTTTGATTGCAAGTCTGATTGATATTCTTAATGCTGACGAGTCCGCAGATGTGGGGGCGGAAATCAGCGGCCTGGAATATAACCTGGAACAGATCCGCGTGCGGGTGAAAAAGTCTACGATGCAGATAGATCCCAGAATCCAGACGGTGATTGACTACATTATGCTCAATCCCACAGAGGAGTACACCTCGGCAAAGCTTGGAGATATCGCCGAAGTGGCAGAAACGACATTTCGCCGCCTGTTTAAAGACGCTACCGGAAAAACGGCAACTGAATTTATCCGCCAGGTTCGTCTGACCATGGCGGCAAGGCTTCTCCTTGTTTCCAACGATCCGGTAAACTGTATTGCCCATGATGTGGGATTTGAGGATGCCAACCATTTTACCAGGGTGTTTAAGCAGACGTTTGGGCTGACTCCAAACCAGTACAGGAAGAGATCCCAGGAGTAATGAAAAATCCATAAAGACAAGGTTCTGGCAGCAAATGCCGGGGCCTTATTTTTATGCCCTATTCTTCTTTTTGTCATGTATGCGTTTCGTTACTATCCGACAAAATAATAGAACAAAGTGCCCAACTGCGCATAAGCCTGTTCTTGTAGGACAATAAAATAATATGATAAAAAATCAAATAAATAGTCGTTTTGTGCTATTATAAGTTGCTCAGTCTGTTGAAATGCATAAAGGAAATCAATATAATACCAATAGAAACAGCAAATTGACCAACAAAGAAAAGGAGAAGAAAAAATGAAAAAACGTTACACAAGTCTTATTCTTGCAGCAGCGATTTCGGCAGCGGCACTGGTCGGCTGCGGGGGTGCCGGAAATCAGACCTCTGCTTCCTCACAGGCAGCGGGACAGGAGAGCGCACAGAATGCTGCGGAAACGGGGGAACTTTCAGGGGAGATTACATTCTGGCATTCCTTTACCCAGGGGCCGAGGCTGGAAACCATCCAGAAGGCCGCGGATAAGTTTATGGCAGAAAATCCAGGGGTGAAAATTAATATTGAAACCTTTTCCTGGAATGACTTCTACACCAAATGGACCACCGGTCTTGCCTCGGGCAATGTGCCGGATATGAGTACGGCCCTGCCGGCCCAGGTGGCGGAGATGATTAATGTTGACGCCCTGACGCCAATTAACGACCTGATTGACGATATCGGCCGGGATAAGTTTGCTCCGGCAGCGATTGCGGAAGGAACCATGGAGGATAATAACTATTCCCTTCCCCTTTACCGCCACGCGCATGTGATGTGGATCAGGCAGGATCTTTTAGAGGAAAACGGACTGGAAGTGCCGGCGACCTGGGATGAACTTTATGAAACCGCAAAAACATTGACCAAAGATGGCGTTTACGGCCTGTCCTTCCCCTGCGGAACGAATGATTTCCAGGCGACCTTCTTTTTGGATTTCTATGTGCGAAGCGGCGGCGGAAGCCTGCTGACCGAGGATTTGAAGGCGGATATTACCAGCGACCTTGCCATTGAAGGAATTAACTACTGGGTGAAGGTGTATAATGACTGCTCGCCCAAGGATTCCATTAACTTTGACGTACTGGATCAGGCAACCCTTTACTATCAGGGAAAGACCGCTTTTGACTTTAACTCCGGGTTCCAGATTTCGGGTGTTGCGGCAAACTCGCCGGATCTGCTCCAGTATGTGGACTGCTATCCGATTCCCAAGATCAGCGCAGGGGACGAAACCCAGGGAATTATGACCACGAATACCCCGATGGTAGTGTGGAAGGCATCCAAGCATCCTGAGATCTGCAAGGCATTTATGAAAACCCTGTACGATGAGGAAACTTACGTGGAATTTCTTCATGCAACCCCGGTGGGTATGCTTCCTGCCATCAAGGGAATTGCCGATACGGAGTCGTATAAGGATGATGAAACCATTCAGCAGTTCACCCATGCAGAGGAAGTTCTCACGGCTGCGGCAGATATCGGAACCGCTTTCGGCTATGAGCACGGACCCAATGTGCAGGCAGGGATTATGCAGAATAACCATGTGATCGAGGAAATGTTCCAGGATATTATTACCAATGGAACCGATGTTGAAACAGCGGCAAAGACGGCGGAAGATAAGCTGAATGCACTGTTTGAAACCGCAGAATAATCTTTCCTGGATTTTATGCCGGATGGGTATGTTTTAGGAGAAGGAGGAGAGAAGTTGGGAAAGAAAAGTTATACGAGATGGCTGTTTGTGCTTCCGGCAATTATCATCGTTGTTGCATTGTTTATTTATCCCATCTGTTCCAGCGTGGTGTACAGTTTCACCAATAAAAATCTGATTAAGCCAGCCTTTAAATTTATTGGTTTTAAAAACTACGCAGAGGTATTAAAAGACAGCGGGTT
Source organism: uncultured Clostridium sp. (assembly GCA_946553025.1). Lineage (GTDB taxonomy): Bacteria > Bacillota > Clostridia > Lachnospirales > Lachnospiraceae > Caccovicinus. The sequence continues at coordinate 32,075 of CAMNRM010000009.1, forward strand.
CTGGCTTTCGTTCTTTCACTCGCTGAAATGGACGGTATTGTCCCTGATTGGACAGATTGTGGTTGGGTTTACGGCGGCTCTGGCATTAAAGCGGATTGAAATCGGCAAGGGAATTTATAAGACGCTGCTGATTATTCCCTGGGCGTTTCCTTCCATTGTTATTGCATTTTCGTGGAAATGGATTCTTAACGGAGTGTACGGTTTTCTGCCCAATATTCTGTTAAAACTGGGGATCTGTGAAACGGCACCGCAGTTTCTTACCAGCGGTACCATGGCCTTTGCCACCCTGGTGATGATTAATATATGGTTCGGCGCTCCCATGATTATGGTTAATGTACTTTCGGCGCTGGAAACCGTGCCAAAGGATCAGTACGAGGCGGCGCAGATAGACGGCGCGAAGGTGTGGCAGTCTTTCTACTATGTAACCGTTCCGCACATCAAGATGGTGGTAGGGCTTTTGGTGGTATTGAGAACCGTGTGGATCTTTAATAACTTTGATTTAATTTACTTAATCACCGGAGGCGGGCCGGCAGGAAGCACCCAGACCATTCCGCTGTATGCCTACAATATGGGGTGGAGCACCAAGCTTATCGGGCGTTCCTCGGCGGTTACTGTGTTATTGTTCCTGTTCTTGATGCTGATCTGCGGGATTTACTTTGCCGTGATTAATAAGTGGGAAAAGGAGGACAGCAAATGAAAAAAGTTAGAGCAGGCTCCGTTATCAGTCATGGGTATCTGATACTGTTGACCTTTGTATCCATTTTCCCTCTGATTTGGATTTTGATTTCTTCCGTAAAGGGAAAGGGAGAACTTACCGGCAATCCCACCGCATTCTGGCCCAGGACGTGGACGCTGGATTATTATACCCATGTAATTAATGACTTAAATTTCTTTGTCAATATTAAAAACAGTGTGATTATCTCCCTGGTGACGACGCTGATTGCCATTACTGTGGCATCCCTGGCGGCTTACGGCATTGTCCGCTTCTTTAAGAAACTGGGTTCTGCCATGTCCAAGGTGTTGGTAACCACCTACATCTTCCCGCCCATCCTTCTGGCGATTCCCTATTCCGTCGTGATGGGAAAAATGGGACTGATTAATACCAGGGTTGGTCTGGTCATTGTCTACCTGTCGTTTTCCGTACCCTATGCCGTGTGGCTTCTCACCGGGTTTTTCAGAACCGTTCCGGTGGAAATCGAGGAGGCCGCCCGGATTGACGGGGCGAATAAGATGCAGACCTTTGTGCAGGTAGTGCTTCCGCTGGTTGCCCCGGGCGTTGTGGCAACTGCAATTTACACCTTTATTAATACCTGGAATGAGTTTTTATACGCATTGATCCTGATGAACAATACCAGCAAAATGACCGTGGCGGTAGCCCTGCGTTCCTTAGACGGAGCGGAAATTCTGGACTGGGGCGATATGATGGCTGCATCGGCGCTGGTGGTTCTCCCGTCCGTTATCTTCTTCTGTCTGATTCAGAATAAGATTGCAGGCGGCATGTCGGACGGCGCGGTGAAGTCGTAAGCGTTACTAAATATAAGAAAGAAAAGGTAATAAGGCATGGAAATGATAGGTTACGGCGTGGTCGGTTCCGGTTACTTCGGGGCGGAACTGGCACGTATTATGAATACAAAACCGGGAGCTGAGGTAAGGGCCGTCTATGACCCGGAAAACGGAAAAACCGTTGCGGCAGAACTGGGATGCGAGGCGGCGGACAGCCTTGAGGAATTAGTATCCAGAGAGGATATTCAGGCGGTAATCGTGGCAACCCCCAATTATTTACATAAGGAGCCGGTGCTTGCGGCTGCCAGACACGGACTGAACGTATTCTGTGAAAAACCCATTGCGCTCTCGTTTAAGGACTGTGAGGAAATGGTCAGAACATGCCAGGAAAATAAGGTCTTTTTTATGGCAGGCCATGTGATGAACTTTTTCCGGGGTGTGCGCAAGGCAAAGGAATTGATTGGACAGGGCGTTATCGGGGATATCCTGTACTGCCACGCAGCACGCAATGCCTGGGAAGGCACAGGGGCATCGGAAACCTGGAAAAAGACCCGTTCCAAGTCCGGCGGTCATCTCTATCACCACATTCATGAACTTGACTGTGTGCAGTTTTTAATGGGCGGCTGCCCGGACACCGTGACCATGGCGGGCGGCAATGTGGCCCACCAGGGGGACGATTACGGGGATGAGGACGATATGCTGTTTATCACCATGGAATATCCGGGGAATCGGTATGCGCTCTTAGAGTACGGTTCTGCCTTTCACTGGCAGGAACACTATCTGCTGATTCAGGGAACGAAGGGCGCAATCAAGATCGATATGTGCTGCTGCGGCATGACATTAAAAACCGAAGAAGGAGAAGAACATTTTCTGGTGCACCGGACGAAGGAAGAGGATGACGACAGAACCAGAATCTACGCGGAAACCCAGGCGGATAACGGCAATCAGTTCGGACGTCCGGGAAGGAAGCCGTTTTTATGGCTCCAGGGAATTATGGATGAAGAGATGGAATTTTTAAATGCAGCACTTCACGGCGCAGAAGTGACGGAAGAATTTATGCCCCTTCTTACCGGGGAGGCTGCCAGAAATTCCATTGCAACTGCGGACGCAGCTACCCTTTCCCTGAAGGAAAACCGGAAAGTAAAATTAAGTGAAATCACAGGCAATGCTTCCTAAAAAAAATAAAGAATTGCAGGCAGGAACAAGTAGTTGTCTGCACGGAAACAGACAAAAAAGTAAAAAAGTTGTAAGTATCGAAGAAGAATAGGAGAACAGGAATGAAAACAATTGGATATGCGGTCGTTGGAACAGGTTATTTCGGGGCGGAACTGGCCCGTATTATGAAGGAGCAGGAAGGTGCCAGAGTGGTTGCCGTGTATGACCCGGAAAATGCCCAGACTATCGCTGATGAGCTTGGCTGTGAGGTGGAAACGGATCTGGATGAATTATACAGCCGTGAGGATGTGGATGCGGTGATTGTGGCCTCGCCCAACTACCTTCATAAAGAGCCGGTGATTAAGGCGGCGGAGCATGGGGTTCATGTGTTCTGTGAAAAGCCCATTGCCCTTTCCTTTAAGGACTGCGCGGAGATGGTGGAAGCCTGCGACCGCCATCAGGTAACCTTTATGGCGGGCCATGTGATGAACTTCTTCCGCGGCGTGCGCACGGCGAAGAAGATGATTAATGACGGGGTTATCGGCAAGGTACTGTACTGTCACTCGGCAAGAAACGGCTGGGAGGATGTACAGCCCTCCATCAGCTGGAAGAAAATCCGCTCGAAATCCGGCGGTCATCTCTATCATCACATCCATGAACTGGACTGCATTCAGTTTTTAATGGGGGGATGCCCGGAAAAAGTGACGATGGCAGGCGGAAATGTGGCGCACCAGGGTGAAGGCTTTGGCGATGAGGACGATATGCTGTTTATCACGATGGAATACCCGGATAACCGTTATGCCGTGATCGAGTATGGTTCAGCCTTCCACTGGCCGGAACACTATGTATTAATCCAGGGAAGCGAGGGGGCCATCCGCCTGGATATGTTTAACTGCGGCGGCACGCTGAAAAAGGGAGATAAAGAGGAACATTTCCTGATGCACAAATCCCAGGAAGAAGATGACGACCGCACACGGATTTACCACGGAACCGAGATGGACGGTGCCATTATGTACGGACGCCCGGGGAAAAAGCCTCCGATGTGGCTGCACGGGATTATGTATGACGAGATGGAATACTTTAACGGAATCATGCACGGTGCACAGCCGGATGAAGAGTTTAAGCCTCTGCTCACCGGAGAAGCCGCCAGAAACGCCATCGCAACCGCCGACGCCTGCACGAAATCGCGGTTTGAGAACAGGAAGGTGAAGTTGTCGGAGATTATAGATCAATAGTTTGAAAAAGTTGTTTGAGGAAACCCATCATAAAACTCCTTGACTTTTCCCCTCCCCGTCGATATAATAATGGGGAAACGTTAAAGACAAAGACGGAGAGAGTAGCGCAGCCGGAAACCTTTAGAGAGCCGGGGAGGGTGGAAGCCCGGCGGGAGTAAAGCTGACGTGAAGATCACTCCTGAGTTGCCGGCTGAACTGTTTTTTCGTAGGCCAGGACGGATTTCCCCCGTTATAGGGAACGCATATTAAAGTATGCCGTAATAGGTGGTAAAACGAAGCAGCCTTCGTCCTGATTACAGAGGATGGAGGCTTTTTATATACCTTTTTGCGGCACGAATGTACTTGCGAAATGGAGGAAAAAGTAATGTCTGACACAGCAAAAAAGATGGTGTATCAGAAAGTTCCCACCGATTTGAATTTTGTGGAACGGGAAAAGAAGGTAGAAGCCTTCTGGTCGGAGAATAAGATCTTTGAAAAGAGCATCGAACTCCGCGACAAGGGGGATTCCTATGTGTTTTATGACGGGCCGCCCACGGCGAATGGAAAGCCGCACATCGGTCATGTGCTGACCCGGGTAATTAAGGATATGATTCCCCGCTACCGCACGATGAAGGGATTTAAGGTGCCAAGGAAGGCAGGCTGGGACACGCACGGGCTTCCGGTGGAGCTGGAAGTGGAAAAGATGCTGGGCTTGGACGGCAAGGAGCAGATTGAGGAATACGGCCTTGCCCCGTTTATCGAACACTGTAAGGAAAGCGTCTGGAAGTACAAGGGGATGTGGGAGGATTTTTCTTCCACCGTCGGCTTCTGGGCGGATATGAATGACCCTTATGTAACCTATCATGACAACTATATTGAATCCGAGTGGTGGGCCTTAAAGGAGATCTGGAACAAGGGCCTTTTGTACAAGGGCTTTAAGATTGTCCCCTACTGTCCGCGCTGCGGCACCCCGCTTTCTTCGCACGAGGTTGCCCAGGGCTATAAGGATGTCAAGGAACGCTCTGCCATTGCCCGGTTTAAGGTGGTCGGCGAGGATGCCTATTTCCTGGCCTGGACGACGACGCCCTGGACCCTGCCCTCGAACGTGGCGCTCTGCGTAAATCCGGCGGAGGAATACGTTAAGGTCAAGGCTTCGGACGGCTACACCTACTATATGGCGGGTGCTCTGGTAGGAACCGTACTTGGCGAGGATGCCCAGGTGCTGGAGCGGTATCAGGGAAAGGATCTGGAATATAAGGAATACGAGCCTCTCTTTGACTGTGCCGTAGCCCTCTGTGAAAAACAGCATAAAAAAGCATATTTTGTTACCTGCGACGGCTATGTAACCCTGACCGACGGTACAGGAATCGTTCACATTGCCCCTGCTTTTGGTGAGGATGATGCCAATGTGGGCCGCAAGTACGATCTTCCTTTCGTTCAGTTAGTCAACGGCAAGGGGGAGATGACCGAAGAAACGCCCTATGCAGGGATGTTCTGCAAAACGGCTGACCCGGAGATCTTAAAGGATCTGGACAAAAAAGGTCTTTTATTCTCCGCGCCGAAGTTTGAGCACAGCTATCCGCATTGCTGGCGGTGCAGCACGCCATTGATTTACTATGCAAGAGAGTCCTGGTTTATCAAGATGACCGCGGTAAAAGAGGACTTAATCCGCAATAACAACACCATCAACTGGATTCCCGAGAGCATCGGCAAGGGGCGTTTCGGCGACTGGCTGGAGAATATCCAGGACTGGGGCCTTTCCCGCAACCGCTACTGGGGAACACCGTTAAATATCTGGGAGTGCGAGTGCGGACACATGCATTCCATCGGCAGCCGCGAAGAGTTAAAATCCATGAGCACAAACTATGCGGATGTGGCGAAAAAGTATGCCAAAGAGATGGATAAGGAAGAAAACGGCGAAGTTGAGCTGCACCGTCCGTTTATCGACGATGTACTCATCACCTGTCCCAAGTGCGGCAAGCCCATGCACCGGGTTCCCGAGGTTATCGACTGCTGGTTTGACTCCGGGGCCATGCCTTTTGCCCAGCACCATTATCCGTTTGAAAATAAGGAATTATTTGAAGCGCAGTTCCCGGCACAGTTTATCTCTGAGGCCGTGGACCAGACCCGCGGGTGGTTTTACTCCCTGTTAGCTGAATCGACCCTGCTCTTTAACCGTGCGCCCTATGAAAACGTTATTGTCCTTGGACATATTCAGGATGAGAACGGACGGAAGATGAGTAAGTCCGCGGGAAATGCCGTCGATCCGTTTGACGCCTTAAAAACCTACGGTGCCGACGCCATCCGCTGGTATTTCTATGTCAATTCCGCGCCGTGGCTGCCCAACCGCTTCCATGGAAAGGCGGTTATGGAAGGCCAGCGCAAGTTTATGGGAACGCTGTGGAACACCTATGCCTTCTTTGTCCTGTATGCGAATATCGATGAATTTGACGCGACAAAGTATTCCTTAGAGTACGATAAGCTTTCCGTTATGGATAAGTGGCTGCTCAGCAAGATGAATACCATGGTTAAGGAAGTAGATAAGGATTTGGCAAACTATCAGATTCCTGAGGCTGCCAGGGCCTTACAGTCCTTTGTGGATGATATGAGCAACTGGTACGTCCGCAGAAGCCGCGAACGCTTCTGGGCAGGGGGGATGGAGCAGGATAAGATTAACGCCTACGAAACCCTCTACACCGCGCTGGTTACGGTGGCAAAGGCCGCCGCGCCGATGATTCCGTTTATGACCGAGGATATTTACCGGAACCTGGTGTGCAGCATTGACCCGAAAGCGCCGGAAAGCATCCATCTCTGCGATTTCCCGGCGGTGGATGAAATGATGATTGACCCGGAACTGGAAGAAAACATGGATCAGGTGCTTAAGGTGGTTGTGATGGGACGCGCCGCGAGAAATACGGCAAACATCAAAAACCGCCAGCCGATTGGCCGGATGTTTGTCAAGTCGGGGCACAGCCTGCCGGAGTTTTTTGTAACGATTATTGAAGAAGAACTGAATGTCAAGAGTGTTGTATTTACGGAAGATGTGCGGGAATTTACCACCTACACCTTTAAGCCGCAGTTAAAGACCGTCGGCCCGAAATACGGCAAGCTCTTAAATCCGATCCGTGCGGCTTTATCTGAGGTTGACGGCAATGCCGCGATGGATACCTTAGAGGAGAAAGGAGAACTTTCCTTTACCTTCGGCGATGCCCAGGTGGTTCTGACAAAGGACGATCTTTTAATTGATGTGGCGCAGAAGGACGGTTTTGTTACCGAGGAAGATAACGTGGTTACGGTTGTCCTTGATACGAATTTAACCGAAGAACTTCTCGAAGAAGGCTTTGTCCGGGAGATCATCAGCAAGATCCAGACCATGCGCAAGGAAGCAGGATTTGAGGTGACGGATAATATCTGCGCTTACCTGGTTCCGGCAGAGGAAGCGGTTTCTTCGATGATAGAAAAGAATAAAGAAAAGATTGCCGGGGAAGTTTTAGCAAAGGCAGTGGAAACCGACAGGGCAAAGCTTGACGAGGCGTTAAGCCGCTTTGCGGGTGTTTCCAGAGAGAAGAAATTCCACGATAAGGAATGGAATATCAATGGGGAAATGATTGCGATTGCCGTAGAAAAGTGATAATGCATCAGAGTATGTTTGAACATTGCGGGAAGGAATATTCAAACATACTCTGGCAGGGGGGAAGTATCTAAACTTAAGTTCAGGAGGATATAGAACATGAAAAAAGAATATGGCTTTGATAAAGAGGCGTTTAAGTCGTCCGTGATTTACAACGTAAAAAGCCTTTTCCGCAAAACCATCGACGAGGCCACACCGGCGCAGATTTTCCAGGCAGTATCCTTTTCCGTAAAGGACATTATTATTGACCAGTGGATTGCCACACACAAGGAATACGAAAAACAGGATGCAAAGACGGTGTATTATCTGTCCATGGAGTTCTTGATGGGACGCGCCCTGGGGAACAATATGATCAACCTCTGCGCCTACGATGAGGTAAAGGAAGCCTTAGACGAGCTGGGCTTTGACTTAAACCTTATCGAGGATCAGGAGCCGGATGCCGCGTTGGGAAACGGCGGTTTAGGACGTCTGGCTGCATGTTTCCTGGATTCTTTAGCCACCCTGGGCTATCCGGCTTACGGCTGCGGAATCCGCTACCGCTACGGTATGTTTAAGCAGAAAATTGAAAACGGCTTCCAGGTGGAAGTGCCGGACGAGTGGTTAAAGGACGGCAATCCCTTTGAAGTGCGCCGTTCCGAGTATGCGACCGAGGTTAAATTCGGCGGCTATGTAAGAACCGAGTGGGACGGAACCAAGAACAACTTTATCCAGGAGGGCTGCCAGTCCGTGCTTGCGGTTCCCTATGATCTTCCGATTGTCGGCTATAATAACAACATTGTCAACACCCTGCGCGTATGGGATGCACAGCCGATTAATACCTTCCGTCTGGACGCCTTTGACCGCGGTGATTACCAGAAGGCTGTGGAGCAGGAAAACCTGGCAAAAAATATCTGTGAAGTGCTTTATCCGAACGACAACCATTATGCAGGAAAGGAACTTCGCTTAAAGCAGCAGTACTTCTTTATCTCCGCCAGCGTACAGCGTGCCGTGGCAAAATATATGGAAAAACACGACGACGTCCGCAAATTCCACGAGAAGGTGGTATTCCAGTTAAACGATACCCATCCGACCGTAGCCGTAGCCGAATTAATGCGCGTGCTTTTGGATGTTTACCACTTAACCTGGGAAGAGGCATGGGATGTAACCACCAAGACCTGTGCTTACACCAACCACACCATTATGGCCGAGGCTTTGGAGAAATGGCCGATTGAGCTCTTCTCCCGTCTGCTTCCGAGAATTTACCAGATCGTTGAGGAGATCAACCGCCGCTTTATTGTGGATATCCAGAAGAAGTTCCCGGGCGACCAGGAAAAGGTGCGCAAGATGGCGATTATCTACGACGGACAGGTAAAGATGGCGCATTTAGCGATTGCCGCAAGCTTTTCCGTCAACGGCGTGGCACGTCTGCACACGGAAATTTTAAAGAACCAGGAATTAAAAGAGTTCTACCAGATGTATCCGCAGAAGTTCAACAATAAAACCAACGGCATTACCCAGAGGCGCTTCCTCCTTCACGGAAATCCGCTGCTGGCGGACTGGGTAACTTCAAAGATCGGCAACGAGTGGATTACCAATCTGCCGCATATTAAGGAGCTGAAGATTTACGCCTCCGATGAGAAATGCCAGAAGGAATTTATGAACATTAAGTACCAGAACAAGATTCGCCTGGCAAAATATATCAAGGAGCACAACGGCATTGACATCGACCCGCGTTCCATGTACGATGTTCAGGTAAAGCGTCTGCACGAATACAAGCGCCAGCTGATGAATATTCTGCATGTGATGTATCTGTATAACCAGTTAAAGGATAATCCAAACATGGATATCGTTCCGAGAACCTTTATCTTCGGTGCAAAGGCAGCCGCAGGCTATAAGATTGCCAAGCTGACTATTAAGCTGATTAACGCCGTGGCAGATGTGATTAACAACGATAAGAGCATTAACGGCAAGATCAAGGTGGTATTTATCGAAGATTACCGCGTTTCCAACGCAGAGCTGATCTTTGCCGCCGCCGATGTCAGCGAGCAGATTTCCACGGCCTCCAAGGAAGCTTCCGGTACGGGCAATATGAAGTTTATGTTAAACGGCGCTCTGACCTTGGGAACCATGGACGGTGCAAATGTGGAAATCGTTGAAGAAGTGGGCGAGGATAAGGCATTTATCTTTGGTATGTCCTCCGACGAGGTAATTAATTACGAGAACAACGGCGGGTATTATCCCATGGAGTTCTTTAACAACGATCAGGAAATCCGCCGGGTGCTGATGCAGTTAATTAACGGCTACTTTGCCCCGCACGACCCGGAACTGTTCAGACCGATTTATAATTCTCTGTTAAATACGCAGAACAGCGATCGTGCAGATACCTACTTTATCTTAAAGGATTTCCGTTCCTACGCCGAGGCGCATAAGAAAATCGACGAAGCTTACCGCGATGAAAAATGGTGGGCAGAGGCCGCCATCACCAATGTGGCATGTACCGGCAAGTTTACCTCGGACCGCACCATCGAAGAATATGTGCGGGATATCTGGCATTTGAAGAAGGTTAAGGTGGAGATGCCCAAGTAAACTTTCCCGGAAAAAAAGAGATTGCAGGAATGAAAGAAAGGTTGACCGGACCGGGCAGAACGTAAGGAAGCCAGGATATCCGGAAAAGCAAAAGAAATAGAATAGAAGAAAACGCCGACTCATATAATACAGCGTACAGGGGTTTCATCGGTAGTTCTGTAGGGAGAGGAGGCGTTTTTTTCGTGGGACAAAAAGGAAGGCTGGGGAAAGGGCTTTTGGTTCTCTTCGCCGGCTGCTGTTTTCCTTATATCGTGACTCTGGGGTGGACGGGCAGTATTAACGGAAGGGGACCGGCCCTGGAACGATGGGGGAAGGCAGAAGGGCTGAATGAAGAAGGAAAAATGCCTTTGGACAGCGGAAGGCAGATTATTTTAGACCGGGAAACAACAATGTATTTGGATGCGGAAGAGTATCTGGTAGGTGTTGTCGCCAGGCAGATACCCGCAGACTATACCTTAGAAGCATTAAAGGCGCAGGCGGTGATTGCCAGAACCTATATCTATCAGCAGATGGGCGGGAAGAGGCAGATTGCAGAATCGGCGCTGGACATGGATTATCTTGGGCAGGTGCAGCTGGAAAAGCTTTGGGGGACGAAAAATTATCTTGCATTTTACCAGAGAGTGGAAGAGGCGATAAAAGAAACCAAAGGGGAGGTTCTGCTCTGGCAGGGGGAGTACGCCGATGCCCTGTTTTGCCGGTGCAGTGCAGGAAGTACGCGGCCGGGAGATGAAAGTCACCCTTATCTTGCCGCGGTGAGATGTCCGGAGGATTTAGCGTCGGATAATTTTTTGCAGCTTAAAGAATGGACACCGGAGGAGTTTTCCCGGCTGATCAGTGCCATTCCTGACGGCGGTCCGGTTTCGGCCGATCAGGTTCCCGGGATGATTCAAATCGGAGGAAGAGATTCCTCGGGCTATGTAACCCAGGTACAGATTGGAAATGTGCAGTTTAGCGGAGATGAGGTGCGCTACGCCCTGGGAATCCAGTCGCCCTGTTTTTCTTTTGAAGATTATGGGGGAAATATCCGGGCAGAAGTCAAGGGAATCGGTCACGGCTACGGGTTCAGCCAGTTTGCGGCGAACAAAAAGGCACAGGAAGGATGGACTTACCGCGAACTCCTGGACTATTTTTATCCGGGAACATCCCTTGAAGCAGAGGATACCGTGCCTGATGCATTAGATAGTTCAGGATAGGATGTAGAACAAAAAAATAGTAAAAAATCTTCGGTCAAATGAATAAGCCGGCGCACTTTGGTAAGACTATTACCGAGGTGATAAACGTGAAAGAGAGAGTTAATCAATTATTCAAGGATAAACTCATCCTTGTAATGATGGTACTGAGCCTGTTGACTATTGTAGCGGCAGCAGGCGTGATAACCCTTCAGAGGAGAAATACCGAAGAAAGCCCTTACTTAAATATGGAGGGCAGCCCGGAACATTTGGTGGACGGGCAGAAAGAAGAAACCCTGCCGGATGCAGGACATTCAAACGCGGCAAAAGAAGAAACCGAAGCAGCAAAGAGCCAGGAACTGGCCGATGCAAAAAAGGAAACAACAGCCGCACAGACTAAACCGGCAGAAACAAAGGCAAAAGAAAACGCAGGGAAGGAAAATGCAGTAAAAGAAACACAGGCAGCTAAGCCAAAGGAAACCGAGGCAGAACCGGCAGGGGCAGGAATGGATGCTGCTTCGGCGCTGGTGCTGAATTTTGCCCAGACCCAGTCCATGATGTGGCCGGTGGAGGGCAATGTCCTTTTGGATTACAGCATGGATTCTACCATTTACTTTCCTACGCTGGAACAGTACAAGTGTAATTCCGGGATTGTTATTCAGGGAGAGGTGAGCCAGCCTGTGGCGGCCCCGGCCAATGCCCGCGTCCTGGAAACCGGGGTCAATGAGGAAATCGGAAACTATCTGATTTTGGATCTTGGCGATGAATATTCCCTGATTTGCGGACAATTAAAGGAAGTTTCGGCAGTTACCGGCGAGTATCTGGAAAAAGGGCAGATCATGGGCTATGTGGCCGAACCGACAAAATATTATACCGTAGAAGGTCCCAATGTCTTTATGGAACTGAGAAAAGGCGAACAGGCCATGGACCCGCTGGACTATCTGGAATAACAGTACGGACAGCCACAGCCAGAACGAAAAAGACACGATCTGGCAAGAGCAAAAAGGCTGCTGTGAAGGTGTGAACAGTAACCCAAAAAAGCATAAAACCGGCAGCATAAAAAGGAATCCCTTTCGTTGCTGCCGGTTTATTTCTGATTTTCCTGATGTTTATGTTTTTAAGTTTTTCAGACAGAATTATCGCTTTGCATTTTCCTTTTCCTGCGTGATAATCGCCATGGATTCATCCGGTGTTGTGCCGATAACATCCATTAAAATTTCTTCCGTAACCGTAGGAGAGTAGTAAAAGCCCTGGAGATACTGGCAGGGTTTTAGGATCTGCACCTGGTTTTCGGTTTCCACGCCTTCGGCGATAATGTTTAGCCCCAGGTTTCTGGCAATATCAATTAATCCCTCAATAATATGACGGGACTTGGGATTGGTTTCCAGCTGCCAGACAAAGGAGCGCTCCAGCTTTAAGGTGTGCACCGGTAAGTCCAAAATACTGGCAATGCTGGAATAGCCTGTGCCGAAATCATTTAAAATCAGTTCAACACCCAGGGCTTCTAATTCCTGCATCATGGAATTAATCGTTAAATAAGCCGTCGTCAGGGCATTTTCCGTAACTTCAATGGCAAGCTTGCCCTTTGGGATCTTATAGGTTTCAATAACATTCTTTACTTCGCTTAAAAAATCTTCCTGTAAGAGCAGGATGGAAGAGATAGGAAGAGAGATGGAGTCAAACTCTTTTCCTCGTTCAATCAGATTGGCAATACATCGTCCCACCTGGTGCAGGGCAAAGTATTCCACCAGGCGGATCTGCCCGGAATCTTCGGCAATCGGAAGAAACTCCCCTGCGCCAACCATACCTATACCCTGGACGAACACCCGCATATAAAATTCTGCACGGGTAAAAAAGCCCTTTTCATTGTGCAGGGTGGGGCGGTAGCGGATTTCAATCTCACGGTTTTCCAGCGCTGTCCGCAGATACTGTCCGATAATCTGCTTGCGCATCACTTCCATGTGCAGGGCAGAATCGTAGCTGATAATCTGACCCTGGCCAAGTTCGGTTGCCTTGGTGATTGCCGCATCCAGGCATTTTAAAAGTTCGTCGGCTGTCCCTGCCGGCCCGGGATAAGAACAAAGACCAATCTGCGCAGAACACAGGCAGTCGGTATCTTCAACCTTCCAGACATGGTCAAAGCGTTCAATAATATTTTCTGCGATAGACACCGCCTGTCCATGCGGGCAATCCTCCATGATAATAATAAATTCCACACCGATATAACGGTATACCACATAGCCGGTTTCTCTCTGCAGATAGCGGATGATTTTTGTCAGCAGTGTTTCGCAGTAGAGGTAGCCAAAAACCTGGTTCAGACGTTTAAAATTCTCAATATAAAGTTTGAGTACGGTGCCCTTGCTTTTGGAAGCCAGCACTTCATCCAGGTTTTCAAGACAATCTTTCCGCCCGAATTCTTTTTTATCGACAAAGGAATCCTCAGAATCGGCGGAATACTCGGTCGTATGTTCCCGATCATTATTTTGGTCTGTTTTATTTTTCTTCTGAAACCACAGCATCTTGCCATCTCCTCATGTTTAAAATTATTTGCTCCTCTTATTGTATACGAAATAGGAAAAAAAAGCAATGAAAAAGAATAATTCATATTTTTCTTTTTGCTGCATATTCTTTTATTGTGCGGTTTTAAAGGTGCAATAAAGAAAAATGGTTGCCGTTTTTGGCTTCACAGCGGCGAAAAATCCGCAAAAAATCTAGCAAAAGGATGAATTGAGGGAAGATAAAACAATGGAACAGGACTTAAACAGGTTTAAACAGCGTACATTTCAGGTAAAAAGCCGATGTGCACTCAGCTTGCTGACGGCGAAATTAACGATGGCAAATGCAGAATTATCCCTGAAATTGGGAAGAAATGTTATTTTAAACATTTACAGCCGGATAAAAAGCATTGAGAGTATTCGGGAAAAATGTAAAAAAAAGGGAATCAAGCCGGAATACACAGAAGCATTAGAAAAGATTAGCGATATTCTTGGCATCCGGGCCGTCTGTGCATTTGAAGATGATATCTACCGGGTAGCCGATGTCCTGTGCCAGCATCAGGATGTAACCGTCATCAGGAAAAAGGATTATGTGCGTTATCCTAAAATTTCAGGATACCGAAGCCTGCATTTAATAGTTGAGATCCCTGTCTTTTTTCAGGGAGAAACAAGCCAGGTCAGAGCGGAAATTCAGCTTAGAACAACGGCGATGGATTTCTGGGCAGGCGTCGATCATGAACTTCGCTATAAAAAGGGAAAAAAAGAAGCTGTACTCATTGGAAACGAATTAAAGGAATATTCCAGGGTTGTTGCAGAATTAGACGAGAAAATGGTGGAACTGCGCAGGCAGATTGAGATAATTTGAATCGTTTGAGATTATTTAAAATGCATGTTTTGGAAAGATTTTTGTTTGAAGACGGGATGGCCGAGGTGAAGATGGCCATCCCGTCTGGTATTTAAAGCTGGATGTTTAACGCTGCATGTCTAAAATAGAATGTTTATAGCTGGATGTTTAAAGCAGAATGTTTGTAGCTGGATGTCTAAAGCTGGGTAATATTCATGCAGCTCTGGCAGCTGTTTGGATAACTTCCGGACGGCCGCTGGACTGGCTGTGCGGGTGTCGGGTTATTGTTTTCCGGATAAGAACTGCAGTTAGGTCCCTGAGGAAGATCAAACGCAGGGTTAAAGGCGTAGAAATTCCGGCTGTTTAAATGTTCCTGAACATCGCGGAGAACCTCACCAAAGCGCTGGAAGTGGATAATCTCCCGTTTGCGCAGGAAGCGGATGGGATCGGCAACATCCGGATCTTTCACCATGCGGAGAATATTTTCATAGGTGCTGCGGGCTTTTTGTTCTGCTGCCAAATCCTCAAATAAATCCGTAACCGGATCGCCTTTGACCTGGAACTCGCAGGCGTTAAAAGGAACACCGCCTGCCGCCTGCGGCCATACGCCTACCGTGTGATCGATATAATAGGGACCAAAACCAGAGGCTTCAATCTCTTCCGGGGTCAGATTCTTCGTCAGCTGATGAACAATGGCACCGATGATTTCCAGGTGGCCTAATTCTTCTGTACCTATATCTGTATCGGTATTGCCCCTCTCAGGGAAGATCCGGAAAACTTTGGATGTCCCTGGTCAATGGACGGATAATCCAGTTGTCTTTATAAGTGTTGTTAAAGTAAACATTTGTATTATAGATTGCTTCTGGCATTTCTCCAAAATAAATATTTAACATCGTTTATCACCTCACGATTAGTATTCTCAAATATGGATTCCAAAATACTCTTGTGTCGGACGATTAAAGTAAAATCGCGTTTAATCTAAAATTTTGTGTATTATGATTTTTCTTTTCATTATATCATGTATATTTCCGGGATTCAATTACTTTCATGAAAGCGATCTTGCAGGCCAAAAGGGACTAATGAAATTGGTTTACCTTTACTTATTACTAGAGATTTGTTATACTATACTATATAAAAATGGATTATCCCATCCGGGTACTTGGGAATTGATGCTCCGAAGGGGACGGGGCCGGAGTTTGTCTGATAGGGTATGCTTTGATAGCCAAGGAGGCGATTTGATGAGGAAAAGAGTAGGAATAGGGTATCAGGATTTTGCAAAAATCAGGGAACAAGATTTGTTTTATGTGGATAAGACCGCATTTATTCGGGAATGGTGGGAAGAAGCAGATGAAGTAACTTTAATCACCCGACCAAGGCGATTTGGGAAAACCTTAAATATGAGTATGTTGGAAAAGTTCTTTTCGGTTGACTATGCAGGTCGGGAAGATTTATTTCAGGGACTTGCTGTATGGGAGAATGAAAAATACAGGAAACTCCAGGGAACTTATCCCGTAATCAGCTTGTCATTTGCCAATGTGAAAGAAGAAAGTTATGAAAAGACAGTTAGTAGGATAAACCAAATATTAACAAATTTGTATTCTGCAAACCATTTTCTTGTGTCGGATGGAGATTTAGATGATAAGGAGAAACGATTTTTTTCTTCTGTAGATATAAATATGGATGAAACAACAGCAACGATGGCAATACATCAGCTTTCTCTTTACCTGTCACGTTATTATGGAAAAAAGGTGATCATTCTTCTGGATGAGTATGATACACCTATGCAAGAAGCCTATGTTCATGGTTATTGGGGAAAATTGGTATCTTTTACCCGAAGTATGTTTAATTCAACCTTTAAAACCAATCCGTATCTGGAGCGGGCGATCATGACAGGAATTACCAGAGTAAGTAAGGAATCCATATTTTCTGATTTGAATAATCTTGAAGTGGTCACAACAACGTCAAAAAAATATGCTGATTATTTTGGATTTACCGAGGAAGAGGTCTTTGCTGCCTTAGATGAATATGGTTTGTCCGAGAAAAAGGAAGAAGTGAAAACCTGGTATGATGGGTTTATTTTTGGAGAAAGACGGGATATTTATAATCCCTGGTCAATCATTAATTATCTGGACAATAAGCGATTGGGAACCTATTGGGCAAATTCCAGTTCCAACAGCCTGGTGGGGAAATTGGTTCGGGAGGGAAGCCCGGCGATAAAGATAGCCATGGAAAGCCTGCTGAAGGGAGAAACTTTTCCGACATCCTTTGACGAGCAGATTGTATTCAGCCAACTGGATCAGGAGGATACGGCGGTGTGGAGCCTGTTTATGGCAAGCGGATATTTAAAGCCGGAGTATGCCGAATTTAGTTTGGAATCGGGAAAGATGGAGTATAGATTGAAGCTGACCAATCGGGAAGTTTACTTTATGTTTCAGCACATGATTGAGGGCTGGTTTGGAAAATGCCGTGAGGTACGAAACGCATTTTTACAGGCATTATTGTCCCATGATTTAGAAAATATGAATGACTATATGAATGATATTTCTGACGAGTTATTCAGCAGTTTTGACACGGGAAAGAATCCTTCCGGGAAAACGCAGCCAGAAAGATTCTACCATGGCTTTGTATTGGGACTGATGGTGGAACTGCGGGACAGGTATTATATTTCATCGAATAAAGAAAGCGGATTTGGGCGCTATGATATTATGCTGGAACCAAAAGATAAAAATATGGATGCATTTATCATAGAATTTAAGGTTGTCCATACGCGGCGCGGTGAAACACTAGAAGAAGCCGTAAAAGCAGCCCTGGAACAGATTGAGCAAAAGAAATACGAAATGGTATTGCGTGATCGGGGAATATCTTCAGAAAGGATATGGAAATATGGTTTTGCGTTTGCCGGTAAAGCAAATCCACAATATCCAAAATGCTTGCAAATACAATGTTTAATAGGTGGAGGAAGGTAGATTTTAGCTGGTTTGACACAAGATTGACACAAGATTTAAAAAATGATAGGAGAGCCTTATAAAATATGAAGTTGATAACGATTTTATTTTTTGCAATTATCATTTGGAGAAAAAAATGGCGAGAACAAAGGAGATACCAAAAGAAGGCTTGTTAAGTGATCTGGAATATAGCAGTGTAATTGTAAGTTATAGTGATGGAATAGACAGTACAGGAGCATTATACTGGGCAGTACAGAATTTTCCAAAAGAAAAGATTTATCTGCTTTATTGCGATACAGGTTGTGAATATCCAAATAATGAAAAAATATTTTATAAGGTAGCTGGGTTCCTTGGAGTTAAACCTGTGTTATTGAAAGATGATAGAGGATTTTTAGGTTTGTTAATGAATGAAAGATTAAAATTTCCAGATATGAAAAATCGTTGGTGTACAGCATATCTAAAAACAGGAATTACAGATAAGTGGATAAGAAGGCATAGACAAGAGCTGGGAACAAAGTGTTTATTTATATCAGGAGAAAGAAGGAATGAGAGCAGAGGGAGAGCAAAGTTACCAGAGTTAGAATATCACAGTACAACTTTAAAAACAAAGAGAGTTGGAGATTTTACTTGTCATTGGTACAGACCTTGTTTAGACTATGAAAAGGGAAAGATGTTTGAATGGGGGAAGAAATTAAAGATAGAACCTCATCCTTGTTATGATTACATAGGAAGATGTAGCTGTATGTTTTGTATGTTTATGCCAGATAAACATGTAGCAGAAAATATCAAGCGTTATCCTGAAATAGCGAGGGAATGGGTACAAGCAGAAATGAAGATAGAACATACTTGGAGAAAAGGAAAGAGTTTTCAAAGTGTCTTTGATGGATGTTTAGATATAGATGATGTGATAGAATGTGAATAGATAAACTTAAAAAAGTAAGATGAAAAGTAACAGATAGCGAGAGAAGGGCTTCCTGAAAAAAGAAATCAGAAAGTCCTTTTTATTATTGTGTGATATAATGATGGGAAGGGGGAGAGGAAAAGATGGATAAATTTGAGTGTTGCGAGATATTAAAGGAAATATATGAGAGTGGAGAGTGTGAGAAAGCAGGACTGGAAATAAGGGTAAGGTCTGCAGTACTACACAAATGGCTTGGAGATAAAATAAGTGTGCAAAGCTTTAATAAGATAATGGGTGGAGGATATTTGGGTGTTAGCACAGGAAATAAGGTGGCTTATAGCTTGTTGGTGATATTAAGTGAAGATAGTAGAGAGGGGCAAAGAAGTTTTCCTTTTGATAGGATTTTTACAATAAACTGGTATGGGACACAGAGATATTGGTGGAGAGAGTGGGAAGGGCTGCTTAGAGAGGGTTTAGAGGTTGGATGTAAGGAAATGGTAGACTGCTTTGGTGGGAGTGGCTTTATAGGGCTTCTAGGATCGAGGGTAGGCTATGAGAAGGTTTGGCTGAATGAGTTGGATGCAGGACTTTATAATTATCATCTGGTGATGAAGGATGAGGATGAGTTTACTAATTTTGAAAGGTTGATTACTGCAACTGGGTTTCCTGCTAAGAGAGGGATGGATCTGGTGGATGAATATTTAAAGGAAGAGGAAGGTAAGAGATTTCAAAGAATAAACTGGAAGAAGGCTGTTTATCTGTTCTATCAGAAGCACTATAAGAAAGCAGGTATTGGTTCAATTAATATGGGTAAGAAAGAGATTGGAGAATATAAGAGAGAGCTGGAAAAGGTGCATGTATTGTATGAGAATGTGAGAGTGAGTAATTATCATTATAAAAGGCTTTTAAATAAGATAGAGAGGGAAAGCAAAGAAAATAGTGAGGTAGATTATAGAAAGCTGCTGTTTATCTTTGATCCTCCTTTCCTTGGTGGCGATCATAGAGGGTACAATAAATGCTTTACAGAAGGACAACATTTAGGTATGATGAAAGAAATAGAAAAGGTAGCTGAGATGAATGGAAAGATAGTGGTAGTAGGCTTTGATAACAAAATGTATGAGAAGTGGCTGGAAATAAAGCTGGGGTTTAAGAAAATTGAGTTTAATCGAGAGAGTGTAAATGGAAAGAAGGAATGTGTCTGGCTAAACTGGGAAGCTGAGGCGTGGAAAGAGAAGGGGTAGTGTGAGAAGGGTATCGAGAGAGCAAGGTTTTGTAGTGAGGGAGATGGGGATGGTAGGAGAGTAAGGTTTTGGGATTAGTGAAAAGTGATTTTCTGCAACTTGTATTCCTTGGGCTTTGATGGTTGATTTTCTGAAACTTGTGTCCCTTGGGCTTGGTTGTAAGGTTCTGTGAGGGCTTGTGTAGCGTTTAAGTGAAGGAGGATGAATAGAAATAAGGAAAAGTGCTGAAAGTGGCTTAGAATGGCTATTTGATGAGATATGATGAATTGGAAAAGTTAGATAAAGTAAGATGGGATATAGGTTTGAGTGAAATTTAGTACTTTTGAGAGGATGAAAAGTTAGGTAAAAAATAGGTTCAAATTTTCCCAAAATGAGTGAAAGCTATATAGAATATGGATTTGCGTGATGCTAAGGTAGTGAAAGATGCCTATTTTGAAAGCCTTATAAAATAAGGATTTGAGAAGCCTACTTTTGAGAATCGAGGGGTAAATTTTTGAATGTGAAGGTTTGAAGATATTAAAAAATTTAGTGGTCATTTTTGCAAAGAAATTTTGGATGATTAAGAAAGGAAGGGGTTTGAGAGATGGATTTTGTAAAATGGTGTATGATTAATGGATATGGGAATGTTTTAAATTGTTTTATTGGTGATTTTGATGAAGTGGATGATTTGGCAGAAAATGAACAAATAATATCTTCTCAAACAGATGATTTTTATGACTTAATAGATACAAGTAAATTAAAAAAGTGGAACAACAGAAAAGGAAATAATAATATAATAATAAAAGAAAAAGACAAAAATGGATCTATTTTATCATATTGGTTTAAATGTGAAAAATGTAATGATATACATAAATTAACTATAAAAGAAGCTAAAAGTAGAATACAAAATTCTAATAATCATATGTTTTTATGTAAGAGATGTCAATTATTTTCAAATAGCAAAAACCAGGCTACGTTAGGTAACTGGCTAAATAATCATAAAGAAATAGAACTTGTTGGAAAAATTAATGGAGAATTAAATAATATAGTTAAAATAGATCCAAATCATATTTCTATTAATAGCAATATAAAAGTAATGGTTAAACATAACGAAAGAACATATATATTAGAAGTAAAGGGTTTAACTAAAGGGAATACAATAAACTTCTTCCAGAGTATAACCTTTAAAGATTGGTGTTTAATATTCTATCGTTACCCTTTTGTTTCTTATTTGAGATATATAGAAAATAAAGAAGTTAAAAGTAGAAAAGATAAAAATATACATAATGTAGAAGTAAAATGCAGATATGAAAGATACTATACAGGAAAACAGGTCATTGAGCATTATGATTATAAAAACAACAGTAAAGCTAAAAGTACTAAGATGGGAGAAGGCAAAGCAGATGATAAATATTTTAAAATAAATTATTCATTTTATGAGTTGTCATATTCTTCTACTGCAGAACCAGGATTTGTATGTGATAATTATTGTAAAAATGGTTGTAAAAGTAATATGTTCAGATCACAAATTAAAAATATAACGAATGGTATTATGTGGTGTGATAGTGACACAAACATTGACAATTGTGTGAAATGTGGTAATGAAGCAGAAAAAATTAAAAAAGATTCTCTTTTAAATAAAATAGATCTGAATACTTTTCTTAGAGAAAACTGTACAAAGGAAGAAATAGAAAAAATATTAAAAGAGTATGACAAAAAGATAAAACTATATAAGTATGTAAATATCACAAGTGATTCAATAGAAAAACTTGCAAATGAAATAATATTTAGTAGTACATCAGCGTTTAAAGTTATTAAAGGCGCTTATGAAAGGAATGAAAAGAGGTTAAATCCTAAAAGATTGGAAGGCTTAGAAGAAACAAATATAGAAGAAATTAGAAATGAGTTTATTAGAGAAATAAAAGAGTTTCTTAGTACAAATGAAGTATTGAATAGAATGAGAACTTTATCGTTAGAAGGAAATATTTATATTATAATAGCTAAAAGCGAAAACACATCAGAATATGATTTTCTTATTAAACTAGATAAAATAACGATAAAGGCATTAGATGAAGGAATATTATATGGTAAACCAATAGTGTTAAAAGATGGTATTCTTGGTACAGAATGGGAGAAACTTGAAAATGTAAATAAAAAAATATATCCTGTAACTGATGATACAACTTTAGAAGCATTACTAAAAGGAAATATCACAAGCCTTAGTTTTAATAACTGGAATAACCTATTCAATGGATTAGCAGGGCCATTTGAAAATATAAGATTTACTACGTTAGAACTTTCTGATAGGATAGAAAAGATTAAACCTGGTTGTTTTAAAGATTGCGAGGCTAATAAAACTTACTTTCCTAAACATATAAGAGGACAGTTAAAATATAAATATACAGAATCCAAAAATGATAATGGTATCTGTAAAATAGAAGGAACTTGTAACAATAATGTAGCGAGTAGAAGACAACCACAAATGCAAGGAACAAATTTCATTCAATATAATGATGTATTAAAGATGGGCGAAGCTCTAAGAGTTTATGAAAATAGACTTACATTATACAGAGAAGGTGAAGGACAAGGGTTTAAGGAATATGAGTATATGAATAACTTTGAGTACCAGAAGTTTTATGGTGACGATCCTGATGATTTGATTTTGTCATTATTACTAGCTTTGAATGAAAAAGTAATAGTATCAGAAGTGACAGATGCGCTAATTGATATTTACAACGAGATGAACAAATAAATATAGAATATCTTATAGATAGAAAGTCTTATGTTACTGAATTTATCAGCAATATAAGGCTTTTTTTCTTGTACTAAGGAAATTATCTGAAACTCAACAATAGCATTACGAACTGTATTATACTCATAACAGAGTTAAGAAATACTAGAAACTACTTTTAAGTGAATAGTAAAAGAATAACTCTACTAAGGAAATTATCTGAAACTCAACAATAGCATTACGAACTGTATTATACTCGCAACAGAGTTAAGGAATACTAGAAACTTTTAAGTGAATAGTAAAAAAATAACTCTACTAAGGAAATTATCTGAAACTCGACAACTGAATTTTGAAGTATGATACTTTAGATGTGAAGTTAAGGAGTACTAGAAATTTCAAGAGAGTAAGAAACCTCTACTAAGGAAACTATCTGAAACTTAACAACAACAAAGAAACACGTTGTAAGATGGTATCATCAAACAGATAGTATGTTGTGCAGATAAAAAAAGCAGATAATCAAACCAACTAAGGAAATTATCTGAAACAAAACTTTATTACAACAACATATGATAACCTATTGACAGTAGAGGTACAGCACATTGACAACTGAAGATGGAATATGAAATTTAGTTCTTAACATTAGAATTACAAAGAAAGAGAGGAAAAAGTTATGACAAGCAAGAAGATTATGAAGTTAAAAGCAGAGGCAGAAGCAAGGAGAATAACCAAAGAGTTGGAGAAAACAGGAAAGGCAACTATGTACTGTTCATTTAAAAAGATCAGTGATCTTGAACTGGTTGGTGAGGAGTTAATGTTTGGAATAAGTCAAAGGATTTTAAATAGTTTGACAAATGAGGAAGGAATATTTGTGGACACAACTATTAATGAGATCAAACGCTGGATGAGTAAGCAGTATGCAAGCGAAGGAGAGGAGTACAAAGTCTATACGAAAAGGGAATAGAACAAATAAAGTTCAGAGGAAGGACAAGGAGGTTGTTCCTCTAGTTACTAAATAAGATAAACCAACAAATGAAAGGAAGGAAAATAAAATGAGTAACAAGTTAGTGAAGAACAATGAGGTGAATGGATTTACAACAAAAGAGGCAGAAGCTTACGCAAGTGTTATTTCGAGAGTGGTAAGCGATTTGAGAGTGAAGAAATCCTCGAAGGTCACATTAAACACAGGCGAAATAATGGTGTTTATTTTATTGGACTATGGGGTTTCAGCAACTGTTATACCTTTATTTGTAGATGCTAAAACAGCAGAAAGACGATTAGCATTAATCAGAGATAATGTTTCTAAACGCTTAGGATTTACTAATGCAACTTATACAAAGAGGTATGTAGGCTAGAGAGTTAGAAAGTATAGAGCTAGAGAGAGGACAAGGAAGTTGTTTCTCTAACTCTCTGAAAAATAAATAAATAATAAAGAAAAGGAGATAATAAAATGACAAGCAAGAAGATTATGGAGTTAAAGGCAGAGGCAGAAGCAAGGGAAATGAGTAAATGGGGTTTATGTGCAGATAACTATGATTTTAGTTATGGTGTTAGTGATTATGAATTTAACTGGAAACTTTACGAAGAAGAAAAAGTAAAGTTTTTAGCAGATGGTAACAGTGAGGAAATGTGGAATAAGTTTACATCTGGAACTCTCAGAGCAGATTTTATTATGTGTGGTCTTTGTAGACAGTATAATTCTTTTGACGATTTAATGTTAGATTTTATTAACAAGAAGGGGCTTTATGATGGAAATTTACATTTTATTAATTTTATTAAACCTATACATTTGAAATTTAATCATAGTCTTGCAGAAAAAGCAGCTAATGATTTGATGAATGATGGAAAAGCAGTAGTTAAGGTATCAGATACAGCAAAGTTTGAAATTAGCATTTTTAAAGAAACTCTTATACTCGACAATGAAAAGTTTAGTACATATGCAGAACGATTTGAAACAGAAAGCATTACAAAGGAGATTATGATTTGGTATTATAGTAGAATAAGTAAGATGTATGCAGAGTTTTAAGTGATAGAAGTGAGAACTAGAGAGGAAGGACAAGGAGGTTGTTCCTCTCTGGCTCCCAAGAATAATGATAGAAAAAAGGGGATATGACTATGTTACATAGATTGATTGTTACAAAAGAAAGTTTATTCAGAAAAATGGATGAGTATTTGTCAGTTAATGAGGAAATAAAAAGAGAAGATTTGCTTAATAGTATGCTTTTGGGAGGTATGAAGAATATAAAAGATGATATTGTTATGAATATAGTAGCAGAAATGAAGGAGGAATTTTATGATATCTGTACTTGTGAAAAGTATCATAAAAGTGTAGATTTAGCAAAATTTTTAAAAGAGATTCTGATAAAGTATAGATTTGATTTAGATTGTTTATTCCATTATAATTTGTCAAACACAAAATCAAAAGATAGAATAGACACATTCCAATTTTTTAAGTATCAAAATACAGTTATTTCTTATTTTCAAGAGCAAATTAAAGGCTCAATGGGACTAATTGGAGGAAGCTTTAATGATTTTTTCTTTGAAGAATATTATGAGTATATTATCTACTGTTTATCTAATGAAGCTTTTGTAGATTTGATATATAGTGATTGCAAGAAGGAAGCAAAAAATACTCTGAATAATATAAATCGAGTAGCTGCTTTAAATTATTATGTTATTAATTATAAAGAAGAAGTTCTGAAAAGTTTTAAGCCAATACGAGAAGAAATGGAAAGACGAATGACACTTGGACTAGACTATACTGATATTGATGAACTTATAAAACGTATAGAAGATAGAAATAATATATTTGATTTTGATATTGATAAGGATGGTAATTTAGTATATGAGTCTAATAAAGAGTTTTATGAAGACTGTGAACTTATAATAAATAAATTCAAACCAAAACATACAAAACTTAGAACAAGGAAAATTCAAGATGAATTTACAAAAGATCTGGAACAAAATAAAGAGGAATTTATAGAAGTTGGTACATTTAGGGTTTGGGATTTTACTGCCTTATCTCAATACAGTGTGAATAATATCAAGTATGAATATTTTGCGAATATAGAAGCAGGAGAGTTAAAAGCAGCGAGTATTCAAGAATTGTTTTTACTACTCTTAAATCGTTCAAAAAAATATGAAAATGCAAGAATTAGAATATTCGCTTGTAATTTCAATAACATGGTTGGACAAAGATATTATTTTATTTTTAATGATGGAGTACATGAAGAAAATCAACATTATATTGTTGCAGGACTTCAATTATGTGACAATGAAGATAATCCAAAGATGAAATTATCATATAATGTAGATGAAAATTTGTTTGGATTTAACTTGGAATATATGTTAAAACATTGTACAAAAGAATATGAATATTATCTGTTGCAAAAAGTATTAACATAAGTCAAGAGGGTGCAGTTGCTATCGAGGGGGGAGGTAGTGATTGTACTCTTTTTCTCTTTTTCAGATTTTTAGTGCAAAAATTGTCAGAATGTGGTATAATTAGGGACAAGAAAGAAGCGCAGTCAGTTAATAAGAGAGAAAATGAATTTAAGAAAGATGGAGGATAGGGAAATGAAGAAGAGAATAGCGTCTTTTATGGCAACTGTAATGATGGTTTTGGCAAGTGGCAGCTTGGCATATGCAGCAGAGGAACAAAATGCTACTCAGGCAGTAGAGCAGGCACAAACTTATAGCTGGGTACAAGAAGGCCAAGTATGGAAAGTAAAAGATATTTTAGGAAATTACGTTGTAAATGATTGGTTTAAGGATGCTAATGGTAATTGGTACTTTATGGGTGCAGATGGGGTAATGATAGATGGAATAATTAATGATGGAGGTCATTATTATTTCTTAGAAACTAGAGTAGAGAATCAGGGAAAGATGGTCACAGTAAATGGAGTGTATAATGGAGTAAACTTGACTTTTAATCAGGATGTAAATAGCATTACTTATGGAGAAATTACAGGAGGATTACAACAGTTAATAGGTACTGGGGTACAAATGACTTCATTAACTACTGTTACTACAAGAACTGTCTCTAATGCACCTGTAGGAGGAACACAGCAGCAAGTACAAGCACCTGCCCAGCAAACAGTAGATTTTAGTAATCCATTTGCTGATTGGGATACACATGGAGATAATGTTAAGATGGGAGATTGGGGAGATACTTCAGATATAGGAAATTATGCAGATTGGAAGAATAAGGGGTATTAGATTATAGTAACACAAAATAAAGTAATCATTATTGGCATATGTAAGAGGAACCTGTCTACAAAGGCAGGTTCTTTTTTTAATAAAAAATTTTAAAAAAAGAATTTTCTACAAAAACGTTGTATTTAGTTATTTCAACTTGCACAAGCAAAGAAATTTTTCAACCAAAAGGTTCATATTGAATTTTTTGTGGATACACCAACAAATAAAAATATATAAAAGTGGTGATTGAATATAACTGAAGGTATGGGAAGGAAGCTGAAAAGCAGGCAAATTTAGCTAAGGCTATAAGGTTAAAGACATTAGTAGCTAAAAAATATTACTGGGGGGGTATTTAATGAGTATAATTATAAGTGGCATTATTATAGTATTGGAGATATTATTAGATATTAAAATATCTAACTATATAGATAGAAGTTATATGAAATTCTATTTATGTATTTGTTTGTTTAAATTATTTGTATATATTTATTTGTGTGTATGTGCCAATGTATTAGCCATTATATTTTTAGTAGGATATTATATGATGTATAGATATTATTATTTACCTAAAGTAAGTCAATAAAAATTCTTTAAAACAGAGAAACAGAAAAACATAAGCTAAAAATTGGATTATTATAAGGAAAAAAGGATTCAGTTTTTCTCTTTCTCTTTTTTTCTCATTCATATGCAGGAGTAAACATAATATTGATGTAGTTAATGCAAGTATAAGTATAGGTAACATAATAGAACCAGTTAGAGAACAATTATATTTTAAATAAAGTATGAAGAAAGATACAATAACATAGATAAACGAAAGAATTTTTAACATTTATTATCTCCTTTTGTGAATAGAATGTGTGTTAAATAGTATATCATAATTCTTATAAAAAATCCAGAGAAAAATATGAATGTTAGAGTTTTTTTATGTAGGGTTTATTTTAAGTAAAGGTAGGTGAAGAAAAATGAGTAAGAGAATATATTTAGTTTTATTATTATGTGTAGTTGCACTTTTTATAGGTTGTCATAAGAAAGAACCTGACATTTCAACAGAAGCGACAGCAGAACTAGAACAAACAGAATCAACAACAGAAGACGAATTTGCAATAGGAACTAATAAAGATATACCAGGCTATGAAGTAAGGGAAACAAAGGAACAAAAGGAAACACAAAGACAATTATCACAAGAAGAAATGGAGAGTAAGGCTATAGAAGAATTAGAATCTGCTGAGGCTAGTGTGGAAGATTTACAAAGGAAGAAAGCAGAAGCACTAGGACAGTCATATGAAGAAACAAAAACTTATACTGAATCAACAGCAGAGAATGACTAAAAAATTAAGATAAACAGAAGTGTTTAACTGAGAAATTGGTGGTTAGACACTTCTTTTTTTGTTTATAAATGTCAAAAAATAACTTCAAAAAAATAACATAAAAATATTGCATTATTTTATCTGAAGAGTTATAATTTTATCAGATGAAAAACGAGGATTATTAAAAACAATAAGTAAAGGAAATAACAAAAAAGCCAAAAGAAAAGGAGAAAAGTATGGCAAATTTCAAAATGGAGCCTATGAATGTGGATACGTTTATTAAAGGCGTAAAAGATAAACGTGCAAATGAAAAGATGGGATGGTCTGTCATTAAAGATGGAGAGTATGACTTTGATCATCCATTACAAAGAAGGGATAAACAATGGAATTCTTTACAGCGTTCTGAATTAATTGAAACATTGATATTAAAAATACTTCCTCTACCTGCTATTTATGCTATTGAAGAAAAGCAAGACTGGGGGAGAGATAAACTGGAAAATAGAAAAGTGGTTTTAGATGGAAAACAGCGTCTTACTACAATCAGAGATTTTGTAAATGACAAGTTTGCACTTCATAAAAGTATAAAACCAATAGAGATAGATGGTGAAATTTATGAAGTGGCTGGCAAGAAGTTTAGTCAATTAGAAGAAGTGATAAGGGATCGTATTACTGATAACAAAATGATAATCTATACTTGTAATGAAAATGACATTACAGAAGCAGAAAAGAAGGAAGTTTTCAGAAGATTAAATAATGGTAAGCAGCTTACAAACGCTCAGAAGAACAGTGTTTATCTGGATGAGGATTTAAGCAGAAGGATATTTAATACTCTGACAGATTCAGTGAAATATATCAGCATTGAAGAACTGAAAAAGGCAAAGAAAAGAGGCAGACCAACAAAGGCAGAAGTAGAAGAAAAGGTAGAAAGAATAGAAGGGGAAGGTCAGGTAGAGGAAGGTCAGGCAGAAGCAGTTCCTGAATATACCACAGTAGAAAATGAAGTAAGTTTTTGGGGAGATGTAGCAGTAGTTGGTGGAAGTGCTGTTAAGAATGGTGAAGATAGAAACTTAGTTTTACAATGTGCTATGCTGATTTCTGGTTATGAAAGTGGCTTTAAAGATACTGATATTAAGGGTTACTTGCAGAGTAAAGAGTTGGATGAAGAAGATGAGGACAGTGCAAGAAATCAGGAATTAATAAACGAAAGAGAAGATGTTTATGAAAAGCTTCAAAATGCAATTAAAACACTGGCAGAAGGTATCTTAGAAAGACGAGGAATTACGAAAAAAGGTAAAAAGATTGTACCTGAACAAAACTTAAAGAAAGTAAATATTGCGCCTATTGTTAATGGTATGCACTTAGCTATTGAGAATAATAAAGCAGATTTATACATCAACAGACTGATTAAATTCTTTGATGAATATGAAGAGAATGGTGAATATACAAGATATGTAGAAAGTGGCACAGCAGATATTAAAAATGTAGTTGGGAGAAGAGATTATTTTAAACAGATGGCAGAGCAGGAAGCTACTGCTGAGGAATGGGCAGAGGTAGAAAAGGTCCAGGCAGAGCGTCAAAGCAAAGTAGAAAGAATAGAGGAAATAAAGATACAAGAAGCAGAAAGACAAGCTGAGGCTGAACGATTAGCAAAAGAAAAAAAGAAAAAAGAGAAAGCAAAGACAAAGACAAAAGGTGGGAACAAAGCTAGTAAAGAAAAGAAAGATGATGAAAGTGAAGCTGAAAATGTGGCTGAGGTCAGTGATGAAACTGAGGCTGTAAGTGAAGCTGAAAACAAAGAAGAAAAACCTGCTAAACCTAAGAGAAGCAGATCAAAAAAGAA
The DNA here is from genome assembly GCA_946553025.1 of uncultured Clostridium sp. Taxonomy (GTDB): domain Bacteria; phylum Bacillota; class Clostridia; order Lachnospirales; family Lachnospiraceae; genus Caccovicinus. The sequence goes on from CAMNRM010000009.1 coordinate 61,789, forward strand.
AACAAAAAAGGAAGAAGTAAAAGTAGCAGAGCAGGTAGAACAAGAGGGGCAGGAAGAAGGAGTTCAAGAGCAGGAAGTTCAAGAAGATCAGGCTCAGGTAGAGCAGGAAGTTCAAGAAGGGCAGGAAGAAGGAGTTCAGGCAGAACAGGTGAGTGAAGAACAGCAACAAAATGAAGAATGGAGTTAAAGAATAAGGGTATAAAAAAGAGGCTGTGTGAAATCAGCCTCTTTTATATGTCACTTTTCAGATTGATTTTGTAAGAAAGTTTCAAATGCTTCCTTGTCTTGTTTCTTGGTTTCCTCAGATTGTAATTTATCTTCTTGCTCTAAAATCTTCTTCATTTCTAACTCAATTTCTTGTTGTTCAATGATAGATTTAATAAGAGAAAGAGCGTCATACTCTGACATAGTATTTACATTAATATTCTTATAAGAATCAGGGAAAAGAGCTTTAATATTAAGTAAAGTTTCTTTTATTTCAGGAGCAGGTGGAACAAAGTGAGTAGAATGAATGGGAGCCTTGGAAAGAGTAGAAAAATCAATGGATGTTAGAGTATCTTTTAATTTGTGATAAGTTTCAAATAAAGAATCTAGTTTAGAATTTCCAAGCTGTTCCTTTGAAGTCTTTAATTCCTCAGCAGTTCCAGGATAAGCAGCACCATAAACAAAAGCAGTCTTAGAACTGTCAGCCATTGTTCTCTGGATAAACTTTAAATCTTTATACTTGGCAGTAGCATTATCAAAATCATCTTTACATTTTTGTAGCTCAATACGTTTATCTTGTTGGTAAGCAAGAAAAGAATCTATGTCACTGGTGGAAGATAAACCATACTCTAAGGCATAATTTTTAAGCAGGCGATACTCTTTGATTAAGGTCTGCAGTTCTGGTGAATAAGAAGAAAATTCAAAGAATGGAGCAGTTGAATTAGAGTTGTCTGGATGAGAAAGGGAAGGATCAGACTGAATGAGGTACAATCCATGATTGATTACTTTTTGTGCGTCCTTAGCTGAAATTAAGGAAGGATTAACATGTTGAAAATCATCAGGATATGCTCGTTTAAGCTGGCAGATCATCTTAAACTGATCACTGGAAGCTTTGTATGCTCTGGAATAACATGCTCTGTGTGGTTTATTCTGGAAGGGATTAGCAGGATTGGGAGAGATAAGGGTAAACTGATTTTTAATGGTAGACTTTATCTGTGCCTGTGCAAAAGAAGGAAGATTTTGTGTGTTGTTCGATAAGTTTTGAGGCTGTAAAAAGAGTGGTGCTGTCTTGTTTTCCTGTAATAATTCTTTCATTCTTGACTGTAAATCTCTTTTTGTACACAAGATATTATATTCCTCTTTGGTAAGTAAAAGTGAAGGTTTAGGATTAGTAGTAGGAGCATTTAAAAAGGACAAGATTTCCTTAGCTTCTGTGTTGGTGATTGAATCAAATGGGAGAGCAAGACGATAGTCAGGAGATGAATGAAGCTTCTGGTATAAACGTGATTTCGTCTTAGGTGTCATAGGCTCTAAAGAAGCACGAGAAGCTTTGATTTCATCAGGTGAAGGAATGGTAAGAGGGATTAAGGAAATATCAAAACCAGCCTCAGAAAGCTTGGATTCCAGGTCTTTTAACTGAGATAGCTGTTCTGATAATTCACTGGCATTTGCAAGAAAATCAGTAATAGAATCCATCTCAGAGCGAGATAAAGTAAGTGCTGCACCAGCTTCTTTTAAAGCAGCAGATAAACCTTCATCTGTCTTAATATGATAATTATTGAGGAGTTCGATTGCTCTGTTTATATTAGCAAGTTTCTTAAAAGCTGGTTGAAAATTAATATTAGAAGGATAAAGTTCTTCCAGCTCAGGAGAATAATAATCATCATAAATCTGCTCTAAAAGATTCTTGACCATAAGAAGGAAGCGTTTCAGAATACCAAGGCGATTTCCAAGATTATCCCACTTTGGAACAAGGACTGTATCATACTTTTTATATTTGGCAGCGTTCTCCCTCTTTAACTGTTTTAGTTTATTTAAAGCTTCCTCTCTCTGTTTATTTTCTGCCCACTTTGCTTCCAGAGTATCTTTCTTATAAGCAGCCCCAAGACTGGTATCACGAAAGGAATAGCCTTCTTTTTTGAATGTAGTGGAAGCTTTATTGATTGTGCATTGATAACCATTAGACTGCATATTTTGAATAAAAGAAGGATAATCAGAGGAAACAGAAATAGCTTGCTTAATATCAGAAATAAACTGGGATTTTGCAGTTTTCTTAACCTCTTTATCATCATCTAAAACATCAGCCCAGGATTTATATTTGTAAGATTGTTTAGTCTGCTCATCTCCCATATATAATTCTATGCCATATTTTAAAGAAAGACTATCAGAAATTTCTCTTAGCTTTCTATATAAATGGTACTCATCTTTAAACTTATATGCTCCATCCAGAGCAAAAGCATTTATCAGGATATGGTTGTGTGTGTTCTGTGTGTTAAGATGGGTAGAAACTACTGCCTGAAAGGAATCTCCAAGTAAGATTTGACAAAACTCTAAACCTATTTTATGGGCTAACTCAGGATCTACTTTTCCCTTAAACGAAGAGATAAGATGATAAGCCTGAACAGGGGTCTGACCTTGGTTTAAGTGTTCATCTTTGACAGCATAATAGTTATTTCTTGCAATCTCAAATTCCTTTACACAAGATTCAGGGTCACAGTTATAGCCTGAAACTAAACGAATATTTCTTTGCTGTTCATAAGTTTTAGCTTCATTAGAAATATAATCAAAAGCTGCCTGTGTAGAAAAAACAGTCTTATCTTTATCATTAATATACTTGGAAACATTCTTAATTGACTTATTTGGGTCTTGATTTTTAGCGTCAGGACTTATCTTAATTTTCTTATATTTATTATACATAATAATGAAACCTCCTTCGATTGAACTATGGAATAAGGAAGAAAAGGTATTTTACTGTTAATCACACCCTTTCTTCCCAATCTTAAAAATATAATCATCTTATCCTCATTCATTTAGCGGAAATTTAGTGGAAACCTTCAACATAGTTTGGATTTTCGCTGGGCTTAAATGTGTCAATATGAGAAGTATTCGCAGCTTTAGAACGTGAATAACTGGAAGTTGGTAAAATAGATAAACCAATACTGGAAATATCATCTTTAATAGAAGAAAAGTTAAAACCTTTTCCTGACATAGCTCCCATTACTCCATAAATTGTATCATTGACAGCGTTCCCAGTAGCCTCATAAACAGCACTGGACTTTGTATTATTTACCATAGTCTTAGTAACATTAGTTGCAGCTCCTATTCCACTAAAAATAACAGATGCACTGATACCTAAACCTACTACATAACCTAATAATTTCTTCATAATAATCCTTCCTTTCATGGAGATAATCTCCTATCTATCATAATCAGTAATCATTCTTCTTCACTTGTATGTTCTGGTATACTTCTTGTTCTTCTTATACTTCTCTATGGGGAATACCCTTCAAAAACCTAGAAGTTATGTTGAAAAAAATAAAAAAAATTAAAAGATTTATAGGATGGCTGGTTTATTCAGTTTGGAATATACATAGACTTTATACTGTTTATTGATGTTGTCTTTAATGGAAAGCAGTTCATCATCTAAGATGGATTCAGAGAACAATAAAAGTTCAGGAATAATAAAACAATCCTTAGAATCTGAAAGATAAAATTTATTATAGTCAGCCTCAGTGATAATCAAGTTGTTGTCTAAGAATATCTCTTTTTCTCCTATCACAATACCAAAATTAAACCTGTTCACATAAACCAAATCACCTGCTTTTAAAGCAGCAACAGAAGTGATGGGAGTAGTGAAATTGGATGTGGATGTAGGTGTAGTGGGAGTGTTTAGGGGAATAGTCTTGATTACATTTTCAGTTAAGTTCAGGTAATAACTCATTAAGTAAGAAGAATAAAACAGCTTCATTACAGGATAGCGTATATCTAAATTTGTAGCAGAATTAGAGAGTTTAGAAATTTGAAAATAACGAAAATAATTACAACTATCACACATATCTGAATTAGATTGTTTATCCCAATACTGTTTAAATAATGATGGAAGGACAGGTTTAGCTTTAAACACTGCAAAGTGGATAATGAAGTTTATCTGGTATTCATATCGCGCCTTAAAAGCTTCCCATATTGGCTGTGAAAAATAAAATTGTGTGTCATTACAACGAGGTAAACTTTCCTCGATCCAGTCAAAAGAAGGATAAGAAGAGTTGTTTTCAACATTTAATCTGGCGCATGATAGTTTATTAGGTTTAAGCTTAAAAGAACGAAGGGAAACACCTATTATATAAACTTCTGAAGCAGGGTCAAAATTGAGTGGAAGGAAGGTTTCAGGATCAGCTTCCCTCATATCTGGAAGTCCATAAGGATAAAGTTTATGTTCAACAACAGAAGGTGAATCTATGGGGCATTTAGTATAAGAAAATAAGGGATAATGCTCAATTGTAAAGAGTGCAGCATTGAGTTTTATGTTATGAATATTACATAAAGAATTTGCGTACCTACTCAAATATTCTTCTGATAACAGAATTTTGTTCAAGTCAGGGTAAGTAATATGAAACAAATCTTCTTCTGACAATGGAACTGGAAACTGATTGGAAAGCTGCTGGTTTTGTAACTGTAATTGTAAATTTTCTTGTTTTAATAATTGGTTTTTTCCTTTATATTCAGCTTTAAGTTGAGTAAAATCTTCATCATAAATAGATAAAAGATTATCTGATTGAAGCAATCTGGTAGTGAGAAATGAAAGAAAAGAATCTTTGTCCAGCAGGTCATAATCAGAAGAAAGTTCATTAAACAGATGTTTATAATTTAAAGATTCAACAACTCGTTGGGCTAAGACATCAGAATATGGGAGAGGAGATGAAGAATAAGAAGATAAGATATCTTTAATTTCTTCTTTAATTTCCTCACTTGTATATTTAGATAAAACAGCAGTATTAGGATATAGATTTAATATTGAATCATAAACAGATTGAATTATATTTGTCATAGTGATTATCTCCTTTCTTAGATTATTTAGTAATGACGTTTACGATTTTGTAAAACAGTATAAATAAAGTTATTATATTGAAGAATAATATGATTTCTTATTCGTGTAAGTTCTGGTGTAAGAGTGCTGGTGGGAAAGACAATATTACTTGATATATAGTTGTTTGTCTGTTTAAAATATTCCATGTCAGGATACATAATATAAGTAGGCTGTGCATGTGGAATAAGGTGTGGATCAAGATAAATGCTATCTCGTTTAACAACAATACCAAAACAATTGTAGGGAGTATAAATTAAAGTTCCCTGCTCTAATGGCTGATCATCTCTAACAAAAAAGCTGCTCAATGGAAGACGTTTGGAATAAATATAGTTTATCACTTCTTCTCTGTGATAAGCTGTAAAAAAGGCTTTAATTGCAGGATAAACAGCATTGATACTTCTTATAGAATACATGAAATTATTAAAAAGGCTATCATCAGTCTGTGTAAGATAATATTGAATTACATCATTAAACAAGAGAGGTTTAGCTTTAAAAACAAGAGCGTAATGATAAGTGACATTGGAGAGAAAATAGCGTTTTTGTATTCCTTCCCATTGAGGCTGGGTAAGAGTATAAGTGGCTGTAAATGGCTCATGTGTATACCACTCTGTAGAAGGAAATAATACCTGATTACTATATCTGTCAGAGTAAAAATTATGGTTTGGAGGGTAATAAATCATGCCTTTACTGAAAGAAGGAAAATGGTTAGGTTTAAGTTTATAAGCAAAAGATACATGCAGAATATAAACTTCTGATGCAGGATCAAAGTTAAGAGGAAGGAGGGTTTCAGGGTTAATTAAACGTCTTTCTGGAAGCCCATAAGGACACAGGGATTGTGAGAGGATTTTGTCTGCATTGTAGGTAACAGCAGGAAGACAAGAACCTCCAAAATAGGAATCTGCACAATAAACACCAATGCTGGGCATAAAGCCATAAATGTTATAAAATAGATTGCAAACACTATGAAATTCTGAACCATATTTAAACCTGTATAAATGAAGATTAGGAAATAAATCATTAAAAGGATCAGGCAAATAGCGTTTGGGAGGAGCAGGTGAAGGTGGCGTGGAAGGTGTGGTTTGTGATTGAAAAGCTGAGTATAAATTGGGGAGGTATTTATTTAAACTGGCTGCTCTATCAAGACGTGATGGAAACAGTTCAGGTATATCCATAGGAACAGTTTTTCTCATTGATTAGTCCTCCTTTAAACAATTATAAACTTCTTCAAAGGTAAAGATATTTTGTTTATAATTCCTTACCTGACCAATCATTTTCTTTACAGGAATATTGCTCACAAAGGGTTTCTGACAGGCAAATAATTCCTCGTTAGACGATTTTAATGAAAGATTTTTGTGATATTTTCTGTTAAGGTTTAAGATGTAAATTAACCTGTCACAATCAATACCAGAGGTTAAAAAAGGATAAAGGTTGTGCGTTACACCATCTTTTGTTATATAATTAAAATCATAGGCAGATATAGATTGATTATCTTCATTCATAATATCAAAACTCCAAATATACTGATGTGACATAAACTTTACTAATTCAAATGAAATCTTCTTCATAATAATTAACTCCTTTCAAAAATAAACTCATTTAATTGTATATTTTTATATGGATGATACCCTTTAAAATCCTAGAAGTTATGACAAGAAAAATAAAAAAAATTAACATGAATTGACATTTTAAACAGGGTTTAGTATAATTTTTTTATAGATAGAAAAGGAAAGAATGGAAAGCAGAAATAATTATTATAGAGTAAAGGGTGGGTTTAATGATTAAACTGTATACATCTTTAGATTATTTTAATAAGGATAACATTTTATTTGACAACGAAGCGTTTTTTAAAGAGATGATATCCAGTAAAGAATTGGCTGATGATGAGCTAAATATTTTGTGGGAAATAGATAAGGCTAAGATAGTAAATAATAAGATAGATAAGATAGAAACTCCTTATGGAATATGCAGCTTAAAAGATATATCTACTGGTTGCAAGACAGCAATAAATATTATGTTTATTATGAAACATAAAGAACAATTTCACAAATTAGAAGCAATTAATGCAACAGAATGTGGAGTTAATGCGTTGGAATCTATATTTCAGATTGTTGATAAATATAATTATGATATCAATATAATAGTTGAGCATGATGATGATATTTGGGAATGCAGCAAAAGAGAATATCTAATCAATGGAGAAAGATGTATAAACGATTTATTATATCTATAATGGAGATTAAAAATGGAAAAATGCTTTGATTGGAATTTGGGATTACATTTAAAATATAATGAAAACTTAGAGTTCAAATTATGGTTTAAAGGTTTTAAAACGATAATATCTGGAGAAAGTGGAACTGGTAAAAGTCTGCTTTATAATAAAATAAAAGAGTTACAGGAAGATAATTTGAATCCTGATTGGCTAAGAAAATATGATGTTGGAAACATAGTATTATATAACAGAGATAGTTTAGATAAAATAAAAAAATCAAAGAAGAATTTAATAATTATTGATAGAGCTGATTTAATTTTAGATGAAGACATGGTAAGTTGGATAAACTATGATTGTGGGTATAATAAATATTTAATTTTTAGCAGAAAACCATTAGGAATAGACTTATCACCCAACTATTTTGGTGAATTTATTAATGTAAATGGAGTTATACAGATAAAATATGAATTTGATGTCAGGGGATGGAATTAATGCTCTATATTATAACAGAAGATTCTAATTCAGCTAGAGTGTTTTGGGAGATAGTAGTTAATGAATTTAGAGGTAAAAACAATTATATATTAGTACCTTTATTTAAAGGAAAAGATAGTAAAGATTCTGGTGGTAACACAACTTTAAAGAGCCAGGTTACTCAATTAATTGATTCTTTAAACACGTATGATGAACTACTTGTTGTTTTTGATAATATCAATAATTCAAGAAATTTTAACAAAGTAAGATTCATAAAATGGGCTTTGAATATATGTAAAATATATAATATAAACATAAGATTCACAGACTATTATTGCTTTGAAGAAGTATATTTATCTTATTCAGAATTGATTGATATGTACATGAAATGTAATTATAAAAAGATTGTGTTAGATACATTAAAATTTGTTAATGCTTCTATAACGAATTATAAAGACTATTATGATAGAAATAATAAACTTAACAGTCAAAAGTTTTCTCAACTAATAAGCAAGTCAATTTCCACCTGTCTGGCAGGAATCTGCTTGCTGGAAATTATTTTTGTTATGGTTAATCGATCCTGTTCCGCCATAAAACGGAATAAATGGATCTGGAGATATTTCATCATACTAGCTTCTGACATCACCTGACGGGATTCTGTACGCAAATAACGGTAGCTGGATACACGAATCATTCCCTTGTAATTCAGGCACAGCATTTGGGTGATTCCCATAGCAATACTAGCAAACAACACATACCCTTCGGTTGCTTTCAGTGCCTTGATGATTCGTTCCTTTTCTTTTGTATCTGTTACCTGTAAAAGCGGATCAGGGCTGCCTTTTTTACGGTAGCGGTTCAGTTTGGGGACAGCTTTTGTCCAGAAGTGATAACACAGGCCGCCAAACTGCTGTTTAAATACTTTGAACATCGTTTCAATTTTGGCCCGGTATGCATAGGCAACAATGATATCCTCAGCAGACATGGTCAGGTCTGTACTTACTAGGATTACCTGCTTTTCGTCATCATTAATGAGGACAAACCGCAGGGGCTGGTAAAGTTTTTGTCCCCACAAATAAACACGGGAAAGGTAACGGACCTGTTTTTCATCCCCATACATGAAAAGCTTTGCCTCCCGAAACAAAGGCCGGCAGGTTTTAAAAAGATCCTGGATATGAACCGATGTACCATGGAGCGGTCGGCGTCCTCTTCCTTTATATTCATCAGGCTTCTCATAAGCGGTACAGTTCTTTTTTGCCCTTGTGATGATATGAACAAGCCCTGGATGCTGTGCCGACTCCTTCTTCCATTCCATCAGCATGGGGACAGTTAAGAAATATCGATCCAGCACAAACAGGCTGTGTCCCAGAAATGCTGCCGCCCGGAAACCGTCCCGAAGCATCTGAACCACATGGGAAACGGATTCATCTCCTTCCCACTTATTGATTACCCCATCCCCATCATGGATTTGGATGGACAGGGGTAAACAGAATGTTTTGATGGTATTCCCAATCAAGACACCAACAGCACCGAAAAAATGGCCGTAAATGAATTCCTTCTTGGAAGCGCTTTCGGATTCCTGCACCATTTTTTTGACACAAGGCATATATTTCCCGTCCGCAGCCCTTTTGGTACCGTCGCCAAGCAGAACCTTCCTTCCTGCAATTTTCCGAAAAGGTGCCTGGGCTGCCACCGTTTTTACCCATGTGTAAAAAATGGAGTCCCATTCCCATGAAGAGGCACGGAAAAAATGCTCCAGGCTGGGGTAGAGGGAAGGCATAAGGGCAAGATCCCGAATAATGGAAGTCAGTCCCAGACAGTCCGATCGGATCATAAGTCCAACGATAATCGTCACAAACCACTCGAAGGAAGCGGTTCTAGAAAAGCAAGCGTAAAAAGATAACAAAATTTCACTGATAAATGTCAACATAGGTATTCCAATCTGCCACAATTTATGTTATCTTTATAGAAGAGATAACATTTTGGGCGAATGTGCTGGTTTGTGTTTGGCAACTTAAGCATAGCACAGTTTACCTTAAAATGTTATCTTTTTTTGATTTTAGATCAGCGAAAAACTTTTGACTCTAAAGTTAAAAGAAGCTCTGAATAAATATGATGATAAATTACATAAGCAACGAATAGAAGAAATGCAGAAGGCAACGCAAGATGCTGTTGAAATATCTGCATTAGAAGCGATTAAACAAACGGAAAAGATGAAGAGAATAGAGAGAAATACCAATGATGCAGTTCAAACAGCAAGAGTAAATGCTGTGTTAAATTATGGAACCTATGAAAATACAAGACAAATAAATAAAAAATTAAGACGGTAAAATTAAAATATGGAAAGGAGCAGTTGAAAATGAAAAAGATGAAGAAGATATTATTTTCGATTATGTTAAGCTTGATTTTATGTATACCTGCTTTTGCAGTAAATGCCAGCCAGTTATCGGATTATTATGGAGGAACTTGGTGGGATTTAAACAGTCAGAGATGTTATATGGAAATTATATCTTATAATGACGCATTGTTTGTCACGGTTTCCTGGGGACACAGTGCGTTTGAAACATCAGAATGGAAGATGACAGCTTTTTATAATCCTGCAACAGGTAAGTTCCATTATAATGACTGTAAATATAGTATCCTTTCTTCGGATGATTATGGAAATGATATAGAAACCATTCAGTATGTTAATGGAACAGGTGCAATATATGTTGCAACTAATGGATATTTATACTGGGAAGATTATGTGGAACAAACAGGAATTAATTGCTATTTTGAAAAAGAAGATAATACCTATTTTCAAAATACAGTAGTTCAGTTGCAGCCGAGTGATGTGGTAAATGTATTGTATGGTTCAAATTATAATGCAGCAATAGAAATGGAAATAGGCGAATATAGTATGGGAGGTATTTATGCTAATTTTTGGAATTCCAGTGGTATTGTTTGGACTGGGGAAATTTTAAATTACAGTTATTTAAAAAATGGTGGTTTAAGGCTGGTTTTTTATGGAACAAACTATCTGACTGGCGCAAATGATTATCTTAGTGTTGATTGGTCAAGCCCAGAAAGTATTGATTTCCCAAATGTAAATTATGCGTTTGATAATATTGGTATTGGTGGAAGTTATTCTTATGGTTATATGTTACAAGGAAATTAAAGTCTATAATTAAAAGAAAATACCTAAAAAAGTTTGCTATACTTGTTATAAAGAATCATTGAACAGAATGTAAAAGTCCCCAAATTCTATTATATATTATCTTCTTGAATACAAGAAACTAATACAATTCAAGGAGGTAATGAAAATGGCAGCAGCAGTCGAAACAATGTTTTATACCAGAGAAAAACCCTGGCATGGTCTGGGAACTATGGTGCAGGAAGCGCCGACTTCCAACGATGCGCTTATTCTCGCAGGGCTTGATTGGCAGGTGATTCAGAAGCCAATCTTAACGGATGATGGAATCCCCATTTCGGGATTTAAAGCCAATTTAAGAAATACGGACAACCAGGTATTAGGTGTCGTTACGAACCGATATAAGGTTGTGCAAAATAATAACGCTTTCGCATTTACAGACTCTCTGTTAGGCGAGGGCGTTACTTATGAAACGGCAGGAAGCTTACAAAATGGACGCAGGGTCTGGATGCTTGCAAAGCTTCCCCAGCGCTATATTATCAGTGGAGATGAAATCACACCCTACCTTGTCTTTATGAACTCTCATGACGGCACAGGAGCCATTAAAGCCGCAATGACACCGATTCGTGTTGTGTGTATGAATACTTTAAATCTTGCCCTTTCTACAGCGAAAAGAAGCTGGTCAACAAACCATGTAGGGGATATTAAAGGGAAGTTAGAAGATGCCCGTCATACCCTTCTTTTTGCTGACTTGTACATGACCGAGTTGGGAAAGACCATTGACCAGCTTAATCAGCAGAAGCTTTCCGACAGAAAAGTTTATGAGTATATTGATGCATTATTCCCATTGGTTGACAATGCATCGGAACAACAGAAGAAGAATCTTTTCCGTATGAAGGAAGAAATGAAAACCCTCTACTTTGATGCGCCGGATCTGGCCCATGTAGGAAAAAATGCTTATCGCTTCATCAATGCAGTATCAGACTTTGCTACTCATGCGAAACCTCTGCGGGAGAGGGCAAACTACCGGGAGAACCTCTTTGCAAGGACAATCGATGGCAATGCGATGATTGATAAGGCATTTGATTTGGTAAAAGCAGGATAATCTGTACGAAAGAAGAAATTAGGAATATTTTTCTTTGTAACTAAAAATAGTTGCATATATTTACAAAGAATGTTATAGTAATAAGCATGAGGAGTATTGTAAATGAGCAGGAAAGATAAACTTATTGAGCGATTGTTAAAGAAACCCAGAGATTTTACCTTTGATGAAATGCGAGCTTTGTTAGGCTACTTTGGCTACGAATTAAAGCAGGGCGGAACCGGATCAGGGGTAAAATTTATAAAAGATGGATGTAATGAAGTGATAAATTTCCATAAACCACATCCAAATGGAATCTTAAAACGCTATGTATTAGAGCAAGTGATTGAGAAATTGAAAAAGGATGGTTTGTTATGAGTAATTTATTATCATATAAGAATTATAATGGGACAGTGGAATACTCAAAAGAAGATCATTGTTTGTTTGGAAAAGTTGTTGGTATAAAGTCTTTATTATCCTATGAAGGAGATTCCGTTCAGCAGTTGGAGCAAGATTTTCAGAACGTTATTGATGAATACTTAGAAGATTGTAAAGAGCGGGATATAGAACCTGAACAGCCTTATAAGGGAATCTTTAACGTAAGAATCAGTCCGGAACTCCACCGGAGTATAGCAGTATACGCGATTGAGCATGGAAAAAGTCTTAATGCTGCTGTTGAGGAAGCGATTGGAAAGATGGTTGGCTGATTGTAGGATTATAAGTTACTGTTCACGTACAATGTCAGTAACGATTATAACACGGATGGATAAAAGGGCTATCAAAAGAATTGATATTCATATTGTAATATAGTACAAGGATTGTACAAAAACTTGAACAGCTATTTGTACAAAAAGGAGTGTTATTATGCTGGCAGTGAATTATTCTACGATTAGAAATAACTTGAAAACTTATTGTGACGAAGCAACAGACAACAGTGAAACAGTAATTGTTACTCGTAAAGATGAAAAAAAATGTTGTGATACTAAGTTTAGAAAAATATAATCAAATGATAAAAGCAGTACAAAATGCAGAATATCTTGCTATGATTGACCGGGGGATAGAACAGCTTTCTTCGGGAAAAGGACAACAACATGAGTTGATTGAGGAAGAAAGCGATGAATAAACTATGCTCAGATCGTGCATGGGATGATTACTTGTATTGGCAGGTACAGGATAAAAAGACATTAAAAATATAAAAACGAGATATAAAGCGAATGGGAGTGTCGAAAGGCACTCCTGTTTTTTGCTTATATTGAAACTATTTTATGTGAAATAAAGAAGGAAGGGATAACGATGAGAAAGAATACAAAACGAAAAGAATTGGAGTCTATAGTAAGTGAATCCATCATCAATCAGCCAGTAGGAATCATTCAGTTAAAGATGGTAAGGGAATCCCGGTCACTTTATGGAACAGCCCCCTTTACCAGTCCTGAACGGGCAGTAGAGTTGGTAAAGCCATTGTTTATTACTGCAGACCGGGAAATGGTTGTTGTGATGAGCCTGACAACAAAGATGGAAGCCCTGGCGGTGGAAGTTGTGGCTGTAGGTGGACTGGATGTGTGCTGCTTTGATGTCCGAAATATTTTCAAACATTCCCTGTTAAATAATGCTGCCTGTATTCTCTGCTTTCACAATCATCCATCTGGTGATTCGACACCAAGTAAGGAAGATATTCAGGTAACCCGGCGATTAAAAGAAGTGGGAGATATTTTGGGGATAAGGTTGGTTGACCACATTATTATCGGAGAGGAAAACTATTTCAGCTTTAAGGAGCATGGGGAGTTCGATGATAAGCCGCCGGAAAGTATTGCATGAACGTAGTGGGGAATAGTGTGTGAAACTTGTGAAAGTCGTTTGCAAAAAGGTCGTAAGTACAAGAAAGGAAAATAAAAATTTAGCAAGGAGGAATCCAATGGGACTTTACAAACCCTTAGATTGGTGGTCAATCACGGAGATGATCGATGAAATCATGGAAGGACGGGGAAATCCGTGTTTTCGTAAAAGTGAATACGTCGGATATTATGATGAATTACTGACAGAGATGGCGAACGCAGCAGGAGATTTGTATTGTGATATTATGGAAGTTAAAGACCAGATTTGTTATCGGGATATTCCCTATAAAACCCGCAAATATGCGGAAGAGGATATGGAAACCGAAAACGCTGCGTTCTGGTTTAATGCCGTTGCCCTGACCCTGACCGAAACGGATGTATCAAGACTTTTCTGCCGAGAAAATAGTGTTGAAGATTACGAAAAAGAGAAAGAAAAACGCTTAAAGATGCTTGAACGACTGACCAAGAAAGATTTTATGTGGATTATCCAAACGGTGAGCAATTTGATTTTTCGGTATTTAGACCTTTGCGGAGCATGGCAGGCAATAAAAGGTACGATAGATGAATTGGACAGCAGACAGGTATTCATAAAGAATAAAGGCGAGATGCAGGAACCCAAAGCAGCTTACTTGTAGGATGTAGTAGGCTAAGACTATGCATTTAATGGTAAAGAATTTAATGGTAAAGAAGTCGATGATGAAAGGAGAACAGTTATGGTTGAAGTAACCCATATTAAAGAAATGAGTCATGAAGATTGGCTGAAGTTAAGAAAGACAGGAATCGGCGGTTCGGATGCTGCAGCCCTCTGTGGCTTAAATCCCTATGCCAGTGCTATTCATGTTTTTCAGGACAAGACAAGTAAGGAACTGGATAAGAAGGACAATGAATCCATGCGGCAGGGAAGGGATTTAGAAGATTATGTAGCAAAGCGCTTCTGTGAGGCAACCGGATTTAAAGTCCGCCGTTCCCATATGCTTTATCGAAACAAAGAAAATCCATTTATGATTGCCGATGTTGACCGTTTGATTGTCGGTCAGGATGCCGGATTAGAGTGCAAGACAGCCAGTGCCTACAATAGTGATAAATGGAAGAATGGGCAAATTCCTCCTCATTACCTGATTCAGTGCCTTCACTATATGGCAGTAACAGGAAAGAGAGAATGGTATATCGCTGTAGTGATATTGGGAAAGGAGTTTCTCTACCAGAAGATTACCTGGGAGAATGAAGTTATCCAGAAATTAATCGCCATTGAAAAAGCATTTTGGAACCAGCACATCCTTACCGGACATATACCTGCCCCCGATGGTTCAAAAGCCTGTGATGAACTGCTTAATCAGTATTTCCATACGGCAAAAAAGAAAAGCAGCATTTCTTTAATTGGTTTTGATGAAAAGCTGGAACGAAGGGAAGAACTTCTGCAGATGAAGGAAGAACTGGAACAGGAGCAGAAAAAGATTGAGCAGGAAATTAAGCTGGTGATGCAGGACAATGAACTGGCCTTTACCGAAAAATATCGGGTGGCATGGAGCAATGTAGAAACAACCAGGCTTGATACAAAGAGGATGAAAGAAGAAAACCCGGAAGTCTATCAGGACTTTGCCCAGACTACAACAAGCCGTAGATTCAGCATTAAGGCAGCATAAATAAACCAGATAACGGCAGAAAAGCTGTCTGGTTCGATTAAATTAAGGAAGTGTAAAGTAAAGTTTAAATAACAATAGAATTGCCTGCTTAATGGATTGCTGTATTTCCATAAGCGGGTTGTTCTTTGCAATCACAAAAAGTAGAGAATAAAGAATTAAGAAATAAAAAGTAAGGAAGGAGAGATAAGCATAATGGATGACGTATCCATTCGACTTTTGCGTGCAGAGGAAATCGAGTGCCGGGTAGCAATGATTAATGAGAAGGGGTTAAGCCTTCTGTTATTTAAGGACGCAAGAGTAGACCAGAAGTTATTGGATGAAACCTTTACTCCCTTTGGCTGGAAGCGAAGTCATCAGGTGCTTGACGGGAACCTGTATTGTACGGTTGAAGTATGGGACAGAGAGAAAAACCAGTGGATAGGCAAACAGGATGTTGGTACGATGAGTTATACCGAAAAGGAAAAAGGCCAGGCATCCGACAGCTTTAAGCGGGCCTGTTTTAACTGGGGGATTGGCAGAGAGTTATATACGGCTCCCTTTATCTGGATTCCAGCAGAGAGAGTCAATATCCAAAAGAAAGAGCGGGAACAGAAATTCTATACCTATGACCGTTTCCATGTCTGGTCAATTAACTATGACGAAGAAGGAAAAATCAATGCCGTTATGATTGTAAACCAGAAGAATGAAATCGTATATTCCATGGATGCAAGAATCCTGAATATGGATACAAAGGAGGCAGGAGAAAAACAGGCAGCAGGGAAAATGGTGAAGAAGGCAGAAAACAAAGTTGAAAATACGACAGCACAGAAAATGACGAACAAGATCGAGGGAAAAGTCGAAGATAAATCCAAACAAGAAACAACAAACAGGCAAGAAACAGCAGACAAAGCAGAAAGGAAGGCCATAAGAGGTCGGGGAACAGCACAAAAAGAGGGAAAGGAAGCATTTTCAGGAGATGAAGAAAGCCTTGGGGCTACGCCTTCGCTTACGAAAAGACAACGAACTGTACTGGAAAGCGAACTGAAACGGACAGGCGTTGCGTTAGATGCTGTATTAAATCGCTATCATTTGGAATCAGCAGAGCAGATAAGCGAAGAAATCTATAAGAAGGCCATTGAATGCTTAAGAAAGTCAAAGAGTAAGGAGGCAGCATAGGGTAATTTAATAAAATAATTGGATGGAGAAGCAAGAAAACGGAAATAAAGAAACAAAGTAAACGCAGGTAAATAAGGCAGATAAAAAATCAATTCAGGAGATGAAGAAAATGAAGGAAAATTACAAGCTGATTGAAGGCGATGGTCGGGTGCTTTCGATGCTGCAGGAGGAAAGTATTGACTGCATCATTACCGACCATCCATGGTTAGATAAGTTATCGAACAAAGGTGGAAACCGTTCCTTTGCCGATTATGAGTGTTTCCTCTATGAGCAAAGGGACTTTAATGAAAAAGCAAGAGTACTAAAGCCAGGGTGTTTCCTAGCAGAGTTTCTTCCGGCAGAGAATGAAAACAACTACGAGCAGCTTTTCCAAATCAAGCAGTTTGCCAAGGCAAGCGGTTTGGAGTACTACTGCAAGGTAAGCTGGAAGAAGGGGAAGTTTGTCAGCAATACCGGAAGAAAAGCAAAGAATACCCAGGATATTATGATATTTAGCAAGGGAAAGGCCAGAAACCTTCGGCTGGATGCAAAAAAGACCAAGGCATCTGGAAAGCCCTGTTACATGAGTGGGGCTGCGGGTATGCTTCCGACGATGTTTGATGTAGAACCAGTACCAAAACAGCAGAAAATTCATCAGAGCGAACTTCCTCTGCCTCTGTGTGAAGAATTGCTGGAATACCTGACTTTAGAGGGCGAGGTTATCTTAGACCAGTTTGCCGGAAGCGGGGCAATCGGCATAGCGGCAATAAGAAAAGGCAGAATGTGTGTGATGATTGAAAAGCTTCCTTCTAATATAGAAGTTATCCGAACAAGGCTTGCCCTGGAAATGGAGGCATGGAAGAATCATAAGACGAAGAGAATTAGTTAAGCTGGCTAATTTTACAAAAAATAGAAGTGCAATATAGCTTATCAAACAAAGTCCAATCTATACCTTACCGGACGAAGTCCGCCTATCCCGAAGGGATTTGCGTTCACGAGTGCCCGGATGGGTATACCGAACAAGCGTAGGATTGAGGACTGTGTAGAAAGCTATTGGACGAAGAGTGGACGAAGCGTGGAGGAAGAGATGAGCAAATGGAACCGATTAAAAACAAAGATTACACGGAGAGCCTGGCGGGAGTATCTACAGTTTAAGCGTGAGATGTTTCATCAGGGGAAACGGGAACTGTGGGAGAATTGCCAGAAAATTCATTTCTATTGCTGTATTATGGAATACTTCCATTACCGAAAAGAAAGCAGCCATGACTGGAAGGTCTTGGCTTATCAGAAACAGCCCATCTGGGCCATGTGGGATTGTTACCAGCAAAATGAACATCTGGAATATTCCACCTGGAAAGATGTGGAAAAGATTTTGCATGAACTGGAAAGACAGGATGGGGGAAAATGGAAGGAATGGAAAAGCTGTGGATAAAGGAAAAAGGAGCGAAAGAAAATGGAGATAAAAAAGTTTTTCGATGAAGCAACCGACCCTGGGATAAAGGGATTAATGACCTTAGTTCTGTCCGAATGGATGAGTAAGATAAGCCGGGAGCAGGAAAAGGAAAATCCCCAAAAGTATAAGTCGGTCAATGAACGTTTTCAGAACTGGGAAGATATGCTCAAAGAAAAATATCCCGAACTGAAAGAAGAAAGCCAGAAGTTTTTGGATTGGCTGGTTGGCTATTATGGGGAGGAACTGGAATCTTATTATCTGTTAGGAATTTGTGATGGGATTCGTATTCTTAAATGGATGCTAAAGCTGTAGAAGAAAGTACATATAGGCCATGGCAGCGGCGGGTTTTGTTCCTGCCGCTATTTGCATGAAAAGAGTTTTTACAATTGTATGTGAAGATTGCGGTAAAATGGTAAGCAAAATAATATAATCAGGAAATGAGGTAAGAGAGTCGATGAAGAGAGAAGACAAAATGGAAAATAATGGAACTAAAACAAAGCCAAATGACAGGAAAATGAGGATAGAAGCACTTAGAAAAGAAGTGCAGAAGCTGTGTCCTGAAGGAGTTAAGGTAGAGATGCAGGAGATGGGAAAAAATAATGGTGTAGTAAAACAGGGGATGGTTATTGAGGAAAAAGGAAATAAGATAAGCCCTGTGATTTACCTGGAACCGTATTTAATGAATATGGAAGAAGGAAACTATTCAATAGAAGAAACAGCAAATGCCATCTATGAAGTTTATCAGAAACACCACAAAAAAGAGTCCGACATAGCCACTACATTTGTGGATGTGGAATGGGTAAAAGAAAAAATCATCTACCAGTTAATTAATCTGGAAAAGAATCAGGATCTGCTAAAGGACAGGCCATACAGGATTATAGGGGAAGATTTGGCTGTTGTATGTGCTCTGCTGTTGGAAAAAGGCAGTTCCGGGGTGATGACGGTAAAAATTAATCGGGAGCACGTAAAACTCTGGGGAATGAATGAAGAGGAACTTTGGGCGTTGGCAGAGATAAATACGCCTAAATGCTTTCCTGTAACAATGAAAAGCATAGAAGCGGTGATGTTTGACACCTTAAAAACGCAGCTTGAAGCGCAAGGAATTGTTTTTGATGAACAAGTTGTAAGTAAGTTATTCGATGATGATCAATGTCAGGCAGATACAAGAAAAAAGCAGAGTTCCATGTATATATTGTCAAATCAGTATGGAATCTGGGGGGCATCCGTAATTCTTTATCCGGGAGTATTAAGGGAGGCAGCAAAAAAGCTAGGCGGAGATTTACTTGTGCTTCCTTCCAGTATTCATGAAACGATAATTATACGTCAGGAAGATAGGTTGGAATATGATAAAATGGCAGAGATGGTAAAGGAAATCAATCATAAGGAAGTGTTGCCGGAGGAAGTGCTTTCCGATTCGGTTTATCTGTACCACGAAAGCGAGGATTCCCTCTGCCGGGTAGCCGAAAATGGTAAGGGAAGTGCAGGATGAATGGGGGAGCATAGCATTTGAGAGAATGGTACACTTCTCTTTGGTTTTGCATGGCTTTTATAGGAAAGATGTGTTATACTCTTAATTATAGAAAGAACAGCATTTTGGGTAAGAATAATCACAAAAAATGGAAAATAAAAGAAATGAGGGAAATAACTGATGGCAGAGTTTTTAATGAAGCCCCGAGTAGACTATGCATTTAAAGTGCGACAAGAAGTCGGTGTATGGATTGCTGAATAAGCTGCTCTATCCATTTGGAGTAACCCTACCACAGCCTGCACTACTGGTAACGGAAGTGTTGGGAAGCCTGTGGGACAAAGCACAGATTCTGGTAGCCTAAAGCTGGATAAAGTGCAAGGGTAAAGGTACTATGGAGAAGATAACTGAACCGTCGTCGAAGGGTCGTTACATAAGAATAAGCGAAATAAGGCTGATACGCTTAAACCAAAAGGGTACAGGGGAAGGCTGGCGAGTCCTTTGAAGCCCGACAGCAAATGGACATCATTCCCCCGGTCTACAGGCGGCTCCTAAGGTATCAATAATTATCCATATAACGGAACTTGGTAAGCCCTATACACTCCGAAAGGTATTCATCTGTAAAGAGAGAAAATGGTGTAGAGGGTAGAGGAAAGGATAAAAAGCGAAGGTCAGGCTGTAATGGCTTGAATAGGGGAGAAGTGCCCTAAACCGAAAGGTTGCTGACTTATCCTACGGTACAATATAGCAGGAATGAAGGCAAATCAATGAATGGAAATAATTCAATGACGGCTACGGCTGAGAGATTTCCTAACACGAAACAGCTAGGAATAGAGTGGGAAACCATAGACTGGAAAAATGTAGAAAATAGTGTGAATAGACTGCAATTCAGGATAGCTAAGGCAACAAGGGAAAAGAAATGGTATTTAGTAAAAAGGTTGCAATACCTGCTGACACATTCTTATTATGCAAAGTTATTAGCAGTAAGAAAAGTGACAACGAATAAAGGAAAACGAACACCGGGAATAGATGGTGAAGTATGGGAAGAATCCGCAACAAAAATGAGGGCGGCAAGGAGGCTGACGGATAGACACTATAAAGCAAAGCCCTTAAAAAGAGTATATATTGAAAAGAAGTCAAAAAAAGCAAAACGTCCATTAGGAATCCCCTGTATGTATGACAGGGCAATGCAGGCCCTTTATGCAATGGCTTTAGAACCAGTGTCTGAAACAATAGCGGACAGCAACTCATTTGGATTCAGGAAATATCGTTCATGCAAAGATGCGTGCGAATATATATTTAACAGTTTGGCTAAAAAACATTCTGCACAATGGATATTGGAAGGAGATATTAAAGGCTGTTTTGACCACATTAGTCATGAATGGCTGATGGAAAATATACCGATGGATAAATCCATATTGAAAGAGTTCCTGAAATCAGGCTACCTATTCAATGAACAAATGTATCCTACGGATGAAGGAACGCCACAAGGAGGAATTATTTCCCCAATACTGGCAAACATGGTATTAGATGGAATACAGGAACGATTATATAATAAGTACCATGTAGGAAACCAGACAGGAAGATATAGTTCGTATAAAAGTGCACAGATGAAAGTAAATTACGCAAGATATGCGGATGACTTTATTGTAACTGCTGCAACAAGGGAAATTGCTCTGGAAATAAAAGAAATAATAAAAGAATTTTTAGCAGTAAGGGGTCTGGAACTATCAGAGGAAAAAACGCTGGTTACACACGTTGAAGAAGGATTTGACTTTTTAGGCTGGACATTCAGAAAATTCCGCAATAAATTGATAATCCGACCATCAAAAGATTCCATAAAAAAGTTTGTGGCAGAAATATCAGACACAATCCATAAAGAGGGAAGTATCTTTACACAAGACGTACTCATTACACATCTCAATCAAAAGATAAGGGGATGGGTAAATTACCATCAAACCGTATGTTCCAAAAAGATATTCGCATCAATTGACCATCAAATTTTTGAAATCCTATGGCATAATATGAAAAGGAAACACACAAAGAAAGGCAGAAAATGGATAAAAGAAAAATACTGGAAAACCATAGGGAATCAAAAATGGAGGTTTGCAGGTGACAGCCAAATACTAATACAGCTCGCTCAAACTCCAATCATAAGACATCCTAAACTAAAACTGGACAAGAATCCATACCTTGATAAAGAATATTATATAGACAGACAATATAACCTTGGAATAAAGTTCATACGAGGAAAATATAAAGAGATATGGAAACGACAGAAAGGAATATGCCATGTATGTGGGCAGCCAATAGAAATGGATGCTGAAAAACAGATTATATCTATCGCGTCTTTAAAAGAGGGAGATAAGAAATCCAGCGAGTCTATAAGGTATGTACATAAATACTGTAAATATCTAATCCCTAAAGCCGCTCTATCATAGAGTGATATTGTACTTGAGCCGTATGAAGGGAAACTTTCATGTACGGTTCTTAGAGGGGAAAGTGGTAGAAATACCGCCGCCCTACTCGACGAGATCATGATGGATGAAAAAGCCAGGATTGGTTTTCTGTCAGCGATGCTGAAATTAAACCCAGAAGAGATTAAGGAAACCCAGGTTCTGAATACCAATCTTAGAAAGCAGAGTGAAAAGGAAAAACTTGGTATCCTGGATGTAAGAATCCTGATGAACAATAACACCGAGATTGATATCGAAATCCAGCTTGCCGCAATGAATATCTGGGCTGACCGGGCATTGTTTTACCTGGCGAAGATGTATACGGAACAGATTAGCGCCGGGGAAGATTATACGGTATTTAAGAAATGTGTAAGTATCAGTATCTTAGACTTTAAACTTTTTGAACAGGAACCGGAGTTTTATTCCTGTTTCCATATCCGGGAGGATTCACGCAATTTTCTGTATACGGATAAGATGGAGTTCCATGTGCTGGAACTGCCAAAGCTTCCGAAAGAGTTAAAAGAGGACAGCAGCGATATAGAATTATGGGGAAAGTTTATCAGTGCGGAGCGAAAGGAGGAGTTTGACATGCTGGCAGAGAAAAATATGTATATTGGAAGTGCGTACCAGCATTTGCAGGTAATCAGTCAGGATGAAGAAAAGCGTCTGGAATATGAAGCCAGAGCAAAGGCTATCCGGGATTATAACCAGATTATGCTGGAAGCAGAGCAACGGGGAGAAGCACGAGGAGAAGCACGGGGAGAGGCACGAGGAGAAGCACAAGGAATAGAGCGTGTAAATAAATTGAATACTTTGTTGATTAATGATAATCGCTATCAAGATTTAGAACGTTCTGTGAATGATGCTGCTTTTCAGAAGAAATTAATGTCAGAGTATAGAATTTAGAATAGTAACAAGAATAAGTCAAGTATATTTAGGCTTTTAGATTTTAAACTCTTTGAACAGGAACCGGAGTTTTATTTCTGTTTCCATATCCGGGAGGATTCACGGAATTTTCTGTATACGATAAGATGGAGTTCCATGTACTGGAACTGCCAAAGCTTCCGAAAGAGTTAAAAGAGGACAGCAGCGATATTGAGTTATGGGGGCGATTTATCCGTGCAGAGCGAAAGGAGGAGTTTGACATGCTGGCAGAAAAAAATATGTATATTGGAAGTGCGTACCAGTATTTGCAGGTAATCAGTTAGGATGATGAAAAACGTCTGGAATATGGCGGATGTTAATGAAACATCCGCCATTACTTTAAAAGTCTGCTGCTGAACAGGCTGCATAAGTTTAAGGATTTTAAGTGTGCCCTGCATACTTTGAGTTCTATAGTAACTATTTGTGGGTGCATGAAGGATTACTTTTTATGAGGGCAGTCTGCACCCGATAAGATAGTTAGAAAAAAAGAGAGGCAGGATGTTATATGGCTAGAACCATAGGGATAGGTTGTCAGGATTTTGAAAAAGTAAGAAAAGAAAAATTATTTTATATAGATAAAACCAATTTTATTCGGGAATGGTGGGAAAATGCAGACGATGTAACATTGATTACTCGTCCAAGAAGGTTTGGAAAAACTCTGAACATGAGCATGTTAGAGAAATTCTTTTCTATTCAGTATGCGGGAAGGGAAGATTTATTTCAGGGACTTGCTGTCTGGGAAGATGAAAAGTACAGGAAACTCCAGGGAACTTATCCTGTGCTTGGGATTAGTTTTGCTGATATAAAAGAAACGACATATGAGCAGGTAAGAAAAAGAATCTGTCGTTTGATTAAATCACTTTATAATAAATTTGATTTCTTATTAAAAAGTGATTTTTTGAATGAAAGTGAAAAGAAAGATTTTGAGCATATTTCAGTTGATATGGAAGATAATGAAGCAGCCTGTTCACTAAAGATGTTGTCGGATTATCTGTGTCGTTATTATAATAAGAAGGTAATTATTTTGTTGGACGAGTACGATACGCCAATGCAGGAAGCTTATATCAATGGCTATTGGGATGAACTTGTTTCGTTTACCAGGAGTATGTTTAATGCCACATTTAAAACCAACCCTTATATGGAAAGGGGCATTATGACGGGGATTACCAGGATAAGCAAAGAATCCATTTTCTCTGACTTAAATAATCTTGAAGTGGTTACTACGACATCCAATAAATATGCAGAATATTTCGGATTTTTAGAAGAAGAGGTTTTCGCGTCTTTAGATGAATTTGGCCTGTCTGATCGAAAAAATGAAGTTAAGATTTGGTATGATGGTTTCTCTTTTGGAAAAAGGAAAGATATTTATAATCCATGGTCGATTTTGAATTATTTAGAAAAAGGACAAACCGAAACATATTGGGCAAATTCCAGTTCAAATAATCTGGCAGGAAAACTAATTCAGGAAGGGACAAAGCAGATAAAACAAGAATTTGAAGATTTGCTTCAGGGGAAATCTATAGAAATTGAGCTTGATGAGCAGATTGCTTATAATCAACTAAAATCAAAACGAAATGCCATTTGGAGTATTCTTCTTGCTGGAGGATATTTAAAGGTAATAAAGAAGGAATTGAATCAAAAGAGTGGACGTTGGTATTACACAATCTCATTAACAAACAGAGAAGTACATCTTATGTTTGAGAGTGTAATCCAAGATTGGTTTTCAGAAAGTGGAGAAAATTATAATGATTTTATCAGGGCCTTATTGCAAAATAATGTTAAGGCAATGAATCTATATATGAACCGAGTAGCACTGACTACATTCAGCTATTTTGATACAGGAAAGAATCCTTCTGATGAAGAACCAGAGCGTTTTTATCATGGTTTTGTATTAGGATTGATGGTAGATTTGGCAGAGAGATATGTATTGACTTCCAATCGAGAAAGTGGTTTTGGAAGGTATGATGTAATGCTGGAACCATTGTACCCGGAAAAAGATAATGGAATTATTATGGAGTTTAAAGTGCAAGATATAGATGATGAAAAGGAACTTTCAGATACGGTAGAAGCTGCATTAAATCAGATTGAAAAGAAAAAATATGAAATGGCTTTAATGGCAAAAGGGATTCCAAAAAAAAGAATTAAAAAGTATGGATTTGCTTTTCGCGGGAAAAAAGTGTTAATTTGCGGAAAGTAATTTTTAAGATTGTATCCGAATAAACGGTAGATGTGAATTAAGCATCTGCTGTTTTGCTTTTTTAAGGAAAAATATTTTGAGTGACCTGATTCAACTACCTAACAAAAAAATATCCACTGGATAATTTTTTATTAGAGGTGGGGGCTTCCTGTGGGGCTAAATAATTTTGACAGTATCAACAAGTTATCCCTGTAAGCCCTATGGTTTGCACGAATGATGTAAAAAGGCTAGAGAAAGAATCGCTGTATTATGTGAGTATGAACGTAATACAGCGATTTATTGATGTAAATAATTTAAGATTGTAATAAAAATTAGTTAGCATTTATTCTACTTAAAGGTGTATAGATTTAAGTGTCATTCCTTTTAATTTTAGCAGGATATGAGGAGAGGAAGAAATATGTACCTTATTACGTTTCTTTTAGATACTCTTTTTCTTTAAAGAATGTGAGAATATCTTTAATGATAGGTTGACTGTAATTTTTAATCTCTAAAGATAAATGTTTTTGTAATTTAATCATTAACTCCTCTCTTTCTGTAGATGTTTTTGTATGAGGAAGGTATTGGTCTATAACACTGGAGTCTAGCTGATTGTTAATGCTTGTCATTATACATTTTGAAATATAGTCAACAGTTTCTTTAACACGCTCCAAAGTGAAGTAATGATCATTAGATGATAGGTGTTTATTTGGTATAACTGCATTTTTGATTTTTAACTGTAATTTTTGTTTTGTTTCTTTTTGAAAGTCGCCTAAGTTTTGGTTGATGGCTCTGCTGAAATTGGCTTCTTCCATCTTGCAGGATTCCAGTTCAGGAGCATAGTTGGAAAAGATAAATTGGTATGCCTCCTCTTCTATATTAGGAAGTATTTCATCACTAATTTTACAATAAACAAAGTCTTGGACGCATAAAATTTTTTTCTCATACTTGGGAGTGTAAGAAAAAAGTTCTATACATATACGTTTAAAAGCTTCTACTTGAGAATCATCAGCATTTTTCAAACAATCGATGAGGGTATACAGAGCAGAGCGTTTGGAAGGTGGTAGGACATAAATTTTATGGATAATTGAATCACGAAAATCGCCGGCTTGAAACATCTTGCGTATAATTCTTTCTTGTCTGACTGGTTGTTTATCACCATTGTTTGTAGTAATTTTATCAATATAGCAAGTTCTTATTTCGTCTGGATTATCTACATAGCCTTGCAGATAGTCAGGGGTACAACGTAATACATCGGAAAGGCTGTTAAGAAGTTCTTTACTTGTGCGGTGTTCTTCATCTTTTTCAAGCCGACAAATTTGCTGTCTTGATGTTCCGCAGAAATTGGCAATGTATTCTTGTGATAGCTCCCATTTTTCACGTAGTTCCTTTAAACGTTTTCCAGAGATTTCCAACTTCATTGACATAAAAATTTCCTCCCTGATTCTATAAGTTATCGAGTGAATACCATTTTGTTGATGGTAAATGTTGTATTAGTACTATTTTAAATGAAAGTAAAATCTTTGTCAACAAAAATGGCGTTTCGGAATTTATCCTTCTTTTATATAATTTAAAATATGGGGGAGGGGATACAATTAATAAATAAAATCAGGGAGGTGTTTTTATGGGAAGCTGGCAGAAATAGAAAAGGTAAGGAAGCAGCAATTATTTATACACACAGGGAGGCGAAAAAATGAACAAAGAAATTCATGAAAGTAACAACTCAAAAAGAGCTTTGACGAAACCATTTTTATATGTGGGAACAGAACTCAACTTACCGTTTTATCGAGAAACGGATTCTGCATTCAGGAAACCATTTTACATGGTAGGAGAGAATAAAGAATGGCCAGGTAATCAATATGAAAAATCATCATTAACACCAAATTCGATGAATGGAATCAGTCAAGAAAATATGAATATTTCACCGATTGTAGGATTTAATTGCAATCAGATTAGGCCATCTGAGCAGCATGATTTAGTTAATTATACTTGCGTTCCAAGTGAACAAAATAGAGTTATTCTACAAAAAAATCCTTGCAATATAGGAAGCTATTCTGGCATTTATATGCCACCAGCTCAATCGAACAATGAAATGATAAAAACAAAAGAAACCGAAGAAATCAAACCGGAAGAAGTTGCAGATTTAATTGTCAGAAGTGTATTTATACGCTATTATGACGGCAATTTGTATATGTTTGCTTTGGACGGATTTAATTGTTACAGAAAAATGGAAGGAAAGGAGGTGATTCATTTTATTGACAAATTTGTAAAAGAATGCAAGATAAAATTTTCACCGTTAAAATATGATAACGTGAAAAAATGCCTTGCGTCAAATTCTGAAATTGTTGTAAAAAATGGAGAGGGACTTCCACCTAATATTTGGCCATTTAGAAATTTTCTGGTTAATATAGAAAGCGGAGAAGTGCTTCAAAATCCACAAGGTTTTTTCAATTGCTATTCTCTTTGTTGCGAGTATATTCCTGGAGAAATATGCCCACAATTTGATACTTTTATTGCAGCAATAACAAATTATGATGAAACTTTAACAGAAGCTATATGGCAAATAATAGGATATTTGATGGCAGATGACAATAACTGCAAAAAGTTCTTTGTTTTTCAGGGAGTCAAGGATACAGGAAAATCATTATTAGCAAAAATTATTGCAGCATTGCTTGGAGAGGAGGGGGTGTGTGCGATGAATATCTCAGAATTTGGAGAAAAATTTTCTCTGGCAGAATTGAAAAATAAGAGGTTGGCCATCAGCATGGATTTGACCGATGAACCACTTAGTGTAAAAGCTGTCGGGGCAATAAAATCGATCACCGGTAATGATTTAATCCGAACTGAAGGAAAGTTTAAAACAGGTGAAACTGTACACTTGAAGGCAAGATTGCTGTTCGGAACAAATAATCAAATTCATACGAAAAAAAGTAATATTGCTTTTATGGATCGTCAGTATGTGGTTCCATTTTATTATCAGGTTCCACCAGATAAACAAGATAAAAATTTATTTTATGAGTTAACCAGAGAACTTCCTGGAATTGCATTAAAGGCAATGAAAGCGTATCTGCGTTTGGTGAAAAATAATTATATTTTGCCGCAGATACATCTAAATATTCCTGAAGAAATGTGCTGGGATCATGAGAAAATTATCGAAAAATTTTCACAGGAAAAATGTGATTTTTCTGATCCAAATGCAAAGACTTCGACGGAGTCTTTGTATAAATCGTATATGAATTTTACAAATGAAGAAAAGACAGAAAGTTTGGAAAAAGATAAATTTTCCGAATTGTTCAATAAGAAAAATGTATCACTCACAAAGAAAAAAATCAATGTAGAGGGCAAATCCTTGTGGGGTTATCTTGGAGTAAAATTGAAGTTCCAGGGATGAAAAAAGCTTAAATTATCTGATATTCCATGGAAATTCCATGGAATTCTAGGCTGAAAACAAAAAAATTGGTCTGGAATTAGATGAGAATGGAGTTTGTTTAATTGTGCAAAGGAATGGGAGGTGAATGAAATGAAAGTATATTTTTTCCTTATTACATGAGTGTGATGTTTTATTACCAATGTAGTACCAAAGAGGAAAGTCAAGGAAATGTATTACATAAGCGAGAGGCTTATATTAGAGAACAAGGATGATATCTGGTTGAACCTTATGTTGAATTAAAAAGCGGAATGATAACAAAAGGAAAAGTTGAATGTGAGCATTTATATGAAAATTTACCGAATATACATTTGATGTTATTATATTAAAAACCAGAAGCGTCTTTGCATAATGTGAAAGACTGGATTGAGGCAATCAAGAGGGGAGAGTTTTAAAAGAAATTGTTACATGATAATTAAATTATTATGCTTTTGGAGGTGAAAAAATGAGAATTTACATTCATATTATCAACACGCTATAGGTAATAAAAACACAGGATTTATGTGCCTTTAATGATGCTTTATTTTGTCACTTAAAGATAAAAAAGCCTATTTTGGAAATTTCCTGCATAAAATAAAGAAAGAAATTTATCTTGTCGGGAAATTTCCTATGTCCAAGAAATTAAGTAACCATGCACATGAAAAAGGAGGACAATGGATGGAATTAAAACTTAATGATGTCCAAATGAAGGACTTCCAAAAAGTGTTTAAAGCTGGAATTTACAGAGAACTTTACCGACAGAAAATGCTTACGGAAAATCAGCTAAATCACTTGCTAAATCATATCTGAGTTTAAGTATCTTGCTATATTTTCCCCTCTTAGATGAAGACTAGGAGGGGGAATTTTCTTAAATAATATTCTACTCAGACAATTTTTTAATTCAATGAAAGGATGAATAAATTGGCAGATAAAAAAATCAATGTTGCTGCATATTGTCGTGTTTCTACCGATAAAGACGATCAGACAAATTCTTTGCTTAGTCAGAGAAAATATTTTGCAGAATATATCAATCATCATGAGCATTGGAACTTAAAAAAAGTGTATTATGATGAGGGGATCAGCGGCACACAAACCAGTAAACGTGCGGGTTTTAATGCAATGATTGAAGACGCTATGCAGGGGGAAATTGATCTGATTTTGACGAAGGAAGTCTGTCGTTTTGCCAGAAATACAGTAGATACGCTTTCTTTTACCAGAAAGCTAAAAGAAAACGGAGTAGGGGTTATTTTTACGATTGATAACATTGATACCCGGGACTCGGATGGTGAATTGCGTCTTACGATTATGGCAAGTATTGCCCAGGAAGAAAGCCGAAAAACTTCCGAGCGGGTGAAATGGGGACAGAAGCGCAGGATGGAACAGGGCGTAGTTTTTGGGCGGGATTTGCTGGGCTATCAGGTAAAGAATGGGGAACTGTTCATCAATGAAGAAGAAGCAGAGATTGTCCGTGCAATTTTTCATAAATATACGAATGAGGGAAAGGGAAGTTTTGTAATTGCGAGAGAACTTGCCGAGGCAGGGATGCGTCCGAAGAGAGTTCGTTCGTGGTCAAATGTAGTTATTCTTCGGGTGCTTCAGTCGGAAAAGTATGTAGGGGATTTATGCCAGAAAAAAACCATTACCCCCAATTACCTGACACATAAGAAGAAGTATAATCGGGGTGATGAAGAGATGGTTTATCTTAAGAATCATCATGAACCAATTATCGAACGGGAGCTGTGGGACAGAACCCAGAAGGAATTAAAGCGCCGCAGTCTATCCCAGGGGAAAAAGATAAGGTACAGCAATCGTTACTGGTGCAGTGGAAAAATATATTGTGGGGAGTGTGGGCACAGTTATATAAGCCGGAGCAAAACATTAAAAAACGGCGAGAAATATCTGGGATGGCGCTGTCATGCGGCTGCTGCTTACGGGCTTCCAAAACAGGATGCACTTGGAGCGTGGAGGGGATGCCAAAGCTTACAGGTTAATCATGTAACCCTGCTTTACTGTATGAAATTCTGCATCAGCCATGTTCAAACGAACAAAGAAGCATTGAAGAATGAAATCCTTCAGGAAATACAGGGATTATATAGTGTGACGGGCAGGATGAGGGATACGGAAAAAATTGAACGGGAGATAGAAAAGATTAATAATAAGAAGAAAAGAGCCATTGATTTGGTTTTGGAGGGAGTAATCAGCAGGGAAGAACTGAAAGAGCAAAATTCCTGGTATGAAGAGGAATTATCATCGCTGGAACAGCAGTTACAAGAAGCGCAAAATGAAGCGAAAATCCGGGCGAAACAGATTAACCATATGGAGCAGTACGTGACAGCTTTAGATGAGATTATGGATTTTCAGGTGACAAATGAAGCTTTATATGGTGAAGTATTGGAAAAAATGGTTATTTATCGTGACCATAAGCTGGATATTTGGCTGAAATGTCTGCCGGTGGGTTTCCGGTTGAGTATTCAAACTTCTGGAAAAGGAAAGAGATTTAAAGTAGAAATTTTGGAAGTGGAAATGATTGAAAAGAAATAAAGAGGATGTATGGAAGTGGATATTCCAAAATTTTGTTAGATTTGACAGAAATTGTGCTTGACAAAAAAGATATTTAAAATTATAATCCCGTTTTCGACACTTGCAAAATAAAAAGAGGCAGAAAACCCTGTATTT
>CAMNRM010000010.1 GCA_946553025.1 uncultured Clostridium sp.
TCCAAAATCTTTGAATAATGCCACTTTTACTTAATCCTACTGTATCAGCAATTTCATTTTCTATCACTCCGCCGTTTTTAATAATCGTCCTTTGTGAAGCTACATTTTCCTTATCGCAGGTTAATAAAACCTTGCTTTCTCCAAACTCACGACAAAAGGGCAAAACCAATCTCAGCATTTCAGACGCATAACCTTTTCGTCTTTCTGACGGACGAACACTATATCCAATATTACCTCCAAAATTTTTGAGAAAATCCGATAATGGGTGTCGAAAATCAATCATACCAACAACGAAATCGTCTTTTCGCCTTACCGCTAAAAACACTTCTGATGGAACGTATCCACTTTTATATTTTTCTCTTAACCTTCTTTCAAAATCAATCCACTCGTCAAATGATTGGACATCTTCAAGACCTGCACAGCCATCAAAGCTATCTCCACATCGTAACATTTCTTCTTTATATGACATAACCTGTTCTGCATATTGTTTAGATGGTCTAACCAACATCAATTCACACATCACATTCATCCTCACAAATTTATGGTAAATTTATAATCACATAACCCGTTATAATTTCTTTACAATTTCGATTGCAGAAATAATCCCTCATCTCTAACCGCAGAAACAGGGATTACGATTCAACAACACGAATACTATAAACATTGGAAATTTGTGCAGGATATGATTCCGCAATAGAACCGTCATATTCAATTTCCAGAACATCTCCAACTTCCGGCTCCGGTGAGGGATTCATATTTTTCATGGGAATAATTATCTGGTCTGCACTGTTCAATTCTGCGCTTCCTTCCATCGGCTCGACAAGATAATAACCATCCTGTATTTCTAATATAATTGCCTGGAATGTGACTGTTTCGTTTCCGCCATTAGTAACTACTGTAAAACTGACACTTCCTTTCGCTTTTTCACCAGTTACCGAAACTGTATACGTTCCACTTTCATTAATTTCAACATCAAACGCATTAGATACAGAAATTCCGTTGTTCTTATAGATAGGTTCTTCATCATCTTTCTGAATTTTTATTGATAAACTTCCCTTATTAACGATGATTTTTCCACTAATGGTATCTCCAGATTCAGCAATTAAGTCTTGCGTGTCTGTTTGATTTAAGACACGATACTCCATGATAAACTCACTGTCGTTTCCGGTACGGCTACCGTCAAATTTTGAACCACATGCAGTTAAAGATACCATAAGCACTAAAGTGCAAACTATCAATAAAAATTTTTTCATAAAACAAATAACCTCCGATTCCGATTGTTTCTCATGTTCTCCAGCATATGCTCTATCATGGTCTGGAACATTTCCTTAATCTCGGTTTTACTGAAAACTGCAAACTCTGCCATATTCTGATTCAATTTTTAAGCGCATAAGCAGGAATTTACTAGGTTAAATTTTTTCGTTAACACTATTTATCTTTAACATTTCTTTTTCCGCTTCTTCAGGAGCGCGGGTTTTAAGGTATTGGATAATTTCTTTCCTGTCATTTTCAGTATCCCCCCACCAGCAGTATGGGGATGAACATATACGCTTTAAGATTGGTTTTTCACCATACTCATGTTCCTGCACAATATTTCCAACAAGACACCAACACCAATGATGACCATATTCTATATATTTTTCATAAGATTTTGCGACTGCCGTGTTATATTTCTCATAAAATGCGCCAACAGAATCATAATTTTCTGCCTTTTTTGATATTTCCATAATTTCGATCATAATACTCACCTGAACTGGATATTCTATTTCATATATTTTGTTTCATTATCCAATTGATTCATTAATTCCCAAAATGGTTTTGCCTCATCATATTTCCTGCAAACAGCGTCAGAAAGAGTATTCCTTATCGCTTCAAATTTTGCCCGTGCATCTTTTCTAAAAAGGAGAGTCAGACTTGTAAAATTATCATACCACAAATTTGACTCTCTGTATAGTTTTATCTTAAGATATGGGCGTGTGGGTTCCCAGTCCTTTTGTCATGGATGGCAAATATTGAACTGTCCTTTTTACTCTTTCTCATAAAAAGCTTCAATCGCCTGTGCGAAAAAATCCGAAGCCCCATTTCCGTACTTTTCATCTAGCTTTGGCTTGATTTTTTCGTTGCGGTAGTATTGCGCGTGCGCCAGCATGAATCCTTTTTCCTCTTTTATCTGTGAGAACTGCTTCATAACAAAACCATATTCTCCGACAATCTCTTTTACTTCAAAAGAATCCACGGCACAATCCCGTTTCGCAATTAGTTTTTGCAGAATTGCTTCAAATCGTTTGTTGTAGCTTTCTGCCACTTCCTTGCTGATGGGGTTCTGGACGGCAGATAAATATTTATCTTTTCCGCCATACCATTCAACTACCTTTGCATAGCCTTTCTGCATTTTTTCAGAAGATACAACTTCCATATAATGCTCTTTCCATTGTTCAATGCTCCCAAATTCATTTATTGCAATGTTTCTCATGTTCTCCGGCATATGCTCCATCATGGTCTGGAACATTTCCTCAATCTCAGTTTTACTGAAAACTGCAAAATCCATTTTGTTTTCTCCTTTCAGGATGTCGTCAATGCTGGCGATCAGGCGTGTTATACGCTCTTTTTTTGCTGTCAGCATTTTCCGCTGCATTTGTAAAATCTGGTTCTTGTCAAGAGCCGGGTTTGCCATAATCGCTTTGATTTCCTTCAAGGGAATATCAAACTCACGGAAAAATAGTACTTGCTGTAATATTTCCAGTGCTTTATCGTCATAAAGCCGGTATCCCGCTTCACTTTTGTCCGTCGGCTTTAACAGCCCGATTTCATCATAATAGTGGAGCGTGTGCACGCTGATACCTGTTAAATTTGATACTTCTTTTACTGTCCTCATAGCTATCGGCCTCCTGTTCTTTATAGATCTACTTTAACCTATGACGTTCCGTGAGAGTCAATAGGTAATTTCAAATATTTTTAAATATACCACATTTTAAGAACGGAAATAAGAAAATGCCATTGCCAGGATTTTTATCCATGCAATGGCATTTCTGTCAAGACATATTCCCCACATCTGCGTTTCCTTTTGGCGATCAATTCAGCTTTGTTCTTCAGTTCCAATTCCTGAACAACGGAAGGTAACAGTACCGGGCGTTTTTTCTTGTGATGTGTGTAAGGAAAAGCTCATGCCTGTATTTTATTAAATTCACTTTGATAAAAATGAATGGATTCTTCTTCAAATATCCTGAGGATTTCATCATCTGGAATGTCCAGTTTTCTGAAATCTTCAAGAAAAACCTCCCGCAATTCGTTAATATTGTGAAAACTGTATTCTTTGAATAAAACTGCATTCCGTTCCTTACAATATTCAACATCATAATAGTCACAGCAGAGATGGAGTTCCTCAATAACCTTTGCTGTCAGCAGAATGTTTTCCTTCATATACCTGTAAAGTGAATCTGCATCCTTACAATAATCTGGCTCCTGGGTACTCCAGGTATGTATCACAACCATTGGCGTTCTTGAATCTGCATATCCCATATAAAACAGGGGACGGAAGAATACACGCATAAGAGAGTGCTTGTATGTAAAATCAGATAATAAATATGGTTCAATCGCACGGAGCATAGCATATGCCTGTCCTTCACAACCGTAACTGAATACCTTGCATCGAAGATTTTGATAGATTTTCAGGTCGTTCTGTCCCATTTTTGCTTCCTCCTGTTTTTCGATTCTTCCAGTTCTACAAATTCTGATTTACCATCCCCACAAACTCCGGTTTGTTGATGGCTCTATTATACCGCAATATTTTCCAAGAGGAAATATGCTTTACAAAAAATTTATTTAACCATGACAAACATTATCCCTTTAAATCTGCCCTTGTTCCATCTTTCGTGATGATAAACTGTCCCTCCTGGTATTTCACAGTGATTTTATCAATTGAGTAAGAAACACAAAAAACATTGAATTTATAGGAACTTCACCATGGCCAACAAATCCTGCCGTGGCAGCAAAAAAGCACTTTTATCATAATGCTAAACCCTCCATATAATTATTTTATACAATTCATAATTACACTTATCATCATTTCTTTTTCTTCTGGATTTGATTCCGCAATCATAATTGTGAGTGCAACAAGTGTATGGTCATCAATTAGTTTCTCCCCGTTTTTAAATAAGGCATCATTCTTATCCAAAAAATATAGAAATATTGTTGCTGCTATTCGTTTATTCCCATCAAAAAAGCTATGATTCTTCGTAACGAAATATAATAAATTTGCAGCTTTTTCTTCCAAAGTAGGATATAAGTCTTCCCCTGCGAAGCTTTGATAAATTGTTCCGATGCTCCCTTTAAACGAATCATCCTTTTCATTGCCGAATAATGAACTGCTGTCGCCAAATTTCATATTATCAATTACTTTTCTACATTCTTCATAAGTCAGAATATATGTTGCCTTATTTCCTTTTGGCCGTTCCATATTCTGATGATCATAGGCATCTAACAATTCCAGTGCCTGGCTATATCTCTCCACTACGGTTAATACTTGTTTTGCATCCAGACTGTTTTCTGCTCTTTTCATAACTCGTATTACCTCATTTAACTGATTCATACGATTATGATTCACAGCGTATCCTTTGATTATGTATTCTTTTAAAACACAATTTGCCCAACGTCTAAATTCAATGCCCCGTTTTGATTTCACTCGATAACCAATAGAAATAATAGCATCTAAATTGTAGTGCTCTACCATGTATTTTTTTCCATCCGAAGCAGTTGTCGCAAATTTTGCGACAACTGTATTTTGTCCGGATAATTCTTCCTTTAGAGCATTATTAATATGCTTACCGATTGTTTTTATGTCGCGTTCAAACAGTTCTGACAGTTGATTTCTATTAAGCCAAACAGTTTCATTCTTTACCATAACTGGCAAAGATATCATTCTGTCCTCGGTTTCAAATAAAATAATTTCATTATTATCCATCTGTTTCTCCAATCCGTATATTTATATCATATCGGAACATCTTTCTAAATTGCAAGTCTGACTCTCCAGAAATATTGGTAAATCATTGGTAAAATTGAGTAAGAAATACAGAAATCATTTGATTTACAAGCATTTTATCATGACCAGCAAATCCTTCCATGGCATACAAAAAGCACATGATAGCATTTGTTGTTTTTTTCCATTTTATAATTAGGTTCCTTTCTCTCTGCAATCTGATTATTACAATAATTTTACACTATTTGTCATCATTTCACAAGCTTATCTATAATAAAAGGATACAGGTAATTTGTCGCTTGTTACTGTTCACACGTTCACAGCAACGGGCAAAAATCCATGAAAATCGCATTCGTCGATGGGATTTTTGCTCACTGGCCCAGTTTAACATACGGTTAGCGCAGCAAGTGCGCAGACCTATGTGAACAGTAACTGTCGCTTCCTTTTTCAGATATTTTTATACAGCAGTTGCATGATCGAGATACCGTTCAAATTTCTCGCGCTTAATCAAGACTCTGTTTCCATTCATCATATAGAAAGTTTGTTTCTTCTACACGCCTTGTACCGGCCAGTCGGTTCTATGCTTCTCTAGAATATCGAGGCAGAAGCGCCAGACCTCATCCTGTCTTTCCCCAATCCATGTATAGATTTCCTGGTATACGCCTTGGTTCTTGGGGGTCATCCCCTTGCGGAACAGCTCTGCAATCTCAGGATATCCCTGCTTCTCCAGAAAATCCACTGTTTTCACCTGGAGTCCATAGGGAGATAGGCCATAGGAATCCTCATAAAAGGTAGCTACCCCTTCATAGAAAGCCTGATATTGCCAGTTCAAAACCTGATAGAAAGCCTCCAGCCAGTCAGGTCGGTCCTTAGGGTGAGAAACATAAATATACTCCATAAATTCGCCCAAGACAGCGTCGTCCGGGTCATAGGGGTTCCCAGAGCCGCCATAGGCGTTCACCACCACGCCTTTTTCCTTCAGTCGGTCGATGCTCTCATACAGTTGTGCAAGTTCCATGTCCATAGCCGTGCCACCTCGATTTCTTCCTATCGGATTACTGCTGGATATCCCGATTTGTCGCTGGCTCTATTATACAGCTTTGACTTGCTAAATGGAATAGACTTTCTGAAAGATTTTCGGGTGACAAGTCCATAAAGGGGTAGCTGGAAGAGCCAACGCAGGGGAAGGGACGATATAAGCGCAATCATCCGTGATATTCGTGCCGCACACAAATCTGACAGTGAGAGTGCGCCGCCCACTACCATTGCCGAAGAATTGAAACAGGATTTAGAGGATATTACGAATTTCAAGGGAAGCCCCCTTGAAAAATCACTATATTGAAATCCAAAATCTTTGAATAATGCCACTTTTACTTAATCCTACTGTATCAGCAATTTCATTTTCTATCACTCCGCCGTTTTTAATAATCGTCCTTTGTGAAGCTACATTTTCCTTATCGCAGGTTAATAAAACCTTGCTTTCTCCAAACTCACGACAAAAGGGCAAAACCAATCTCAGCATTTCAGACGCAAGACCTGCACAGCCATCAAAGCTATCTCCACATCGTAACATTTCTTCTTTATATGACATAACCTGTTCTGCATATTGTTTAGATGGTCTAACCAACATCAATTCACACATCACATTCATCCTCACAAATTTATGGTAAATTTATAATCACATAACCCGTTATAATTTCTTTACAATTATTAATTTCAACATCAAACGCATTAGATACAGAAATTCCGTTGTTCTTATAGATAGGTTCTTCATCATCTTTCTGAATTTTTATTGATAAACTTCCCTTATTAACGATGATTTTTCCACTAATGGTATCTCCAGATTCAGCAATTAAGTCTTGCGTGTCTGTTTGATTTAAGACACGATACTCCATGATAAACTCACTGTCGTTTCCGGTACGGCTACCGTCAAATTTTGAACCACATGCAGTTAAAGATACCATAAGCACTAAAGTGCAAACTATCAATAAAAATTTTTTCATAAAACAAATAACCTCCGATTCCGATTTATTGTTGTTTATAATATATCCGTTTTCCAAAAAATAAAAGTGATTTCTTATATTTTCTGTTCATCAAAACGGAACTTAAAGAGGGCAGCAACAAGCCGGGATTTTTCGAGATACTGCCGTAGAAATCGAAGAACACATGATAGTATTTGTTGTTTTTTTCATTTTATAATTAAGTCCCTTTCTTTTTGACATTCACTTATTATGATAATTGATAATTCCGATTTGTCCACTAAATAGCAAGTATTATTATTTCCGATTGGGCTTTCTTTTGACAGCCAATAATTTCCTATAATCATCAAAATCCGCCGTACTGGTCGGTTCAAACATAACCCATTTTCCGTCACGATAGGTTTTTGCCTCATCATATTTCCTGCAAACAGCGTCAGAAAGAGTATTCCTTATCGCTTCAAATTTTTCCCGCTCATCTTTTCCAAAAATAATCATGAAACCAACACAATGGCTTTTTGCGTATAAGCTGCAAAGGGTTTTTCCTCCTCTGCGGTACTTATACTCGTAAGTCCAATTCTTGCCGCCAGTATTCCATAATTGTTCCATATCATATTTTTCATCAATAGACGAACATAATGCTTTCCAAACTTCGTACAGGGATTGTCCAAGTAATTCCGTCATCATTGATTGAGATGGTATATTTTCAAGCATAATATCTCCTCCGCAAATCCAGTTTTTTATTTAATTTTTTGATAAACGAGATTATAACTCCTGCCATTGGATGCAAGAAGGTCTTTCATCGGTAGATAAAAATTCCCGGATACACAAAAACGCATCGTTTAGGGAAATTACGGCATCTGCTGCAGGACACCACTGTGCGCCATCTGCAATAAATGTAATTTCATTCTGGTTTTTATCATTATAAGAAAGCCATATATCACCTGTATCATTTTGGAAAAAATTAACTGCCGCATACTGCCCGTTGGTACAGACAGCCAGGCAGGGGTATTCGTTATCTTTGCTAATCCACAGGTCGGCTTTTTTCTGTGCCGCTGTTTGCACAAATTCTATTACATCATCTACAGATTGAAAGATAAAATCTCCTTGGTTTGTGCTGACGATTGCCATATATTATCCTCCATAATTGCCGATTTGGTTTCTTAATCTTAAACCAGGCTGAAGTTAACCAAATAACTTCTCACCAGTCCGTGGAATATTCCATGCTCCATAACATTTCCTCCAAATCATCATCGGAAATAAAATACTGTTTCTGAATTGGTTTTAATGCAGTAATTATTGGTTCCATGCCTGCCTTATTCCCTCAAAATGTTTTGCTGCGGAATTACGTTCGTTCCATTATACCGCAACAATTTATCACTCATACAAATAATTATAGGAAATAATCCGATGGCAGTCAATATGAATTCTATTTTTCTAAAATCTCCGTTTTGTAAATTCTATAGTTTATATTTTTCTTCAATTTTTCTTCAATTTTTAATCTGTCACTTGACATCACTCTAAAAGCTATGTTAAGATAACTGCAGTACTTTAATTTTTGACTTATCTTGCTAACCTAAAATTTATGTGAACTTTTCTGAACAATACTGCTGTGCTATTGTTTATTTTTCGTCACATCCGCCGGGCTGCGCGGGTGTGTTTTTTTTGGAAAGTTTTTGTAAAATGGTTAAAAAATTTGAAGAATAGTCAAAAATCTATGGACAAAAACCTGCACCAAATATTGATAAAGGAAAGGAGTTTTTTCTATGCAGAATGATTTTATGCGGGAAAAGCCTGTGCTTTCTCTCGTCCTGTCGATGTCTTTGCCGATGACGCTGTCCATGCTGGTGAATTCTCTTTACAATATTGTTGACAGCTATTTTGTTGCCCGTATCAGTGAGGCTGCGATGACGGCGCTCTCCCTTGTCTATCCGCTTCAGATTTTAACGACAGCGGTTGGTGTCGGGCTGGGTATCGGGCTGAATGCTACGGCTTCTTATTACCTGGGGGCAAAACAGAATGATGAAGCGAACCGTGCGGCCTCGGTCGGGGTGATTTTAAGTATTATCCATGGAATTTTACTGACGGTTTTTTGCCTTCTGGCAGTTCCGCATTTTCTGCGCCTGTTTACGCAGGATGAATACATTATTCAACATGGGATGACCTATTCTTTGATTGTATTTTCCTTCTGTGTACCGCACAGTTTAGGGGTTGCTTTCGAGAAAATATTCCAGGCGGAAGGGCAGATGGTAATTTCCATGATCAGTATGCTAGGCGGCTGTATTGCCAATATTATTCTAGATCCCATCCTGATCTTTGGCACGCCGTTTATCCCCGCGATGGGAATTACAGGGGCTGCCGTGGCGACGGGTATCGGACAAACTCTGCCGATTTTGATTTATTTGTTTTTTTACCGGACGAAACCCCTGCCGATTAAGCTTGTCTTTCGCCGAAATACTCTGGATCGAAGCTTGTGCAGGAGAATTTATTCGATCAGCGTGCCGGCAGCGATTACCATAGCCCTTCCTTCGGTGCTTATCACGGTGCTGAACGGGATTCTTGCTGCGTTTTCCCAGTCCTATGTTTTGATTCTGGGGATTTATTATAAGCTGCAGACCTTTATCTATCTGACGACAAGCGGTATTGTTCAGGGAATCCGTCCGATTATCGGCTATAACTACGGAGCGAAGGAGTATGCACGGGTTCGTGCGATCTTTGCAACGGCATTAAAATTAACGCTGGGGGTAATGACGATTGGTACGCTGATCTGTCTTTTCTTCTCGGATGCATTAATCGGATTATTTACGACAACTCCGGATACGATTAAGGCCGGAGGAGAGGCACTGCGGATAATCAGCTGCGGTTTTATCGTTTCTGCGGTTTCCGTAACCATCAGCGGTACTTTGGAAGGTCTTGGACAGGGGATGGATTCTTTAAAGATTTCTCTGCTGCGCTATATGATAACCATTATCCCGCTGTCCCTTCTTTTAAGCAGGATGTTTGGGCCGGTTGGCATGTGGTATTCTTTTGGGCTTTCCGAAGCAGTAACATCCCTGGCAGCGGTATGGATTTATCACAGGGTTAAGCTTTGCACATTCTCCGCAGAATACCAGGGGTAAAAAAATCAAAATTTGACAAAATCATCCTTTCATGCATAGGAAAAGAAAATACGCGGATACTAACGCAAAAGAGATTTTTATGCGGAAAGGATGATTTTTGTATGCAGAAAGGGAAAGCAAGTATTGCTTTTGACCATCCGCCTTTGATTTGCGGGGCAGCTTCGGTTGCGGGGAGCAAGGAAGGTGAAGGGCCGTTAGGGCAGTTATTTGATCTTGTAGAGCAGGACGATCGTCTGGGCAAGAAAAACTGGGAAGAGGCGGAGAGTGAGCTTCAGAAAAAAGCAGCGAAACTGGCGATAGAAAAGGCCGGACGAAAGAAAGAGGAGATCCGTTATCTGTTTGCCGGGGATTTGCTGGGACAATTAATTGCAACCTCATTTGGCTTAATGGAACTGGAAATTCCGCTGTTTGGGCTTTACGGGGCATGTTCGACCATGGGGGAAGCTCTGTCTTTGGGGGCAATGGCTGTCGATGCAGGTTATGCAGACCGCTGCCTGGCCTTGGCTTCCAGCCATTTTGCCACGGCGGAAAAACAGTTTCGTTTTCCTCTGGGCTACGGAAACCAGCGTCCGTATTCGTCTACCTGGACAGCTACGGGCTGCGGGGCTGTGGTTTTAGAGAGCAGCAGGGAGAAGGAAGAGAAAGACTGTTCCTCCGCACAGGCAAAGATTTCAGGAATAACCACCGGAAAGATCGTTGATTTTGGCCTGAAGGACTCCATGAACATGGGGGCGGCCATGGCTCCTGCGGCATTTCACTCGATTTTACAGAATTTTGAAGATTTTGAGCGGGACGAAAAAGCCTACGACCAGATTATTACCGGGGATCTGGGAAAGGTGGGGCAGACGATTCTCTGGGATTTTATGGCGAAGAAGGGCTATGATCTTTCGCAGGTACACATGGACTGCGGGATTGAACTCTATGACAGCAAGACGCAGGATACCCATGCCGGGGGAAGCGGGTGCGGGTGTTCTGCCATTGTCCTGTGTTCCTATATTCTGCCCAAAATTCAGGACGGAACATGGAAGCGGGTACTGTTCGTTCCCACAGGAGCGCTGCTTTCTACGGTAAGCTATAATGAAGGTCAGAGCGTCCCCGGAATCGCTCATGCGGTAGTTATCGAACGGATAAACGGTTAGAGAGGAGAGTAGAGGATGGATTATGTGAAAGCATTTATTATCGGCGGTCTGATCTGTGCGCTGGTTCAGATTCTGCTGGACAAAACAAAACTGATGCCGGGCCGGGTTATGGTTTTACTGGTGGTATCCGGCTGTATTCTGGGCGCAGTCGGCGTGTATCAGCCGTTTTTAGACTGGGCCGGTGCCGGTGCGGCCGTACCTCTTCTTGGTTTTGGAAATACCCTTTGGAAGGGTGTCGTGGAAGGTGTGGGTAAGGACGGATTTCTGGGGATTTTTAAAGGCGGACTGACGGCAAGCTCTGCCGGCATTGCTGCGGCACTGGTTTTTGGTTATGTAGGCTCCCTGGTGTTTAAGCCGAAGATGAAAGGGTAGAAGGTTTTTTGTGTTTAAGCCGAAGGTGAAAGGGTAGAAGCTTCCCCGGTGGCTAAGCCGAAGATGAAAGGGCAGAAAGAATAAGCGTCCGGACAGAATGCGGTTGATGAGCAGTCCTGTCCGGGCGGTTTTATGTTTATCGGATGATCTCCAGAACCTCTTTTGGCAGTTGGGGGAAGGGGATAACCGGGGGCTGGAAAGAATTGTGCGGGCCAATGATTTTTTCCATCCATACCATATTGTACCAGCGATTGAATTTATAGCCGCACTGATGAAACTCGCCCACCATCCGGTAGCCAAGATGTGTGTGAAATTGTACGCTGTTTTTGGTCAGATATTCGTCTTCGATTTCGGGATAGCCGATACAGGCGTTAAGGTTAAGAATGTTCTGCGCCTTGGAAATTTCTTCCAGGATTTTATAAAGCCTTTTTCCCAACCCCATTTTTTTGCAGTCTTCACGGATATAAATGGTCGTTTCCGCTGCCCATGCATAGGCTGCCCGCCCAACGAACGGGCCTGTGTAGGCATAACCAAGGATTTCTCCCTGAACTTCGGCAACCAGATACGGGTATTTTTTCAATGTCTTTTTTATTCTTTCTGTAAATTCTTCCAGACTGGGAACTTCATATTCAAAGGTAATTACGGTATTGCGCACATAAGGGGCGTAAATGGACAGGATTTTGGCAGCATCGTCAGGGGAAGCAATACGGACAGAAATATTTTCTTTTTTCATAGGTAAATGGTTCCTTTCTTATTCTTGTTTATGCAGGTCTGCGTACTTTTTTAGCTTTGTTTTTAATCTTAACACAATAGAAAGAAAAAGAAAAGTGCGCAAATGCACCAGGCATTTACACACTCTTCGTTACTGTTTACATGTTCACAGCAACGGGCAAAAATTCATAAAAATTGCGGTTAATTCT
The DNA here is from genome assembly GCA_946553025.1 of uncultured Clostridium sp. Classification (GTDB taxonomy): domain Bacteria; phylum Bacillota; class Clostridia; order Lachnospirales; family Lachnospiraceae; genus Caccovicinus. The sequence goes on from CAMNRM010000010.1 coordinate 12,502, forward strand.
TTTCTCCTTCTTCTACAATTTCCTCAAGCACCCGGATTAAATCGTGAATGGTGCGCACCTGAACATCCCTGGAAAGGATTTGGTTTTTCAGGCTTTCGGAAAGTTCGTTGAATTTGGGCTGAACTTCGGAAGAAATATAAGACATTATTATCACCTCAGTAACAGCATAACCCAAGCCCGGCTTTTTTATGCCGAACTTCCGTGAAGATGTAATGGATAATTTAACCGGTCAAGAAAGCTTCCCGTTTTTAAGCTGTAAAGACAAAATTCCCTGTTTCTAAGTCGCAAAGACGAAGCCCCCATAAAGATAAAGTTCCCGTTTCTAAGCTACAGAGAATTTAAAATGGCCAGGGATTCTTCCCCGGTTTTTTCGGGCGCGGGCGAGAAGATCCTGGATTGTGCGGCGGTCTGGGCGGCGGCCCCGGCGGAATTGGCGGCCTTGGACCTGGCCCCGGTGGGAAAGGCGGTCTTGGGCCTGGTCCGGGCGGAAATGGCGGTCTTGGGCCTGGCCCGGGTGGAAATGGCGGTCTTGGGCCTGGCCCGGGTGGGAATGGCGGTCTTGGGCCCGGGCCGGGTGGAAATGGCGGTCTTGGGCCTGGTCCCGGCGGGAATGGCGGTCTTGGACCTGGCCCCGGCGGAAATGGCGGCCTTGGGCCTGGTTCTGGCGGGCGAGGCGGGGGGTTGGGAGGTGCAGGAGGACGAAGGGTGCATGAACTGCAGATACCGCAGGGCTGCTTCCATTGGGAATGGAAAATTCGATCGGACATAGACTAGAAATTTCCTTTTTGTTTTATGATATGCATGAAAGGGAAGCGGGGTTCAGAAAAGACAGGTTAAGACAGGTTAAAAAGAGTTGCTCAGCGCAGCAGGTGTGAGGACTGCGAGAGCAGTAATGAAAAAGACCCCATAAAAGGGAGGAAGCCGACAGTGGTAAGACTGTCGGCTGAATATTATGAAAAAAAGTTTATAAGCATTTGCTCTTTACATGTTATAGTATAGGCAGAAGATATGGAGAAAGTTTGAGGGATTTGTAACAATTATGTGAACAATTTTGGAGAAATATGAACATTGAAGGGAAATCCTGGGAAATATAAGAATAAAAGGGAAAGCCTGGAAAGGATAAGAAGAAAAAAAGAAAAAAAATGAACCAAAGGGAAGTCTTCAGGCTCTTATTCTACAGATGCATCGAAAAAGGAAAGGAAGAGGACAATGGAAGAAGAGAAGAGAGCTTTCGTGCGCAGGATGATTGAAGGCGACGAAAGGGCATTTGATGAACTGTACCATGCCTATTCCAAAAAGCTGTACCGTATGGCGTATTTTATTACTGGAAATCACAGTGACAGTGAGGATATTCTGCAGGAAACCTTTGTCAAATGCTATTTGCACCGGAAAGAATTAAAGAATTTGGAACGGTTTGAATCCTGGATTTGCCAGATTCTTGTGCGGACAGCCTGGAAGATGGAAAAAAAGAAAAAGAGAACCGGCGAAATTTCCTATGAAGAGATTTTGGAACAGGAAGAAGATTCCGGTTCAAGGATGGCCAGACAGATGAGGGAAGATTTATCTGCCGTAAATCCTCTGGATGCCTGTTTGCAAAAGGAGTCGTTTACCGAACTTGGAGAGATGGTAAAGCAGTTGGACATTAAGTACAGAACCGTGATTCTGCTTTATTATTATAATGATTATGGGACAAAAGAAATTGCCCGTATTATGGGAATTTTTGAGGGAACCGTAAAATCCAGGCTCAGCAGGGCAAGAACTCTTTTGCATCAGCAGATGGAACGAGATGCCAATGGTTCAATCCGAAAAAACCGGCAGAATAACAGGGTAAAGGGGGCAGTGTCATGAACAGCCGTTGGGAAGATAAGATCAGAACGCAGCTGGCAGAAGAAATTCATGCTGTAGATTTTTCTAAGGAAACACAGGATCAGATTTTAAACCGTGTGCATGGGCAAATCAGAAAAAGGAGAATAAGGATGAAGATGGACAGGAAGTATACAGGCGTTATTTTAGCGGCAGCATTAGTGGTTATCGGCGGGATTACCGCGATTGGAGCAGGGAAAATTGCATTTACCAGCGGCGGTCATTCGCCGGAAGAAGAGGTAGAAAACCTTGCCGAGCTTTCAGTGATGGCAGAAGAAAAACTTGGAGGAAGTGTTCGGATTCCGGAAAATCTTGCCGAAGGAATTACGTTTTCCAGCGGTATTGTCAATGATGTAGATGCCTGGGACGAGGAACATCAAAAGGTAGGAAGCTTCCCGGAAGCGATGGTATTTTATAGAGATGGAAATGGAAAAAGTTATACGCTGACCATCTCAAAGCCATTAGAGGGAATACAGAAAAGCTACACAGGCATCGTAACCCAGACTTATCAGGGCATGGAACTTTCCGGCAAGGTGGATCAATATCTTTTCCTCCCTCCGGATCAAAAACCCAGTGAGGAGGAAAGGCAGTTAGAGGCAGAGGGGAAATTATTTATCAGCTATGGTTCGGACGAAGCGGAACGCGAAACCTTTACCAGTGTTTCCTGGAATGAGGGCAGTTTTGTTTATCTGTTATCTACCTTTGAAAATGCAGAAGTCAGCGAAATGATGGAATGGGCAAAAACGGTCGTTGATTCAGGCAATGAGTGATGTGCAGTATAGGGAACAAAATATTTTTTAAGCTGCGAAAAAGAAAATTAAAGGGATAAAGAAAAGAAGTAAAAAAGCGGACATCGTGTCTTTAGCGGGCAGGAGTGTTCGCTTTTTTATGTACGCAAAAAACAGTAAGAATGTTTAGTAAACGATTATGGATAAAAAAGATAGATGAAGTTTCCCGGTAAATCGGGTATAATAGAAAAACTAGTTGTACAGAGAAGAAAGAAGGTTTGGATTATAAAAACTGGTCTTCATCGGAAGAAACATAAACCGCAATGTCTTCAACCTTACAGTTTAAAACGCGGCACAGGTCATTCATTGTTGTTGTCGTAATGGCCTGATTTTTTCGCAGACGATCAATAGTTGAACTGGAAATGTGGTGCTTGTTAATCAGGGTGTATGTAGATTCATTGGAATTTTTTAATGTTTTCCAAAAAGGGTTGTAAGAAATCATAAGAATCACTTGTCCTCCTATAAAAATGGGGATAAAATGGAAATATGCTGTTACTGGGAACAGGAACTATACATTAACTACCCTTATTTTAGGAGATGGTCACAAAGTTGACTATAGTCGGTATAGTAACTATAATAGAAGGCAAAATAAGAAAGAGGTGGCATCATGCAGTTTTCAAAAACGGAAAGACAGAATGAGGAAAAGCCGTGGGATAATCCATGGGATGAACAGGTAAGCCCGGAAACCTTAAAACGGGTGTCTGATTTTATGCGGGAGGATGACGAATCCTTTTTTCGCCGTACAATACAGGGACTTACACTGGCAGAGGTCGAAGAGTTTTTAAGCGAATGCCCGGAATTTCAAAAGTTTTGGGATAAGCAGAATTAAGAAATACAGATACGAAATGGAAATAAAAAACACTTCATCCAAGCTGTTTCAGACGGGGCAGGGGCGCTCCGCCTGAACCATGGATAAGTGTTTTGCTGTATAGGGCAGAAGAACGGATTTCAGCGTTCTGTCCGTACCGGATGACTTAAGAAATCTTCATAGGCCAGGCGTATACCGTCCGCTAACTCGGTTTTATAGCGCCATCCCATGTTCTCTAACTTGGAAACATCCAAAAGTTTTCTGGGCGTGCCGTCAGGCTTTGTAAGATCCCAGCGAATCGTACCGGTGTAGCCGATAATCGCAGCGACCAGCGCGGTTAATTCCCGGATAGAAAGTTCTTTTCCTGTGCCGACATTTACCGTTTCATTGCCTGAATAATGATTCATTAAAAAAATGCAGGCATCTGCCAAATCATCCACGTATAAAAATTCTCTTAAGGGGGTTCCGCTTCCCCAGCAGACCACTTCCTTAAGCCCGCCCGTTTTTGCTTCGTGGAAGCGCCGGATTAAGGCGGGGAGAACATGGCTGTGCGTGGGATGGTAGTTATCATTGGGGCCGTAAAGGTTGGTCGGCATGGCAGAAATATAGTCGGTGCCGTACTGGCGGTTTAAAAATTCACAGTATTTTAATCCGGAGATTTTTGCCAGAGCATAGGCTTCATTGGTTTTTTCCAGGGAAGAAGTCAGCAGGCAGCTTTCGGGCATGGGCTGAGGAGCCATCCGGGGATAGATACAGGAGGAACCTAAAAACAGGAGTTTTCTGCATTGATTCTGCCATGCCGCATGGATGACATTCATCTCCAAAATAAGATTTTCATACATAAAATCAGCCAAGGCTTCCTGGTTGGCGACAATTCCGCCGACCTTAGCCGCCGCCAAAAAGACATAATCCGGTTTTTCACAGGCAAAAAAATCTTCAACCTCCTTCTGGCGGCAGAGATTTAATTCCTGGTGGGTGCGGGTGATCAGATGAGAATAACCTTGCCGGGTTAAAGCCCGGACAATGGCAGAACCCACCATTCCCCGATGTCCTGCCACATAAATTTTCGCTTCTTTTTCCATAGGATTCCCTTCTTTTATTTATTTTTTCAATTACAGCACAGCCTGTAGGTTTCGGGCTTCTTTTTTTGCCAGGGTACGGTCGTGATCGGCCATAATCCGTATTAATTCTTCATAGCTGGTTTTCTGCGGCTCCCAGTGAAGTTCTGTCTTTGCTTTTGTGGGATCGCCCAGGAGTGTTGTTACATCCGTGGGGCGAAACCACCGGGGATTTACGAGGACCAGGACGTTTCCTGTGGCTTTATCCACACCCTTTTCTTCCAGCCCCGTCCCTTCCCAGGAAAGTTCTATGCCGTTGGCACGAAATGCTTTTTCGGTAAAGTCCCGAACCGAATGCTGGCAGCCCGTAGCGATAACAAAATCCTCCGGACGGCTGTGCTGAAGCATAAGCCACATACATTCCACATAATCTTTTGCATAGCCCCAGTCGCGCAGGGAATCTAAGTTTCCCAGTTCCAGATGTGTCTGCAGCCCTTCGGCAATCCGCCCGGCGGCCAGGGTGATCTTGCGGGTGACAAAGTTTTCCCCCCTGCGCTCGGATTCATGGTTGAATAAGATACCATTGACCGCGAACATCCTGTAAGCTTCCCGGTATTCTCTGGTTATCCAGAAGCCGTACTGCTTGGCAATGGCATAGGGGCTGTAGGGGTGGAAGGGCGTTTCTTCATTTTGCGGGATCTGCTCCACTTTTCCGTAAAGCTCCGAGGTGGATGCCTGATAAATCCTGGTTTTCTTTTCCATCCCCAGAATCCTTACCGCTTCGAGGATGCGCAGAACGCCGATGGCATCGACTTCACCGGAATATTCCGGCACATCAAAGGAAACCTGGACGTGGGACTGTGCAGCCAGGTTGTAGAGTTCATCCGGACAAACCAGGCCGATAATGCGGATCAGCGAGGAGGTGTCGGTTAAATCGCCTTCGTGCAGAGTGAGCAGGTTCCTGGCCAGAAGATGGTCAATGCGGTCTGTGCGTGAGAGGGAGGCACGGCGGATAATGCCGTGAACCTCATAGCCTTTTTCTAAAAGTAATTCTGCCAGAAAAGAGCCGTCCTGTCCAGTAATTCCGGTAATTAATGCTGTTTTTTTCATCTATGGATTCTCCTTATGGGATTTTTGTTCTTTTGTAATGATTGTAGCGGAAGGCAGGAACGGAAAAAAGTGAGAATATTGGGGGAATATAGCATTATATTGACTTTGCTTTTTCTGAAAAATGTCATATCCTGTTGACTTTTGTCGGATGACCTTTTATAATGAACTCAACACGTAGTTTTAAAAACTACATCAAGTAAAAAGGAGATTTAAGTATGGTGCAGATCATTACGGATTCATCCAGTCTTTATACAAAGGAGGAGGGGCAGAAGCTGGGAATATGTGCAATCCCCTTATGCGTGAGCATCGGCGGGAAAAATTTTCGGGATCTGGAAATCCCGGTGGAGGAATTTATTGCCGATATCGATGCGGGAAATATTCCTTTTTCTTCGCAGCCGCCGCTGGGGGATGTTGTTGAGGCTTATGAAACTTATCGGGGAAAAGAGATGATTAATATTTCCATGGCAGACGGCCTTTCCGGCACCTACCAGACCGCCGTAAGCGCAAGAGAGATGGCCGATAATCCAAAAGATATCACCGTGATTAATTCCCGCACCCTCTGCGGGCCGCACCGCTATCTTGTGGAATGTGCGGCAGCCATGGCCAGGGAGGATAAGACAAGAGGGGAAATTCTTGCCATGCTGGAAGAGAAGATGCGCCATACAAAATCTTATTTAATTCCCCAGGATTTTGATTATCTGCGGCGGGGAGGAAGGCTGTCCTCCACGGCCGCCTTTGTCGGTTCCGTGCTGAATTTAAAGCCCATCCTGACCCCGAATAAGGAGTGCAGCAGACTGGATAAGTTCGGCATTGGACGAACCATGAAGGGAGCGGTTAAAGCCGTGTTCCGTCAGATGAAAAAAGATCAGGTTGGAAAAGAGGATATCCTGTATATTGCCCATGGAAATGTGCCGGAGGATGCCCTTGCGATTGAGGCGATGGCTAAAGAAGAATTTCCGGGCATCGATATCCGCATTCATCTGCTCAGCCATGTATTTATCACGCAGGGAGGGCCCGGATGTGTAGCCCTCCAGCATATCCGCAGGTAAATCTAGGGGAAGGGATATTTTTTCTTGTCGTCGATGCGGATATCCTTTCCCGTCTGTACTTCGATTGCCTGGAGCTCCGTGCGGGCAAGCAGTGCGTGGCGGCAGCCCGCGGGCACGGTAATCACACAGCCGGGAAAGACATCCTGCCATACGCCGTCGATAACCGCCCTTCCCTCGCCCAGGATAATGGTCCAGACTTCGTCCCTTCGCTCGTGGCTGTGGTAATTCATCCGGTGCCCGGGATTTAAGGTGACTTTTATGGTCAGGCTGGCTTCGCCCGCATCCATTACCCGGAAGCTTCCCCAGGATTTTTCGGCAAATCGAATCTGCTGACAGAATTGATCCACGAAGGGTTTAATGTAGCTGGACTGTTCTTTGTCCGAAACCAGGATTCCCTCGGGGCTTGCCGAAACAACCACATTGTTTAATCCCATACATAAGATAGGAACATCCAGTTCATTCAGGATGTGGACATTGTTACAGGTTTCATTTAAAATCCCTTTTCCCACGACCTGTTCGGTCATCACTTCGGTTAATGTATTCCACGTTCCTAAATCCTTCCACGGACCGCAAAAACGCATAACGGAAATCCTGTCTTCTTTTTCTGCCACGGCATAGTCAAAGCTGATCTTAGGAAGAGAAGCATAGTTTTTCAGGAGGGTGGCGTAATCGGCAAAGCCCGTCTGTTCATGTACCTTTTCCAGCAGATAGTTTAAGCGAAAGGCAAATACTCCGCCGTTCCATAGGGCACCTTGTCGGATATAGTCCCGGGCCAAGTCCTTGTCCGGCTTTTCCTTAAAGGTTTTTACACGGCTGATTTTTTCCTGATTTTCCGGAAGAATATAGCCGTATTTTTCGCTGGGATAGGTCGGCTCGATGCCCATGAGCGCAAGATTTGCCGTGCCGGACTTTGCCAGGGCATCGAGGTGTTTAAGCGCCTCGAAATAACCGGTTTCCACAAAGGGGTCTACCGGACAGACCACGACGGTTTCTTCTTTTGGTACGCCCTGTATATCGTGAAGGTAAGCGCAGGCTAAGGTAATGGCGGGGAAGGTATCTCTTCTTAAAGGTTCCACACAGATATTTACCTGGCTTCCCAGTTGGTTGCAGATCGAAGAAACCTGTGATTTTGCGGTGGCAATGGTGATAACGGCGTCTTTATCCACGGAGCGGATCTGCTGATAAACCCGCTGTACCATGGAGGAATATACCCCTTCGCCGGTTTTAAAAATTTTGATAAACTGTTTGGAGCGGACATCATTGGAAAGAGGCCACAGGCGCTTTCCCGACCCGCCCGAGAGCAAAATAATATTCATGTTATCCTCCCTCTGTTATTTATTGTTCAGTAAAAACTTTTTTGACGTTTCTATCCGTATAATGTGGATTTATTGTACTTGCAGGGAAAGGATTTTTTAAGGGAGAATCTTGGAAAAAACTAGCATTATATTGACTTTTGTGCTATGCTGGTTATGCAAGAACGTGCGCAGACCTACGTGAACGGTAACTGCGCAGACCTGCACAAACAGCAGAACTGACGGCACAGAAAGGAAAGTTTAAGATGGATACTTCTTTTTTTTATGGAGATGTTGTGGAGTCAAAGCGGATTTTATACACGCCTTCACCTTTTGCAAGGACGAATTTAATTCATCTGCAGGAGATTGGACAGCTGACTGCACATCAGCCCCACACCAGCAGAAGAAAAAATCTGTCCTCTTTTTTGTTTTTTACCATTATGTCCGGTTCGGGGAGGTTAGAATACGAAGGGTGCAGTTATGCCCTAAACGCCGGGGACTGTGTGTTTTTGGACTGCAAAAAAGCTTATGCACATTATACAGGGGAGGATTTGTGGACGCTGATGTGGGTTCATTTTTACGGCCCCAATGTTAAAAATATCTATGAAAAATACACCGAACGTGGCGGAGGGCCTTTTTTTCACCCGCAGAACACCAAAGGGTTTGAACAGCTTCTCGGTGAACTTTACCGTATTGCAGAGTCTGCGGACTATCTTCGGGATATGAAAATTATGGAAAAGCTGACCTCGCTTCTGGTTTTGCTGATGGAAGAGAGCTGGCACCCGGAGAAGAGGAAGGAGGCTTCAAAAAAGCAAAACCTTCTGGAAGTCAAAGAGTATCTTGACCAGCACTATGCGGAAGCGATTTCCCTGGATTTGCTGGCAAAACAGTTTTATATTAATAAATTTTATCTGACACGTATTTTTAAGGAACAGTTTGGCACGTCCATAAATCATTATCTAATGGAAGTAAGGATTACCCACGCCAAGCAGCTTCTCCGCTTTACGGATATGACCGTGGAGGCTGTGGGCGCGGAGTGCGGGATGGGGGACGCCAATTATTTTTCCCGGCTGTTTAAGAAGCTGGAGGGAATTTCTCCGGGAGAGTTCCGGAAGATGTGGTAAACGGTCTTTTTCTGACCGGGAAAGAAAATAAAAGTGTAAAAGCACCGGAAAAGCCGTCGGCGCATAAGTTATAATTAAGTATATGCAGTCAGGTGGCTTTTTTTGAAAACTTTTCCCAAACCGTTATCTGCAAGTGAAGAAAAGGAGTACCTAAAACGTTGCAAAGAGGGTGACGAGGAAGCAAAAAATATATTAATTCTGCGGAATATGCGCCTGGTCGCCCATGTGGTAAAAAAGTATCAGAACGTTGACTATGATATGGAAGATCTGATCAGTGTGGGAAGTATCGGACTGATTAAGGCGATTAATACCTTTAATATAGATAAGGGTTCCCGTCTGGCAACCTATGCGGCAAAATGCGTGGAGAATGAGATTTTAATGCTTCTGCGTGCCGGGAAGAAATACAGCAGGGAGGTTTCGCTTTTTGAACCTATCGGGGTAGACAAGGACGGGGAAACGGTAAGTCTGGTCGATGTGATTGAGATGGATAATAAAGAAACCATTGAGGACATTATTTTTGAACAGGATGTGCGGGATCTCTACGCATCCTATGAAAAATGCCTGAAGGGAACGGAAAAAACCGTGGTGGGTATGCGCTACGGGCTGTACGGGAAGAAAGAGCACACCCAGAGGGAGATTGCACAGATGCTGGGGATTTCGCGTTCCTATGTGTCAAGAATAGAAAAAAAAGCACTAGGAAAGTTAAAAAAGGAAATGGAAAGTCTGTCTTAGAAAATTTGTTTTAGGAGGAAGAAGAAAGGTTACTGTTCACATAGGTCTTAGCACTTGCTGTGTGTGAACAGTAACGAAGAAAGAGTCCGGTTCACCGGGCTTTTTCGCCGGTATGCGGGAGAGAAAAAAGAAAATCGTAAAAATTATCTTATTTTTTCAACAATTTTGCATTGAAATCCCGGCCATATTTTTGTATGATAAAAGTACAGCTTTTGACGTGTGTTTCCGTCACAGTAAACATTTTGTTTAAGGAGGATTTGCTAATGTCCATTTTAGTTGCCGGCGGTGCCGGTTATATCGGAAGCCATACCTGTGTGGAACTTTTAAATGCGGGTTATGAGGTTGTTGTTGTTGATAATCTGTATAATTCCAGTGAAGAAGCATTAAAGAGGGTGGAAAAAATTACAGGAAAGGCCGTGACCTTTTATCAGGTGGATTTGCTGGACAAGCCGGCCCTGGATGATGTCTTTAAGAAGGAAAGTGTTGAATCGGTCATTAATTTTGCCGGACTGAAGGCTGTAGGCGAATCGGTGAGAAAGCCCCTGGAATATTATCATAATAATATTACGGGAACCTTAAACCTCTGTGATGTGATGAGAAACCATGGGGTGAAGAATATTATTTTCAGTTCTTCGGCTACGGTTTACGGCGACCCTGCATTTGTCCCGATTACGGAAGAGTGTCCCAAGGGTCAGATTACCAATCCTTACGGACAGACCAAGGGGATGCTGGAGCAGATTTTAACCGATCTCCACGTAGCCGATCCGGAGTGGAATGTGGTGCTGCTGCGCTACTTTAATCCTATCGGAGCGCATGAGAGCGGTTTGATTGGCGAAGATCCCAAGGGAATTCCCAATAACCTGGTTCCCTACATTGCCCAGGTGGCTGTAGGAAAATTAGAGCGTCTGGGTGTGTTTGGCAATGACTATCCGACCCATGACGGCACGGGGGTAAGGGATTACATCCACGTTGTGGATCTGGCCAAGGGCCATGTTAAAGCCTTAAAGAAGCTGACACCCGGAAGCGGAGTGAGCATTTACAACCTGGGAACAGGAAACGGCTACAGTGTGTTGGACGTGCTTCATGCCTATGAGAAAGCCTGCGGGAAAGAGCTTCCCTACGAAATCAAAGAGCGGCGTGCAGGAGATATTGCAACCTGCTACTGTGATGCCACAAAGGCAAAGGACGAGCTTGGCTGGGTTGCCGAAAAGGGAATCGAAGATATGTGTGCGGACTCCTGGAGATGGCAGTCTTCTAATCCGGACGGTTACCGTTAAGTACCGGTCAGGATGAGTACACATCTGCGGTGACAAAGAATTTAGAATTTTGCCAGTTGCTGTGAACGTGTGAACAGTAACTTTTCCCAACAAAACACAAACAAATGTTCGGAAATCTATTGAAATTCCAGAGGACATGTGATAGAATAGGGTGGAACAAGTGTTCTGCCCTGTTTTTTGCTTTGTAGGAGAATACGATGAACGGCATTTAATCCGTTTTGCAGAGGGGCAGAGGAAAGGATGCATTTTGTTAATTCAGGATAATCTCAGCGTACAGGAAAAGTTAAAGATTTTAACCGCAGCCGCGAAGTATGATGTGTCCTGCACTTCCAGCGGGGTGAACCGAAAGGGAAAGGCAGGGAGTATGGGGAATGCTTCGGAGATGGGGATCTGCCACAGTTTTTCCGCAGACGGGCGGTGCATCTCTCTGCTTAAGATATTATTTACCAACCAGTGTATTTATGACTGCAAGTACTGTATTAACCGCTGTTCTAATGATGTGGTGCGTACTTCGTTTACCCCGGAGGAGATATGCCGGCTTACGATGGAGTTTTACAGCCGCAATTATATCGAAGGACTATTTTTAAGTTCAGGGATTTTGCACAGCGCGGATTATACGATGGAATTGCTGGTGAAAACCCTCTGGATTCTGCGCAAAAAGATGGGTTTTGGCGGCTATATCCATGTCAAGGCCATTCCCGGAGCCTCGCCGTCCTTAATCGAGCAGGCGGGTTTTCTTGCCGATCGGATGAGTGTAAATCTGGAACTGCCCACCGCGGATGGGCTGAAAAACCTTGCGCCGGGAAAGACCAGGGATAAGATATTGACGCCGATGCGCCAGATTCAGCGCGGGATTGCCGGGCAGATGATTAAAGAGGGGATGAGCCTTCCGGACTATGGCAGTTATCCTGCGGGCGGCAGAGAGATAGAAAACGGTGCAGTGAAGGGTCCGGCAGAAAAAATATCCGAAGAAAAAGCGGTGGTTTCGGCAAAGCAAAGAATGGGGCCGAAGCAGCAGCTTGGGCGTTCGCGGTATGGGAATTTTGGCCTGCGCCAGGTGTCGAATCAGCGGGATTACTTTGTCCCGGCAGGACAGTCCACACAGATTATCGTGGGGGCTACTCCGGAGAGCGATTATCAGATGCTTATGGTGGCAGAGGCGCTGTATCAGCGGTTTGGACTTAAGCGGGTGTTTTATTCGGCCTATGTTTCGGTGAATGAAGACAGCGCCCTGCCGGTGCTTCCCGACGGGCCACCCCTGCTTCGGGAGCACAGACTTTATCAGGCCGACTGGCTGATGCGCTATTACGGGTTTGACGCAGAAGAACTTCTCTCCGAGAACCAGCCGAATTTTAATGTTTTCCTGGACCCCAAGTGCGACTGGGCGCTGCGCCATCTGGAACATTTCCCGGTAGAGGTAAACCAGGCCGGCTATGAGATGCTGCTTCGGGTTCCGGGGATGGGCATAAAGTCGGTAAAGCGGATTATTGCTGCCAGGAAATCGGCTGTACTGCGCTTTGAAGATTTAAAAAAGATGGGGGTTGTGCTGAAGCGGGCACAGTACTTTATTACCTGTTCGGGAAAGCTGCTTTACCCGATAAAAGTAGAACAGGATTATATCACCAGCCAGCTTCTGGGCGATGAGCGAAGGAAGCGATGGGATATTGAACATAAAGACAGTTATCAGCAGCTTTCATTATTTGATACTTCGGTTATGTTATAAAGTTGTTACTGCAAACGTGTGAACAGTAACACCTAAAGTTGTCCTATGGCGAACCGTTGCAAATAATGATTGATTATCCCCAGGGACTGGGCTATAATAGCAGGAAAGGACAGGAAGATGACCGTATATATGTGTGAGGGTTCCTTCGAGGGAATTCTGTGTGGAGTTTATGACGCCTGGATGAGTAAAAAAGGACATGAGCACGTGCGCCTGGAACTGGAAGGCTATGGGGATATGGAACTGTTCTGTATCTATGAATCCGTAGTTCCCGAAGTCCAAAAGGCAGAAAAGGTTATCTCATCCATCCGGGAAAAATTATCCGAACAGGTGTACGAGCAGGTGTATTTTGCCTCGTTAAGTCACCGAGAGGATCGGGCGGACAGGATTTACCGTTTTCTGGTGGATGCTTTTCGGTACGGGAAGTCGATTCTGTCGATGCTTCATCTGCCTTCCGTTTTCGATTTGTTTGAACTCTGTCGGTTTGTCGAGCATGAAAACCATCAGCTCACGGGCTTTCTCCGTTTTTCGCGTACAGAACAGGGAGTCCTTATCAGCCGGATAGGGCCAAAAAGCGATGTGCTTCCATTGCTGGCCGTGCATTTTTCGGATCGGCTGCCTTCGGAACACTGGCTGATCTATGATGAAAAACGAAAGTATGCCGTTATTCATCCGGCAGATAAGGCATGGTATATTTTGCGGGAGGACGAGAAAAGATGGCTTGAACATCTGGAGTGGAAGACGGACGAAGAAGAATATGCCGCGCTCTGGAAGCTTTTTCATCAGAACATTGCCATACCGGAACGGATAAACCGCAGGTGCCAGATGAATCATCTTCCCATGCGTTACCGGCCATATATGACCGAGTTTTCATGAACAGGGTTCGTAGGAAGACCATGCGGCAGGAGTGATGATAAACCGGTAAAGAAATGACAGATAAGTAAAGGAATAGCAAATCGATAATGGTAAATTTTGGAAATTCATAAAAGGAAAATTCATAGAAGGGAATTTGGGATAATGGGAAAAATTACAGAACAGCAGATTTTGTCCATGGCTCCAAATAGCACGGCTGTGGCAAATGCCAGGAAGATTTCGTCCAAGGGCGGATTTGTTTCCCTGGCAAAGACGGAAGATGAAACATTTTACATGGGAGAGTGTAAGGGGAGCGGGAAGAGTAATTATACGGTTTCCGTTGATTTTATTGAACCGGAAAATCCCGTCTGCCGCTGCAGCTGCCCCAGCCGGCAGTTCCCCTGTAAGCACGGCCTGGCGCTTTTATTTGAAATCGTGCAGGGAAAAGATTTTTCTCTGTGTGAGCTTCCGGAATCCATTCGGGAAAAGCGGGAGAAGAAGGAAAAGAAGGCGGCAAAGGCTGCTGAGGAAAAGGACGGCGATGCCGCCAAGGCCCCGGCAAAACCCAAGAAAACCAGCAAAGCTGCCCGGATTAAGAAGATGAAAAAGCAGCTTGAAGGTCTTGCCGTGTTAAGAAAGCTTGTGGATCGTCTGCTGGAATCCGGTCTGGGAACGCTGACGGGGCAGTCCTTAAAAACCTACCGGGATCTGGCAAAGCAGTTTGGCGACTACTACCTGCCCGGCCCGCAGATCCTGTTAAACCGCCTGATCGCGGAGGGCGAGGCTTATCAAAAGGACGGGGATAATGCTCACCATGAGGAGATTATGCAGATTTTAGTCCGCCTGAATGCGCTGATGAAAAAGTCCCAGACCTATCTGACCGAAAAGATTGAAAAAGATGACGGGGAGGATGATGACAGTATCCTCTATGAAGAACTTGGCGGAATCTGGACGATAGAAAGGCTTAAGCAGCTTGGCCGGAGCAAGGAAAACGTGGATCTGGTTCAGCTTGCCTTTTATGTCTATTACGATGATGCAAGAAAAGAGTGGATCGATAAGGGCTACTACGTGGATGTTCAGACCGGAGAGATTACCGCCACGCTTAATTACTGTCCGGTAAAGGCGATGAGTCATATCAAGCGGCAGGATTCTGTATTTGGGGAAATTCATATTCCGCAGCTGACCTATTATCCGGGAAATGTCAATCCCAGGGTGCGCTGGGACTGGGCAGAGTACGGTCCTCTTTTGCCCGAAACCCTGGAAAAGATCCGTGAACTGGCACCGAAAGACCTTTCGGCGGTGATTAAAGAAGTAAAGAATGTGATTAAAAACCCGTTAGACCCGGATGAGTCCGCGGTGATGATTGCCTATAAGCAGATAGGAAGGCTGGAAGGAAAGCGGGGGCTCTATGTGTTGGAGGATGCCCAGGGAAACCGAATCCGGCTGAAGAATACCGAACCGGGAGAGGATACCATGGCTGTGTTAAAACTTCTTCCGGAACAGGAGTTATTTGCTGATCAGGTTCTTTTTGGAAGGATGTTCTATCACCGTGTGGATCACAGGATGTACATACAGCCTTTAAGCATTATTACAAAACAGAACGTTATCCGGCTGGCTTATTAGGATAGGAGAGGAGTGAGTATTTTGAATTTACAGCCATTTTATGATTTAAGAGAACGGCTTTTGGTTTCGGCAGCAGCAGGAACGCAGTTTGTGCAGGAAGATTTCCGTCTGCGGGAAGCCGTAAAAAAGATGGAAGTTTTTGCTAAAGCTTCTCCCGTATTTGCCAAGATGAGTCAGATGTTAGCACAGCTTTTGGACGGGGAAAAAGAAAAGAAGACGGAAACCCTTTTGGATGTCTTAGGGCTTTTGGATGCGTTTTTAACGACGCAGGGAGTCAGCCAGACAGAAGGAAATCTTCTGCCTGCGGTTGAGGAAGGAAGGGCAAGGCTGCCGCTTGGCGATGAAACGTCATCTTATCAGGAAATTCCTTACAGCCGCTTGCAGCCCATCAAGTGGGCGCTCACCGAAACCGGAAGCAGCCGCCAGTCTACCCTGGAGGAAAACTATAAGCTGCAGCCGGAACTGTTCATGGATTTTCGTATCTGCCCGCTGATGATTCAGGCCCTGAGTGATCCTTACGCGGAAATCGGGGAGATGGTCTGCGACTGGCTGATTAAAATAGGAGAACCGGTAATTCCCCTGTTAAAAGAAGGTTTTAATCCCAAGGGAAAGAAGGAGATGGTGCGCAGGGTAAGGGCAGTCAGCGAGATTGCAGGTGCCGCGGAGAACGATTTTTACTGTGCACAGATTCCGGAGAGCGAAAAAGAAGTGAAGGAGGCCCTGATCCGTGCCCTCCGCTACAGCCAGGAGAATCAGCCCTTTTTGTTTGAACTGCTGAAAACCGAGAGAGGAAAGATGAAAACAACGGTGCAGTGGGCTTTAGGCTTTATGGAAGGGGAGGAAGTGTCCGGGTACTGGAAAAAGCGTGCTTCGGCGGCTCCTGTCGAAACCGCCGACCTGCTCCGCTATGCCAAAACCTCCTATGCCCCGGCGATCCTTGCCGAAATTGTAAGAACGAACGCAGAAGCACTGATCCGGGAAAACGAAGAGCGGGCAAAGCAGAATAAAGAAGAGAAGAAGACGAAGACCGATAAGCAGGAGGAAGAAAAACTCAGGGCAAGGAGTGACCAGTTGGTAAAGCTGATTTATAGCTGCACGGGGAAGAACGGAAGAGAAATCGAAGAGATGCTGGAATGGGCAGCCGCACAGGAAGGGTTAAAAAACCACTATGTTATCTTTGCCACGATGATGGCGGATACGATATTGAAAAACCCGCTTGCCAGTCGGGAAGCAGAGGATTACTGCCGGTTAGCCGAAAAGCTTTTTGCGCAGTATGGACGGGAGTATGCACGTCCGGCCTTTGCCGCCAGTCTGCTGATGAAATCACCCGAGGAAACCTACGACCGTTTCAGCGGCTTTATAACATCCATGGGCTACAGTATTTTCCGGGTGCTGCAGACGATTCGCTATCAGGAGGACATCGGCTATTTTGTTTACACCGAAGCCGTGCTGGACGACCGGGGAACGAAGATTACTCCGGAACAAATCCATGTGCTGGAACAGGGACTGGATTTGCGCTGGTATCTGCTGATTATGGAAAACAGGAAACACTGCCCGAACGACTATTTTGAAGTGGGAACATCTTTTCAGGGTGCGAATGCTGTGCTTTACCGGCTGTTCCGCAAGGATATTCCTCAGTTATGCCAGCAGTACGGCGAATATTTTTACCATCTGGCTATTACGGCAGAGCCGAATGTCGGCTACACCGAGCTTTTAGTGCGCTGCGGCTGGACGAAGTTTGACGGAATCCTGTTCCAGGCAGCAAAGAAAAATGCATGGGTGTATCAGCTTCGTATGCTGATCAATGTGCTTCCGATTTCCCGGGAACAGCTGATAAAAGAGCTGGAGATGGTTCAAAAACTGTGGGAGGGTGAAGGCCAGAAAAATACAAAGCCAAGGAATGTTTCTTCCGCTCTGCCGACCGTGAAAAAGTGGCTGGAAATCCTGCACAATGGAGGAACGGTTTACGAACTGGTTTAGTGCTGTTTGAATAGGTTTTTGTGCTTTAATCGCGCAGAGAAAGTATAAGCAGGTAATGAAAAAAGAGGAGTTAAAGAGGAGTTTTATGCTATGGAAAAAGGACAAAATGTGCTTCGTCTTCCGGCGGAGCAGTTATATCAGGAAGAGATTGATGCATTGATTCAGGCGGAAACCGACGCCGTTCCTCAGGGATGGAAGATGTCGCCCCGTTCGGTGCTGACCTATATTACGGGAGGAAAAGCGGGAAACACGACGATTAGTCCCAAGTACATCGGTCATCAGCGGCTAGTGGAAATCGCGATTGCCACACTGGTTACGGATCGGGCGCTATTGCTTATCGGAGAACCGGGTACAGCTAAGTCCTGGCTGTCCGAGCATCTGACGGCGGCGATTAACGGGGATTCCTCCAAGGTTATCCAGGGAACGGCAGGGACGACGGAGGAACAGATCCGCTATTCCTGGAACTATGCCATGCTGATTGCCGAGGGTCCGTCGAACCAGGCTTTAATTAAAAGTCCGCTCTACCGCGCCATGGAAACCGGGACGATTGCCCGGGTGGAGGAGATCTCCCGCTGCGCGTCCGAAGTTCAGGACGCCATGATTTCGATTTTATCCGAGAAGCGGATTTCCGTGCCGGAACTGGGCGTGGAAGTGCCTGCGCAGAAGGGCTTCTCTGTCATTGCCACGGCAAACACCCGGGATAAAGGGGTGAATGAAATGTCTGCAGCCTTGAAGCGTCGTTTTAATATCGTGGTTCTTCCCTCGCCGGAAAACATCCAGGAGGAGATGGATATTGTAAAATCCAGGGTAGCGCAGCTTTCGGCCAGCCTCGACTTAAATGCCCGGCTTCCCGAGGAAGAGGTTATCGAGAAGGTCTGCACGATCTTTCGGGAACTTCGCCGCGGCGTGACCCTGGACGGAAAGCAGAAGCTGAAAACACCGGGAGGCGTTCTTTCGACCGCCGAGGCGATTTCCCTTTTAACCAACAGCATGGCTTTAGCCGGAAGCTTTGGCAACGGAGAGATTACCGATTATGATTTAGCCGCCGGTCTTCAGGGGGCCGTGGTTAAGGAAGAGGTCAAGGACGGGAAGGTCTGGGAAGAGTATCTGGAAAACATCATGAAAAAACGCGGTTCAAAATGGGTCGGTTTATATAAGGAGTGTAGGGAATTAAATGGCTGATAAAAAAAAGGCAAATATTTTTGGTATTCGCCACCTGTCACCGGCAGGAGCCTTTTATGTAAGAGAATTTCTCGATCGGATTGCGCCGGAACTGGTGCTTATCGAAGGACCCTCCGACTTCGACGATATGCTCATGCCTCTGACCGCGCCCAAGGTAAAGCCGCCGGTTGCCATTATGGCCTATACGAAGGAGGCTCCGGTCAGGACGATCCTCTATCCCTTTGCCGTCTATTCTCCGGAATACCAGGCCGCACTCTGGGCCAGGGAAAATCACTGTCCCTGCCGCTTTATGGATCTGCCTTCCGGGGTAATCCTTGCTCTGGAAGAAGCCGAGAGGGAAGAAGAACTGCAGAGGATGGCCGCTAGGTCCGAAGAGGAGGAAGACGAAGAGCCGGGAATAGCTTCTGAACATGCACAGGAGGAAGAAGAATCGGAAGAAGAATCCGAAGAAAGCGGTGAAGAACCGGCACTGCCGGATTTATACGAGCGCCTGGATAAGGTATCCGGTGAGGACAGCCACGAAACCTTCTGGGAGCATGTGCTGGAGCAGGCGGAGAATGAAGAGGCTTACCGGAAGGGCGCTGCATTATTCGGCGAAAATATCCGCAGTCTGTCTGAAAATCCCTACGGGGATTCGGCAGAGGGCTTAGAGGGACAGGGAGCGAAAAAACGTACTTCGGCGAAAGAAGTATTGACGGCGAGAATAAACCGCAACCATCTTCGGGAAGCCTATATGAAGAGAAAGATAAAGGAAGCGATAGACTCCGGGATTTCTCCGGATAAGATTGTGGCGATAACCGGGGCCTATCATGTGAAGGGGCTTGAAGAGGGAAAGGCCATGACGGATAAGGAGATAAAGGCTCTTCCGTGTATGGAGTCCTTACAGACGCTTATGCCCTATTCTTACTATCGGCTGTCGATGCGTGCCGGATATGGGGCAGGAAACCAGGCACCGGCTTACTATGAACTTTTGTGGAAGGGTTTTTGCAGAAACAGGCCGGAGTATGCCGTTTACCAGTATGTTATCCGCATGGCAGCGTTTCTCAGGAAATCCGGGAATCCGGTTTCTACGGCTTCCGTTATCGAAAGCGTCCGTCTTTCGGCTGCTTTATCGCAGCTTCACGGCTATCAGATTCCTTCGTTAAGGGATTTGCGGGACGGGGCGACGACCTGTATCGGTCACGGCGAATTTTCACAGATTGCTCTGGGCGCAGCCGATACGGAAACCGGAACGAAGATTGGTTCCCTTCCCGAAGGGATGAGCCAGACGTCCATTCAAAATGATTTTTACCAAAAACTGGAAGAACTTCGGCTGACCAAATACCGCTCGGTTATTGCCCAGGACTTGCCGCTGGATCTGCGGGAAAAGCTGAATGTCAAGTCCAGGAAATCGGCGTTTATGGACTTAAACCGTTCTTTTTTCCTGCATCAGCTTCGTATCCTTGGAATTAACTTTGCAAAACAGGTGCACAGCAGTCAGGAAAAGGCAACCTGGGCGGAGTACTGGCAGCTTCAGTGGAGTCCGGAATCGGAAATCCAGCTGGTGGAATCCGTGTTAAAAGGGGATACGGTAGAACAGGCCGCCTCCTTTGTGCTGAAGGAACAGGCGGAGAGCAGCGATAAGATCAGCCAGGTTGCCCATATGATCGAAGAAGCCTACTGCTGCGGTATGCCAAAAGCAGCTCAGTACGGCACCGAAACCCTGCAGGGAATGGCCGTGGAAGCCGCTTCGATTGAAGAAATCGGCCAGGCGGCGGAAAGTCTTTCGATATCGGTAAGCTACGGAGATATCCGCCATCAGGATGCCCGTCCGCTGATTCCCGTGCTGGAGCAGCTTTTCCTTCGGGCTTGTCTGATTCTGCCGGAAAGCTGTTCCTGCGATGACGACGGGGCAAAAAACGTTATCGTCGGCATCGAAGCATTAAACCGCCTGGTGCGGGATCAGGATTTTATCGACGAAGAGCGCTGGATTGCAACACTGATGGAGGTTGCCCGCCGTGACGATTTGAATACAAAGCTTTCCGGGCTTGCTGCTGCGGTTCTTCTGGAGTGGGGACGGATGGATAACGAAACGCTGGGCACGGAAGTTGAGCGCCGTCTTTCCCGCGGTATGCCCGCCGAACTTGGCGCAGGCTGGTTTGAAGGTCTGGCGATGAAGAATCATTTTGCTCTGATTGCCCGGATGTCTTTGTGGGAAAAACTCAGCGAATATATTGATACCCTGGACGATGAGGATTTTAAGCGGGCCGTTGTGTTTCTGCGCAGGGCTTTTGCCGATTTTACTTCCGGGGAAAAAGACAGCATTGCCGAAAATCTGGGCGAACTGTGGAAGGTCAACCCGCAGCAGGTCAGCGAGATTTTAAATGCCGATCTCACGGCGGAGGAGATGGATTTTGTGGCAGATTTAGGCGATTTTGACTTTGATTTATAGGAGAAATATTCATGGAAACAGCAGAGCGATTAAAACGATGGCGGCTGATCCTCGGTGCAGAAAGCGAAGACCGTTTTTCTAAGATGCAGGGTCTGGACGGGGGCGGTCTGGGGCTCAGTGCCGAAGAACTGATGATGGATCAGGCGCTGGCTGCCATTTACAACCAGACGTCGAGCGGCGGCTTTGGCAATGGGCCGGGTGGCAGAGGAGCCGGGCGGGGGCCGTCCAATCCCCAGATTACCCGGTGGCTGGGCGATGTGCGAACCTTATTTGAACAGGATATGATTAAAATTATCCAGGCGGACGCGGTGGAGCGCTGCGGGTTAAAGCAGCTTCTTTTGGAGCCGGAGATGTTAGAGCAGATGGAACCGGATGTGGGGATGGCAAGCACAATCTTAATGTTAAAAGATCAGATTCCCAAGGCTTCCAAAGAAAGCGTGCGCGGGTTTATAAGAAAGATTGTCGAGGAATTAAACCGGCTTTTAGCCGACGATATCCGCCGGGCCGTTACCGCCGCCATTAACCGCCGCCAGCACTCTCCGATCCCTTCGGCCTCTGCACTGGATTTCGACAATACGATTAAAAACGGGCTGAAAAACTACAATCCCCAGTTAAAGAAGATTATCCCTGACCATTATTATTTCTTTGACCGGACGACCACTTCCGCGGCGAATAAATACACGATTATCCTGGACGTGGATCAGAGCGGCTCCATGGGAGAATCTGTGATTTACTCTTCGGTGATCAGCTGCGTGCTGGCCAGCATGGCTTCATTAAAGACCAGGATCGTTGCTTTTGATACGAAGGTGGTTGATTTAACGGAAAAGTGCGACGATCCGGTGGATCTCCTCTTTGGGTTTCAGTTGGGCGGCGGAACGGATATTAATCAGTCCGTTGCCTACTGCCAGCAGTTTATTGAAAAACCCCAGAAGACCCTGTTCTTTTTGGTCAGCGATTTGTACGAAGGCGGGAACCGGGCAGCCCTCCTTCGCCGTATGGAAGAGATGAAGGCTTCCGGCGTCCAGGTGGTCAGCCTTTTGGCGATTGCCGACGGCGGAAGACCCTATTATGATACAACGGTTGCCGGGAAACTGGCAGCTCTGGGAATTCCGTGTTTTGCCTGCAATCCGCAGATGCTCCCGGAACTGTTAAAGCGGACGCTAAAAGGTGAAGACTTAACCCAGTTCCAGAAAGAACTGGAAAAGGGAAATAAATAGGTTATTGTGAATATGTGAACAGTAACATGTGTGAACAATAACACATGTGAACAGTAACCTAAATAGGAGAACCGATGGTGATTATCAAAAAAGCAGAACTAGAAACCGTTTGCGGCATAACCAGCAAGCTTCCGGAACACATTCTTCCGGAGTATGCATTTGCCGGAAAATCCAATGTAGGGAAGTCCTCCCTGATTAATGCACTGATGAACCGAAAATCCCTGGCCAGGACATCTTCCCAGCCGGGGAAGACACAGACCATTAACTTTTATAATATTAATGACCAGCTTTATTTTGTCGATCTTCCCGGCTACGGTTATGCAAAAGTATCCCTTGAGGCAAAGGCAAAGTGGGGAAAGATGATCGAGCGCTATCTGAAAAAATCATCCGTCTTAAAGCGGGTCTTCCTCCTGGTCGATATCCGTCATGAACCGTCGGAAAACGATAAGACGATGTATGACTGGATTATCTACCAGGGCTATCAGCCGGTAGTGATTGCGACAAAACTGGATAAATTAAAGCGCAGCCAGGTAGCCAGGCAGGTGAAAATCCTGCGCGAAGGACTGGGCATGGCAAAAGAAGATGTGCTGATTCCGTTCTCCGCAGAAACCAAGCAGGGAAGGGAAGAGATATGGGAACTGATGGAAGAAGAAAATAAAGAAAATAAATAAGAGGGACGAATCGTTTTCCCTCTTATTCCTCGTTATTATTCCTCTTCCTTGATAAACGGAGATGGCGTATTCGTTCCCATCTCCCAGAGTTTTATACGGACATAGGCTTTTACCGCCCGGATAATTAAAGCGACCAGAAACAGCGGAAAAACAACCATAACATAGAACCGGCGCTTCCAGTGTTTTCGGCGCTTGTTCCATTTGTCGATATTAAGCTGCACAGTGTAAATGGCTCCTTCTATTGGAGATAACTCCTTTTTCTTTTTTCTTAACATCCTTACCTCCTTGTTTATCCGACGGCAGTTGAAATTTCGACTTTTTGACCCCGGTATTTTTCTATTCTTTTTAAGCCCGGTGTTATTTTATTCTTTTTGCCCCCGGTATCCTACTAGTCCTTTTCGTCCCCGCACATCAGCGTTCGCATGGCAAAAGCGTAGATTTCCTGGCTTTTTCTCCTCCATTTGCTGCACATATGCTCTGCCTGCTGCTTGTCCGGCACAGCCAGGTTCAGTTCGATTAACGGGGTCTTTCCCTCCCGAACCTCACAGTGAACGATAAAATCCTGTCCCGTAGTTTTATAAAAATCCGAAATTACGCCGACCTCGTCGCGAAGGCGGAATTTATTTTCTTTTAAATACTTATCCATATCTTCAACAATGGCAGGGGAAATCTTGTTTCCAAAAAAATCCAGCGTATCTAAGCCCTCTTTGGTGATCTCATAGCGGCTGCTGTTGCGGATCGTTTCTTTTTTTACCAGGCCTGCGTCCAGTAATTCATTCAATGCCTGCTGCAGCGTAAAGTAGGTCGTGTAATCATTTTCCAGGAAAAAATTGGAAAGCTGGGCGTTTGTTAAAGGAAAGCTTACCTGCTTGAGCATATAGAGATTCATCAGTTTGTATAACGTCATAGGTTCTGACAGCATGATCGTTTACCCGTATTTTCTTAGTTTTCAAACACTGTGGTTTTTTTGCAAAAAGTGTTCTTTTATACTATACCAACTTAAGTCTTTGAAATCAAGTGGAAATCATGAAGAAAATGACTTGTTGTACAGGGCAAAAAAAGATATAATAAAAGAGGTTATGCGATTTAACGCTTTTAAATTTAGTCTAACTATGCTAGAATATACTATTATGGAAAAATCTTGGGTGACGATAGATGAAAGAACGAATTAACCGACTGGCCAGAGGTATGCTGGATATGGATGTTCCGCAGATTACAGGGCTTCCGGAGAAAATTATAGAAACCGTTTCGGCGGGAAAAAGGGAAACCAGGGAATTTTTTGTCAGCAGTGCAAATAATCTTCACATTAAGGGCCTGGTTTATACCAATCATACCAGAGTAATGGTAGAAAATGCTTCCTTTGGGGGCCTGCGCAACCGGATTTCCTATCTGGTGGACGCAAGCTTCTTAGAAGACGGCGATGTGATCAGCGGGGCTTTTGAACTGGTGACGAATGGCGGAGAGATTACCCTGCCTTTTATTTTTACTGCCCGTTTAGGGGCTTCCGGGCAGACGCTTGCAGGCTTAAAAACCGTGCGGGATTTTGCCGCTATGGCAAGAAAGCAACCGGAAACAGCACTCAGGCTGTTTAATTATCAGGATTTTACGGAAACGCTTTTTATGCAGGATATCCATATCCGCACCATTTACGACGGGTTAAAGGGTCATGGGGACCGGGAAAACCAGCTGGAGGAATTTCTGGTTGCCTTAGGGGAAAAGCGTCCAACCGCGATTTCTATAAAAAAAGAACACCGAAAATATACCTATGCAAACGAAATGATTTATGATGAACTTGAAGTAAAGAAAAACTTCTGGGGCTATGTGTCGCTGACGGTAAAGGCGGATGCAGGCTTTTTGGATTTGCCGAAAAAACAGTTTAACAGTGCAGATTTTCAGGACGGCATTTGCAGGATTCCCTATCGGATTCTTGGCGAGAGGCTTCATCAGGGAAAAAATCTGGGAAGCATTCTTGTACACACGCCCAGAGAGTCTTTCCTTGTTTCGTTTGAAGTGGATATGGAAAATGCGGGGGATAACGGCAGGGAGAGCCGCCATCGCTTTAAAAAATCCCTGGGACAGTTTATGGCCCTGCGCCTGGAGGCGGCCTGCGGCTTAAAAACCATGGGTTCCCTCCGGCGGAGGATGATTAAAGAACTGGATGTGATGAAGAGCGAGCCTTGGGATCAGGATCTGGCCTCGCTTTGGATGGCAGAGATTTTACTTTCGGCCGGAAAGAAGGAACAGGCGGCGCTGGAACTGGAGATGCGGCGGGAAGAAATCTTTATGGGCCGCCGGGATCACCTGGAGTATTACTGCTTTTTCCAGTACATCACGCAGAAGCTTCAGAAAAACCTGACCAAAAAAGAATCCCTGCTTCGCCTTGTCCGCAAATGCCTGACGGACAGGGAACATCCTTTTTTGTTTTTCCTGCGGATGGAATTAGACGACGAGGCCATGGAAACGCCGCTCACTCTTTTTAACGAGATGACGCAGCTCTATGACGACGGTCTTCACAGCCCGTTTCTGTATCTGCAGGCGCTGAAATTATTGCAGCAGCACATCGGGCTTTTGCAGAAGATGGATTCTTTTATGCTGCAGGTTCTGTATTTCGGAGCCAGAAAAGGGATTATCGGGGAGGAGATGGCGCTTGCCGTTGCCTGGGTTGCCAAAGAAGAGCGGCAGTACCTTCGTCTTCTTCACCGCACGCTCGTGCTGCTGTACAGACAATATCCGCAAAAGGATATACTTGAGGCAGTCTGCGGGCTGATGATTAAGGGCGATTGCAGAAAAGCGTCGGATTTTGCATGGTATGAGCGGGCTTTGGAAGCGGAAATCACGCTGACCAGACTGTATGAATATTATTTATATTCCCTTCCCCAGGATTATCATCACCTGCTGCCCAAGGAAGTTTTGCTTTATTTTTCTTATGGACATGACCTGGATCGCCGAAGTAAAGCTGTGTTGTATAAAAATATGCTTCTCTATCTTGAACCATCTTCCAGGATTTACCAGGAGTATGAGAAGGATATGGAACAGTTTGCCATGGAACAGCTTTTTTGCGGTCAGGTGGATAATCCCACGGCGGTGCTTTACAGCCGCATGATTTACCGGGATATGATCGACGACCGGGTAGCCCGGGTTCTGCCCTCGATTCTGCGCACATGCCGGATTTCCTGTACGAATCCGCAGGTAAACAGCGTGGTTGTCCGCTATGAGGAGTTTCTGGAAGAGGAAATTTATCCGATCGTGGAGGGGGAAGCCTACGTCCCGCTGTTTTCCGACCGGGCCGTGCTCTTGTTCCAGGATGCTTTCGGCAATCGCTACATGAATATCGCCTACACCAAAACGCCGATTATGGAGCAGCCGGAGCTGGAGGAGAGGTGTTTTGCCATCTATCCGGGACATCCCATGCTCTGTATGGCGGCCTGCCGGGCGATTGCCGCAGCCGAGGAGATGAACGAGGCCGGGGTGGAGATTCTGGAACGTTCCTTAACCGAACTTCCCTTAAACTTTCTCTACCGGAAAATCCTGCTTTCCAGGGTGATACGCTATTACCAGAAGCAGGCGGAAGACCTTGACCGGGTTTTAGCCGAGGGGAAACGGCCGGGCGGCACGGAAAATCCCTGCACCTACCTGCTGACTTTGGATATTGCGGCGCTTAACCGTCAGGAAAGGCTTTCGGTCTGCAGCACGCTGATCTGTCAGGATTATCTGGAAGAAGCTTACCTTCGCTTAAAAACCTACGGCTGGGAGGGGATGGAGTGGAAGCGTCTGGAAAAACTCTGCAGCAAGACGATTTTGGCCAATCTCTTTGATCAGGATTATTTTCTTTTAAACCTGTCCTATCAGGTTTTTGCCCAGAACCGTGCTGACCGTGTTATCTTAGATTATCTGTGCGAACATTATAACGGAAACTCGATACAGATGTATAAGCTTTTAACCCAGTCCATTTCCGCGCAGGTAGAAACCTATGATTTAGAGGAACGGCTGCTCTGCCAGATGATGTTTTCCGGCAGAACCAACCACCTGGACAAGACCTTTAACTTTTACAAGAACCGGAAGAAGATGAGCGATCCGGTGAAGGCAGCCTATTTTACCACAAAGTCCATCGGCTATTTTCTTATGCACCAGACGGCAAATGAGGAGGTTTTTTCATTTCTGGAATCGGTTATGGGCCGTTCGGAAAATATGGAAAAATTCCCCATCATCTATCTCCTGGCATTGACCCGGTATTATTCGGAGTGCCGGATGCTGGATGATAACCAGAAAAAGCTTTGTCAGAGGATGAATGAACATCTGATCGAGAAAGGACTGGTCTTTCCTTATACCAAGAAGCTTTCCCGGTTTATCCCGGTTCCGCAGGAAATTATGGACAAGGCCATGGTTGCCTATGAGGGGAACAGGGAAGATCGGATCTCCCTTATGGTTCGTATCCTTCCGGATGAAAGGGAGTTTCACCGGGAGGAAATGCGGCGGGTTTATCAGGGGATGTTTATCTGCCAGAAGGTACTCTTTGAGGGCGAAACCATGGAGTACCAGATTTACCGCCGAAAATCAAACGAAACCAAGGAAAAGGTAAAAGAGGGGAGCATTCACTGTGAACTGACGCCGGGAAGCTTAAAGGAAAGTCGTTTTGCCAGCTTAAATGAGATGGGGCTGTGTCTGAGTATGAAAGAGGAAGCAGGACTGAAAAAGAGCATGAAGGATTATTTAATTAAAAATGCCGCATTAGAGGAACTGTTTCCTGTGATTGAATAAGCAAGGGGGAATGTCGATGGATGGACTGATCGTCGGGATGGATTTATGCGGTGCCTACACCCAGGTCAGTTGTCTGGGAAAGGATAAGGTCTGGTCTTTTCCTACACAGATTTGTAAAAAGAAGCAGGAAAACCTGTGGTTTATCGGAGCGAAAGCCCATGAACTTATGCTGTCCGGGGAAGGCGTGATGGCCGATAAGCTGCTTAGCCAGGCAAGGCGGGAGCGCTCCGTGGTGATTGACGGGGAAATGTTAAAGGGACGGGAATTGCTGCAGAAGTTTTTAAAGCTGGTTCTGGATCAGGTGCAGAGAGAATGTAATAACAGCCGTATCCAGCAGCTGGTGATTACCCTGCCCAGTATCGACAGCCTGATTATGGATCGTCTGCTCTACTGCGCGGATTATCTGGGGATATCCCGGGGACGTTTTCATGTGATCAGCCATGGAGAAAGCTTTCTCTACTATGTTTTAAATCAAAAGAAAGAAATCTGGTCCAGCTATGTCGGCCTGTTTACCCTTTCCCAGAACGGCCTCCGCTATGACGAGATGAAGGTACAGAAGGGAATAAAGCAGACGACGGTGATTTCCGATTATGAAAACCTGGACGAACATTTTGATTTGAACTTACTGGAAACGGATTCCGGGATCAGGAAGGCCGATCGTATGCTGTGCACATTTGCCGAGCGATTATTGGCGAAAAAATTATTTTCGGCAGTACTGCTGACCGGAATAGGGTTTGAAAAGCAGGAATGGGCATCCGATTTTATGGCTATGATCTGCAAGCGGCGGAAGGTTTACGGCGAAAGCTACCTCTTTGCCAAGGGAGCCGCCTACCGGGCCATGGATTATCTGCACGTTTCCAGCGAATTTCCCTATGTGATGATCTGTGAAGGGCGCTTAAAGGCTTCCGTTTCCATGGAAGTAATGCACAAGGAAAAACTTACGCCCCTGGTGATTGCCGCTCCGGGAGATAACTGGTACGAAGTGCGGAGCACGCTGGAATTCATCCTGAATAATCAAAAAGAACTTGTTTTTCATATCCAGCACCTGGATTCACGCAGGAAAAATGAAGTTACGATTCCCTTAGATGAATTTCCCTCCCGCCCCAACCGGACGACCCGGGTGCAGATGCGGGTTGCCTTCTTAGATGAGCGGACGATGGTGGTTATCGTCCAGGACAAGGGCTTTGGCGAACTGTTTCCGGCTTCCAATGTTGTGATACGCAAGGAGATTTCATTATGAGTTTACTGTTATGCCGGCTTGAACCGGTAAAGCACCCGTTTGTCGTTGCAGAACTGGGTGTTCGTCTGTTTTCCTCCCAGGAATTATGCTATGTCATCTATGAAAATCCTCTGCTGGTGATGGAAGATTTTGTCGATGAACGGCTGATTCAGTTTATCCGGGAAGACCTGGATATGGATTTTCTGGCCGGAAAGCTGGAGAACTGGAAGAAAAGCGGAGAAGACCCTGACAACATGCTTCTGCTGATTCTGGCCGAGTGTTCCTATTACACGTCGGGAGAGGTCAATCGCTACCGCCAGACCCTGATTCAGCTTCGGAAAAAACATCCGGCTGAGTTTGGAAAAATCCGGGCGGACTATCTGTTTGGCCGACGTCAGTACGGCAGAAGCATTGTGCTGTACGAAAAACTCCTGGAATTTCCCAAGGACAATGTAGTCAATGATTTATTTTTCAGCCGTGTATGGTGCTGTTTAGGTGCCTGCCATGCGCGGATGTTCCAGGCTGAAAAAGCTTATCGGGCGTATGAAAAGGCATATTTTTACGACAACCGCAACGAAAAGATTCTGGAACAGATTTATTACTTAAAAGCCATGTTTCCCAATATCCCGATTGCTCCGCGGATGCAGTCCATGCTGAAACTGATTCGCAAAGAGGACTGGAACCAGCATATTGACCAGGCCCGAAAAAAAGGGGAAGAATCAGGGGCAGTAAAGGAACTGGATAAGCTGTTTTTAAAAGATGAGGCGCAGTGTATGGAGGGAGCCGCAAAGCTTGTGCAGCAGTGGAAGCAGGAATATCGGGGGATGATGTAGGAGGAAACAAACGATGAAATATGTTTATTGTCCGCAATGCGGGGAAAAACTGGGGGCCAAAATAATTGGGGATGAAGGAGAAGTTCCTTTTTGTAAAGCCTGCAGCCGACCATGGTTTGACAGCTTTGCCACATGTACAATTACCTTAGTGATTAATGAGTATGATGAAGTTGCCCTGCTTCGCCAGGGCTATGTTTCGCAGGATTTTTATGTCTGCGTCGCAGGCTATATCAAGTGTGGGGAAACTGCGGAAGAAACCGCTGCCAGGGAGGTTTTTGAAGAACTTGGCCTGCCGGTGGAAGAACTCCGTTATACAAGAAGTTATTTTATGGAAAAAAACGATATGCTGATGCTGGCTTTTGAAGCCCGGGTAAAGAAAGCAGAGTTTAAGCTTTCACAGGAAGTTGACCGGGCAGACTGGCTGACCTTTGAAGAGGCCCATGGGAAAATGCGGCCGGGGAGCATAGCCATTCAGCTTTTGGAGCGTTATTTTTCCGAAAAAAACCGATAGCATTGTGACCATACAGGAGGCGATGCGGTAACAGAATAGGATATAAGGGAGAGTGGATAATGAAGCAGAAAATTGCTGCATTTTTAGTTATTTGTATGCTGCTTGAGATGCCAGGGGTTACACTGACAGCACAGGGAAGTACGAATAAACGTTTGGCAGAAGCTGCGCAGATTGTAACGGTAGCTGCGGACAAAGAAGAGATTGAAAAACAGTTGGATACGGCAGGCGGACTCCGGCTGACGGTTAGAAATCTTTTGGGTGCACCAAACTGTAAGTTCCATATCTGGCTGGAGCCAAAGGGAAAGACGGCACAGCAGATGGAAGAAGACGAGTGGCCGGATGAAGAACTGGAAACCAAATGGGGCAGGGACCCGGAAACAGAAAGTGCAATTATCGATGCTGTTTTTGAAAACCGTGAGATTCCGGCCGGAAAATATGTGCTTCATCTGGAAGGGGTAGGCCCTGCGGGATTTTATCTTCCCTATCAGCAGGATATCACCATCGAAGCCGGACAGACGTTAAAGCTTTTGCTGGCGAATGATTATCCGGAACATTATGACTATGAAAGCGAAAAAGACAACAGCAGGCGCAAGATGGGCATTTTGGTTCCCGGAAACTTCCGTGCAGAGGAAAACGAAGATAAAGAAGAACTTTCCGAAGAAGACTTAAACGGGCTTTTAAGCTTTATCGACGGCAGGGAAACGCAGGAAGAATCGAAGGTTTACTATGATATGAACGGCGACGGCGAGGTCGATCTGCGGGATCTGGAGTATTTTGTACGGTTTTATCACAATAAGGACAGACGTCTGGCTAAAGCCATTACGGCACCGCTGATTCTGCCTGGTATGGTGCAGCCTTTCGATCCGAGTAATGGAAATGAGATTTCAGATAAGCAGATTCAGGAGTTATTTTCCAGAACCGAAGAAAAGCAGGACGGAATGCTGTCATTTTCCGGCGTGTTAAAGGATCATGAT
This sequence comes from uncultured Clostridium sp., assembly GCA_946553025.1. Classification (GTDB taxonomy): domain Bacteria; phylum Bacillota; class Clostridia; order Lachnospirales; family Lachnospiraceae; genus Caccovicinus. The sequence goes on from CAMNRM010000010.1 coordinate 43,574, forward strand.
ATTGCCGAAGGCAATCCGGTGGAACTAGCTGCAGGCTTTACCCGTCCCGCGACGATCGAAGGTTTTGTGATTTACCCGCAGACCGGGTCGTTAAATGCAATGAAAGACGGAGAAGTGGTTTTTGAAGGCGAAGACGGCACGACCTATACCGTGACAATAAAAGACGGAAAACAGGTCGGTGATCCGGCAAAAGACAGTTCGCGGAAAGCTGCACAGACGACCACGACATCGAAAAACAGTTCGGTGACTAAGGCGACATCGTCCACGGCTGAATCACCCAAGGCGACATCTTCTTCGGTTCGCCGTACTGCTGCGAACAGAACCTTGCAGAAATCGTCGGCCGTCCGGGCGAAAGCTTATGCTACAGAACAGAGCGAAATACAGGCTAAGGAAGCGGACGAGGATAAGGGCATACAGGCAAAACCGGTAGTGATTGACCTGGGCAGCCAGATTCCGGTAAAGCGCATTATCATCCGTATCACGAAGACCATGGTGCAGAGCCATTTAGCAGAAATTGCCCGCGTGGAATTTTTAAACGATATGGAAGATCATATTCCGGAGCCGGATCTTTCTATTCCGGACAGACTGAACGGAATTCCCGGAGATGCTATGTTTACGGTCAATTGGCGCAATCAGCCGAATGTAACTGGTTATGTGGTTGCGGTAACCGGCAAAACCATGAAGAGCGACGACGAACTGGAAGAGAAATTCCCAGAACAGACGGCAAACACGATTACGGTTTCCGGTCTGGGCGGAGGAGAACTGGTTAATAACGACATTTATAAGGTTAAAGTTCGTTCGGTCAACGGCGACTGGAAAAGTCCCTGGAGTGAGGTTATCGAAGTAAGGCCGGAGGCGACAAAACGCCCTGAGCCGCCGGAGCAGATCTCGATTACGGGCGGTTCCCAGAAGCTTACCGTTAGCTGGAAGAAAATGAAGAGTACGGACTCCTATAATCTGTACTACCGGGAAAAGACAGGAACAGACACAGAATTTACAGCCATTGAAGGAATTACAGGAACCTCGAAGGAGATTACCGGATTAAAAGACAGCACGACCTATGAACTGTATATGACCGGACAGAATCAAATCGGGGTCAGCGATCCGTCCGAACGCTATGAAGGAAAAACCATTATTGTTGTACCGCCGGTAACACCGAACTTTAAACTCTTAAATGTTCCCAAGAAAGGCGGTGGGCCTTCGGATAAGATTGTCAGTGTAAATAATCACGGCAACAGCGTGGCCTGTGATGAGTTTGCCACCGTGGACGGAATCTTTGAAACTTCCTGGATTAGAAATGACTGGGATGCCGGATGTGTTTACTTTGACAACAATAAGTCCCCGATCATTACCTTTGACCAGGCGTATAAGATGGATACGGTAGTGATTATTCCGGATTATGAGCAGAAGTTTAATTATTCGGGATGCAAGCTTGTTTACTGGGATGAAGAGGATAAACAGGGAATTGCAGAAGGACGGCTTACCCGTCTGCTGGATAAGGACGGAATTCCTTACTATGAATTTATTGCCAAAGAACCATTTACAGCGAAAAAGGTTCGTGTGGCGGTAACAACCGGTTATAACCGAAGGATTAGTTTTGCCGAGTTAAAATTCTATGAGTATTATTCTCTGGAAGACGAAATCTTTGACATGTACACGGATACCCTCCACATCATGCTGAAAGACGATGTTACCGAGGATAAGATTAACGGATTTTATGAGCGTCTGGAGTATGTCGATCCGGTATCCGGTGAGAAAACGCCGCGCTATGCGTTCTTAAAGCAGGAACTGGATAATGCCATGGATCTTCTGCACAATAAGGGAAGTATCGGCAGAATTCTCTATCTGGATGACAAGCTGACCAAGCGCAGTGACGGCCATATTAACTTTGGCGGCGGGTTAAATACCTGGCAGCCTCTTGGCGTTACCGGTCTTGCCGGTGATAAGGTCATCCTGTATGTCGGCGGTGACGGAAAGATTGAAGGCGACAGCACAAGCTTAAGCGTCATTGCCACACAGTACTATGGCGAAAGCTCCACGGTATTTAAGTCTGTAACCGGATTGAAGGTCGGCTTAAATGAAATTACCATTCCAAGGATCACGAATCTTTCCAGCGCAGAAGCCGGGGGACAGCTCTATGTACAGTACGGCGGAAATTCCGGGGCAGAAAAATATGCCGTTCGCGTAACCTTTCCGAAGGAGGAAGAGGGAAGGTCGAGGGCAGCACTGATTCCGATGATTAATCTGTACAATGATCTGGACGGAACCACACAGCAGGAGAGAATTGCGGCTTACCTTGAAGAATTAGACAATATCGACCCGCAGGCCCTGCATAATGAATGCCACGGTTCGATTGAACATGAATACAATCCGCAGACCTGTGTGTTCGGCGCTACGGATATTGCAGGAAAACGTGTGATGTTCTCCCTGCCTTCGGCACAGATTAAAAAAGGTCTGGAGGATGGTAATGTAGCACAGGGGCAGAAGTTAATCAATACGGTGGAAGCCATGGATCAGCTTCTTACGCTCTGCTACCAGCATAAAGGCGTGAGCGATGATGACACAACGGTGAACGGCAAGAAGGCCAATGCAGGAAACGAGATGCCGGTGAGCCGGATCAACATTCGTTACCAGAGAATGTTTGAAGGTGCCTTTATGTATGCCGGCGGCGCACATATTGGAATCGGATGGGGATCTTCTGCCGGAATGATGGCGGGAGTACCGGTAAAAGCAGATGCTGATGGTAAATATCAGTCCGGAAGCCTGTTTGGCTGGGGTATTGCCCATGAAATCGGCCACGAGATTAATGAGGGTGCCTATGCGGTAGCCGAGGTGACGAATAACTATTATGCACAGTTAGCGAAATCCAGGGACAGTGATGCAACGACACGCTGGGTTGACTATTCCAGGGTTTACGATAAAGTAACCTCCGGAGCGAAAGGCCCGGCATCGAGCGGAAAGGTTCAGCTTGCTATGTACTGGCAGCTGCATCTGGCTTATGATAAGGATTATAACTTTAAGATTTATGACAGCTATCAGGAGCAGTTTGACAGCCTGTTCTTTGCACGTATGGATTCTTACGCAAGAGGCTCGGTAAAAGCGCCTGCACCCAAGGGCGTTGCCTTAAAGGTTGATGGCGACAAGGATAATAACCTGATGCGTCTGGCCTGTGCTGCGGCGCAAAAGGATGTTTTGGAATTCTTCGTGCGCTGGGGAATGGAACCGGATACCTTTACAAAAACCTATGCTGCGCAGTTCCCCAAGGAAACCAGGGCAATCTGGCTGGCAAGCGACGACAAGCGTGTGCGGGCGATGGAAGCCGGAAAAGATCCGGGAAGCGAAAGCTACAGTGCTATGGCTGACGGAAGTGTTTCCTATGAGGAGAAAAAAGATAACAATATCGTACATATTGACCTGGAAACCAGCGATACTTCGGATAAGTTCATCGGCTATGAAATTTTCCGCATCGAACAGAGGGGAGAAGAAACCATTCGCACGGCCGTAAAATTTGTTCCCGCCGGGGAGTCAAGTACGGAGGATATTATTGCCACCATAAATAACCGTGCATTTACCTATGAAGTTGTCGGTTATAATCTCTGGCTGCAGCCGACCAAGGCAAAGGAGATTGGTCAGGCGAGGGTATCTCATGACGGAGGTCTGGATCGAACCAACTGGTCAGCGACAACAAATATGTATTCCGATGAAGCGCCAAAGCCGGGAGATGGTGATGATGATGAAAATCGTCAAGATCCTGAAGAACCGGATGCTGTAGTGGATGATACAGTTTTATCTGTGATTGATAATGACGATAAGACAACATTTACCGGAAAGACCACGGAAACCTGTAATGCCGACGGAACCAAAACACCTGCGGCTGATCCGGAAGTGGTGATTTATCTCAACGGGGAAGAAACCTTAACGGCTCTGGAATATCGTCTGGACGGCGGGCAAACCGGGGCGATTGGCAGGTTTACGATTGAAGTCAGTGCCGACGGCACGACCTGGACAAAGGTTCCGACCGAGAGTGACGTCTTTAATCTCTCCGGCACAACCGCTGACGGAGCGAAGTATCAAAAGGTCGTATTCTGCAAGAAGAATGCAGCCAGCGGAAAGTATGAACTTTGCACTTATGATGCATCGATGGTGAAATTAACGGCCGCAGGTCAGGCAGGAAAGACGATTTCGATTTCGGAAATCAAGCTTTACGGGCAGACCGGGGATCGGATTGACTGGGTAAGCGACGGTGTCGGCTATCTGAAGGAGGACTATGTGAATCCCAAGAACCCAGCCGAAACCTTAATCACCAAAGGCTCTCTGATCTTCACCGGAGAATATGCCGGCAATCCTGCATACAATGTTGTCTTGCTCTGGGATGAGAATAAAAAGGTGGTCGGCGGAAAGAACGGCGAAGACCTGAAAGCCGGACAGCTGATATTCGCTCCCGATCCGGAAGAGGGTGATTTGACCAACATTGAGCATGGAAAGTGGGTATATTATATTGATGCAGCGGATTTAACCGGAGTAACTCTCCCTGCAAAAGTTCGGGCAGAACTTTACCGTGTGGATAATGCCCTGACTAACGAGGGACAGCGCCTGGTAAGTTCGACGGTATTTATCGATGTGCCAAAAACGATTCCTGAAATCTCTCTGGAAGGGGCGAATTTATCGGAAGCTTCCATAAAAAAGGCAACAGAATAAGGAGAAACACCATAATGAAAAGAAACATTATCGCCCCGAAACGGGGAAAACATAAGATTTTTCGTGCAGCAGCCAGCTTAACGGCTGCTGCGGCAATGCTTTTTTTCCATGTTGCCAGTGCCTGGGCGGCCGATGATTTTATTACGCTGAGAGATGCCGGCAGGGTTGACGAGAAAAAAGCCGTGGGTATTACGCTTCAATTAACCGATGGTGAGCATTTTGAGGAGAGTGCAACCTTTCAGGTGACCTTTTCTCTGAAAAACAAAGACGGAAGCGCCGTTTTAAAAGAGGACTGCAGTTTTGTCTTTGATTCCGGGTTGAGCAGTACGGACGATGACGCCGTAGTTCAGGATTTTGCCTATCTGGAAGACGGAAAAGTCCGGATGATTGTTTCCGGAAGGAAAAATGCAGACGGAAGCGGGGGAATATTAAATAAGAAGCTTCCGCTTCCCTTAGGAAAGCTTGCAGTGATGGTAAGAAATCAGGATGTAGAGATTACCCCCGTTGTCGAGGAATGCAAGGCTGTTGACGAACGCGGGATACTTGTTGCGATTTCGGATTTTGGCAGCAGGGATGCCTATGTGCTTAAATCCGCAAACCAGACTTCCGGCGGCAGCAGCGGTGGAAGCGGCGGCGGTGGCGGCAGCCGAAGAGTCGGCGGCGGATCGGGCGCGAGCAGCCGCGGCCCTGTGGAAACCAAGGGCGTATGGCAGCAGGGCGCAAACGGCACCTGGCTCTTCCTTGCCGACAGCGGCTTCTATGCCGTAGATACCTGGATTTATGTTCAGGGAAAATGGTATCGGATGGGTGCAGACGGCGTTATGCTGACCGGATGGTATGAAGAAAACGGCGTGTGCTATTTCCTCAATGCCAACGGTGCCATGGAAACCGGCTGGCAGCTTCTCGACTCGTTCTGGTACCTGTTCGGCGACGACGGAGCCATGAAAACCGGTTGGCAGAAGGTGAATGAAAAGTGGTATTACCTTAATCCTGTCCGCCCGGTGCCGCAGCTTGTCCTTGATAAAGCTACCGGTGTAGTGCTTACCGACCCAGTAACCTTTGCACCAATCACAACAACCGCAGGGCAGAGGGCTTACGGCGAGATGTACCGCAGCACGGTAACGCCCGACGGCTATCTGGTCGATGATACCGGGGCATGGGTGAATTAACTGGTGATGTCTGACCGGTAAGGTAGATAATAGAGAAACCGATAAACCAGCAGGCTTATAGGATTCAATGCCGCATTATGCAGATGTGATTACTGTACAATGCGGCATCTTTTTTATTTATCGATAACTTGATGGAAAATGGGGAAAAAGCTCTTTTTTGCTAAATAGATTATCATTAGAAGTAACCGAAATCCCACAAATTTCAAAGGACAATGCTACATGGATATATTTTTTAAAAATTTGATCGATATTTTTTATTTTTTCTAAAAATTGTATCAATTCGATGCCTGTATAGGTTCTATCAAGGATAAATCTTATTATTTCTTTATTTTCTGTGCGGTAGTGCTTTAATGTATTTTGAAATTCTTTTAGGAGTTTATCTATTTCTAAATAATTCCTTACTTTTTTTGCATCACTAAGTTTCTCTAAATGAGCAAAAATAGCTATGATTACCGAATGAAATAACCATGTATTGTTACAATGTACAATTTCTTCTATACAAAAGTCTTTATCTGGTTTTTTTAGATATTGATATAACATAATTGTTTCTGAAGCATATATGGTTGGAATATATCGTAATTTACTGTTTGGAGATATTTCTTTTATTTTTCTCTCTGTTTCACTTAAATTAATTTTAGCTGTTTTTAATGGTAAGATACCAGTTCCGTCATTATTATCTTTATCCAAATCCATTACGGTTATTACATACTCTGGTTTGAATTTTTCGATGATATAAAGTTCTTTCCTTTTTATACATAAACATCCTGCATTAGATAACCCAAAAATTATAGAAGTAGTATCATTTATTGAAATCAATTTTTTAGCATCTTTTATATCAAAATACTTTTTACATGCAGAGAAACAATATAAATCTGCTATACCATAGGTATCTTCAAATCGGATCAAGTATTTCAATGGCATCCTCCATATTCACCTTATTTAAGGTGTATTTATTTATAACTTTATAAAAAACAGCATTAGACAATGTAGTTACTGCTGGATAGTGAGAGGTTATCCAACATTGTTCAAAAGTATTTCCTAATTTCCCAATAACATCGTAAACCTCTCCTCGAAAGTCTTCTTTGACTTTCTTCTCGGGTTCATCATAGATAAAATATTTTGAAGCAGAACAAATATCGGATAAAAATTGTATATATTCAATTCCGACATCTACATTATCCGTTATTGCTAACACAGATCCGTTAATTGCAAAATGATAAGGCAGGAACATGGATAATCTGTCTACTTTTTTTTCATCGATAACACGTTTTCTGAATATCCTTGTATCTTCCATATTTGTTATTGTATCTGCCCTGCCTAATTCATTTAACTTTAATTCAAGCTGTACGGTTTTTCCAACAGAATTTTCTCCTATAATTACATTTATCATAATCTTCCTCCTAATAAAACATTTCGGTAATAGCCAGCTTCGTATTCATCTTCAAAAGCTAATATAATGTAATTACTGTCCTTAAATAAATGATAAAATATCTTCATCGTATGCCTTGTCAGCTGTGAAATATCTTTCGATAGAATTACCGATGTTTGCGTTTTATCCGCTAATGCACAAATAAAAAATACAGATTCAGAAGTTGACATTTTCAAAAAAGGCAATTTGACTTCTTTGTCGTTTTCTTTGATACTATAAAAAAACGCATTTTTATCAATCTTGGTAATTCCTTGTCCGTTAATTGCGTTTAATATATTTACTATATCATCACAGTCGGATTCATCTAATGCGGATACTAAAGCAAACACTTTTTCATTCTGCATATTGATACACGTAAAATTAAAACTATTGTTTATATCATCATCCGTTAATTCATCAAAAGATACAATCCTCATGTTTATACCTCCGGTTTAGCTTTTATGTCTTTACAAGAACAATGGTTAAGTCTTATTATATCGTATTTTTTACACTACTGCAAATCATATTTAACGCTTTCTGAAGATTCTTGGCTGCTGTTTATATGAAACGGACAAAAATCCATGAAAATCGCCTTCGTTGATGGGATTTCTGTTCCATGTCAAAATAACAGTTGCAATTCTCCCAACAATGCATTATAATCGAGTAATCCTTGGATGTATAATATCGTAGAAAAATAAAGCAAAAAACATCCAATATTCATGTTTAACAGAAAAGCAAAGGAAGTGACCGCACATGGTATTTAGTTCGATCCTTTTTTTATGGGTATTATTCCCGGTAATCTTAGTTACCTATTATATTCCTCTGCCCTTCAGCAATGCCAGGAATCGCCTGAAGCTTCAGAATTTTTTGCTGGTGGTTTTCAGCTTGTTTTTTTATGCCTGGGGGGAGCCAAAGTATATTTTTTTGATGCTGCTTTCCGTGCTGATTAATTTCAGCTTCGGGCTGCTGATTGAACAGAAAAAGCAAAAGTCCCTGCTGCTGGCGGCCTGCGTGGCGGCAAATCTGCTGCTTTTAGGTTATTTTAAATACTTTAATTTTTTCGTGGAAATCTGGAATGCACTGGCGGGGGAGGCGGCAAAGCTTTCGGTTAAAACCGTAGCCCTTCCTATCGGCATTTCCTTTTACACCTTTCAGGCCCTTTCCTACGTGGTGGACGTGTACCGGGGAGAGAACCGGGCGCAGAAAAGCTTTCTGTACATGATGCTGTATATTTCGTTTTTCCCGCAGCTTATTGCCGGGCCGATTGTAAAGTATCATGATATTGAACAGCAGATAGAAAACCGAAAAGTAACCCTGGCTGATTTTTCTTACGGGGTGAAACGCTTTATTCTGGGGCTGGGGAAAAAGGTGATTTTATCGAATACCTTTGCGGAGGTTGTAGACCTTGTCTTTGCCTACCATCCGATGAATGTTTCCCGCCGTCTTCTCTGGGGAGCGGCGATCCTTTACATGCTGCAGATTTATTTTGACTTTTCCGGTTACTCGGATATGGCTATCGGCCTGGGCAGGATGTTCGGCTTTTCGTTCCAGGAAAACTTCCTCCTTCCCTACACTGCGACCTCTATCCGGGATTTCTGGCGAAAATGGCATGTTTCGCTTTCAAGCTGGTTTCGCGAATATGTCTACATTCCCCTTGGCGGAAACCGGAAGGGGACGGTGCGCACCTATATCAATCTGATTACCGTATTTTTCCTCACCGGTATCTGGCACGGTGCAGGGTGGACGTTTATTCTCTGGGGATTTTACCACGGCTTTTTTAATATTTTAGAGCGCTGTTTTCTGGGCAAATGGATGGGAAAAGGAAGATGGAACATTTTAGAACACATCTACACCCTGTTTGTGGTGCTGATTGGCTGGGTGATCTTCCGTGCGCCTACGTTTTCCTATGCGCTTGACTATATCCGCTATATGTTCCTTCCCCATGAATGTATGCTGCAGGCCGAGAGGTTCTTTAATTCCAAACTCATCCTGTACATGCTTATGGGAATCTTGGGAAGCGGGATTCTCCAGAGCCTTCTGAAGCAGAGAAAAATCCGCTTCGCCGCAGACGGCAGGATTTCTCTGGCGGGAATGGCCGGCTACATGGCTGTGATGTGGTTTTCCCTTATGCTTTTAGTGAACAATACCTATAACCCGTTTATTTATTTTCGGTTTTAACCGATCTGGGAAGTCCCCTGCTTTATGGACGTAAAGGCAAAAGCGATGGGCAGGAGGACTTGCTTTTTGGTTAAAGAGGACAAGTGATGCAAGTGATGAAGCAAAAGCTGTTTATTACCCTGTTTATTTTAAGTCTTATCGGCCCTCCCGTAAGTTTTGTGCTGGTAAAGGATTTTATTGATACGCAAAATTATGAAAACCGGACGCTGGCTTCCTTTCCCCGCCTGGCCTGGGATAATTTTGAGCAGATTCCGGGGGAATTTGAGGAATTTCTCAATGACCATGCGCCCTATAAGAACTTTTTTGTCAACCTGAATACCCGTCTGGAAACCAAACTTTTCGGCGCGGCTTCCGTGGCACCGGTTACGATCGGCACGGATAACTGGCTGTTCTATACGGTGGATGTACAGGGGGAAGATGCCCTGTCGGATTACCAGCATGTCAATCTGTATACGATCGAACAGCAGGAGGAAATTGCCGGAAAAATACAGGCTGTGGCTGAAGGGATGGAAGAGCAGAGTATCCGTTTTTTTGTCTTTGAAGCGCCCAATAAGGAAAGTATTTACGGAAAATATATGCCCAAAAGCATCCATGTCTACGGGCAGAAATCCCGCCTGGATGCCATTATCCCTGAACTGCAAAAAAAAGGGCTTCCGGTGTATAACCTGGCGGATTCTTTAAGGGAATATGCCGAAGATTATCAGCTCTACTGCAAATACGATACGCACTGGAACATGGTCGGGGCCTTTCTTGCCAGCCAGCAGATTGCCGAGGCGGTTTTTGGAAATCATGTGCCGCTGGAAGAAGTAACCATCCAGCCCGGAGCCGAGATTTCCGGAGATATGGCTTCCATGCTGAACATGGCAAGTGAATTTAATGATGATATAAGCTACAGTATCGAAGGCTACCTGCCGGAAGTTCTGGTGGAAAAGGAAGAACCTGCTGAACATGAAGGGATTAGCGTATTTCACTCGAATGCAGAGAATGAACACACGCTTCTGGTTATCGGCGATTCATTCAGCGAGGCATTGACCTCTTATCTGCCAAAGCTTTACCAAACGGCGGTTTTTTCCACCTTTAAATCCTATACCCCAGAATTGTTTTCCTGGTATGATGTGGACGATGTTATCTACCTGAATGTAGAACGAAACCAGCGCTACTTTGAACGGATTCCCGAAGTGCTGAACGGGACGTTTGCGGGAATAGCAGGGGAGGAAGAAACAGCCGGAGAAGAATAAATAACTTGTGGGCGCATGGAAGTTTAGAAAAATGAAATTCATGAAAACCGAATCACTTTCATCGTCTTTGCAAAATAAATGATCTCTGCGATTCCCGTAATCGTCCAGGAAAAAACATAGAGCAGATAGAGGGATTCTATCGTCCGGTAATGGGCAAAAACGGTCCATATCCACAACAGCCGAAATACGGTTGACCCGGCGGTTACGATAAACATGGGAACAATCGTCCGCCCAAGTCCTCTTGAGGCGGCAATGGTGCAGTCCATAAAGGCGCTGACGCAGTAGGATAAGGCCATCACGGAAAGCCTGCGGATTCCTGCATTCACAACCGCTTTCTCGCTGGTAAACATGGACAAAAACGGATAGCGCAGCAGGTAAATCCCAACCCCTAAAAACAATCCCAGGCCAAAGGAATACAGCATACAGATAAAATAACTTTTCAGGATTCTCTCCCGCTTTTTCGCCCCCATATTCTGTGCGATAAAGCTTGTGCAGGCGGTATAAAAAGCAGCCATCATATCATAGACCAGGGGATCGGCATTGGCGGCGGCAGAATTCCCTTCCACCATCACATGGTCAAAGTAATTCACGCTGGTCTGGACAAAGAGGTTAGCCACGGCAAACAGGGCATACTGGAGCGCCGAGGGAACACCGATTCTTAACACCCGCCGCAAAATCAGCCGGTCGATATGGAGATTTTCTTTTCTGAGGGCAAAGGATTCTTCGCTGCAAAGCAGAAGCCGTAAAACCAAGGCAGCGGAAATATACTGGGAGATAATGCTGGCAATGGCTACGCCGCTCACCCCCATCTTACATACAAGAACAAAAAACAAATTTAACAGCACATTCACCACACCGGCAAAACTCAGGTAATACAGGGGACGCTTTGTATCTCCCGCGGCGCTTAACACGGCATTGCCGAAATTAAACATGGCAAGAGCCGGCGTTCCCAGAAGATAAATCCGCAGATAGAGGGAAGCACCGCCAATCAGTTCATCCTTGGTGTGCATTGCCGTAAGGATCACCCCGGCAAAGATAATCCCCAAAAGCATAATGGCAATACCGGAAAACGCCAGCAGAAGCGCCGAAGTATGTACGGTCTTTTTTATGCTGTTTTTATCTTTTGCACCGATATAGAGCGCCGTCAGTGCGCTGACACCGCTGGAAAGCCCCAGAAGAATCCCGGTGGATAAGGTAATCAGGATACTTGTCGAACCCACCGCCCCCAGGGCAATCGATCCGGCAAATTTTCCTACAACAGCTACATCCGAAATATTAAAAACAATCTGCAGTATATTGGAAAACATCAGCGGCACGCTGAAAACCATAATCTTTTTCCACAAAGATCCCGTGCACATATCTATCTCATGGCTTTTCATCTTTCTTTATCTCCCGATTTTATTTCCTGTTTTGTGCATTTGTCAAAAGAAGTTTGTAAGTCCCCTTACCCGCCGCTTTCGTCTTTGCGGCTTAGAAGCGGGGACTTCCCTGACAGTTTAAAATGCAGGCATTTTTCCGGACAGGCTTCTATGCATTTCCCGCACCTTATACATTCGGATGACTTTGATATTTCTTTAACGGAAAGGGCCAGAGGGCAGGCTTTTTCACAGGCCCTGCACATCACGCAGCTTTCCTCTTCCCAGTGCACCTGCACCAGGCTGAAACGGTTAAACCAGCCGTAAATTGCCCCAAGCGGACAAAGATACTGACAAAACGGGCGGTAAACTTTTACCGAAAGGATAAGGATTGCAAGCAGCAGGCCAAACTTCCAGAAAAAAAGCCCTCCGGCCTGACGGCGAAGCAGCGGGTTGGCGGCAAGAAGAGGCACAGCCCCAAGCAGGGTTCCCGAGGGGCACAGGTATTTACAAAACGCCGGAACCTTGGCAAAGCCTTTCCATAAAAACATCGAGCCAAGCCCCGCGAACAGGACAAGGCTGATGTATTTCCCATATTTGAACTGCTGATGAAAAGGAAGACGCTTTCGTTTGGAAAATAGAGGGATTTTATACAAAAGATCCTGCACCAGACCAAAAGGGCAGAGCCATCCGCAGACAAAACGTCCCAAAAGACTCCCAAACAAAAAGAAAACGCCGAGCACGGCAAAGGGAACCTGAAACCCCTGCTGGTTAAAAAGCGCCTGCAATGCCCCGAGGGGACAGGAGCCAATCGCCCCGGGACAGGAATAACAGTTCAGTCCCGGGACACAGGCATATTTTAAGCTTCCCTGATAGATTTTTCCGTGCAGGAAGCCGTAAGCATATCCGTTCGTAGCGATGGTAAAGGCAATCTGTACCATCCTTCGCAGCTTTTTCATCATCTCACCCGATTCCTATACATTCCATGCAAATCATCACAGCCTTTCGCCAGAGCACGTCAAACTGCCCGTAAAAAGATCCAAGGACGAGGAAAAACAGTCCAAGAACCGTTCCCAAAAGCCAGGCGGGCAGCCTGCAAGACAGGTTGAAAGGCAGCTTACAGTTTTTCCAAAAGTGCATTGATTTCTTCCTCCCATGCGGACTTATCCATGGAGCCAACGATGGTATTTAAAAGATTTCCTTCACTGTCAAAGAAAAACGTGGTGGGAACTGCCGACACCTCCGTAAGAAGCGAAATATACAGGGATTCGTTAAGCAGAAGATGTGTGTAATCCGCCCCCGTTTTGGCAACCAGGTCCGCCGCGAAATCCTTCATCTTTTCCTCTGCGCCTTCCTCTACATCGCTGATAACCCCGATAATCTGAAATTCTTCCGGCGAATAAGCCGCAGCCAGTTCACCAAGCCCCGGCATCTCACGCAGGCAGGGGTTACAGTAGGTCGCCCAGACATTAATCATGGTCAGCTTTGAGGAGGAAAGAATATCCGAAGAAACCGTATTTCCCTCCAGATCCTGTCCCTCAAAGGCAATCTTTACCGAAGCTGTTCCCTCTTTCGTGTCTGCTTTTTCAGCGGTTTCTTCCAGTCCTGCCGTATGGTCCGTTTGTTCACCGGCTTTTTCCGATCCTTCTGCAAGGTCGGTTTCTTTTTGCTCTTCTTTGGCAGCTGCGGTATTTTCCTTTTGTGCATTATTTTCTAAATTCTTTGTATTCCCGCTTTTCTGACTGCACCCGCCAAGAAAAACCGCCGCGATAGCAAGCAGAAGAAGCGTTTTTTTTGCTGTTTTTGACATTATAGTTCTCCTTTATTTTACATTCATGATATGCGCACCGATACTCTTTGCTTTTTATCCCTGCCTTTTCTTCCTGCGGCACATAGCATCGAGCTTTTTATTCCCGAAGATTACCCCTTTGGATATGCTCCTGAATAATTTTATCGGTTACTTCAAATAGTTTCTCCGATCCCAGCTTTGTCTTTGTCTGCCGTCCGTACACCTGCTTGGCGGATACCTGATGTTCCTTCCAGTCACCCCCATTATTGCTGTGATTTAACAGTAAGGGCTGCAGGTTATCCATGGCGTGGGCAAACTTTGCCTCGGCGGTCTGGTATTCTTCAAACTCGTCAAACAGCGCAGTCAGTTCCTGCTTCTGATCTTCGGGCAAAAGGGAGTACAGCTTTTCCTTCGCGGCATCTTCCCTGGCTTTCTGACTCTTCTTGCCTTCGGTATCATAAGCATAGGTATCCCCGGCTTCGATTTCCACGATATCATGAATTAAACACATCAGCATTACCCTGGCAATATCCACCTCTTCGTTGGCATACTCGCGGAGGAGATAGGCCATAATCGCCATATGCCAGGCATGTTCTGCATCGTTTTCATTCCTCCCGTGCCCGGATAAATGGGTCTGGCGGAAGATATTCTTCTCCTTATCGATTTCCAAAGCAAATGCGAGTTGTTTTTTTAACCGTTCCTCCATCCTGCTTACCACCTTTCATTGATTGTCAGTAGCATTATAGCACAATCTTTTTCCATTGTCCAAATGATCTGTAAGATAAAATTTGCCCCTGTCAGAGATATGTTACCGTTCACACGTTCACGGCAGCTTAGAGATTCATTTCCAGAAAAACCTTATCTTTATCGTCCTGGTCAATGGACAGGTAGCGCTTGGTTATATCCAGGGAAGAATGGTTGTAAATGGTCATAATTACCGCAGGCGGCGTTCCCTTCTTCCATGCGTGATAGCCAAAGGTTTTCCGCAGAGAGTGACAGCTGATGATGCCTTCGATATGTAATTCATCCGCAGCCTTTTTGATAATGCGGAAAGCCTGGGTGCGGCTGATGGGACGGTTCCTGCCTTCACGGCTTTGAAACAGATAGTCGCCGGATGACAGGTGAGGAAGTGTTTTTTTTAATTGTTTCAATGCCTGGAGAACCTCTTTATTCAGGGCAATCTTTGTGGTTTTTCCGGTCTTTTGTTCAAGAATATTGATGTGATGAAAGTAACATTTGTTGCAGAAATCATAGACATTTCCCCACTTTAACAGCAGGAGATCACTAATTCGCAGCGAGGTGTTCATGCCAAGGGTAACCAGGGCATAATTGCGTATCTGATGGCGGTCAATATAGTACTGTTTTAGTTTTTGGATGTCCTTTTTGTTTTTAATCGGCTGTGTTGTCTGCATATCCATATGCCTCCGTAATTATATTTGGAAATGGTTTCCATGGTTTTATCATAGCAGTATTTGGGACTGAATTTGCAGATTGACAAAAAAATTATGAACCTTATTTGCAGCTTTGGAAGGATAAAATAAATAAATTGCCTGCTTCCCTTGCTTTTATCAGACCTGCCATGTTATAATAAACCTAACAAAAACAGGACTTAAGCTCTGTATGGTAACGTTTATTCATGCAGGCGGTTCCTGGTTTTTCCATATTTTAGCTTAGTATCATGGAAGAAAAACAGGCAGCAGATGATTGCCTGATAAAATAATTCAGGAAGAGGAGCATAGAGATGGAAAAAATATTGATCGTTGATGATAGTCCCACACAGGCAGCCCAGTTAAAGTCAATCTTAGAGATGGATTATGATGTTACGGTTGCACAGACAGCGACAGAAGGGCTTTCTCACGCAAGTTCAGGGAAATTTACCCTGGTTCTTCTGGATGTGGTTATGCCGGGGATGGATGGCTTTACGCTGCTGAAAAAACTGCAGGAAGAAATCGTAACCCAGAGTATTCCTGTGATACTGATTACCAGCCTTTCCGATATCGAACATGAGCAGTTAGGACTTACCCTGGGCGCAGTTGACTACATATCCAAGCCGTTTCATCCCCTAATCGTAAAAGCCAGGGTGAATACGCATATTAAGCTGTACCGCTACCGCAAGCAGATAGAATACCAGTCCATGACGGATCAGCTGACAGGGATTGCCAACCGCAGGCAGCACGATATTTTCAGCATTATTAAATGGAACGAAGCCACACGCCTTAAAGTTCCGTTTTCAATCTGTATGTTTGATATTGATCATTTTAAATCCTATAATGATACCTTTGGGCATCCTGCCGGAGATAAGGTTATTGCCACCGTTGCCAGGGTGATTTCGTCCCATCTGCAGCGCAGCACGGATTTCGTGGCCCGCTATGGAGGTGAGGAATTCGTAGCCTTCTTTATGGGCGGTACGGCAGAACAGGCTTATGAATATCTGAAAAAAATCCGCAAGTCGGTGGAGGAATGCCATATCCCGCACGATCCTGCGACGGCAAAATGGGTAACGATCAGCGCCGGGGGCGTTACCTTGATTCCCCAGAAAGAAAATTCATATGAGGTTTATCTGAAAATCGCCGACACCATGCTCTACGACGCCAAGCGCATGGGCCGTAATCGGGTGGTCTGGGCGAATGAGAAGATGGAACAGTGGTATGAGGAATAAGGACAGGAATAGGAATAAAAAAAGAGTTCGGATAGATTAGATTTCCGGACTCTTTTTGCTGTGTATGGGTTTGGTTATTTTTGTTGTTTAGAAACTAACAATTTGTAGGTCGCATTTTCCTGCATTTTGGGAAAAGTAAGGAACATATTGTACAGCCGCATCTCAAAAATCCGGTTGGCAACAACAACACATGCATGTTCAATCTTAATAAAACCAAACATAAGCGCAATATCGACCGCAGGATCGTCAGGATTGTACATGATATCCTGTCCCTGGAAGAGAAGACGGTTGAGAAGCTGCTTTAACTCCGGATAGTCGTCAAGTTTGCTGCTTAGGGAATCAAACAAAGGGTTCTTTTCCGTCAGAAGCAGGCGGATGGCTTCAAGGAAACCAGCTTTAGTCCAGGCAGGAGTGGAGGGTGAATCCTGAGCGATTCTTTCGTCAAGTATTTTACAAATCCGTGATACAAGGAAAGGATAGCCCGATGTATAATCATAGAGTAAAGACGAAAGCAGGGGAATATCCATTCCGGTAAGATGGTCTTTCTCATAATCCGTCAGCATACCAGCGATATCTTCAGGAGAAAAACTCATATCCACAAGAAAATCCGCAGCGATATTCCATGGGCTGTTTTGTTTATGCTCCTCATCTGGGCGAAGTTTCCGGCGGATATTTCGGATATCGTACACACTGGCAAGAATTACCGATTGGAATGTCGGAAACGTGCGCCTGGCAATGTAGCAGGCACGAAGCTGCGCAAGAAAATCAAGGAATACCTGATTATTGGAGGCGCTGTCCACCTCGTCAATCATTAAAACTACGGGTTTTGAAGAATGTTGGCATAGTTCGCTTAGGCAGTCGAACAATTCAAATAATTCAAATGAAGATGAATTTTGTTGGAGAGCATTCTTTAAGGGGGCAAGAAGCTGTGCTGCGGGGGGAGCTGTGGGTTTGGCAGGTTCTTCGGATGATATTATTGTTTCTGTAGATGGTATAGTATCTGTAGGTTTTATCATTTCTGTAAGTTTTGTTGTTTCTATAGACTTTATTAAAAGCCGGGCGAAGGTGGTGCAGAAGGTGTGTTCGTCTTTAAATTTCGAGGCGCTGATCATCTGAAAATCCAGGCTGATCACAAGATATTCTTCTTTTAAAAATTCTTTCAAGGATTTCAGCAGAGTTGTTTTTCCATATTGACGCGCTCTGTTAATGGTAAAATATTCCCCTGCGTCAACCATAATTTTAACTTTTTTAAGCCTTTCGGACAGGTTGACCATGTAGTGGAGATCCGATTGGCAGTCGGCATTTATGTTGAAGATTTTCTTTCTAGTACTTATACTCTTTATGTTTTTTGTATTCTTTGTACTTTTTATGTTCTTTATATTATTTATGTTTTTCAAATTCTCCATGCTTTTTAAATTTTCCATCTTCTTTAAATTCTCCATGATCTTTAAATTTTCGATATTCTTCAAATTCTCTATATACTTTAGATTCTCTATATGCTTCAGATTCTCTATATGTTTTAAATTCTCTGTACGCACTGGGCTTCTTTTAGCGTTCAGACAAGTGTTTGTATGGCTATAGGGTAAGTATAATGATTTCGGGGAAAAAAGTCAATGAAGAGGTATTTTTGAAGTGTTTGATAAAAAATTTGAAGAATTTTATAGGAATTTTAATGGGATTTGGGGGAAATTGGGAAAAATGAAACACAAGATATTGAATAATAATTTTAAATACGTACAATATATTGTGGTTGAAGGGGTAAAAATTTTGTTGCAAAAAGTATAGGTTTTGCAACACTTCTAAACGTCTGTAAATCTTAGTTATTCTACTACAATATCGTCAAAAAATCAAGAAACTTAACTATTTTTCCTAGGTAATTTGCACCAGAAATTTTTTTTTGCAAAACCTATACTTTTTGCAAAAAATGCAGGGCCGGATATTTGCAGAATTTTCCGGAAATTAGTAAAAAAAGGAAAATGTAAAGAAGAGCAATGCGTGTTAAAGGGGCTGTTTGTAGAAGTGGTTATTCAGGAAAAAACGATTTGCAAAACCGTCCGCCAGTACAGCAAAGGGATGCTTCCTAAAGAGGATTTGCAGAAAATTTCAGCGATTGCAGAGGATTGCTGTAAGGTAAAAAATTATGTTTATCAGCGCTATAGCAGCGTGGGCAGTTTGAAAAAGCTTTATCCGGGTTATACCATTCAAAATGAGATGACAAAGAGCGGTCTTCGGGATTTGCTGGGGCTGCCGTCGGTGTATTTTTATCTCGCGATGTTTGATGCCCTGGCCGATATTAAAAGCCAGTGGACGAGGACGAAAAATAAGGTTTTGGAGTTAATTGGGAAAAATGAAGGTCTTTCCCAGGACGAAAAACATTATCTGCGTTTCCTTGTTAAAGTGAGCAATGCATTTGAAGCGGTATTGAACCAGGAAGAGATTGCTTTGCCCAGGGAAATGGAGAAGCAGTATCAGGAACTTGCAGAGGTTGTGGATACAGAAAAGCTGCATCATTATCTGTGCAGGCAGGTGAGAAAGTATCATGGGAAGCTGCACGCAGAAGCGGCGTCGGGATTTTCACTTTCGGCGAAGGCTTATCGGTATGAAAACCATGGGATTTCCATTGCCAGCAAGGAGAAGAGGAAGCGGATTTTTATTCCATTGACGGATAATAATGGTTATCAATGCCAGATTTACCTGAAGCTGAATCCGGAACAGACTGGAATTCAGATTCATGTGCCGATTCGTGTAGCGGTGAAAAAGCATGACGATTATGACCGTTCCGTGGGGATTGCTCTGGGAATGTATGCGATGCTGACGACCGACGGCGGGAAGGTTTATGGCGGGGAGTTAGGGAAGTACCAGATGGAGTATGCCGACTGGATGCGGGCGCAGACCGGAAGCTATAACCGCAACCGGGAGAGCAATCCGGGGAGGAAGAAGTATAAGGCAAAGAAAAAGCGCCTGACGGAGCAGATGCACAGCTATATTAATCATGAACTGAATCGGTTTCTGGAAGAGGAAAAGCCGGGGATGGTTTATCTGGCAAAACTGCCAAAAACACAGAGCAGGGGGATTAACCACAAGATTAATCATTCGGTTTCGATGTGGCAGAGAGGATATATCCGCGGACGGCTGGAACAGAAGTGTAAGGAACAGTCGGTGGAAATCGTGGAGGTTTTTGGGAAGGGGATTAGTAATGTCTGCAGTGTGTGCGGTGAGGAAGGAATAGGGAGAGAAGGAATATTTGTGTGCGCAGGCTGCGGCTGGGAGGCAGAAGAGAAGATGAATACGGCAAGGAATGTGCTGAAGCGGGGGTTGGATTTAGAGAAAATGAAGGATTGAATTGGTTTGTTGAGTGAATTTATTGAGTAGATTTATTGCATTGATTGTGAATGGATTCGGTCAAATGAACAGCAGTCCAGATAAATTTCTGCGATGAACAGAGGTTTTACCGAAAGGACTGGAAGGCGTGTTCCTGATAATAAAAAAGAACAGACGGCATTAGAAGGCAGGGAAAACCTGCGGATTGGGTAGGCCAGGACCCTGGGAACATGGATGGAATTATCTGTGATGTACCGGGGAGCGAAGCAGAGAGAAGGTGAAAACTTTTGAACTGCATCATCGGGGTAGAGGATGACCAATATGCCTTATTTATAATTTTGAAATTGTAGATAGGGGAATGTAGAAGGGATATTGTTTTGATTTTGTCGTTAGTATATGTATTATATTTTATAAAAATTATTATGGATAAATATCAGGAGAAAATAGGAGGAATAAAGGATGTCTGGAAAGACAGATGAGGACAAAAAGGAAAATAAAAACGGGAAAATAATGATTGCAGGGGGAGTGGTGATTCTTGCACTTCTTGGCGTTATTATTTTCCTGATTACAGGCAGACAGAACCCCGCAGAAAAAGAACCTGTGAAACGAAACATTGTAGTGAATGAAAACAATGCGGAAAGTGTTGCAGAAGAGATGATCGAAGAAGCACAGGAATTCGTTGAACCAGGATATTATACCGTCAGCATGGATACGGACTGGCATTTCAGCAAAGGAGATGCAGTTTCCGATGATGCCTGGGTGGATAATCTGGCGGAGAATACCAATGATGTGTATTTTGATGTGTTTTTACTGGATAATGAAGATGAGGCCATTTATCAGTCGCCAGTGATTCCAAGGGGAAGTTATCTGGAAAAGATTGCATTGGATAAACCATTAGATAAAGGTACATATGACTGTGTTATCGTTTATCATCTTGTCGATGAAGAACAGGAAACCATTAGTACATTGCGCGTGGCGTTTACCATTACGGTAGATTCATAAATTTAAAAATTAAAAAGGTTAAATGCCGAAAGGCTTATTAACAAACATAAAAACAATCTATTTTAAAGGAGGAAAAATCACATGAAAAAGAAAGTGATGAAAAAGGCGCTGGCCGGGATGCTGGCGACGACGATGGTGCTTGGAACAAGTATGATGGTTCTGGCACAGACAGGAACGGCAACAGGATCTGGTGGAGGAACAGGAACAGGATCATTTGAAGGACATGTTGATAAAGATGTGGTAGCAGTAACTCTGCCTACAGATAATAACACAACAACATTCTCCTATAAGATGGACCCAGAAGGTTTGATTGCTGCAACAAATAATGCAAAATATTCAACAGATACTTTTGAACCGGGAGCAAATGTATATTTTAAGTCTACTGCAGGTACGTATACGTGGGCAAAGGATAGCGACAGATTAAAAGTAATTAATAAGGGAACTGTAGATGTTGATGTAACGATTACTGCAAAGACAGATTCAAATGCGAATCTTACAATGTCTACAACAAAGACATTTGAAAGCACGGATACGGCTGCAAAATTATATTTAGGCTTACAAGTTGCAAATCAGACAGAAGCAGCCATTGATACTACTGATACAGCAGGTAAAGTTTCTGTTGGACTTAAAGGCAACGGTGACAACTATGAAATTACAGCTGTTGATGGTGGCGGATATGCTTATACTGCAAAAACTGGTGTTCCGGATACAGCATGGAATAGTTTTGAATTTGGTTTAACTGGTGCCTGCAATCCACATGGAAATTATTCAGCTACTGGTCTTGATGGTTCTAATGTAACCATAACCTGGGCTTATGCTGTTCGTGCAGATGATAGTACAGCAGATTTACTTGATGCAAATGCTGTAGCTGATGCAGCTCCGAGTATTGCAACAGCGGAATATACGGCAACTTCGGGTAGCCCAGTAACTGTAACCGTTAATCTTGGAGCAGGTGCAAAGGCAGCTGAAGGTATTGCTAGCATTAGAAATATGGCTAATAATACTGATGTACCAGCAGCAAGATATACACTTAGTGGGACGACATTAACTATTGATTCTACTTTTATTACAAATAATATGAGTTTTATTAATTCTGCAAATGGATTAAACCTTAGAGTAACATTTGATGATACAGATAAAACTACAGCTACAATTACGTTAAAACCAGCACCAGCAACAACCGAATAATGATTGCAGAGATAATTTTGCATAAAATATAATTAAATTATTTGTCAATTATGGGATGCAGGCTTGTATAAATGCCTGCATCCCTTATAAGGAGAGCAGCATGTATTTTGATGCAGAACTGAAAGTCGGAGATCATATTTATTTAGTTGAACGTTTTTCAAGAAGTTTAATATCAATACATCTTTCTTCGGGCGAAACAAAAATAGAAGCTTATCTGCCATGGAAATACATGGAAGCAGAAATAAGTATGTTATTATGGGAAAATAATATTTTTATTTATTCTCCTGTTATAAGAGATATTTTTGTCTATGACTGTTTTAGTCATAAGACCAGAATTATAGAATTACAGGAATTAGAGGCTGATGAAACAGGTTTTTATCATTCTAATATTTTAATAGATTGTGATGAATTTATTGTCTTGCCATTTAAAGGAAAAGTGATAAAACGATATAGAATAAATGGGGAATTGAAATCAAATGATGATCAATGGTATCTTGCGATTGGCAAAGAAATAAAATACAATAAAAATCTATCTGGAAATATACGAGTGAATAGTGCATGTATTGTCAAAGAACAGTTGTTTTTTTCTCTGGTTTATGGAAATCAAAATTATTTATGTAAGTATGAATTAAATAAAGAAGAAAAATCATGTGGCATTATTTATGGTTCGGGCGAAATACCAATTAGGGGTGTATATAATTATCTTAATAAAATTTTGTTTCGTAGGTTATTTCCAAATAAAACCAAAATTGTGTTGATTGGTCTTGAACCTTTGAAGCAAAAAACGATAACTATAAATTATCCGACAGTATTTGAAGAAGATATTTATATGAATAATGGCTACATTAATGCTCCTTTTAGGAATAAAATACTAGAATTAAATGAAAATAATATAAACTTGAATAGAAAAATTTATAGTTTTAAATCGTCAGATAATTATATTGCAAATGGTGTGTTATTTAATACATTGGAAAATGAAATTTTGATAGTAGATGCGGATAATATTAAAAAATATTCAATTAAAAAAATAGTTCAAGAAATAAAAGATAATGTTTTATATCAAGATTCATATAGAAATCTGTTTGACAAACAATTGATTTTAGAAAGAAAGTATAAGATAGCTCATCTTATAAACTATATGGTGGAATATTCAATGATTATGGAAAAAAAGAAACAATTACTAGATGATAATAGTAGTTTAGGTGGGGTGGTTTGGAAAGCAATCAAATAAAATATAAGATATTTTTATAATTTTCAAATTTAATTTACTATTTCATAAATTGTAAAGGGAATAAAGAGATAAAAGGGTAGATTATGATGAACGTAATAGATTATGAATTGACTTGTAATATTTTTTGTCTATATAAAAAGAAAATATTTATTTATGGAGCTGGAATGTATGGTAAAAAAGTTGATACAATACTTTCTCAAATGGGAATTCAAACAGAAGGATTTTGTGAAACTGAACCAGTAAGAAAATATTTTTTGAGCAAAAAAATAACATCTGTAACAGAGTTAATTGAAAATTTTGATGAAAACAATACATTAGTTATTGTTGCAAGTGAAAAATACTACAGGGAAATGATTCATGAACTTCAAGCAGTTAAAAATATGATTGTTTGTACATATTATGCATTGTTTGTTTCTCTTTATTTAAATTGTGACAAAGAGGAAATAACAGAATCCTTAAGAAATAATATAAAGTTATTTAAAGAAATTAGTTTAGATAAGACTGTTCATAATTTTCTGAACTCGTGGTGGACGGCAGAAAATTATTGTAATATATTATTTCAACCATCGCTGATATGGTTATATCAACCAGGAAAAGTTGCTTCAGTAACCATTCATCAGTCAAATTTGTTAAAGACTTGCCATTTTCATTCATTAGCCTGTGCATTTAATTCAAATAATTCGTTGACCGATACTTATAAAAAAATTCTTGTAGAAATCAAGAAAAGGCCAATAAAGATAATTACTGGTGTTCGCGAACCGATTTCCAGGGATATTTCAGCTTTTTTTCAGGGAAGCGAAGAAGGAGATTGGCCTATAATGACGAATGGCAATATTTGGCTGTATTTGTTTTCTGATTATAGCAAGCAAGGAGAACAAGATATTGATAAATTAAAAGAAAAAATTTGCATTTTAGATAAAAGTCTAAATTATTCTTTTGATTTTTTATGTAAAGAAATTATAGAAAATAAAGCAGATGAATTTTCATGGTTTGATTATGAAATTAAATCGTTGTTCGGATTAGATATTTATAAATATCCTTTTGATAAGGAAAAAGGATATTCTATAATTGAACAAGATAATATAAAAATTTTTATTTATAAATACGAAAAAATAAATCTACTAGAGAAGGCCATAGGAGAATTTTTAAATGAACCAGAATTTTCATTTAAAAATGGAAACCAGGGAAATGAAAAAGTATATGCTTATATGTATAAAAAATTTAAAAGTGAAATCAAATTGAACAAAAAATATTTTGATTATTATTATGATAATAATTTGAAATTAAAACATTTTTATACCGATATAGAAATAGAACAATTTAAAGAAAAATGGAAGACAAAGCTTTAATTAAATATTTAAACTATAAAATGAATAGATTATTTTATCTATGGGCGGAAGAAATATGTATGATTTTTTGTTGATAGGTGCAGGATTATTTAATGCAGTGATAGCTAATGAAGCATATAAGTTGGGAAAAACTTGCTTAGTTGTAGAAAAAAGACCACATATAGGTGGCAATTGTTATACAGAAGTTATAAATGATATTGTAGTCCATAAATATGGTGCTCATATATTTCGTACAAGTAATAAAAAAATTTGGGAATATGTTACTGATTTTGCGGAATTTAATCACTTTGTAAATTCACCAATGGGAAATTTTCATGGTGAAATGTTTAATTTACCTTTTAATATGAATACATTTTCAAAAATGTGGGGTGTTATTACTCCATCAGAGGCAAGAAAAATTATTGAAGAACAGGCATCGGAAATTGTTGGGACTCCTCAAAATTTAGAACAACATGCGATTTCTTTAGTTGGTAAAGATATCTACGAAAAATTAATAAAAGGATATACGGAAAAGCAATGGGGACGCCCGTGCAGTGAATTACCTATTTCTATTATGAGAAGGATTCCTGTACGATTTCGTTATGATAATAATTATTATGATGATGAATATCAGGGAATTCCTCTGGGAGGATATACACCTATTATAGAGCAAATGTTTGCACATTGTGACATAGAAAAAAATACAGATTTTATGATGCATAAAAATCAATATCTATCAAAAGCAAAAAAAATAATATGCACAGCACCCGTAGATGAATTTTATGATTTTATTTTTGGACCATTGCAATATAGAAGTTTACGATTTGAAACAGAAGAAATCAATATGGATAATTATCAGGGAGTAGCTGTAGTTAATTATACAGATCGAGAAACTCCGTATACTAGGGTTATTGAACATAAACATTTTGAGTATGGAAAACAGAATCATACTATTATTTCAAGAGAATATCCTGTAGAGTGGAAAATTGGAATGGAAGCATTTTATCCAGTTAATGATAAAAAAAATCAAAGTAGATATAGAAAATATCAAAAATTATCACAAAAAGAGAAACAAGTTATATTTGGCGGAAGATTAGGAACTTATTCTTATACAGATATGCAAGATACGATTTGTAATGCATTAAGGTTATGGGAAATGGTGAAAGGAGATTAAAATGGAAAATGTACAGGTGTCAGTCATTATTCCAGTATATAATACAAAAGAATATGTAAAAGAATGTTTGAATAGTGTGCAAAATCAAACATTGAAAGAAATCGAAATATTATGTTTAGATGATGGATCTGTAGATGGTAGTGCACAAATTTTGGATGAAATTGCCGAAAATGATTCTCGAATTAATGTTATTCATAAAGAAAATTCCGGATATGGTAAGACAATAAATCAGGGGATAGAATTGGCAAAAGGAAAGTATATATCTATTGTGGAACCAGATGATTATATTGAACAAAATATGTTAGAGGATTTGGTTCAAATAGCAGACATAAATGATTGTGATTTTGTGAAAGCTGATTATTCTAAGTTTTGGAAAGAAAAAGATGAAAGAATATTCGAAGAAATTTATTTGAGTCAAAATAAAGAATTATATCAGAAATGTTTATCTAAAAGAGAAATAGAATTGTTATACTGGGGAGCTGCTGCAAATCCCATGGGGATATATCGTAGAAGCTTCTTGAAAAATAATGATATTACTCACAATGAAACACCTGGAGCTTCTTATCAAGACGAGGGATTTTTTTTTCAGATAATAATGAAAGCAAAAAGTGGATATTTATCAAATGGCAATTATTATCGATATAGACAAGATAATCCTAAATCTTCTATTGCCAGTAAAGAAAAGGTGTATTGTATTTGCGATGAATTTTCTTTTATTTATAAAAAAATGAAAAAAGATGAAGAACAGTTTAAACGATATCTTCCGTTTTATCAAATGTATCGTTTTCGGAATTATTTATATAATGTAAAACGAATTGCCCCGTGTTTTAGATTAAGTTTTTTAGAGAGTATGCGTAAAGAATATATAGGCTCATTTGAAAAAGGAGAATTGGACGTATCTACTTTTTATGATAAGGAACGAGAATTATTATCACAAATTATGAAAAATCCACCAGAATTTTTGGATAAATTTTTTGAAGAATCAATTAATCTAAAGAAAGCAGTAGAGGAATATGATAATTTAATTATTTATGGTGCGGGATATTATGGAAATCAAGTATATGAATGGTTAAAAGAAGATATAAAGCTTTTTCAACATGTATTTTATGCAGTATCCGATATCAAAAAATCACCTCAATATAAAAATGGAATAAAAGTAAAATCTATTTACGAATTACAAGACTATATTCAAAAAGCGGTAGTTATTGTTGCAGTAGGTGATTATTATAGAAATGAAATAATTGAGATATTAAAAAAATTAAACTTTTGTAATATTGTAACCTTAGAATAACATATATATAAAATTTTAGGTTTGTTTTATGAGGAATAATTAATGAAAAACATAACATCCACTCATTTAGATACATTAGAGGCGGAAGCAATCTATATTATGCGTGAGGTTGCAGCGGAGTGTGAAAAACCAGTGATGCTGTATTCCATTGGAAAGGATAGTTCGGTGATGCTTCATTTAGCGATGAAAGCATTTTATCCGGAAAAGCCGCCGTTTCCTTTTCTCCATATTGATACAACATGGAAGTTTAAGGAGATGATTGCATTTCGTGACCGTACAGCGAAGGAAAAAGGGATTGAAATGCTTGTCTATACGAATGAAGAAGGTATAAAGCAGGGAATTAATCCCTTTGATCATGGTGCAGCCTACACGGATATTATGAAAACGCAGGCGTTAAAGCAGGCGCTTTCTCTGTATGGTTTTACGGCGGCTTTTGGCGGCGGGCGAAGGGATGAGGAAAAGTCCAGGGCCAAGGAGAGGATTTTTTCTTTCCGCAGCAAGGAACAGGCATGGGACCCCAAAAATCAGCGTCCGGAGATGTGGAAACTCTATAATACACAGATTCATCAAGGAGAAAGTATACGTGTATTTCCGCTTTCTAATTGGACAGAAAAAGATATTTGGCAGTATATCGCCAGAGAAAAGATAGAGATTGTTCCTTTGTATTTTGCGAAAGAACGTCCGGTGGTTTACCGAGATGGCAACATCATAATGGTAGATGACGAGCGGATGAAATTACTCCCCGGGGAAGAAGTACAAAAGATAAGTGTTCGTTTCCGTACCTTAGGGTGCTACCCTTTGACCGGCGGTATTGTATCTACGGCAAGTACCTTAGAAGAAATTGTAGAGGAAACGTTAGGGGCAGTAACTTCGGAGCGGACAAGCCGTGTGATTGACCATGAGGCAACAGGGAGCATGGAAAGGCGCAAGAGAGAGGGGTATTTCTAAAATGAATGGATTATTGAAGTTCATTACCTGCGGAAGCGTAGATGATGGGAAATCAACATTAATCGGACATATGCTCTATGATGCAAAACTGCTTTTTACTGATCAGGAACGTGCTTTAGAACTGGACAGCCGGGTGGGCAGCCGGGAAGGGAAAATGGATTATTCTCTTTTGCTGGATGGATTGATGGCTGAGCGGGAACAGGGCATTACGATTGATGTTGCCTACCGCTATTTTACAACAGAAAAAAGAAGTTTTATCGTTGCCGATACACCGGGACATGAGGAATATACACGAAATATGGCTGTAGGCGCTTCCTTTGCCGATCTGGCCGTGATTCTGGTGGATGCATCCCAAGGGATACTGATTCAGACAAAACGACATGCCAGAATCTGTGCATTGATGGGAATAAAGTATTTTATCTTTGCCGTAAATAAGATGGATCTTGTGCGCTACAGTCAAAAAGAGTACAAAAAGATTGAAAAAGAGATAAAGAAGTTAGCGA
This sequence comes from uncultured Clostridium sp., assembly GCA_946553025.1. Classification (GTDB taxonomy): domain Bacteria; phylum Bacillota; class Clostridia; order Lachnospirales; family Lachnospiraceae; genus Caccovicinus. The sequence continues at coordinate 72,054 of CAMNRM010000010.1, forward strand.
TTGATCTGGAATTAAATCATGTGAATGTTATTCCGGTTTCCGCAACCGAAGGGGACAATATTACCTTAAACTCTTCGTACATGCCCTGGTATAAGGGAAAGACGTTATTGGATACACTGGAAACGGTAAATATCGATGAGGGGACAGAGGAAGAGGGATTTATTCTGCCTGTACAGCGGGTGTGCCGTCCTAATCATAGTTTTCGTGGATTTCAGGGGCAGGTTGAAGCCGGAAGCATTAGAGAAGGAGAGGAAATTACGGTTCTTCCCAGCGGGGAAAAAGCCTGTGTGGAATCCATACTGGTAGGCGATCAAAATGTGGTACAGGCCCAAAAAGGGCAGGCAGTGACGATTTCTCTGCAGCGGGAAGTGGATGTTTCCCGGGGATGTGTGCTGGTAAAAGATGAACAGTTATGCGTCAGCACCATGTTTACAGCCAGTCTGCTTTGGATGGATGATGCGGAACTGATGCAGGGAAAAAATTTTTTGCTGAAATTGGGGACAAAGATGATTCCTGCTTCTGTGATGGATATTAAATATCGCATCGATATTCATACAGGAGAACAGCTTGCCGCTTCAAAATTATATAAAAATGAAATTGCCGTCTGTGATATCGCTGCAGGTACACCGCTTGTCTATTCTACCTTTGCCGCGAATAAAGGACTTGGAAGTTTTATTCTGATTGATCGGGTGACCAATATGACTTCGGCCTGCGGTGTTGTGGAACATTCACTGCGGAGAAGTGAAAATATTGTATGGCAGACGATGGATATTACACGCCAAATCCGGGCAGAGAAGATGGGACAGAAACCAGTGACTCTATGGTTTACCGGGCTTTCCGGTTCGGGAAAGTCTGCATTGGCAAATGAGGTGGAAAAAAGACTGTCGGTCAGTGGAAGGTATACCATGCTGTTGGATGGCGACAACATTCGTATGGGACTGAATAAAAATCTCGGGTTTGAACCGGAAGACCGTATCGAAAATATCCGGAGAATTGCCGAAGTGGCAAAGCTGATGAATGATGCAGGATTAATTGTCCTTACTTCTTTTATTTCGCCATTTGCAAGTGACCGGAGAAACGCAAGGAAAATTATCGGGGAAGAAAACTTTATTGAGATTTATGTAAGCACACCGCTTGAAGAATGTGAGCGCAGGGATGTAAAGGGATTGTATCAAAAAGCAAGGGAAGGAAAGATACCTAATTTTACGGGAATAACAAGCCCCTATGAGGCACCGGAAAATGCAGAACTTGTTATTGATACAAGCAGACAGCCTTTAGAAGAATCCGTCGAAATTATTCTTACTATGTTGCAGGAGAGAAAAGAAACCAATGCTATGGGAAAAGGAACTTGAAACAGCAAAAGAAGCCGCAGTTCAAGCAGGAAAAGCGATTTTAGAAATCTATCAGAATTCGGAAGAATGGAAAGTCGAGTATAAAGAAGATGCTTCTCCGCTTACCCAGGCGGATAAAGCAGCAAACAACATTATTGTAAAGCTGCTTAAGGGAAGATTTCCGCAGTACGCTGTTTTATCTGAAGAGGAAAAAGATAATACGGACAGGCTTGCGAATGACTATTGTTTTATCGTCGATCCGTTAGATGGAACGAAGGAATTTATTAAACGCAATGGTCAGTTTACGGTAAATATCGCTTTAGCTTATCAGCATAGAGCCGTTATGGGTGTGATTTATGTACCAGTTACCGGAGAACTTTATTTTGCAGCAGAGGGTTTTGGTGCATTCAAAAAATCAGCAGATGGTGAACAAAAAAAGCTTTATGTATCCGATAATCAGGAACTTTCATCGCTTAGGCTGGTTATCAGTAATTCACATGGCTGTGCGCAGATGGATGCTTTAATTGAGAAGTATAAGCTTACCCATTTTGTTAAGGTAGGGAGTTCACTGAAAGGCTGTATGGTTGCCTGTGGGGATGCCGACGCTTATTACCGTTTTAATCCGACAATGGAATGGGATACAGCAGCCATGCAGTGTATTGCCGAAGAGGCAGGGGCTGTTTTCAGGCAGATGGACGGTTCAGTTATGCGATACAACCGGGAAGACAGCCGTAACACAAAAGGGTTTTATATCATTAATCGTCAGGAAAATTTGTTGGTTTAATGGCAAGTGATGGGATTCATTCTTTATGCATCAAGGGAGGACTTATGAGAAAGACATCAGGAGCAGGTTTGCGGGCAATGGCTATGATTTTTGCGCTGTCTTTAGGAATGGCAGGATGCCAGAAAAGTTCGGATTCTTCATCGGACAGTAAAAAAGAAAGAGAACTTTTAAACGTGTCCTATGATCCGACAAGGGAATTTTATTCGCAGTATAATGAACTGTTTTGTCAATACTGGAAGGAAGAACATAACGAAGAAATCCGGGTTGTGCAGTCGCACGGAGGTTCGGGTTCGCAGGCGCGTTCCGTCATGGAAGGAAATGAAGCGGATGTCGTGACGCTTGCCCTTGCCCATGATGTTACTGCCATTGAGCAGGCAGGGTTGATTGAGCCGGGATGGATGGAGGAATTTGACGGGGAAAGTTCACCTTATACGTCAACGATTGTGTTCTTAGTCCGCAAGGGCAATGAGAAGAATATCCAGGACTGGGATGACCTTGTGCGGGATGGGATTGAAGTTATCACGCCCAATCCAAAAACTTCCGGCGGAGCATGTTGGAATTTTCTTGCTGCCTGGGCCTACTGGCAGGAACAGGATGGGGAAAATGAGGAGGAAACGAAAGACTATTTAAAAAAGCTGTATAAAAATGTTCTGGTGCTGGATTCCGGTGCCCGCGGGGCAACGAATACCTTTGTTGAAAATGGCCAGGGCGATGTGTTGATTGCCTGGGAAAATGAAGCTTATTTAGCCATGGAAGAGTATCCAAATCAGTATGAGATGGTAACGCCGAGCATCAGTATATTGGCACAGCCTTCGGTAGCTGTAGTGGATAAAAATGTACAGGAACACGGAACCGAAGAACTGGCAACAGCATATCTGGAATATTTATACAGTGACGAAGCACAGCGTCTGGCAGGAAAGAACTATTATCGTCCATCCAGAGATGTGATTTTACAGGAATTTTCCGGGCAGTTTAACCTGGAAATGAATCTGGTATCGATTGAAAATTTTGGCGGATGGGATAAAGCCTATGAAACCTTTTTCCAGGATGGAGCGGTGTTTGATCAGATTTATTCCGATTAGATGTATTCTTAGAAATTATTCCGGAAAATAGTTTGGAAAAAGAAAGAAAAAAGATCGAGGATAGCTGCAGGTATGGAACAAACGATTGTAAAGGTAAAAAATAAAAAAGGTATCCGGGTAATCCCTGGTTATGGCCTCTGTATGGGAGTTACCCTGACTATGCTGGGATTTTTTGTCCTGATGCCGCTGTGTTCCATTTTTATTCATGTTGGCAAGCTGAGTTTTTCGGAGTTTATGGAAGTTGTTACTTCGCGCCAGGTTGTTTCCGGCTATATGGTCAGTCTTTCCGGGGCATTTATAGCAGCATTAATTAATGCTGTATTTGGTCTTTTGCTTGCCTGGGTTTTAGTTCGCTATGATTTTCCGGGAAAGCGGATTATGGATGGTCTTATCGAACTGCCCTTTGCTCTGCCTACGGCGGTAGCAGGAATTGCCCTGACCTATCTTTATTCGGATAAGGGATGGATAGGCAGCGGGTTTGCTAGGCTAGGGATAAAGATTGCCTATACCCGCATTGGGATTACGATAGCGATGGTATTTGTAGGTATACCTTTTGTGGTGAGGGCCGTACAGCCGGTACTGGAAAAACTTGACCGACAGTATGAAGAGGCCGCGGCGATGCTGGGGGCAGGCCGGGTTTATACCTTTTTTCATGTGATTTTTCCAGAAGTTTTTCCGGCACTTTTAGCAGGATTTGGTCTTGCATTTGCCCGGGGACTTGGGGAATATGGGAGTGTCGTGTTTATCGCCGGAAATATTCCCTATAAAACACAGATTGCCCCGCTTTTAATTATGATGAAATTAGAACAGTACAAATATGCGGATGCTACAGCCATTGCGTTTGTCTTGTTATTGCTGTCATTTGTACTGATGCTTTTGATTAATTCGGTACAGATTTATATGCAGAGGTTTAGTAAGGGATAGGCAGAAAGGAAAGCAGAAAACGTTGAAGCAGAAAGAAGACAGGATGGCAAAAAAGGCGCAAAGATCCTATGAACAGGATATTTCGGGAGATGGGATTCATTCCCTGCAAAAAGTTATTGAACCGCATCAAAATGAGGGAAGCAGGCTGGTAAAAGCGATATGTATTGGGACAAGTGTATTGTTTTTAGGGATAATGCTGGTGCTTCCGCTGATTGTCGTGCTGACCAACGCTCTGCGGGAAGGATGGGAGGTTTATAAGGCGAATATTTTCGATACTTACACGATAAAGGCATTTTGGCTTACCCTGGCGGCTATGGTCTGTGCGGTAATTGTTAATACCGTGTTTGGGATTACGGCATCCTATCTTTTAAGTAAGTTTTATTTTCGGGGAAGGCAGATTATTGCTGCACTAATAGATATCCCGTTTTCTATATCCCCGGTAATTGCAGGGTTGATTTTTATTCTGACTTTTGGAAATGTTGGATGGATGGGAGATTTTTTAAAAAGCCATGCGATTAAGATTGTCTTTGCTGTTCCGGGAGTTATCCTGGCAACCATATTTGTTACCTTTCCTTTTGTTTTTCGGGAATTGTTTCCGGTAATGAATGTGCAGGGGAAGGAGGAAGAAGAGGCCGCGGCACTGATGGGGGCAGGTGGATTTACGATTTTTCGCAGGATTACTTTTCCGCATATTCGGTGGGCACTTCTTTACGGCATTATTCTTTGTGCGGCAAGGGCAATGGGGGAATTTGGGGCAGTTTCTGTAATTTCCGGACATCTTCGAGGAAAAACCAATACGCTTCCGCTCCATGTAGAGATTCTCTACAATGAATTTAATACAACCGCTGCATTTGCCGTTTCTTCGCTATTGGTGATTATGGCAATAGGGATACTGATTATAAAAAATATTGTGGAGTGGAAGAGAAAATAGGTGAAAATAAGCGAAAACGTGCAGAAACAGGAAGCAGAAAGAAAGGGATGCGGGAATGCATATAGAAATGAAGCAGGTGAATAAGACTTTTGACGGATTCCAGGCATCGAAGGATGTAAGTTTTGGAATAGAAAAAGGGCAGTTAGCAGCGTTACTGGGGCCGAGCGGAAGTGGAAAAACAACCATACTGCGGATGATTGCCGGACTGGATGTACCGGATTCCGGGGATATTTTAATGAATGGAATAAGGATAAATCATCTTCCGGGAAGCAAGCGTGGGATTGGGATGGTGTTTCAAAATTATGCACTGTTTCGCTATATGACCGTAGCAGATAATATCGCCTTTGGACTGCAGGTGCAGAAAAAAAGGAAAAATGAGATTCAAGAGAGAGTAGAAGAATTGCTGGAATTGATTTCCATGCAGGATTTGGGGAAGCGTTATCCTTATCAGTTATCAGGGGGACAGCGGCAGAGAGTAGCCTTTGCCCGTGCACTGGCACCTAATCCGCAGTTGTTATTGTTGGATGAACCTTTTGCAGCGATTGATGCAAAAATTAGAAGGGAACTTCGCGGATGGCTGAAGGGAATGATTGAAAAAGTTGGAATTACCAGTATCTTTGTAACCCACGATCAGGAAGAAGCAATGGAAGTGGCAGATATGGTGATTGTGATGAATGAAGGAAAGATTGAACAGATGGACTCGCCAGAGAATATATGTGAACATCCGCAGACGGAGTTTGTTAGGGAGTTTATTGATGTGGAGAGGTTTGAGGTGATGAAGTCGATAGGGAATAAATTGAATTAAAATCATTGTTTAGCTTATCAAAATAATGAAGGAGAAAGAAGTATATTGGGTAGTTATGTAGAATTGATGAAAACATTAAAAAAAGATAATAATATTCCAATTATTTTATGGGGAATTGGAGATTATTATTATACTGTCAAAGATTTTATTAAAAATGTACTTGCTATTGATTATATCTATGATAAAAAATGGGCTAATAATATTAATGAATTTGATGGATATCCTGTTATTTCACTTGGAAAGTTAAAAGAAATCGATAAATGTATAATAATCTCTTGTACTTTAGATAAAAACACAGAAAAAAGCATAAAAAAAGAAGCTTCAAAAATAATAGAAAATGTAAAGATTTATTCGCTAAAAAATATTATTCCAATTGGAAGATTTTTAAGGAAAAAAGAAATAATTGCTATGTCTATTGGTAATGTATATCAAGATTTTTATGGAAATAGTATAGAATATGATACTTTAGATTCATTAAATAGAGTTCATATAAAATTTTTTGGTTCAAATGCAAAAATTAAATTAGGTAGAAATATATGGGTAGATACAGAACTTAATATTATATGCGGAAATAATACAAAAGTTCAAATCGGAAATTCTACATCTTTTGTTAAGACAACATTGCATTCAAGTTATGGAGAGATAGATATTGGTAATGATTGTATGTTTTCTAGTGGTATATTTGTTAGAAACCACGATAATCATTTTATTTTTGATGCTGAAACAGGAGATAGAATTAATTACAGTAGAAAAGTTAAGATAAAAGATCATGTATGGGTTGGGCAAAATAGCATTCTTCTTGCAGGTTTTTCTATAGGAAATGGAGCCATTATTGGTGCGGGAAGTATAAGTTCATCAATATTTCCAGATAAGGTAGTAATTGCTGGAAGTCCAGCTCGAATAATTAGAGAAGGAATTATTTGGCATCGTGATTCAACATGGAGATTAGATTATAACAATATAAAAGAAATTCAGTAAATGATATTAAGAAGTTTAAGTGATAAAAATAAAGGATTTTATAAAGAGTAAAATAAAAGTATGAAAATTATAATATTTGGTACAGGAGAAATATATAAAAAGCATATTGAAGATATATTAGATACAGAAGAAATAATTGCACTTTTAGATAATAATAAAAAATTATGGAATAAAAAAATTAATGGAATAACTGTACATAATCCGAGGAATATTACAGATTTTAAATATGATAAGATAATATTAATGAGTAATTATTTTATTGAAATGCGTGAACAATTACTAAAATTAGGATGTAAAAAGGAAAAAATATTATGTTATATTGAATACATAAATCAAAAAAGTAAAGGTGATATGAGAATTATATTTCCATGGAAAGGGATAGATATTAAAAGAAAAAAGGGGTTGATTATTACAACAGAATTAAATTATAATGGCGGTTCTATGGCAGCAATTTATGCAGCAATTGCATTGCAAAAAAATGGTTATGAAATAACTGTGGCTACTCCTGGTGGAGATGAAACTTTTATTAATGAAATGAAAAAACAAAATATTAGTTTTATTATTTATAGAAATTTGGCACATGCTCAGTTAGAAGAAATATATTGGATTGGTTATTTTCAATATATAATTGTTAATACATTTCAAATGATATGCTGTGCATTGGAGATTGCAAGACAAAGAAATGTTAGTTTATGGATACATGAACCTTTAGATGTATATTCTATTATGCAATATTGGAAAGATGATATAAAAAAGGGGCTTAATGACAAGAATAAACTAAAAATATATGCAGTAAGTTCTATAGCGAAGAAAAATTTCTTGAAAAAGTATTCATTTCCACTGATAGAATTATTATCTTATGGAATACCAGATGAATTTCTTCCATCTTCAGTTTTGCTAAATAAAAAATTAGTATTTTGTACTGTTGGATCTATTCTGGAAATAAAGGGTTATGATATATTGATTGATTCTATAGAAAAATTAGAAAGTAATAAAAGTGAACAGGCCGAATTCCTTTTTATTGGAACCAGTGTTGATAATGAGTACGGAAATTGGATAGAAGAGCGAGTGAAAAGTATTAAGAATATACATAGGATTAATAAAAGTACACGTAAAGAAATGATGCAGTATTATCAACAAATTGATGTTCTTATTATTCCATCAAGAGAAGAAACAATGTCAATTGTTGCAACAGAAGCGATGATGCTTGGAAAGGTGTGTATTATATCTAATACGTCCGGAATGGCGGATTATGTAGAAAATTATTCAAATGGTTTGATATTTTCATCTGGAAATTCTGATGAATTATCAGAAAAGATACAATGGTGTATTAATAATCCTGAATTACTAAAAGAAATGGGAAAATCAGCTCGAACTGTTTATGAAAAAATTTTTTCTATGAATGTATTTGCAAAGAATTTAGAAAAAGTAATAGCAGATGAATAATTTTATTGATTGTTTTGAAATTTAAAAATAAGGATGCATAATAATGAATCGAATTGGTATTTTTGTTTTTTATGATGCTGGCGGAATAGTGGATAATTATATAGAAATTCTATTGGACAGTCTAAGCGAAATATTAAAAAAATTAATTATTATAGTTAATGGAAAAATTAATCCATTAGGATATCATAAATTCAAAAAATATACAAAAGATATTTTTGTCAGAGATAACTATGGGTATGATGCTGGGGCATATAAGGATGTGTTTTTAAAATTTTTATCTTATGAAGATTGGAAAAATTGGGATGAAATAGTGCTATTTAATGATACATTTTATGCCCCTATATACCCATGGGAACCTATTTTTAAGCAAATGGAAGCTAAAAAATCAGATTTTTGGGGATTAAGTAGACATCCTGAATGTAGATCAGTTAATAATACAAATATAAATATTCCATCACATATACAAGCCTATTTTTTGGTGTGTAAAAAGTCAATGTTTCTTTCAAATTATTGGCTTGAGTTTTGGAATAATTTGGATTTTCCTAAAATCCATCAAGAAGCTATAAAAAATTTTGAAATTGATTTTTCGGTGTTTTTCTCAAAAAAAGGATTTACGGGTATTGCGCTTACAGACACTTATCAAATAAAAATGAATTGTGAAAAAAATCCTTATGCATCTTATTCTTATGAATTAATTAAATATGGAAAATTTCCTATAATAAAAAGAAAAGCGATTATGTTATATTATTTTGCAGAAGCAAAACGAGCTATTTGTTATATAAAAAGCGAAACAAGCTATGATATTAATTATATTATATTGCATTTAGAAAGATTGATTAAAGAAAAGAAAATTAATGTATTGGAGCCATTTGACCAAGATAAATTGGAAATATTCTATAGGACACATAAAAACATATATATTTACGGGCATGGGCAGTATGGTAAAGGAATGGCAACATATTTTGAATATAGAAAATGGAAATATAAGGCATTTATTGTAACTCAAAACACGGAAAATAACGCAGATTTATTGGTTTATAAGGATATTCATTTTGAAAAAGAAGATGGTGTGATATTAGCATTATGTGAAGCCGCATTTACAGAAGTTTATCCCAAAATTAAAGGTGAATTGGATGAATCTCAATTATATTATCCGGATTATAGTTTAAAAAATTAAGTTTTATAAGATAAAAAAGGGGTTAAAAGATAATGAAACGAATCTGTATCTATTTAACTTTTGACAGTCAAAAAATTGTAGATCGATATATTGGATATATGTTAAAGGAGTTAAAAACTTGTGTGGATTATCTTGCTGTTGTATGTAATGAAGATAATGTGGTACAAGGTAAAAATATCCTTGAGCAATATGCGAACGTCATATTTTACCGCGAAAATATAGGTTTAGATGCAGGTGGTTTTAAAGATGCTTTAATTAAATATATAGGATGGAAGAAAATCCTGGAATATGATGAATTGGTGCTAGTTAATGATTCTTTGTTTGGCCCATTTTCCTCAATGAAAAATATCTTTTACACTATGGAAAAAGTACCTGTTGATTTTTGGGGATTGTCAAAACATGGTGAATACAGAAAGAAAGAATTAGATACTTACCCTGAACATATACAGTCGTTTTTTATAACCATCCGTTCTAAAATGCTACATAGTAATCTATTTAAAAGCTATTGGGAAGAAATGCCTTATTATAGTTCTTATCATCAGGTTGTCAGAAAGCACGAAATGTTATTCACACAACATTTTTTTAAACTGGGATTTACCTATGATGTTCTTGCAGATATAGAAATAAATAATTCCTTAAAATTCGAAAATAATTATTGTCAGTATGCTGTAATCCCTTATGAATTAGTAAAAAAACGTAATTTTCCGTTTTTGAAGCGTCAGCAAATAGCAGAAGATAATAAGTTGGAAAAACAAACACAAGAAGAATTATTTCAGGTAATGCAATATATTGATAAAGAAACGTATTATGATGTGAATTTAATTTGGGAAAATATAATTCGGACGTTAAATATATCTGATTTACAAAGAAATCTTCATTTCAGGTATATTATTTCTGAAGGTTCAGAGTATGGGGAACATAAGGAAAATATAGCGATTATTGTTTTTGTTTCTTACAGGAGATCGGCAGAAACAGTTATAGAATATTTAAGAAATTTAAAAAAAATCAATCTTAAGATAAACATAATTGCTCAAAGCAAAGAATTATTGGATGATTATAAAAACAATGAATGGGAATGTGCAATAGTTGCTAAGGAAAATATAGCAGAATTTCTTTCAAATTATTGTAATTATGATTTAGTATGTATATTAAATGATGCAGATTTAACTTCTGAGATAAGACCTAATTATATCGGAAAGTCTTACTTTTTTAATTCATGGAATAATTTAGCAAAAGATGAAATGCATGTCATGAAAATTCAGAAATTATTTGATGAGAATCCGTATCTTGGTTTATTGACAAATCCACAACCAAATTTTGGAGAGTACTTTGGAGAATTTGGAAAAGGATGGGATGGTAAGTATGAAGAAGTAAACAATCTTGTAAAAGATAAAGGTATTAATTGTCAGATTTCTATGGATAAGCCTCCATTTAGTAAACAAAAAAATTTGTGGCTCAGGGCAAAAATTTTGAACAAATTGAAAGGGTGGGGTGAGAAAGAAGTTTCATATTTGCCTTATTTATGGATTTATATAGCTCAACATTGCGGTTATTATTCTGGCATTGTTGAAAGTTCTGAATATGCTGCAATGAATGAAATAAATCTGCAATACTATTTAGAGAAAATCACAGAAAAAGTGAGGTATCAATACGGAAGTTTTAAAAACTTTCTGGAATTTGAAAAAAAGATTTCTGAACCATATCTGAATGAATTTTGTACTAAATACAATCGTATTTTAGTTTATGGTACAGGTATTATTGCCAGAAAATATAAGGATATTTTACCAAGACCAGAAATGTATATTGTGTCTGACGGACAGGCAAGATTACAAGAATTGGATGGTATACCAGTGAAATATTTATCAGAAATAAAAAATATTGACGATTTTGGAATTATATTATGCCTGAATAGAAAAAATCAGGTACAAGTGATAGAGGAGCTGAACAGAAGAGGAATAAAGAATTATCTGTGCATATAAGTTTGGAGCGATAAAAAGCTTGGAGGTAAAGAAGTGCTGGAAGAGCAATTAAAAACAATACAGCTTTTCAGAGAAAATTATTGTTCTAAAACGGCAGAGCCGTTAGTGATATATGGTACTGGAATTAACGCAGAGGCGGTTGTAAAGTCGTGTGAAGATTATCCTATTGCTGGGTTAATGGATGCGTCAAAGACAGGACAGACTTTTTGGGGAAAGAAAGTTCTTTCAGAGAAGGAGGTTTTGAATTTAGGACTTCATCTTGTTGTTGTTATTGCAAGACCAGCAGTACTTGGAATTATTTATAATAGGCTTAAACTTTGGAGTGAGGAGTATGCTATTCGTATACAGGATGTTTATGGGAATAATATTGCAGACAGGGTCAGTGAAAACAAATGTGAATCACCATATTTTGATGTATCTTATGAAAACCTTATAAAAGAAATTGATTCACATGAGATTATTTCTTTTGATATTTTTGATACAGTACTAATGCGCAGAGTATATGAACCAACAGATGTTTTTTTACTAATAGATGAAGAAATAATAGAAAAATTGCCAAAACGTTTTTCTATAATGCGAAAAGAAACCGAACAGGAACTTTTAAAATACAGTGAACCAAATATATATCAAATATATGCGCGAATGGAAGAAAAATATCATCTAACGCAAAAAACATGCCACTTTCTTATGAATAAAGAATTAAAAAAAGAAAAGGAGTTACTTGTTGTCCGAAAGAAAATAAAGGAATGTATTGAATATTGCCAGATAAAGAAAAAAAGAGTTTTTTTTGTATCAGATATGTATCTTCCTGTGAATATACTGAAGGATTTTTTAAATCAATTTGGAATTACAGGATATGAGGATATCCTTGTTTCTTGTGAGTATCAGGTATCAAAATCAAATGGCTTGTTTCAAATATTAAAAGAAAAAGCTGGAGGAATGTCGTATTTGCACATTGGAGATAATCCAGAGGCGGATTATACTGCAGCAAAAGAAAATGGAGTGGATGCTTTTCTGATTATGTCAGCAATACAAATGATGGAAGTTTCTTCATGGAAAAGTATATTGACATATCTAAAAGAAATAGAAAGCAGAGTTATGTTGGGAATGCTTGCTTCAGAATTATTTAATGATCCGTTTGTTTTATATGCTTCTCAGGGAAAACCAAGAATTGTTTGTTCTCAGGATTTTGGTTTCCTATTGATAGCACCTTTGGTTTTGCTTTTTCTGGTGTGGATGTTAAATATTTTAGAAAATAAAGAAAAAGCTTTTTTAATGTTTGCATCAAGAGATGGATGGTTAATGCAAAAGGCATATCATATTTTAAAGAAACAATGGAAATTGAAATATCTTCCCAAAGATATTTATTTTATGATTTCGAGGAAAGCGATTATGGAAGCTGAAAAGGAGCCAGATGGGCAGGCCAATATTTTATATCGAAAATATATAGAAAATTTAAATATAAGCAGTTATGAAGAACTGTATTTTTTTGATTTTATGTCAAAAGGGACGTGCCAATCCAAGCTTGAAAAACTAATCAAACGAAAAATGAAAGGGCTGTATGTACAAAAAAGTATCAGCGGAGAAGCAGAAAAGGATGGACTTGAAGTCAAAGCATATTTTAAAGAAACAACAGCATATGACAATGATTTGAGAATATTTGCAATATGTGACTTTTTGGAATGTATTTTTTCTTCTTTCAAACCTTCCTTTATTGGGTTTAATGTTGATGAGAGTTTTATTTATGCTCAGGAAAAGCGTTCGATGGAACAGATGGAACATTTAAAAGAAATTCATAAAGGTATTTTGAAATATTGTAAATGCTTTTCAGAAATTGTTAAAAGAATTCCAATTCATATGCCATCATCAAGCTTTTGTGATGAATTGTTAAAGTACACAAGTGCGGAGTTTTCTATTATAGAAATTCCTACTTTAAAGGAATTTATGCTTGATGACTGTCTGGAAGGAGATAAAAATACAGGAAAAGATATTTTGTCTTAGAGTATGGAGAAAACATAGATGAAAAAAATATTACACATGACCCCGCCGGATATTAATAATGGTGTATATCGATATATCTTTAATCATATGCGATATATGGACATGCAGAAATACCAGTTTGCATTTCTGACCAAAGGGGCAGAAGAACTGAAATTAACTGAGGAATATCGTCAGTATGGATTCCAAGTCCATAATTTACATCATAGGCAGCGGGACAGTCGGGAAGGATTGCGTCAGGAAGTTGTTCGTGTTTTAAGTCAGGGATATGATGCGATACATCTCCATACCAGTTCCTGGAGAGGTTTTTTAATTGAACAGATTGCTATGGAAATGAAGGTAGGGAAAGTAATTGTCCATTCGCACAGCACAGGTATTGATGTGACTGATGAGAGAGAACGGAAAAACCAGGAACAAGAGCATGAGAGGTATAAAAGTCAGTTTACGATGGAATATGCCACAGATGTTTGTGCGTGTTCTACTTTGGCAGCAGATTGGCTGTTTGGACCCCAAATCCCAAGAGAGCGAATTCAGATACTGCCAAATGCGATCGATCTTAAAAGATATCATTTCCAGCCAGAGAAAAGACAAGAAATACGAACTTTTTTAAATCTGGAGAATCGAATTATTGTTGGAAATGTTGGGAGATACAGTTATCAGAAGAATCAGGAGTTTTTGCTCAGGGCTTTTGCAAAGGCACATATGTATAATCCTTTTCTGTTTTTGCTTTGCCTGGGAGAAGGGATACTATTGGAAAAATTAAAAGTATTGTCCCGGCAGTTTGGGCTTGAGAATAGTGTAATGTTTTTAGATTGGAAAGATAACGTGGAAGATTATCTTCAGGCTATGGATGTATTCTGTCTTCCTTCTCATTTTGAAGGGCTTCCGATTTCAGCAATAGAAGCGCAGGCATCGGGGGTAAGATGTCTGATTTCTGAAAATGTAACCAGGGAAGTTCAGATAACGGATTTAGTAAGATTTCTTCCGCTAGACGAAGCATGTTGGGCAGAAGAACTGGCAGGATGTACAAAAGATTTACCCAGGGACAGACAGGATGAAAAAATAGCTAAGGCCGGATATGATATCCAAGTTGCTGCCAGGAAGTTAGAAAAGCTTTATGAACATGATTAGAAGGAGAAATAAGTATTCTTATGAAAAAAAACATATACATCTTCGGTGCCCATTCCCGCGCCCAAACATTAGCTACATATTTGTGTTTTCTGGATAAAGACATCCATATCGAAGCTTATTTCTATGATAATGATGAAAAAAATCCTGAAAGGATAGGGAAAATCCCCGTATTCCGCCTCAATGAGCATACTGATATCCATGCATTAAACCTATCCTTGGATTATCCCGTATACTTAGGGACGAGAGGGGTTTTTCATGAAAGAATTACAGAAATTCTGAAAAAAATCGGTTTTAAAATAATAAAACCTGTAACTGTAGAGATGGATTTAACACTCCGCAACCAATATCTGGAAAAATATTATACAAGCATTGGACGGGAGTTTATGAAGCTGGACAAGTTTAAAGGGTTGCAACTTTCGACATCCTCAGACTTAGGTTTAACAAATAAAATTTCGGCATCTGTCTATGTAGTTAAATCTCCTTTTGATAAACCTCTACAGCAGGAATACCCATTAGCTTCTTATGAAAAACAGATTTATGCAGGAGCAGTATTTGCAGAAAATTCTCCTGATTTATTGCCGGAAAATGCATTAAGAGATGATGTGGGAGATAATATCTCTGCTAAAAATAAGCAGTTTTGTGAACTGACAGCGCTTTACTGGCTCTGGAAACATGCCAAGGAGGACATTATTGGTTTGGATCATTACCGCAGGCATTTTCTTCTTCCAAAGGATTGGAAAACACGGATGATGGATAATGCTATAGATGTGCTTCTTCCCGTGCCTCTCTATGTTGCTCCAAGTGTGGAAGATAATTTTAAGAGCCGTCATGATCCGTCGGACTGGGAATTTATGATGAAGTACTTAAAAAATAACTATTCAGAAGATTTCCTGGAAGCTTGTGCATTTTTTAAAGGAAATCTCTACTCTCCATGCAATATGTTTATAATGAAAAGAGAAGTCCTGGATGATTTGTGTACCTGGTTATTCCCTATTTTGTTTAAAATCGCAGAGCACGGAGGTATAAAGGACAATACTTATCTAAATCGTTATCCCGGATTTATTTCAGAACGGCTTATTAGTTTATTCTTTGAGTTGAACCGAAAAAGGTTTAAAGTAGTATATGCGGATAAAAATTTTTTGCCTTAAATGAGTAAAAAATGTTTATTGATGGAATCTTTGGTGCCTTAAAATTTGTTTTTTTAAGGCACCTTTAATCTCCAAAATTAAAAATAGATTTTTGTTAAATAGTGATAGAGCATATCCAACTCACTCTCCATCCATCCAAATCACATCATTCTTCATCGTCTTATAGGCACTTTCTGCATTAATATTCAGGCCCATTTCGAGAAGCTTTTTATCCATAATAAGATCATCCTGCTCTAATGCAGTCAAATCCACGATATCAATTTTTCCTTTTAAAAGTTGCAAAAGTGTGATATAATCATTAAATCTTACGAATTATTGATGCTGTAAACAGGGGGAAAATCCTATTTTTATGTGGAAAGTTTGAGTGAAAAAACAAAAAGTTTGGCTGTAATAAAAATTCAATAGGGTATTGGAGGTTAGCAGTAATGGTTAAGCTGTTTAGAAGTATGAAGTTTTTTGACGATAAAGATATTCTATATGATAACGAAATTTTTTTTGATACACAGGTAAATATGAGTGAAATGTATGGAGATTTTTTGGACATAATGATGTTGATAGATAATGCCAAATTGATAGATAAAAAATTAGGTACTATAGAAACTCCTTATGGAATATGTAATAGAGATTGTTTATCTACAGGATGCAAAACTGCATTAAATATACTATTTTTAGACAGACATAGAGAAGAATATAAGAATAAAAAAGCAGTTAATGTTACAGAATGTGGAGCAAATGCACAGGAAGTTATATTTGATTATGCTGATAAATACAATATGAATTTGAGTTTTATATTAGAACATTGTGATGATCTTTTTGAATGCAAAGAGAGAAATTATTTAATAGATAATAAAATAGAAGTAAAGTCATTAGGTTTTTATTGGGCAAACTTGGAGGTTTAATTATGAAATGTTATGATTGGAAGGAGAATAGACTAACATTAGATGATATTTATGGAAATAAATTTGATTTTAAACTAAAGGGTGCCAAAACAATAGTAAGTGGAAAATCTGCCAGTGGAAAATCTTTTATATATAATCTGATTAAGAAAATGAAAGGTGGAGATTCCAGGGACAGTAAATATGATACCAGCAATATTATATTAATTAATAAAAATAATGTTAATGATATGAGGCAATATAAAGATAGATTGATAATCATTGATAGAGCAGAAATTATATTAAATAAAAATATTGTAAAATTTATAAACGAGGATCTGAATAACAGATATCTTATATTTTGCAGAAAACACATTGGATTATTACTATCTCCAAATTATTATGGACAGATGGTAAATGATAATGGTACTTTTAGAATAGTGTATGATTTTAATGTCAGGGGATGGAACTAATGCTTTATATTATGATACAATGAAAGATAGTTGGATTTTAAGATTTGATTATCTGTAAGTGCCCTAAATAGTTTTTGAAATACCAGGAGAGTGGAGGGTATAAAAAATTTTGTGTCTATAGAAATTTAAGATTCCCAGATAAGAATTAGATATGTAGTACAAGGTTGTCGATAGAATAGATTTTCTGTTGTCGAAAATTCTTTCTCTTTATAGTATAACCAGTCGAAAATTTTTTATACATTCTTATTCAATTTTTTGCATCAAAAGAATTGCTTTTTGTGGGCTCTGCCCACACCCGGCCTCAGGAATAAGATAGAGATTTTTTGTCAATACTTTAAATGCCGATGGAATAAGACAGGAGCGACTCATTTTTATTTCGAGCCGCCCTGATTTTTTCTTTTTATAAATACACAGTCAACCGTTCTCCATACAAAACAATTGATTGGTCACTGGGGAATACACTTTTTATTTTGGTTACCTTTCGATATTGGCGATTTAACCCCTCAATAATGTTCGTCGTGCTATGCCGATTTCGTGATAGTACCACTTATACCGACAAAAAAACTATACCGACATTTTGTGGAAAGCCAGCAGTTACAGCGGCTTCCTGAAAAATGTCGGTATAGTTTTTGAACTTTTCCTAAATATCCTTCATGATGGAACAAAAAGAAGGAGGTTTACAACGATGAAGGAAAACCAAAAGGAACTTGAGGTATTGATCCAGGAAGTAATGGATCAGATGGAGGACAGAAGATATGGAAAAAAGATAGTTACACGTTATCGGTCCAGTTTTCAACTTCTTATGTCCGTATCACATGAAATAGGAGATGACAAGTTTTCAGAAAAACTCATAAAAGCTTTTCTGGACAAGCCGATCAGCTGCAATGAAAAATGGGCGCAAAAAGAATTAACCCATCGGAAACGCTGTATCAAACTGCTGCTGTCCCTTGCACAGACAGGGAGCGTTGACTGGAGAAGGCAGGATATTGGCAGCTCATCAGGAAAACTGATGAATAAAAGATTCCGATTGGAACTGGAATCCTTTGTAGAATATCTGGAACAGAAAAGATTCAGCCCTAATACAATATCTGGGTATAAAAGAATCGTTACTTATTTTCTGCTTTTTTGTCAAAAAAACGGGTATAGGAAGTTATCTGCTATTCAAACAAATGATGTGAGTACCTTTATCCTGTCCCTTTATAAAGACGGACGTTACCGGCCGTCTACGATTGGAAGCAGTCTGGCGGGGCTGCGCAGGTTTCTTTCCGCTAATGACCACACGGCTCAGTTCCTTCTGGAGATACCGGTGCATCTGCCGCGGGAAGTAAAGATCATAGAAATCTATAGTGGCAAGGAGCTTGCGGTACTCAGATCTACGATCTCATCAGGACTACTGACTAAAAGGGACATCGCTGTCTGCAGACTCCTTCTGGAAACAGGGCTTCGGGGAATTGATGTCTGTTCTTTGAAGCTGAAAGATATTGACTGGGAAAAGGACTGTATCTCCATTATTCAGAATAAGACAAAGAAAATGCTTATCCTTGGGTATGATTCTGCCATGCGGGTTGGAGAGTTGACAGGGCTAAAGGTCTGTGACCTGCATCTTGATGCGGAGATACCTTATATACGGATACTGGGAAAAGGCAGAAAGTATCGGAACGTACCAGTGATGAAAAAGACGGTACAGCATCTGAGAGAATACCTGCGGGAATTTCATGGAAACAGCCACGATCTTATGATACCTCTCTTTTATGCGGTCACACATGGCATAAAACATGAACTATCCGATGATTGCATCCAGAAAGTCCTGAAGAAGTATGCACAAAAATGCCGGAATGAAGGAATCTCAATGCCAGAAGATATCCATTTCCACATGTTGAGAAAGACCAGAGCAATGAACCTGTACCAGGAGGGATGTCCTCTATCCTATATCCAGCAAATGCTTGGACATGAAAATATCTCAACCACTTCTGGATTCTACGCTTTTGCAATCCTAGATACGTTAGCAAAAGCTCTGGAGCGGACAAATCCAGAAGGAAGAAATGCAGAAAAGAACTGGAAGGATAAAAAAATATCGGAAGCCTTATATCGTCTATAAAAACTATACCGACATTTTTTCAGGAAGCTGCCGTAACTGTTGGCTTTCCACAAAATGTCGGTATAGTTTTTTTGTCAGTATAAGTGGTACTATCACGAAATCGGCATAGTACCACCAGTTCAATCGAACAATGAAATGATAAAACCAAAGGAAACCGAAGAAATTAAGCCGGAAGAAGTTGCGGATTTAATTGTCAAAAGTGTATTTATACGCTATTATGATGGCAATTTGTATGTGTTTGCTTTGGACGGATTTAATTGTTACAGAAAAATGGAAGGAAAGGAGGTGATTCATTTTATTGACAAATTTGTAAAAGAACGCAAGATAAAATTTTCACCGTTAAAATATGATAACGTGAAAAAATGTCTTGAGTCAAATTGTGAAATCGTTGTAAAAAGGGGAGAGGGACTTCCACTTAATATTTGTCCATTTGGAAATTTTTTGGTTAATATAGAAAGCGGAGAAGTGCTTCAAAATCCACAAGATTTTTTCTATTGTTATTCTCTTGGTTGCGAGTATATTCCTGGAGAAATATGCCCACAATTTGATGCCTTTATTGCTGCAATAACAAATGATGATAAAATTTTGACAGAAGCGATGTGGCAGATAATAGGCTACTTGATGGTAGATGACAATAACTGCAAAAAGTTCTTTGTTTTCCAGGGAGTCAAGGATACAGGAAAATCATTATTGGCAAAAGTTATTGCAGCATTGCTCGGAGAGGAGGGGGTGTGTGCGATGAATATTGCAGAATTTGGAGAAAAATTTTCTCTGGCAGAATTGAAAAATAAGAGGTTGGCCACCAGCATGGATTTGACCGATGAACCGCTTAGTGTAAAGGCTGTCGGGGAAATAAAATCGATTACTGGCGATGATTTAATCCGAAGTGAAGGAAAGTTTAAAGCAGGTGAAACTGTGCATTTGAATGCAAGATTGTTGTTCGGAACAAATCATCAAATTCACACGAAAAAAAATGATGCTGCCTTTATGGAACGTCAGTATGTGCTTCCGTTTTATTATCAGGTTCCACCAGATAAACAAGATAAAAATTTGTTTTACGAGTTAAGCAGAGAACTTCCTGGAATTGCATTAAAGGCAATGAAGGCGTATCTGCGTTTGGCGAAAAATAATTATATTTTGCCGCAGATACATATAAATATTCCTGAAGAAATGTGCTGGGATCATGAAAAAATTATTGAAAAATTTTCACAGGAAAAATGTGATTTTTCTGATCCAAAAGTGAGAACATCAACAGAGGAATTGTATCAAGCGTATGTAAATTTTACAAATGAAGAAAGGATAGAAAGCTTGGAAAAACATAAATTTTCTGAATTTTTCAATAAGAAAAATCTCTCAGCAAAAAAGAAAAAAATCATTGTAGAGGGCAAATCCTTGCAGGGTTATGAAGGAGTAAAATTGAAGTTCCAGGGGTGAAAAAAGCTTGAATTGTCTGATATTCCATGGAAATTCCATGGAATTCCAGGCTGGAAGCAAAAAATTTAGCCTGGAATTAGATGAGAATGGAGTTTATTTGATTGTGCAAAGGGATAGGAGGTGAATATGATGTTTTATTGCCGATGTAGTATCAAAGAGGAAAATCATGGAACTATATTACTTGTGAGTTAAAAGTTTGTAACACTAAGAAACCATGGAATCCCACGGTT